>JBKPHM010000019.1:0-2586 GCA_046729855.1 Actinomycetota bacterium | reverse complement strand
CTCGTGCGCAAAGACGCCAAGCCCGCCGTTCTCGGGCTGGATCGTGTAGTCGCCGACCCAGACCCCCGTCGGGTTGTTCGGGATGATGCCGACAATGCCGCCGGAAGTGCACGCCGCCGCCGGATTTCCAGCGTCCGGCGGAGCGCAGCCGCCGGCGTTGACGCCCGGAAGGTCGCCGGGGCCGTCGTCCTGGACGGCCGCGTACCAGCGGTGGCTCCAGATCGCGTCCGTGCCCTGGTGCGGGTCGCCCGCGGCCTGGTCGCCGCCGGCGTGAACGATCTGGAAGTGGTCGATGAACCCGTCGGGCTCGTCGAAGTTCCCGTCGCCGTCTAGGTCATAGCGGTCTCAGACGTCGAACTGCTTCAGGTAGTCCGCGATCTGAGCGGTCGTTTTGCCCGCAGCAAGCTGGCCCTGAACCCAGAACGCCATCGCGTCACGGATCAGGAACCACGTGTTGTTGCAGACGATCGAGCCGCAGAAGTCGCGGCCGTAGCGTGCCTCGTTAAAGGGCACCTTCACCCAGCCGTGCACCGCATCTCCCGGCGCCATGACCGAGTAGCGGTTGGACGACTGCCGCTGGAAGTACTCCGCCATGCGGTTGAAGTACATGTTCTGGTAGTGAGCGACGTTGTAATCGGGCTGCCAGAGCGTTGAGTTGTCGATTGCGTGGTCCGGCTGCGCGATCTTGTTATGCTCCGGTCCGTCATAGGTCTGCGGCGACCCGTCCGACGGGAACGCACATGGATTCGGCGGCGCGGGATCAGTGTCGACCGCATCGCAGAATGACGCGTGCCGCGTGTTGCCGAACTCGGCGATGACGACGAAGACCGGATCGGTCTTCTCGCGGACGAGCTCGACGTACTTGTTCTTGCCGAGCCGAGCGATCTTGCCGCGGGCCTTGCCACGAAGCTGCAGCTCGAGTGCGGCCTCGCGCCGTGCCTCGAACTCCTTCGTCAGCGGGCCCGGAAGATCGTGACTCCGCGTCTGCCCGGCATCTTTGCGGGCATCACGCGCGGGTGCCGTTCCTGCCCCGGCAGCTGCCGAGACGGCGACGGCGAGAAGCGCCAGAAGCGCAAAAAGCGCTACGGGCGCCGACGATCGGAACCTCATCCAATCTCCCCTTTCGGAATTGACCCCAACATAGAGACGCCTCTATTTGGCGTCGCCGCGCGCGGATACTAGCCAGGTCCTTTGGAAATGACAAAGTCCGGCGTGGCGGCTTGTGGCGAGCTCCAGGACGGGTGCTACCCACAGCCGTCGTCCCCTACACTTGCCAACGTCGTGCTGCTGGTCGGTGTCCTGGTCGTGCTCCTCACCCTCGGACTGAGCGGAGCGGCGCAGGAAGAGGATGTCGCCTCAGCCACGCCTCGCGCCCAGGCAACGCTGACGATCACGAGCATGTATCCGCTCGAGGTCATCGGGCGGGGCTTCAAGCCCAGCGAGCGGGCCGTGGTGTCGACCGGCGCGAGACGGAAGTCGGTCACGGCCAACTCGGCCGGAAGATTCGTCGTCACCTTCGCCGGCCTGAGGTGCGCAGGCACCAGAATCGTCGCCGTCGGTTCCAAGGGCAGCCGCGCCGCGACGAGACCCGCCAAGACTCTCTGCGTCGCGCCTTAGGTCTTCGCGTCGGAGATCCGGCGTTCCTGCTTCTCGGCGAGGGTGAGGCCCTACCTTTTGTGCGGCTTGGCCATCGCCCGATAATCGAGCGCCTGGTCGAGGATCTCCTCGGCCACGCCCGCCTCACGGGCAACCTCGCGCAGTGAGCGCCCGGTGGTCGCGGCGGTCTTCACGATCTCGGCAGCCCGGTCGTAGCCGATGTGCGGGTTGAGCGCGGTCGCGGCCGACAGCGTCAGCTCCGCGTAACGCTCGGCGTTCTCGCGATTGGCTTCGATGCCGTCGACACACTTCTCAGCCAGGAGCTGTGACGCCGCGGCAAGGAGGCGGATCGACTCGAGCAGGTTCCGCGCGATCAGCGGCACGAACACGTTGAGCTCGAAGTGCCCCTGCATGCCGCCGACCGTGATCGCCTGGTCGTTGCCGATCACCTGCGCCGCAACTTGGGTGACGACCTCCGGAATGACCGGGTTGACCTTGCCCGGCATGATCGAGCTCCCCTTCTGGAGCTCGGGAAGGAAGATCTCGGCCAGGCCGGCGCGGGGCCCCGAGCCCATCAGGCGCAGGTCGTTGGCGATCTTCGTCAGCGAGACGGCGACGGTCTTGAGAGCACCGGAGGCCTCGACCAGCGCGTCGCGCGCGGCCTGCGCTTCGAACGGATCGGCTGGAGGGCTGATCTTCAGCCCCGTCTCCTCGCTCAGGCGGCTGCGCACGCGCTCGGCAAACTCCGGATGGGTGTTGAGACCGGTTCCGACCGCGGTGCCGCCGAGCGGGATCTGGCCGACTCGCTCGAGCGTGTCGCGGACGCGGTCCACGCCCTGTCGCACCTGCGCCGCGTAGCCGGAGAACTCCTGGCCGAGCGTGACCGGCACGGCGTCCATCAGGTGCGTGCGGCCGGACTTGACGACGTCGTCGAACTCTTGCGACTTGAGGCCGAGCGAGTTCGCCAGCTGCTCGAGCGCGGGGACCAGG
>JBKPHM010000018.1:0-31867 GCA_046729855.1 Actinomycetota bacterium | reverse complement strand
TTGCGGGACGATCTACGAGACGAGCCACTATCGTGGCGACGGAACGCGCTGGTATGTGGATCGCCTGGTGGTGAGACGACATGTCGCTGCCAACCTGGAGGGCACCTGGAGCCTCTCGCACACGGGAGCCGGGCCGTCGGTGAATATAAGCGGCTACTGGAGCATCTGGACGATCTGGACGACGCCCGGAGATGACTCTACGCTTGTCGAAACGAGCAGCAGCGGAAACGACTTCAAGATCAGCGCTCCGGGCTTCGGCGTGATCATTCAGAACGTAGGTCTCACGTACCCCGATGGAACGCACCATGGGATCACCGCCTTCCCGTTCACGCCAGAGGTCGAGGCGGAGCTCTGCGCTGCGCTTACGTCGTAACCTGTAGAGGAGCGTAAGAGGGCGGCTTCTTGACTTCGGAAGCCGCCCTCTATTTCACATCTGCATTCTCCCCCGAGAACGTCTAGCGACTAGGTGCCGACTGGAACGTGCCTACTCCTCGGCCGGTGAGGCGGGTCCGACCACGGGATCTCAACACCGGGGTCGGCCTTCACGATCTTGCAGCCGTCGGAATGTGCGAACGGTCTGTTGGGCGTCTTCGTCTTCGTGCGGCCAAACATCATTCCTCCTCCTCTCATCCCACGCTGGTAGGCAGGATCGCGAACGGCTCCGGAGCAGGTCCGATCCGCGTCACGCCGTCGTAGGCGATCATCGCGGCCAAGACGCCGGCGATCGGAGCGCCTCGGCGACGTCGAGATCCGGGCGGACGCCGGACGGGCCGGATAAGCAACCCCAAGTGCGCGGCGTGCCTGCCGAGCACCGGATCGGGATCATGCGTCAGCCGGCCCTCACAGGTTGCGTCGTCGAACACCGAGTAACGCGCCGACACCGCGCGGAGCTCGTCGGCGACGTCTGACGGGTCAACCCGTTCCGATTCCTCCCAGATCCGGATCGGGAAGATGTGCGGATCGTCCAGCGTGCAGCCGACGATCGCGACGGTGTCCCGGGCGCGTGCGTTGACGTGCCGCGGTGAACGAGACCACGACGTCGGTACCGTCCGGGATCTCGCGGACCGCCGCGGCGGCTTCCCAGTGTCCCGAGGCGAACGCGAGCGAGCGCGTCGAGGTCCACTGCCCGAGGCGGAACCGCCTGAACTCGTGCTCGTCGGTCGAGGCGGCGGCGGAGGCGAAGTCCTCGGCGTGCAGGAACGCTCGGAGCGAGGGGGTGGCCTCGGCCCAGACCTTCGGGTCGGTGTGGTCCGCCTGGGGATCGGCCGGCTCCCAGCATCTGAAGAAGAACGTCGGGTCCTCGACCTCGCCGGAAGCGGTCTTCTTGCCGTGCTGGTAAAGGCGATAGGCGAGGGAGTCCTTCTCCCAGCCTGGAGTGCTGATCCCGACGATCATCGGGTGCTCGCGCGACCCCGACCCCAGGCTCATCGCGTTCCACAGCCGGTCGTTCGGCTGCACCGCGACCTCGTCGAAGACCGTGAACGACGGCTCGGAGGCGCTACTCCACAGGAGCGGGTAGGTGACCGGGAGGGTTGAGGATCACGAGGGCTTGCTCCACCATCCTCGCGATCAGCCGGCCCCCGAACTCATCCCCTGAACCCGTGTCGTGTGAGACGACTGGCCGTATCGTGCCGCCGATGTCGCCACTGCCCGAGCCGTTCCTGTCGGACGGCGTGGTGAGCCTCCGGCCCTGGCGGCTGGAGGATCTGGCGCTTGTCAGGACCGCGTCGTCAGAGCCCGAGCTTCTGCCGGGCACCACTCTTCCGCACCGGTATTCGCCGAGCGAGGGCCGGGCGTTCATCGAGCGGCAGTGGGCACGCGCCGCGAGCCACGAAGGCATCACGCTCGTCATCGAATCCCGTGGCACGGCCGTGGGGTGCGCGAGCGTGATGCTGCGCCGTCCGGGAGTCGGGGACCTCGGCTACTGGTTGATCCGGCAGGCGCGGGGCCAAGGAATCGGGACCGCCCCGTCGGACTTGTTGCATCCTGGGCGCTGGAGCGCCTCGAGATCGAGGCGCTCGAAGCCTTCGTGGATGACGCCAACGTTCCCTCGCGGCGGCTCCTGGAGCGCCTTGGGTTCAGCCACGTCGGAAGACGACGGCACGTCACCAACCAGATCGACGCGGAGCTGCTCGTGTACCGCCGCACTCGGCTCGACGCGCCGCCCGTCAGGACGACGCAGCCAGGCGCGTGACGGCAGCAAGGCAGGCGACGATCGGCATTCCGGTGGTCCGTAGGCTGGGCGCCTCCGGGGGACGACCAGACTCCCGGTTAACAGGCGGTTAGCAGACCGCGCGAAGATGCAGGTAGGACGGGGCGTCGGAATTGGTACCACATCTTCTGAGTCCGCGGGCCCCGTTGGGGGCTCGTCCGCCCCTCGACGCCCGGTCGGGGGCTCCTCCAAGCGTGGGCGGGCGCGATCTCCAGGCGACCGCCGTCGGGGACCGGGACCCGATATCCGTTCTGCCGGGGGCTACATCTTCTGGCGGGGACGGCCGACATATAGGATGAGCCGGGCCGGGGGCCCGACTGAGCAAGGAGTCCGCCGTGACGATACGGGTAGCCATCGCCGACGATCATTCGCTGGTCAGACAGGGTCTGCGTCGGTACCTCGACATGGCCGAGGGGATCGAGGTGGTCGGAGAGGCCTCCAACGGCAAGGAGCTGCTCGAACTCGTCGAGCACTCGACCCCGGACATCGCGCTGGTCGACATTCGGATGCCGGAGATGGACGGACTGGAGGCGGCCCGCCAGATCCGCGATCAGTTCCCCGCCGTGGGCGTGATCATGCTCACGGCGTACGACGACCGCCAGTTCGTGGTCGAGGCCGTCCGCTCGGGTGCGCGTGGCTACGTGCTCAAGGCGCGCGACGCCGAGCACCTGATCCAGACCGTGCGGCTGGTCGCCGGCGGCAACATGGTGATCGACCCGCAGCTAGTGGTCGCCCTGGCCGAGGAGCTATCCCAGGCGAAGGAGCGCGACCGCAGGGCGGAGACGCTCACGGCCCGCGAGATCGAGGTCCTTCAGCTGCTGGCGTTCGGTCACACCAACCGCGACATCGCCGAGCGCCTGTACATCTCGCCCGACACGGTGAAGACGCACCTCGAGCACATCTTCGAGAAGCTCGGCGCCTCGGACAGGACCGCGGCCGTCGCCGAGGCGTTGCGTCGCCGCCTGATCGAGTAGGCCGCTTCTGATGGAGGACGGCCCCCGTCCGACCTAGGCCGGGCCGGGGCCTGCCCGCCCCTAGTAGGTGATGGAGGCCGGGTCCGCGGCGAGGCATCATTTGATGAGGTCGATGGGGATCGCTTCCGTGAGCCGGCGCCTTTTGGCACCGGCAGTCCTCGTCGCGGCGTTGGCGGTTGTCGCAGGCGCGTATGTGTTCCTGTCGGCGCCGATCCGCCGGACCGAAGGACTGTCCGATGCCATCGTCGCTGTCGCATGCCTATCGGCGGGCACCATCATGCTGGTGCGCCGGCGTGCCGGCGGGTCCTGGCGCACAACCGGGTACCTGGCGTTCGGGACGGTGCTACTCGGGGCGGCCTTCGCGGTGTTCGCGCTCTACGACCGCCGGGGCGTCACGCACTACGGCCCGAGCATCTACGACGCGCTGTTCCTCCTCATCGCGATGGTGTTCCTCGTGCCGGTCGCGATCGAGTACGCCGACCACTTCGCGCGTGACGATCGGCGCGAGATCGGCGCGGACGTCACGCTAATCTCGGCGTCGCTCGGCACGATCCTGTACCTGACCGTGCTGCCGAACGAACCGGACGCGGCCCAGACGCTCTCCAGCGCGATGTTCGCGCTGATCGCGGCGGTGTCGTGCTCGTCGTACGGCGCGCTAGCGTTGTGGGTCCCGTCGGTCGCGCACTTCGGGCAGTTCGTCGTCGTCACGTCGTTCGCCGCCGGCGTGATGGCGTTCGCCGATGGATGGGTCGACGGAAGGTACGTGCCGGGGGACCAGTCCATCGACATGCTGTTCGCGCTCGGCGCGTTGGGGCTTGCGTTGCTGATCTGGATGATCCCGCGGCAGAACCAGAATCCGCGGAGCGCGCCGACGCGGTACGGCAGGCCGCTGCTCACGACCGTGTCAGTGGCGACGGCGTGCGGCGCGCTGGGGCTCGTCGCGACGGCGCAGACCGATGGCCAAGTGGGGTCCGTCCAGGGGCCGGTGCTGATCGGGATCCTGGGCATGGGGATCGTGCTCCGGGTCCTGGTGAACCAGGTACGCGCCTCGCACGCCGCGCGGGCCGTGATCGAGGCCCTCGACCAGAAGGGCAACGCGCTCCGCGAGACGGATAAGGCACTGGCGAGGCTGCAACGCGCCAACGAGACGCTCCGCGACTCGGAGGAACGGCTCCGGCTGGTGTTCGAGGCCGCCGTCGATGGGATCGTCGAGCTCGATGACCGCGACGTGATCGTCCGCGCGAACGAGGCGTTCTGCCAGATGGCCGAGCTCCCGCAGTCGATGGTCGAGGGGCAGACCTGGCCCTCGCTGACGCTCCAGATCGAGGCCGACGAGACGTTCCGCGATCTACCGACGACGGGGCAGGGAACGCTCCTCCGCGATGGGCACGCGACGTACCTCGAGGCCCGGACGTCGGACATCCCGGGCGATCCGCCCCGGCGGCTGTTGCTGGTGCGCGACGTCACGGCCCAGCGGGTGGCCGACCAGACGATCCGGTCGTTGTTCAAGTTCCTTCAGGACCGCGACGAGGACCGCACGCGCATCATGCGGCGGACCACCGCCGCGATCGAGAGCGAGCGCAACCGGATCGCGCGCGACCTGCACGACGGGCCCGTGCAGGGCGTGTCGGCGGCCTCGCTGTCGCTGGAAGCGGTCCTCTTGATGCTGCGGGCCGGCGAGATCACCGAAGGCATCGACATCCTCACGAAGGTCCGCAAGGAGCTCGCCGAGGAGGCCGACAACCTGCGCCGCCTTATGTCGGGCCTGCGGCCGCCGCTGCTCGAGGAGCGGGGGCTGGTCCCGGCGCTCCGCGAGACGCTCGACAAGTTCGGCCGCCAGAACGACCTGGAGACGGACTTCGCTGCCCAGGGCGTGACGGAGATCCCACAGGATCTGGAGACACTCGCCTACCGCGTCGTTCAGGAGGCCCTGTCGAACGCCGGCAAGCACGCCCACGCCGATCGGATCACCGTGACGGTCGAGGCCGTCGCGGGCCAGCTCCGGATCGAGATCACCGACGACGGCCTTGGGTTCGATCTGGCGAAATCCCGCGAGTACCTGCAGATGGGGCGGGTGGGCCTCGCCTCGATGAAGGAGCGGGTCGAGCTCGCAAACGGGACGTTCATGGTGCACTCGACGCCGGGGCGTGGGACGACCGTGATGGCAACGCTGCCGCTCGAGTCGGTCCCGGCGCCCCGAGAGTTCGCCGTCAACGAGGCGTCGTAGGGTTCAGCCTCAACCGCTCGGACCGCGCCTGCGCAGCGCGAACCCGGTCGTCGGCGTCGGTGACGGGGTCGGCGGCGGGCTCGATGGGCTCGGCTCCGGCGACTTGGTCGGTTCCGGCGACCGCGTGGGCTCGGGCGACTCGGTCGGTTCCGGGGACGTCGTCGGCTCTTCGGTGGGCTCGGGGGCGGGGGGAGGCGTCGGCGCCTGGCCCGTGTATCCCTCGAACGATGGCGGGTCGAAGTCCCGGATCTCCATGCCCTCGGTCGCCTCGACCATGAAGTCGTGCCAGATCAACGCCGGGATCGTGCCGCCATACACCGCGGGCCACGGACCGACGTTCTCGAGCGGGATCTCGCCCTCGCGGTACCCCACCCAGACGCATGCGGCGAGCTGCGGGGTGTACCCGCAGAACCAGGCGTCTTTGTACTCCTGCGCGGTGCCGGTCTTGCCGGCGGCCGGGCGGCCGATCTGCGCCCGGTACCCTGTGCCTCCGTCGATCACGCCCTCGAGCGCGTAGGTGGCCAGCAACGCGTCGTTGCGCTCGATGACCTGCTCCCCCCTCCGGCCCTTCCGCTCGAACTCCACCTCGCCCGTCGCGGACTCCACCCTCGTGATCGGGCTTGCCCAGCGACGCGTGCCGTTCGCCGCGAGGGTCGCGTACGCGTTGGTCATCTCGAGCGCGTTGATCTCCTGCGTTCCGAGCGTGATCGAGCAGACCGGATCCAGGTGCGACCGGATCCCCATCCGATGTGCGACGTCGACGATGTTCTCGGGTCCGACGTGCGAAGCGACCTGCGCGAAGACCGTGTTGACCGAGTGCGCCGTCGCCGACAGGAGCGTGAACGTGCCGCTCTCGGAGTCGCTGGCGTTCGACAATGTCCACGGCTCGCCCTTCGTGTAGCACGCGGGGTCCGAGATCGTGATCGTGCTCGGGCCGTTCCAGCGGGAGTTCAGCGACATGCGCTGCTCCAGCGCCGTCACCAACGTGAAGACCTTGAACGCGGATCCGGCGTGACGGCCGCTGCCCCCGTACCCCTTGGCGCCGGTGAGCGCCAGGTTCACCTGGTTGCGGTGGAAGTTGCGGCCCCCGTACATCGCGCGGACCGCGCCGTTGCTGGGATCGATCGCGACGACCGCTGCGTCGGGGCCGTTCGGATCGGGAAGCTGCGCGGCGACGGCCTGTTCGGCGGCGTGCTGCATGTCCGAGTCGAGCGTCGTCGTGATGCGAAGGCCTCCGCCGAAGACGTTCGCGTCGCCGAACTCATCCGACGCCGTCCTGCGGACGTAGTCCAGGAAGTACCCGAGCTTGGCGGGGAACTGGCGGGTCTCGGCGGCCAGGTCCAGGCCCGGCGTCCTGAGCGGCCTGACGCGGAGCTCATCGGCGCGCTCGGCGCCGAGGTATCCCTCTTCGACCATCCGATCGAGGACGTAGTTCCGCCTGCCAAGCGCGATGTCGTAGTTGTCGGGGTCGCCAGGATCGTAGGACGAGGGCTCGCGGATCAGGCCGGCGAGGGTTGCCGACTCCAGCGCCGTGAGCTGGCTCGCGTCCTTGTCGAAGTACGTCTGCGCGGCCGCCTGAACCCCGTACGCACCGTGCCCGAAGTAGATCGTGTTGAGGTACTTCGCGAGGATCTCGTCCTTCGTGTAGCGCTGGTTGAGCTTGACCGCCAGCAGGACTTCTCGGACCTTCTGCCCGATCGTCCTGGGCGGCGTCTCGTAGATCTTGACGCCGGTCTCCGGGTCCCTGACGTACCGTCCCGCGTAGACGTTCTTGACGAGCTGTTGTGTGATCGTCGAGGCGCCCTGGACGGCGTCGTGGGCGATCAGATCGGTCCACGCGGCGCGAAGGATCCCGATCGGATCGAAGCCCGGGTTGGAGTAGAAATTCCTGTCCTCGGTCGCGATCACGGCGTCGCGGATCGACGCATCCATGTCCTCGAAGGGGATGATCGTCCGGTTGACGGCCGCGTGCAGCGTCGCGATCTGCCTGCCGTCGCGGTCGTACACGAACGTCGTCTGCAGGGGCGGCGGCGTCTCGGGGAGGTCGAGCTGCGAGTACACGAACAAGAGCGTGGCGAGGACCATGATCGCCACCATGCCGGGGACGGCGATTAACAGCCACCAGTACCGGCGGAAGAAGGCGAAGCGCTTGTGCTCTTGCCCGTTCTTCTTCGCGCTCTTCGATGGTACGGCGGCTTGCTTTGCGCCCTTCGGCGCCCGACTGCGAGGGGTTTGGACTGCCAAGACCCGCCGATTCTACCCAGTGGTTCTGCGCTCTACCCCCCAACGAGACGAAGCTTCGGAGGCTGCGGTTCCGCTGGGATCGTGATGATTCGGTAACGTCAGCCGACGTTGCGGGCGACGAACGCCTCGGTCAGATGGTTCCACTGGCAGTCCGTGCAGACCTCGACCACGTAGCACCAGGAGCCCGGCCGGTCGGCGGCGATCGAGAGACCCCTGTCAAGCGGCCAAACGCGGCCGTTGTCCTCGCGGAGCCCGTCCCCGAACACGTACGCCAGCAAGACGAGCTTGTTCGTCCGGCAGACCGGGCAGTCCCGGCGGGTCGGCTCGCCCACGTGCCTTGCCGCGCGGAGCAGCTCGGGATGAGCGTCGCAGATGTCGGCGCGCGACCGAAGCCCGACCCGCGCCTCTCGGAGCAGGGCGCGCTTTGCCAGGGTGTAGTCGACGGTGGCGAGCAGAGCCCGCTTGCCCCGCGGCATCCGCGCCGTCTGCATGGTCCGGGCATGGTACACCCGCCCCCCGACGGAGGTGTACCGGCCCCTGATCGGGCCGCCCGGCAGGCGCCCGGACCGCACCCGGCTCACGGCAGGTCGACGACCGCCCGGGCCCGGGAGGCGACGACGCGCCCGTCCCCCGCGATCAACAGGTCGCCGACCTCGATAGCGACCTCGACGACCGCGTCCACGCCTCCGATCGGACACGCGCACGACCGGAGCGCCGCACCGTTCGCCGTCGCGTACTCGGCCGCCACCTCCTCGGGGCGCCTGCCCCCTGGCACCGCAAGCTCCTGCGCCGCGGCCAGGGCGGCGGCATCGGCAGCGGTCTGCGCGCGCGCCCCCCGGACGAGCATGCGACCGAGATCCGCCGCGCCGAGCGACAGGACCACGGCCAGGGCGAGCAGCGCCGCGACCACGATGGAGGCCGAACCGCGCTGGTCCCGCATCACGCGAACTCCTGCCGCATCGTCGCGACCTCCATGAGCTCGATGCTCGCGGGCAGCAGCCAGCCGGCGAGCGGCGCGGGGGTCGACGCCGTGTACGACACGCGTACCGCGACGGGGTCGCCGCGCGTCCCCGCCCGCTCGACCGTCACCTCCACCTCCGCGGGGTCGAGGCCGGCGGCCGCCTCCACTGCGACGGCACGGACCGCGACGTCGTCCGGGTCGACGGCGGCCGCGCGCGCCCCAGCGCGCGCGGCGTGGGCGAGCATCAGCTGGTCGCGGCCGAGGATCGCGACCTGCGCCAAAGCGAGGCCGACGACGAACAGGATCGGCAGCAGGAGCGCGAACTCGACGACGGCCGTCCCGGCCTCGTCGCGCCGGGTCACTCGGCGCTTCCCGCGACCTGATCGATGATCGAGTCGAAGAAGGCCGGCAGCTTGCCGGAGGATCGCGCCCACGCGATCAGCACGACGGCGACGGCCGCCGCCGCCAGGATCACGAGCGCGTACTCGGCCGTCGTCTGCCCTCGTTCGGTCCTGAGGAACGTCCGCAGACGAACGTAGAACGCCAACACCATCGTCAACCTCCTCTCAGCGGATCGGGTCGAGGGTCGCCACCAGCAGCGGGACGACCGTGAGAAGGAGGAAGGCGGGCAACACGAGGAACACCAGCGGGAAGAGCATCTTGACCGGCGCCGTCCGCGCTCGCTGCGCGAGCTGCGCGCGGCGAGCCTCGCGGGCGCGGACCGCCAGGGTCGTCATCCCGTCCGCGAACGAGGCCCCGACCGAATCTGTGCGGGTCATGACTGCGATCGCGCGGTTGAGATCGCGGAGCGGCAGACGCTCGACGAGGAGCTGCAGGCGGTCGTGCCACCTGGCGCCCAGGTCGACCGCATGCAGGGCCGCGCGGATCTCGTCCGCTAGTGGCCCGTCGACGACGGAGATCGCTCGCCTGAGCGCCGACTGTGGAGGCAGACCGGCCACCGCGGCCGACGACAGGGCGTCGAGGAGCAGCGGGATCTCCGCGTCGGCGCGCCGGAGCCGTCGCCTGCCACGATATGCCTCGACGAGCGCAGGCGCCCTCAACGCCACTACGGTGGCGATCGGTCGCAGGAGCGACCGGCGCGCCGGGAAAGCCGTCGCCGGCAACCGCGCGACCAGGGCGGCATCCGTGTGACATGCGAGCGCGATGACGAGGCAACACGCCGACGTCGCCGCACCGAGAGACGCGAGGACACCGTCGATCATGGCTCGACCCGGAGCAATCGCCGGATCCACATGAACGCGAGACCCTGCATGGCGAAGCCGGTCGCGATCGCCGTCGCGCCCGCCGGCGACCGGTACGCGGCGGTCAGGTCGTCCCGCGACGTCGCCATCAAGAACAGGAAGAACGCGACCGGGAGCACCCCGAGGATCGTCCCGGACAGCCGTGCCTGCGCGGTGAGCGAACGGACCTCGCGCTCGCTGTCGGCACGCGCACGGAGCGTGACCGCGAGCCGGTCGAGGACGGCCGGGCCGTCCCCGCCGTCGCGGTGGTGAAGCGCGAGCGTCGTCGCGACGAGCCGCGCGCCCGGTGTGCCGACGTCGGACGAGAACCGGGCCAGCGAGTCGTCGAGCGGCACGCCGAGGCTGGTCCGCGCGACGATTTCGCGCAGGCAGCCGGCGAGCGGTTCGTCGACGTCTGACGCGGCGCGGTCGATCGACGTCAGCACCGACATCCCCGCGCGAAGCCCCGCCGAGATCGAGGAGACCGCGTCGGCCATCCCCTCGTCGATGGCCTCCGTTCGACGTGCATCCCTGCGCCGGGCGAGGAAGCGCGGCGCCACGAGGGCGGCGGCGACCCCGACGAGGACCCCAACCGCGTGGGCGAGCCACCATCCGGCGGCCGCCGCCCCCAGCATCCGTCCGATCGCAAGCCAACGCCGATGATCGCGCGCCGCGCGGTCGCGGTCCGGGGCCTGCCGACCTAAACGCCGGCGGATTCGGTCTCGCTCGCCGGCCCGCATCGCGACCGTGGCGCAGGTGCCGGCCGCCACGGCGAGGGCCGCCGCCACGGTTGCGTCGCCCACGCTCACCCGCCCCTCGTCGCGTCCGGAACGTCGGGGCCGACCCCGAACGTGCCCTGCGGCAGCGCGTGGCCACGGTCGGCGACGACACGCGCGACGGGCGGAACGTAACCGGTCGCCGCGAAGGTGCCATCCGAGCCCACGCGGCGCTCGAACGTGAAGATGGTGCGGACGACTGGCTCGCCGTCCCACACGCCTTCGACGGACGCGACCTCGTGGACGACGCGACGGCCGTCCGGGAGGCGAGCCATGTGGACGACGACGTCGAGCGCCGACGCGACCTGCTCGCGCACGTGCGAGACGGGGAGGTGCACGTCCGACATCAGCGCCATCGTCTCCAGGCGCCAGAGCAAGTGCCGCGCGGAGTTGGCATGGGCGGTCGACAGCGAACCATCGTGCCCGGTGTTCATCGCCTGGAGCATGTCGAGCGCCTCGCCGCCACGCACCTCGCCGACGATGATCCGGTCGGGTCGCATGCGGAGCGCATTCCGGAGCAGGTCCCGAACCGTCACCTGGCCGCGCCCCTCGACGTTCGCGGGCCGCCCCTCGAGCGAGACGACGTGTGGCTTGGCCAGGCGGAGCTCCGCGGCGTCTTCGATCGTGATCAGCCGTTCGCCGTCGGGGACGAACGTCGACAGGACGCCGAGAAGCGTCGTCTTGCCCGAGCTGGTCCCGCCCGAGATCACGACGTTCGCCCGTCCGCGGACGCATGCGGCGAGGAACCGCAGCATCCGCGGCCCGAGCGTGCCACCCTCGACCAGCGCCTCGGGCGTGAGCGGCACGGGAGAGAACTTGCGGATGTTGAGCGCCGGACCGCAGAGCGAAAGGGGCGGGATGATCGCGTGAACCCTGCTGCCATCCGACAGTCGCGCATCCACCCAAGGCGATGACCCATCGACCCGAAGGCCCAGCGGGGCCACGATCCGCTCGATCACGTGCAGGACCGCCTCCTCCCCCTCAAACAGACGGTCCCCCACCCTCTCGATCCGCCCCTTCCGCTCCACGTACACGTCGCCAGGCCCGTTCACCATGACCTCCGTGACGTCCGGGTCACGGAGCAGGAACTCGATGGGGCCGAGCCCGACGACCGAATCCGATACCTCGTTCACCACGCGGCTGAGCACCGACCGCGGCAGCACGTAGCCGTCCTCGCGGAGGATCGCGAGCGCCTCCTCGCGCACGCGGACGCGACGATCCGCGCGGCTCGCGCCCAGCAGAGCGCCGGCGTCCACGCGCCGCAGCAGGCGCTCGTGCAGACCTCGTCGCACGTCCGTCAGACGGTCGGTCCTCATCCGTCGCCCGCGACCTGGTTCGTTAGCCGCTCGATCGCCCGACCTGCGCGCCCACGCCGGGCCAGCACCCGTCCACGGTCCTGCGCGACCGGGATCGCGTGGTCGAACGGGATGACGACGGCCGGGCGTCGACCGAAAACCCGCTCGACGTCGGCCGGCGATACGTCCGTCCGTCGGGCGCGGTTCACCACGAACACGCACCGGTCCTCCACGCCCACCGCGTCTATCGCCTGCTTCGTCGCGCGGAACGACGCCACGTCCAGCGTGAGGACCATCAGGACGACGTTCGCCGCCTGAAGGACGGCGTCCTGAGCCCGGCCGAGGCCTCGTCCGACGTCGGCGACCACCGCATCGGTCGCCGCCGACAGACCGTCGATCGCCGCGACGACGTCGTCCGCGTCCGGCACGAGGTGCGGCGCACCCTCACGGGTCGCCGGCACGACCGCGAGCCCCGACCCGTGGCGCCAGAGGCCACGGACGAGCTCGGTCGGCGCCACGTCCCGCGCCACCGAGGCCAGGTCGGGCATCGCGGGAACCTCGGTCATCGGCGCGCCGATCGCGGACGCGACCCCACCGAACGGCGGATCGAGATCGACGAGGACGGTGTCGCGCCCGCGCCGCGCGAGCGCCGCGGCAACGTGCGACGCCACGAACGTCACGCCGGCACCGCCGCGCGCCGCGTGAACGGCGATCACCCGGCCGCTCGTGGTGCGGTCGACCACCACCGCGCGCAGACGCGCCGACGCCGACGCCAGCTCGTCGCGCTCGGTCGGCCACACGAAGAACCCGCGCGCACCAGCGCCGACGGCGGTCCGCAGACCGCCGATCGATTCGCGGGTGTCGACGGCGAGCAGTGCACCGGCGCGGATCGCGGCCGGACCGCGCAGCAGCGTCGGGGAGGCCACGACGCCATCCGGCTCGAGCTGCCGCACAGCCTCGGCGAGCTGTCGGTCGTCGGCGGCCGTGGCGACGACCCGCACGCGCCCGGTCCGGTCGAGGAAGTGCATGACCTCCTCGGCGACCTCGTGCTCCTCGATCGCCAGGACCACCTTCGCGACGTCCTCCACGCCCATGCCTTTCGTCGTCCGTGGGGAAGGCGACGCAAGGGGAAGCTGCGTGAGGGAGAGGTCGGCGGCCGTTCCTACGACGGCGCCCGAGTTACGTCCGGAACGCTAGCCGAACGGCTCGGCGAGGCGCCATCCCCAGGGCGACCGATTCTGCGCGCGGCTCGGCGGAGGCGTCAGTCGTGGCCCGGCGGACCGTCGCCGTCGGGACCGCGCCCACCACCACCGCCATTACCATCACCACCGCCATTACCATCACCGCCGCCGCTACCGCCAACGCCGTTCCCGCCGCCATGATCGTCGCCGGCGCCCGCATCGGAGCCGCCCGACGGCGGGGGGGAGGACGAGTAACGCAGCGGGATCGGTGCCGCCGCGAACCCGAGGATCGGCTGCCCGCTCATCGCGAAGAGCATGAAGTCGCGCCAGATCGGGGCCGCGAGCACGCCGCCGTAGCCTCTGCCGTACCCGGGGATCGAATTCATCGGGATCTCCGCCCGCGCGTAGCCGACCCAGACACCGGTCGCCAGCTGCGGCGTGTAGCCCATGAACCACGCGTCCTGGTACTCCTGTCCCGTGCCGGTCTTGCCCGCGGCCGGCCTTCCGATGTTCGCGGCCGTTCCGGTCCCCGACGTGATCACGCGCTGAAGGATCGCGGTCGCCTCGTCGGCGATCCACGGCGCGATGACGCGTCGGCACCGAGGCTTCGCCCGGAACAGCGTCTTTCCGTCCGTGTCGACCACCTTCGTGATCGCGGTCGGCTTGCAGCGCACGCCGCCGTTGGCGAGCGTCGCGTACCCCGCGGTCATCTGCAGCGGCGACACAGGCGAGGTCCCGAGCGTCAGTGGGCACACCGGCACCATCTCGTTCGTGATGCCCATCCGCCTCGCGACGTTGGCGACGCGCTGCGGCCCGACCTCGTCTATCACCTGCGCGAACACGGTGTTCACCGAGTGCGCGGTCGCGTTCCACAGCGGGAAGCGGCCGCCGCCCGGCTCCGCGTTTTGAAGCTTCCAGTCCTCTCCCCCGCCGCAGCCCTTGATCGTCTTGGGCGAGCCGCCGTCGTAGACCTTGTTCGGGGAGATCCCGGCCTCGAGCGCGGCGACCAGCGTGAACGCCTTGAAGGCACTGCCGGCCGTGCGACCGCCCCCGGGGTTGACCGCCAGGTTGTACTGGTGACGCTCACCGTACGGCGCGTTGCCGATCGCCATGGTCCGGATCTCGCCCGTGCCCGGTTCGATCGCGACCAGCGCGGACTGCGGCATGCCCAGGCCGCTCATCCGCCGATCGAGCACCAGCTCCGCGCGGCGCTGGAGGCCCGGGTCGAGCGTCGTGTAGACACGAACGCCGCCCTGGAACAGCAGCCTCGCGCGCTTCTTCCGCGTCTTGCCAAAGGCACGGTTCGACAGGAACTCGTGGATCACGTACTGCGTCCAGTACGAATCCGGCCGGGCTGCCGAGCTCTCGCGCATCGCGCCCGACAGCCCGAGCGGGGCGCTCACCGCCCGGCCGAGGGCGTTCGGGCCGATCCAGCCGAGGTCGTACATCTCCTCCAGGACGTGGTTGCGCCGTCTGGTCGCTCGGCGCCCGTGCTCGAGCGGGTCGAACTCCTCGGGCGACTGGATCATCCCGGCCAAGAGCGCGGCCTGCGGGAGCTGAATGTCCGCCGGTTCCTTGCCGAAGTAGAACTCCGATGCCGCCGCGATTCCGTACGCGCCGTTCCCCAGGTACACCTGATTCAGGTACATCTCCAGGATCTCGCGCTTCGGGTATGTGTTCTCGAGCCGGATCGCGTCCACCGCCTCGCGGATCTTTCGCGTGAACGTCCGCTCGTCGTTTCCGGTCACACCCTTCACGAGCTGCTGCGCGATCGTTGAGCCGCCCTGCAGGATCTGCCCCGAGCCCACGTTGACCATCGCCGCCCGGACGATCGCCGCGGGGTCGATCCCGCCGTGCTCGTAGAACCGGGCGTCCTCGATCGCGAGCACGGCCTCGCGCGTGACCTGGCTGACCTTGCCGAGCGGGACGACCTTGCGGTTGTACTCCAGATGCACCCGCTGCAGCACCGAGCCGTCCGCGGCCACGATCGTCGAGCGCTCCTCGAGGGCGGGGATGTGGAACGGTCGGTCGATCTTCTCGAAGAACCGGCGTTCGACGGCGTCCACGCCCGCGGACATCGTCATCACGATCGGCGAGAGGCCGACGGCCACGAGCAGCCCGGCGAGCAGGACGACGAGGAGAATCGCCGGCGCGCTCGATAGGTCGCGAACGTCCGCAGGCAAGCGGAACGACACGTCATCGGGCCGCTCCCAGACCTCCTGCCGGGCGTCCCCGTCGTCCGGACGCGGGGCGAGCGCAAGACGTGTGGACGCGTCGTCGTCGCGTTCGACCGGCGTCCACGGATCCTGGGCCACGCGCGCATCCCCCCCGAGGGTCACCGGAACATGCTTGGTACCCAGCCCCGTCCGGAAATCACGCCGTCGCGTCGCCGGGACGCAAGGACGGCGAGCGCCGCGACGACGGCGCCAAGCGTGGCGACGACCGGCCACGCGGTGTCGAACGCCGCCTCGGAGGGTCGCTCGGGCCGGGTCACGGCGGCCAGGCGCCGCTCGAGGGCCTCCGCGCGCGCGTCGCTCGCCGCGAGCTTCCGTGCGGTCGCTCGAAGCGCGACGACCGCCCGCTGGGCGCGAGCCTCGAGCGCCTCGGCCCGTTCGGCCGTGCGTCGGAGCTCCGAGCGGACGGCATCCACGCGCTGCGAGGCGCGTTCGAGCCGGTACGCAAGCGCGGCCTCGTACCGCGTATGGAAGATCTCGATCCGTCCGAACGTGATGTCGCCCAGCGAGGTCTCGCACCCGGCGTTGCAGATCTCGATCACGTAGCTCCCGCTCGCGATGTCGGGCACGAGGAACCGGATCCTCGCGATGCTCTGCGTCGATGATGCGCGCGACCGCGCCACCGACACGGTGTCGAGCCGGATCGCGGAATGCGGAATCCGGCCGGGCCGCAGCGACGTCCCGGGCCTCGCAAGAAGGTAGGCCGCGTACGGACCGTCCGCGACCGTGCCGAGCCCGTTGACCAACTCGAACGCCACCCGACCCGTCGCCATGTCGCCCGGCGCGTACCAGGCTCGGTCGAACGCGAACGTGGCGCCGCCCGCGCCAGCGGGGGGCGCCGTGGCGAGCGCCACGAACACGAACATGAGCACAAGGCCAAGGACACGGCTAGGGAGACGGAGGGTGCGGCCGAGCGCGGCCGAACGGGATCCGAACGACGCCATCACCCCCTCCCAGCCGTCGGGTGCACAGGAGGAGACCGCGCCGGCCGCGCTTCGGGTCCGAGCTTCCGAGGAAATGTCGGTGGCCCGGTCTACGCTTCGCTGCGATGGGACAGGTCGTCGACATCCAGGCGTGGCGGGCGCGCCGCCAGGGCCTGCCGGCACAGGGCCGGTTGGTCGACCCCGAGGGTCGCCCGGAGCCGACCGCGGACGAGCGCCCCACGGCCGTGACGCGGCTGGACACCGCCGTACGCCGGATCGAGCGTGCCATGCGCTCGGGCCACCGACGCATCTCCGCCAGGGTCGAGACCGAGCTGCTGGCGATCACCGGCGCCGTGTCCGCGGGCCGCACCGGGGAGGCGGCCGTCCGCGCCGAGCGCCTGGCTGAGCGCCTCGAGCACCCCTCGTCCCGCCTCTCCGGCTGACCTCCGCCGGAACCTCTGCCTGGCTCGGCCGGTCGTACGGGCGGTGGAGCGTCCCGCCGGCCCGGCCTGAGCGCCCGGGCCCGACCCCGGAAGGAGGGAGCCGCCGGCCGCCCGCGCCTGACGGTGCGCCGCGGACCTGGGCGGCCTAGTCTTTGGTTGTCCAGCAGGGATGAGAGGGGCCAGGTGCAGGACCCCGACCCTCGAACGCTCGCCCGCGCACGGGAGGGCGACCTCGGCGCGTTCGAGGATCTCGTCCGGGCCTACCAGGCCGACGTGTGGCGATTCGCATACCACTTCACCCGAGACCGATCGATGGCCGACGACGTGACCCAAGAGGCCTTCCTGCGCGCCTTCCGCTTCCTACGGACCTTCCGCGGCGACTCCCGGTTCACCAGCTGGCTGTTCCGCATCGCGCGTAACTGCGCGATGGACGCCCTCCGCCAGCGGACCAGCCAGGCGGCGAAGGAGCCGCCGCCGCCGCTCGGGCCGCCCGACGCCCAGGCCCGGCTTGAGATCGAGGCCGCGCTCGCCGCCGTGTCCCCCGAGCACCGCGAGCCGTTCCTGCTGATCGAGGTCTTCGGGCTCTCGTATCAGGAGGCGGCCGACGTCCTGAAGGTCCGGGTGGGCACGGTGAAAAGCCGCATGCACAGGGCCCGACAGGCGATGATCCGGGCGCTCGCGCTCGACGAGGAGGACGCCGGTGCGGTGTGACGGCGCCCGCGAGGCGGTCTCCGAGCGCCTCGACGGCCAACACCTACGGGGCCGTCGCGCCAGCGCGCTCGAGGAGCATCTCTCGACGTGCGCGGGGTGCCGGTCGTTCGAGGCTGCGGCGTGGCGCCTACGCGAGTCGTCGCGGATCGCGCTCGCACCCGCCGTCCCCGACCTCGTCGAGCCGATCATGGCCGCCGTCGAGGCCGACGCGGACTCCGGCGCGTCACACCGGAGCCGTGTCGCCGTGCTCTGGCCCCGCCGGCCGGTCGCGTCCGCGCGGCGGCTCGCTTCGCTCGCCGCCGCGCTCGTCGTGGGCCTGCTCGCCGGGAGCCTGACAGTCGGCGGCCCTTGGCAGGGCGCCACGCCGCCCGGGCCCGGGATCGCGGCGGCGAACGTCTCATCGAGTGTGGCCGAAGCGGCCACGCACGTGGACGCCTACCACGCGGAGTTCGTGATGACCGAGCACGACCCGCGCCGCCATGACCAGGTGCGGAAGCTGACGATGAGCGTGTGGTTTCGCGCGCCAGAGCGCTTCCGCCTCGACGTGGTGGATCTCTCGATGGCAGGCCCAAAGGCGACGCCCGACGACATCCGGTACATCGTGAACGGCGGCGAATCGTACACCCAGACGCCCTCGCCGTGTCCCGTCGGGCCCTGCCCTCCACGCGAGACCGTCGTGCGCGGCCGAACGCCGTTCTCGGGCACCGCGACGGCGACCGACCTGGTGATGCCGGTGACGACGCTCGTCGACGCGACGGAGGTCCGGGTGCTCGGTCGGAAGACCGTCCTCGGCCGCGCGGCGATCGGCGTGGAGCTGCCGTACGAGCGCGCGCGGCCGCTTTTCCCGTTCCTGTCGATCGGCGGCTCATGGCGGCCGTTCTTCCCCGGCGACCGCGTGGAGCTCTGGCTCGACGCGAAGAACTGGTTCCCGCTCCGCTACACGGTCTACCCCGCTGGAAGTCACGTCCGCGACGAGTGGGAGCTTCGGTTCGGACTCGCCGACGAGGTAGCCCGGTTTTCGATCTTCGATGTGATGGCGGTCGACATCGACACGACGCCGCCGCCCGCGGCGACCTTCAGAATCCCCGACGTCTCCGGCGCTGAGGATGAGGGAGCACAACCGATCCCGCTCGACAAGGTCCGCGAAAAGACGGGCTTCGAGCCGGCCGACGAGGTGGGCGGGCTCGACCTGTATCGTGTCACGACTCCGGAGGGCGACGCGGCCACGGACGCTCCCCCGACGGTCTTCACGTACACGAGCGGGCTGTCGTGGCTGAACCTCGGCGAGACCGGTCCCACCACGGATGGGTCGCTGTTCGAACGGGTCGCGCTCCACGCCGAGGAGGTCCTACTGACGAACGGCGGTGTCGGCTACTACGAGCCGGCGACCCCGGCGCACGGCCGGCGGGTGACGCTCCATACCGAGGACGGCGACGTCGTCGTCGAGACGAACCTGCCGCGTGCCGAGCTGCTCGAGGCGGCCGCCTCCCTGCCGGTCACTGGCCTGCCGGCGCCACGCACATGGTTCGTCCGCCGGTCCGGCGAAGGCGTAGCCGAGCGCGTCTCGCTCGACGAGGCGATCGACGAGGCGCCGTTCGACATCGCGCTCCCGGAGGAGATCCCGCCCGGATACGTCCTCGCGAGCGCGGAGATCGTGCTCATCGACGACTCCGTCGCGGTGAACGTGTACTTCCAGCATCGCGATGCCGCGTTCCTGCGTGGGCCCATTCGCCTGCACGAGGAGCTCGGCGACGAGCTGCCTCCGGCGTCGTCCGCCGAGCAAGACCTCGTCCGCATCGATGACACGGTCGTCGGGCGGTGGACGCCCAGCGGCTCCCGGCTGGAGTGGGTCGACCACGGCGTGTACCACTCGCTCGACGCGGAAGGCGCCTCGCTCGATCTGCTGCTCGTGATCGCGGCCTCGATCGACCAGGGTGGGGACGATCCGGGATGAGGATCGTGGGACGGGTCGTCCCCGTCGCGGCCGGCGGCATCGCGGGGTTCGTGATCGGCGCGGTGCTCACGATGGCCGTGCAGAGCGCCGGCCGACCCGTCCCCGGCGAGGGAACCGACGTGCTGTCGACGCAGGCTCCGGCCCCGGCGACCGTGCCAGAGCCTCCCGCGACATTTCTCGCGTGGACCGCGGGGGGACTGCCCTCGACGTTCGGTTCGAGGGCGGCGTCGCTCGGGTCTATCAAGCGTGTCGTCGTCGTCGCGAGCGACAACACGTGGATGACGCGGTCGGTGTCCGCGGACGGGCGCGTCTTCGACGATCCGCAAGGTCCGTTCGCGATCCCGCTCGAGGTCGCGGCGGTCGATCCCTTCGCGTACGCGCCGTTCCTTCCACCCGCCGACCGCGGCGTGGTCGTCGACCTCGACGATGGCCGGGGCGTCCTCGGTGAGAGCAGCGCCAAGCTGAGGCGGCTCGGACCAGGCGCCGTCCTGCACTTCGCGGGGGTCGAGGTGGAGATCGCCGCGATCCTGCCCGACGAGCTGCTCGGGGCCCACGAGCTGCTCGTCTCCCGGGACGTCGGGAGCAAGCTGGGCGTTACCCACGACCGGTATGCGCTGATCCAGCCGAACGGCGAGCCGCAGGAGCAGCGGATCCGGAATGACGTACGGTCGATCATCCCTCCTGGCGTGCCCCTGCAGGTCCGCGCGCCCGGGGAGACGCCGTACTTCCGTCACGGCGACGCGGTGCTGCCCCCGGTGCAGATCAAGCTGCTGTTCGGCGAGTTCGCGGCACGCCCCGAGCCGGGACGGTACGGATGGCTCGACGTCGACCGGGGATGGCTCCGTGAGCACATCGACACGCGGCTGGTTCCGCTGCTCGGACGCGTGACGTGCAACGTGGCGCTCTTCCCGCAGCTCCGCGGCGCGATCCACCAGCTGATCGAGGAAGGCCTCGCCGACACGATCGACAGCTACTCGGGCTGCTTCGCCGCTCGCTACCTCAACCGGGACCCGAGCGCCGGCATCTCGCACCACTCGTGGGGCATCGCCGTCGACATCAACGCGCCGCAGAACGTGTTCGGTGCGACACCGACCCAGGACGAGCGGATGGTCGAGATCTTCGAGCAGTGGGGGTTCATCTGGGGCGGCCGCTTCATCACGCCCGACGGGATGCACTTCGAGTACCGGCGCCCGCCCAGCGACTGATCACGACTACGGCGTGTCCGCCCAGACACACGCGAAGGGAGCAGCCGATCATGCGCTGTCTGCACCCGCTCGGGAGCCCGTCGGTCTGCCGGCGCGCTCCGGAGCATGCCTCCCGCGGCAAGACGCGCGTGGGTTCCTGCTCCCTTCGCGGTCACCTCTCGGCGACGATCCGATCCTACCCCGATCGGGTGAGCTCGCGCGCAGGGCTCGAGCCGGACGCGGCCGGGCGGCGGCGCGAGCGGATGACCACCCACGCGAAAATGGCGAGCATCGCCCCGGCCGCGACGGCGCCCGCCGCGATCTGCGTCTGCGGCTTTGACGCTGCGGTGACGATCCGCGTCCGCAGACGGACCGGCCGGCGGAACAGCCGGATGTCCCACCCGCGGGTCTCGGCCTCGCGCCGGAGCTCCCGATCCGGGTTGACGGCGACCGGGTGCCCGACCAGCTCGAGCATCGGGATGTCGCTGATCGAGTCCGAGTACGCGTATGACCCCTCGAGAGTGATCCCGACGCGTTCGGCAAGCCTGCGGATCGCCTGGGCCTTGGCCTCCCCCGCACAGTAGAACTCGAGCTCGCCCGTGTACCGACCCTCCACCACCTTGGCGCGGGTGGCGATGACGCCGGACACGCGGAAGTGCCGCGCGAGCGGCCGCACGACCTCCTCGGGCGAGGACGACACGATGTAAACCCGCCGGCCCTCCGAGCGGTGGAGCTCGATCAGGTCGAGCGCCTCCTGGAATACGAACGGGTCGATCACCTCGATGATGACGTCCTCGACCAGCCTCTCAACCTGAGCACGCTCCCATCCCTTGGTCAGCGCGAGCATGCCCTCCTTGAGGCGCTCCATCTTCTTCTCGTCCGCGCCGACGAGCAGGTAGACGAGCTGCGCGTACGCCCCGCGCAGGAGCGCGCCGCGCGAGACGAGGCCCGCGCGGTACATCGGGCGCGACAGCGCTAACGAGCTGGACCGCGAGATGATCGTCTTGTCCAGGTCGAAGAACGCCGCTTCCACGTTCCCCATGCTAGGTGACCCTCCCGACATCCCCGTGAATCCCCCGCGCAGAACCCGCGCGAGCCGTTCCGGTCAGGTATCGGTCGATGTCGGGCGGGACAAAAGCGCGAACCCGGCGGCCGCCCGATCGCGGGGAAGATGGACCGCCCGGCCGACGGCTCTCGGGATCGCGACCCGGAGGGTGGCCAACCCGAGGAGCCGCTGGACGGGCGACACCGTGACCGAGAGGTGCTGTCGGTTCACGACCGGCACCAGCAACGTCCGTCGGACCAGGACACCGGAGCGCATGACGGCATAACGAGGCTCGATCGAGGTGCCGAGCATCCGCCAGGAGGCGACGGCGAGCGCCAGGCAGACCGGGACGGCGAGGACGGCCAGCCACCCCGCCCGGCCGGCGACGGCGAGGCCGATCGCCGCCACGGCGACGCCCAGGATGGCCCCGGCGAGCAGCCTCGGCACGAGCGCGCGAGTCGGCGGACGATCGACCCCGCCGACCAGTGCCTCGACGTCGGCGCCGAGCAGGGCCGACGCCACCGAGAGCGCCTGTCTCCGGTGGGCGACCGGCAGGAGCAGGTTCGTCTCCTGCTCCTCTTGCGACGGTCGTGCCTGCCCGGCGGTAATGGCGGTCAGCGACGCCAGGCCAAACGCCAGGCGGACCAGGTTCTCGTCGACCCGGATCGCCTGGAGGCGACCGAGCGGCACGATCGCCCGCCGTCGTTCGAGGAGACCTCGCGTGATCACGAGGCGGTCGCCCTCGCGCATCACGGTGAATCCCCAGTGGACGAGCACCGTCGCGACGATCGAGATCACGACGGATACAGCGAGGAACACCGCCACGATCCCGAGCAGCGCGAGGAGACCGCCGGGGTCTTCGACGCGCTCGAAGAAGCGCGACGCCGTCTCCTCGGAGACGAGCTCCTGCCCGTATCCCAGCAGCACGGCGACCACGGCGACCCGCCCGCCGGTGACCCCCGCCAGCAGCAGCATCGCGGGACCCAGCTGTGCGAGCGGCGCCATCGAGGTGTCCGGACGCGCCGGCACGCCGGTGCGCGCGAGGAGCCGGCTCCGGATGCGCTCGGCCTCCTCGGGCCGCAACGCGACGAGCGCGCCTTCGGTCTCGCGACCGCCCGCCGCCTCGACCCGGAGCTCGACGACCCCGAACGCGCGGTGGCGGAGCTTCTGCACGACATCGACGCTCTGCACGCGCGAGAACGGGATCGTTCGGCGCCACGTCTGAAGGACGCCGCCCTGAACGATCAGCGCGTCGTCCTTGAGCCGGTACGAGAACCGCAGGTAGCGAAGGACCGACCCGAGGACGACCAGCCCCACGAGCACGGCGACGAACACGCCACCCGACCTGTCACCGGCGAACAGGAGGACGACGAGCGGGAGGGCCGCCCGTCCGGCACCTTCGGCGACCCAGACGGCGATGGCCGAGGGATCGAGCCGCCGATCCGCCTCGTCAGACGGTGTCCGCGCCCGCAACCCTGGAAAGCTCCTCGCGCACCGACTCGGCCTCCGCGACGTCGAGCCCGGGGACCTGCCCCGCGCGCCCCGCCGCCGTGTACACGATCAGTCGCGTCAACCGGAAAAGTCGGTCGAGCGGTCCTTGCCGAGTCTCGACGAACTGGATCCGGTCGAAGGGGATCAACGTGATGGTCTGGTAGATCGCGCCTCGGGAGATGAACAGGTCGCGCTCCCGAATCTCGTAGCGCCACCGCCGGTACGCTACGACCGGGAGCGCCGTCGCCAGGACGACAGCGGCGATCGAGACCGAGGCGACGAACGCTCCCGGCATTGCCGCCGGTCCCGCGAAGACGACGAGCCCAATCAGCACGACGAGTGTGGCGACCCCGGATGTCGTCCACCAGAGGAGAAGTACTCGCCGATCGAGCCTCCGGGCCGGGCGTTCCATCGGCCGGACGCTACTTCGCGACGGCACCGAGGTACAGGACCGGGCGACGATCACGCGAGCGAACGCCGTCGCTCACACACCCTCGGTATCCTCGTCCCGGAGGCGTCAGGGCGCCTGGTGGGCCCCCCGGTCTTCAAAACCGGTGTGGGGGCGAGAGCTCCCAGGCGGGTTCGATTCCCGTCCGCCTCCGCGAAGGGAACACTGTAAGAACCCCGGGCACGGAGTAGTAGGGCTGGATGCGGTCACGGCCCTCCACGACGATCGTGTCGACGACGCAGGTGAGCAGCTGCTTGAGCTTCTCCACGGCCCTCTCCTCGGATGCCCGCAACACCCCCCGGAACTCACGCCAGTGCCTGGCGAGGGACCGGAGCGCGTGCTTGGGAGGCGGCAATCGGCGTGTCGAGCTCTCCGGGTCGTAAACCCGCGCACCGCGCGATCGGCGCTAAGCTTCGGCAGCCCCTGAGAGGGTGCTCTCGAAGCTCCGGGTCGACGTTCACGATCAGAAAGCCGACGTGCACCTTCCCGATCTGCCCATTCGCTTCACATGCACATGTGGGTCGTTCACCCCAGCGAGCAGGTGGCCGTCACCTTGACCAGCTCGGGGCCAGCGGGCGAGGATCGAAGCCGCACGGAGGACTGAGCCGATCTGAATGCGCGCCGCAAACCCTCGCGACATCATCGGACGCGGAGCCGAGGTTCAAGCGCTTCGCGGCTTCCTGGACCAGCTGACGCATGGGTTCGCTTCACGGGTTCTCGTAGGTGATGCCGGGATCGGCAAGACCGCGCTCCTGCAGTCGGCCGTGGCTTCCGCTAGAGAATACGGCTACCGAGTTCTTTCTTGCCGACCGGCCGAGGCGGAGGCTCATCTGTCGTTTGCCGGGCTCGCCGACCTTCTTGTTGACGCCGTCGACAACGAGGCGATAGACACGCTACCGGAGCCGCAGCAACGCGCACTGAACGTCGTGCTTCTTCTCCAAAGTCCAGGAAAGGCACCGATCGACCAGCGAACGGTCTCGGCCGCCGTGCTGTCCACGGTGCGCACGCTCGCAGAGCGCGGACCTCTCGTCGTCGCCATAGATGACCTTCAGTGGCTCGACGCGGCGTCGGCCTCCACACTCGCCTTCGCGGTTCGGAGGCTGCAGGATCAAGACCGGATAGGCGTCCTCGCAACCATTCGCTTAGCGATAGCGCGGGATGAGCCGCATGACCTTCTGAACGAGCTGATCGCGCGGGGAGCACCCCGCCTTGCGGTGGGGCCGCTCGACATGTCCACCACCGGTCGCATTATCGCCGAGCGGCTCGGATCGGAGCTCCCGGTCAACGTGCTCCGCAAGATTCGGCAGGTCTCGGGCGGCAACCCGCTCTTCGCTCTTGAGGTCGCCCGAGCGATCATCGATCAGGGAGCTGCCGGAGGACAACGGGAAGAGTTCCCCCTGCCGGTCGACCTTCGGCAAACCCTTCGAGGGCGGCTCTCGTCCCGGTCCCCCACTGCCCGTCGCGCGCTCTTGCTCGTGTCGGCCTTTGCCCATCCGACCGTCGCCTCCCTCGCAACCAGTCGCGGCGACATTCGCGCCGGTATCGAAGAGGCGGTCGCTGCAGGGATCGTTGAAACCGAAGGCGACGCGGTGCGGTTCAGCCATCCGCTCTTCGCGTCGGTGGTGTATTCCGACGCGTCGACCAAGGAGCGACGCGGTGTCCACGCCGAGCTGGCCGAGATCGCGCGGGATCCGGAGGAGCGGGCCCGCCATCTGGCCTTGAGCACGGACGATCCAAGCGAGGCGCCACACGACCCGCAGAAACGAAAGCCCTCCGGATTCTCGCCCCCGCAGCTCGAACACACGCCCCCACGGACCCGAAGTCTAGGGGGCGTTCGACCGTTGCCCTCCGCGTTAGCTCGCCTCTGCCCTACCCCAAGACCTGGCGCGCTGCGGCGTTGCAGTGACCCAACAACAAACGCGACCGCCTCAACGGTACGATCAGCGCGTCGCCTTCGCCACTGTGCCTTCACCTTTCACCCCGTGGGTACGAAGACGGTACGGGGCCGGACTCTTGGAAGCGCCGGAAGGCTGTCTTGCCCAAGCGCTCGGCCCAAGCGGCGCGAGACACACACGCAGACGAAGCTGAGATGGCGGCCGAGGACCGATCGAGGTATGGAGCGGCACCGATATAAACGGCATGAGGACGAGCCGTCTAGATCGGGACCCGACCGCTGACCGTCGTTCCCGCTCCCGGCGCCGATCGGATGTCCAGCGTCCCGCCGACGGCATCCACGCGGTCAGTCATGCCGCGCAGACCCGTCCCCTCTCGCTTCTCGGCAGCGTCGAACCCGGCGCCGTCGTCTGTGATGTCGAACGTGATGACGCCGTCCTCGTGCGCCAGGCGCACTCGTGCGCGGCTGGCGCCCGAGTACTTGGCCGCGTTGTTGAGCGCTTCGAGCGCGCAGAAGTAGATCGTCGCCTCGACCTCCTGCGGGTACCGCGTTATGCGGTCAGCGACGACCTCGGTAGGGATCGCGGCCTTGCGCACCTGCGCCTCAAGCGCGGCCACCAACCCTTGATCGGCCAGCAGCGGCGGATAGATCCCGCGTGCCAGGGCGCGAAGCGTCTCGATCGCGTCCCCGGCATCTGCCTTGAGGCCGGCCAGCAGCTCAAGGGCCTTGGCGACGTCGTGTTCGATCAGGCCCTCGACCAGACGGATCTTGACCGAGAGGGCCACGAGCTGTTGCTGCGCGCCGTCGTGCAGGTTGCGCTCGATCCGCCGCCGCTCCTCATCCTGGGCGTGCACCAGGCGCTGGCGGGACGCCCGGAGCTGCACGATGTGCTCGAGCAGCTGCTCGGTGAGCGCCGCGTTTCGCATGACCAGGCCGGCCTGGGCGGCCAGGTCGCGCACGAGCTTTTCCTCCGTCGGTTGGATGTTGTCGCCCGGCCGCTTCTCGATCGAGAGCGCCCCCAGGAGCTCGCCCTGATGCCGGACCGGCACGCGCAGGAAACGCGGCGACGATGCCTCCGCCTCGTCGACAGAGACGGCGTCGACCACAGGGGCCTCTTCGGGCCACGTGGCCGCCGGCCGGAGCGCCTCGCCGACGCGGATCCATACGTCGGTTCGGGCGGCGCCCGCACCGCCCGCGAGAGCTTGCGCCATCCGCGGCAGCAGGTCCTCGTTCGCGTACGCGGTCCCCAGGCGATCGGAGAGCTCCGACAGCACCTCGTAGGGGGTGGCCCGCTTCCCGTAGACCACTCGGTTGGCCACGTGCTGCGCTTGCCGACGGACGGGCTGGAACGCGAGCGCCACAACCGCCGCGGCGACAGCCGACAGCACAGGGCTGGCGCGGCTGCCGACGATGGCGCCGACACCTACGACGATCGCCACGTACACGACCGTGACGAACAAGCCTAGCGCGCTGAACAGAAGGGCCCTGTTCACCACGACGTCGATCTCGAACAGGCGATACCGAAGCACCGCGACGCCGATCGCAATCGGGATCAGCGCGAACGACAGGATGGCCACGTTCTGAAACACCGTGAGCCACCGTGGGTTCTCCGGGCCGCTCCACGTGGGCACGGAGAACGACAACAGCAGGACCGTCGAGTACAGGACGGCCACGATCGAGGCGGCGGTCAACAGCCAGCGCAGTTGGAGCCGCTCGATACCGGAGGACCGACGAAACCGCATCACCAGGCTCGCGAGCGAGCCGATTGCGCCGATCGGGATCAGAACGAGCAGGACGAGCGCGCCGCTCAAGATCGGACGGAGCCACTCGATCCCAAGGGGGTTCTGGAGGTTGGGGATCGCGCTGTCCTCGACCGGACCCGGCCCTAGCAGGATCGCGAGGAAGATCAGGGCGTATCCGACACCAATCACCCTCGCGAACCAGCGCCACCGCGGCGACGGCAGATGGCCGTCGGGAAACAGCAGGATCAGAAACGTGGCGGGGATGACCACGAGTGGAACCCACGAAGGTTGGTCGATCGCGATGAGGACGCGCCCGAGCTCACGGCCGCCCGGACCTCCGTGGATCGCGTACGTCCCGTAGGCGACGGTCGGCAGTCCCAACACGACGCCCATGCCGAGCATGAGCCAGCCAAGCGAGTTGTCCGGGCGGCGAGTCGCAAGGACATACCCGATGATCGGAAAGCTTCCGAATGCGAGCACGAAGCCGAAGTCGCTCAGCAGCCCCTCGGAGAACACGCGTCTGCCCGTGAGGCTGGCGTCGAGCACCGCGAGGACGACGTTGGCGACGATCCCCAGGGCGAACACGCCGAGCAGGACGCGCGCCAGCGCCCGGTGAGCGCTCCGGCGGTCCACCCCGACGCCAGCGTCGGTCGTCATGGGCGGCATGTTCGCACGTCCCCTGAGCCGCTACATGCGGGCAAACTGGCCAATCGAAGGTCGTGGTGTCACCCCTCCGACGTGCCCCCTCGCGGCGCACGTACGCGCAATGCCTCGGGCACACTTCGTGGGCGATGGTCCGAGCGCTTCGGAGCTCGCCTCCGTTGTGGTTGCGGAGACGCATGACCCCAACTCGGGTCGAAGGATCAGAGGTATCGTGCGATCGAGGGGTGATGGCCGGACAAGTCTTCGAAGGCCGCCGGCCAGGTCTTCGAGCCGGATCGGCCTCACAAGTCTTTTCGAAATCTGGGAGGGCGTCCGAAGACAAAGACGCTGGTCGCAGGCCTGAAAGCAGCGCGAGCGTCGGACATGCCTTAAAAATCGGTGTGCGGGCCAAAGCCTGCAGGCGGGTTCAATTCCCGTCCGCCTCCGCTAGCGAAAGTGCTCTCTGACCGGCGGCTCTGCCCGATGATCGGCGCGATACGCACCGGAGCGGGCTCGGTTTGAGTCCGACAGACCGCTGCCAGCACACAAGTCTTTGGACGTTCGTCTCCCCCGGTGCCGGACAAGTCTCCCGACCGACCGTCACGGCGCCGGACAAGTTCCCGTCCTCCTCCTAAAGAGGTAAGGACATGGCATCTCGCCGACCGATCCAAAGAGGGCCTCCCACTGGGGTTCGGATGAAGCGCCCCCACTATCCGGAGGCCAGCAGCGGTTTGCAACCGCTACGCCGGTCATGTCGTCGGGGAGAGTCGGGCTACGCAGCGTAGATCGTACCGGCGGCGTCGACGTCGAGGGAGACACCCCCATGGTTCTGAAGCCACCGCCCGGGAAGTGTCGTCGGCGGCCGCGATGTCGAATGGTCCGGGGTAGCTCGCACCAGCATTGGCCGAGATGAAAGTTTGCCTCTTGAGGGTGTCAGGCCCTCGATGAAGGCCACCAAGACGTTCCCGTTCGGCTGCACAACGGGGGTGGGATGGTCGGCGCAGCGGTAGATCGGCGTGATCGCGGCCGCGGTCCACGTCAGTCCGCCGTCAACCGACGTGGAGGCATAGCGAAGAGCATGGCCATCGCCATCACAGATCTGAACGGGCGTTTCATCGTGAACCCCCTTTCCTCTGACGCGGAGCTCCTTCATCCGCACAGCTCTAAGAACAGGGAACGACTTCAGCGCTGGCGAAACAGGCCGTCGGCGTCGCAACGGGTACCCGGTCGATGCGCCCGGCGCCGGATGGTCTGAACCAGACCGACCAGACGAAGACAACGCAGACGAGCAGCAGCGCCGCCGGCAAGAGACGGATCGTCAGGTGTCGCGTCATGGCTGCCTCCTTCCACGCCGACGGTAGGTCGCGGCTGGGGCCGGGGCATCGGTGTGCTCCCCCGTGTGCACTGGGGGCTACCCCTGATTACGCAAAGGTGCTTGCATACGAGGATCGCTTACCGGAGTGGACGCATGGACGTGACCGCGATCCGAGCGGCGTCGATGGGTGGATCGGTCGACGAACCGAGGGCGGTCAGCCGCCGTCGTACGAGGGTCCTCATCCTCGCTCTGGGATGTGCCGGCTGCCTCGTCGGACTTGTCGCGATCGTCGGCCCCTACGTCAGCTGGTACGAGGGCCCGATAGATCCCTGGCGGATCGCCGCCGAGGTCGCCGTCGGATGGTCATTCGTCTTCCTTGGCCTCTACATCTGGTGGCGGCGTCCTGAGAACAGGATTGGCCTGCTGAGCGTCGCCGCCGGGTTCGCCTGGTTCACGTACGTCATCGGGTGGATACCGACTGACCTTACGTGGACGCTCGGGTGGCTCCTCGGCGGCCTATACCTCGTCCTCCTTGCGCATCTGTTCCTGGCCTTCCCGAGCGGGCGCCTCGAGTCAGCAGGCGATCGGGCGCTGCTGATTGTCCTGTACCTGTCGTGGGTCGTGAGCACGATCGTTCATGCGATCTTCTGGGACCCGGGTGGCGGTCCGTTCCGGAACGTGCTCGTCGTCTTCCCGGACAACGCGGTCGCAGACGTGATCGGCCGTATCAACGCGGCCGCGGCTGCCTTGCTCGCCGTGACGGCGTCCGTGGCTTTGGCTGTCCATTGGATTCGTGGAACGTCTGCTCTCCGGCGCTCGATCCGGCCGGTCATCGTCGCCAGCATCCCGATGATCGCATGGGCGCTCTTCCTGTTCGTGGGTGACGCTCTGGGCATTCATGAGGATTCCACAACACCGTTCTTCGGCAACGCCGGGATGCTGGTGCAAGTTGCCCTCCCAGTCGGCTTCGCGGTTGGGCTGTTGCGGACGAGACTCGTTCGTTCGTCTGTTGGAGAACTCGTGGTCGAGCTTGGCAACGCCGAGCTTCCACGAAGTGGGCTCCGCGACGCCCTCGCTCATCGCCTCGGAGACCCCACCCTGGAGATCGCGTACTTCGTCCCCGAACCAGCCGAATATGTTGATGCCAGCGGTCGGCCTGTGACGCTTCCGCCCGAGGGCAGTGGGCGATTGGTAACGACGCTCGAGCGCGACGGTGAGCCGATCGCGGCGCTGATCCACGACGAGGTGCTTCGCCACGACCCGGAGCTCGTGGAGGCGGTCGCAGCGGCGGCCCGCCTGGCGATATGGAACGAGCGACTGCGAGCGGAGGTTCGTGCGAAGCTCGAAGACGTCCGCGCCTCCCGTGCCAGGATCGTCGAGGCGGGCGATGCCGAACGAAGGCGCGTAGAGCGGAACCTGCACGACGGCGCACAGCAGCGCCTCGTCTCGCTCTCGCTGGCGCTCGCGATGATCCGGGAGCAGATCGGACCCGATAACGATGGGTCCCTCGCCGACGCCGTCAATGCGGCGGCAGACGAGCTGAGGGCTGCTATCGCCGAACTCCGTGAGCTGGCTCGGGGGATCCACCCCGCCATCCTCACCGAACAAGGACTGGGGGCCGCGGTGGCCGCATTGGCGGAACGCGCCCCGATCGCGGTCGGTGTCGACGACCACTCGCAAACGCGGGCGTCCGAGCCGGCCGAGGCGACGGCGTACTTCGTGGTGGCAGAGGCGCTGACGAACATCGCGAAGCACGCCGGTGCGACCCGCGCGGACGTCCTGATCGAACAGCGCGGGGCGACCCTTCAGGTGGAGATCTCCGACGACGGCGTCGGGGGCGCCGACGACTCGAAGGGCTCAGGCCTCCGAGGGATGAAGGATCGCGTCGCGGCGCTCGGCGGCACCTTCACGGTCTCGAGCCAGATGGGAGCGGGTTCCACGGTGCGGGCGGCGATCCCTCTTGGCGAGCGCTAGGGCCCCAGGCCACGACGTTCAGGGAGCCGAGGGCCTCGAACGATCGCACGACCGCCGTCTCAGCGTCGTGGTTGCGGACGACTCGGCGCTGATCCGCGGCGGTGTGACGCGGCTGCTTGCGGAGAAGGGCTTTGACGTCGTCGGTGAGGCGTCCGATGCCGACGCGCTGCTCGCTCGGGTCCGCCAGCTCCGTCCGGATTTGGTTGTGACCGATATCCGGATGCCGCCCACGAACACGAACGACGGTCTGGTCGCGGCACGGCGGATCCGGGAGGAGCGACCGGAAACCGGTGTGCTCGTCCTCTCCCAGTACGTCGAGACCCAGGACGTTATGGCCGTTCTGGGAGAACGACCTCACGGTGTCGGGTACCTCCTGAAAGACCGGATCTCGGATATCACTGAGTTCATCGACGCGCTGCACCGGATCGCGGCCGGAGGCTCTGTCATCGACCCGGAAGTTGTCGGACGGTTGCTACAACGTCGACGGATGACTGACGAACTCGCCGAACTGACCGATCGCGAGCGTGAAGTCCTGTCGCTGATGGCGGAGGGGCGGACGAACGCCGCAATCGGAAGACGGCTCTTCCTGAGCCCGAAGACCGTCGAGAAGCACGTCGCCCACATCTTCATGAAGATGGGTCTCGAGCAGACGACTGACGATGACCGGCGTGTACTCGCGGTGGTCAGCTACCTTCTATCCGATAGGAGGTGACTCTTGCCCTTCGCCGCTTGGCGGCCGCTGGGGCAGTTCTGCCG
>JBKPHM010000017.1:0-8855 GCA_046729855.1 Actinomycetota bacterium | reverse complement strand
ATCCTGCATTTCCCAGGTGTGGTCGAGCACGTGGTAAGCCGTGTGTCGGAGCAGGTATGGGATCGTCCACTTGCCGAGCGGCTTGCCCTCCTTGTACCACGCGCGCATCGCCTCAACGAAGCGGTCGCGGTGCTGGGCGAGTCCGTTCGGCCTCAGCAGGTCCACCAGCTCCGACTTGGCCTTCACGCGCCTCGAGAAGTCCTCACCCTCGTTCGCCAGGACGTGGCGAATGATCTGGTCACGGGAGCGGCCGCCGCCCCGGACACCCGGCCGGAGCTCTGCCGATACGCGGGCGGCCGTCTCGTCGAACTCGGCCCACGCCGCGCGGAGCAGCCGCACCTGGCGGTCGAACGTCGGCGCGTCGAACGGCTCGCGGTCCAGCGGTGAGGGTGCGAACGAGATGCCCCAAAAATCGGTCGAGCCGACCCCCGGGTACCGACCGATGATGTCAAGGTTGGTCTGGGTCGTAAGCTGCGAGCCCAGCCGGACGCGCTTCGCGACTGGAAGGTACCGCGGGACGTAGCCGACGAGCTTCTCGACCGCCAGGTCCTCCGTCTTGCCGCCCCGTTCGAGTCCCGGCCAGTCCGCCGCAACGGCGACCCAGCGCTTGCCCCGCGTTGGCTGTTCGACGAGCACGCGAAACTTGGACTTCACGGCTCATCGTATCAACGTCTCGATGACGCCCGCTCATCGAGACGGCGAGGTTCGCGCCGAAGGGACGACTCCCGGAAGCCAGCGTAAGCCCTCTCGGCTGCCCGAGCGTCCTCTTCCCTGATCCATCGGTGTACGCACAAGGAGCGTTGAGGGCGGATCGAGCGGTTGCCGTCCAGCGGCCGGGCCTCTCCCCCCGTAGGACAGTGCTGCTCGTGAAAGCTCATGCTATGAAGACTGTTCTGTACCCTGGTAGCGGTCCATATGACGACGCCGCAAATCGAGGAGTTCGTCTTCCCGCACGCCGACCTCCCGCGGGAGTTCGATATCCAGCTCTGGGCCTTCGTGCGACTCGTTTGGGGCGAGAACTTACGCGGCGATGATCGATTGCGCACACGCAGTTGGGACGATCCAAGCCCAACACACTTTGTCTGCGCGGCTGGCGACCTGCTAGTCAGCCACGTGCTCGTCTTTCCGCTTTCAATCGAGGGCCATCGCGGGGCGCTGAGAGTCGGATGCGTCGGGGCGGTGCTCACCTTCCCGCAGTTCCGTCGCGAGGGTCATGCGAGCAAGCTCATGCGCCGGGCTGCGCAGCACATTCGCGAGACGGCGGATGTCGGCATGCTCTTCTGCGATGCCCTGAATGCTCCGTTCTACGAGCGACTCGACTGGAGTGCGCTGCCCCGCGGACGCGCTCTCGTCAAAGGCGAGATTCCCGATGGTGTCCTCATGATCCTGGGCGACGACCTCATCGCGCCTGATCCGATTCGACTGCCCTGGGTTTGGTAACGCCCGCTCGAGTCGAGGCCAGGGTGCGCACTGGGTTTGCGCGTCACCCGGCGGCCACAGGTGTACGCATATGGAACGTTGTACGCGGATCGCGAGGGAGAGGCAGCGCAGGCACGAATATCGTCGCGCGCATCCACCGAGGAACGTTGTCCGCGGATCGAGAGGGTGGCTGGGAAGTCGCCCTATGGCACATCGGACCTACCAGGCGAGTTCATGGAGCACTACGCCGCTCAAGCCACTGAGGGTCCTCGCTAGCTCCCGCCCCACGACTCCGAGGGGATGCTTCTCGTCTCCGTCTCCGAACTCGAGATCGCTTCTATCCCGAGCGGGTCGAGTAGCTCCGGGTGTCGAACGAACCTGCTCGGGCCGACGACGTACGTGACGTTGCCGCACGTGCCGCACCGATCGCCGAACCGTGCATGCCCGCGTTCGGGGTCTCATGCGACCTGTAACTGCGGTCGAAGGAGGAAGAACGCAGGCTCACGGGGAAGCTCGATGAACTAGACTGGCGTCGTGCATGCCGCAAGTACCACGTATCGGAACCTCGCTGACACGATGGCCCGCCCGTCGTACGTATACGAGAAGTCGAAAATGCGCTTCGCGTCTGAGTGGGATGCGGGAGCCTCAATCTCGCCCATACCGTAATCGATCCGTTCACCCTCCTCGACGGCGAGCGAGAAGGCCGGGTCTACCTCTTCACGATTCAGCAGGTATCCGCAAGCCGCGCACCGAGGCCACGATCCCTCGCGACCGAGCATTACGGCGTTGTTGTCCGGCCCTGAGAGGTAGTAGCCGGGAGGCACTTGCTCTGGCAGTCCCTGGTTGCCTTCCACGCTTGCTTGGATGCCCCATCGCTGAGAGTGCTCCAACGTGCCTCGGTGTCGGCGGGCTGAAGTCTACGCAAATGGAACGTTGTCCGCGGATCGAGAGGGCGAGCGTCCCGGCGAGGTGTCGCTCCGGTGCGCGAGGCGAACGTCCCCGGAGTGCTAGGAGGCTTGGAAGGCAAAAACGGGGTGCTGCCTGGAGTCACGGCAATCATGACCAGAGATCAAGTTGTTGAGATCGAGCTGGAGGTCCAGCTCCTCGGGCGGCGGTCCCTGGTGGCGGCGGTTTTCCTTGACCCAGGGAGGTACCTCTTCAAGCCCACAGATGGGTACTCGATACCGTTCACGGAGTAGACGCCTCGCGGCCTCGAAGGCGTGCTTATCCGGCCACTCCGTTTCCGGGAGTGCGATGCGCAGAACCTCGGCGCGCTCGGCGCGAACACCACGCATGTCCACGAACACACGCCCGGTGCAAGCAACTTCGGCATAAGCCCAGGGGTCGCGCTCGTAGGCCGTATCGAGGAGGTATCCGGGGAGCGAGTCGACCGTGCCTTCCACCGCGGCATAGATGCCACATCGGCAACCTGGCGCGGGCGCGGCATGATCCTCGTAGCACGAAGCTTCGCTGCGGACCTGTAGCCACGGTGGAGGATCGGGATCGTGGTACATCGGCGACGAGAGAACGAAGCCGTCCGCCCAGGGACGCACGCGGAAGAGTCGCCACGCACGCAGCGGCGCTTCAGCGGAACAGTAAAGCTCGTGCTCTTCGATATCTATCCCACGATCGTAATGCTGCACGGGCCACGGGGATTTCTGAGCGTCAGCCGTGCTCGCGCTGGACGAGGGTGCTCTTCCTCGCCGTATACGCAGACGGATACTGAGGCGCGGATCGAGAGGGTGGGGACCGTCTGTTTGAGGGGGAGGAGGCGGTCCTGCACGTGATCGAGCGGATCGTGGCCCCACTGGCCTTCGGGTCGATGGGTCACCGCCTTGGCTGGATGCGCGACTGTCTGATGGCAGCAGGGTTCAGACCAACTTTCTTAACGCCCCTTAAGTCCCGAGCCTTGACCGAGTAGCGGTTGCCGCCGGAAGCGATATCGGCAGAGGACTCAGCCATCAAGCCGGATTCCGGCCGCGATCCGCGCTGCATCGCGTTGACTCAGCCCGACGGTCAAAAGGTTGAGTACCCCGCCGTTGTCCTGGGCGTGGTAGTCGAAGCAGGGAACGTCCACGAGCGGCGCGAACGTGCAGTTGCCATCGCTGATCAGCGCCCACTGATTAGAGGGACGTGGCGACTCTTCATGCGCTACGTGCGGCCAGAACTCTAGGCGGACCTGCCGACAGGCCGCGTCTGTCCAGATCGCTCCGTTGCCGTCCTCCATGCCGCGACCAGAGCCCCGAAAACCGAAGAGGAGACCAAAGCCGTGCGGTAGCCAGGTCAGCACGTATGGCCCGAGGACGTCCAGCAGGTCTCCACGTCCAACGTGATTTGCTCGGATGATGCCAACGTTGCAGTTGCTACCGATTGTGTGCATGGTCGGCCTCGGAGCAGGCGACAGGAGGTTCGCTGCGTGAGAGCGCGATCGGAGCGAAGGCGAGGGGCGGTCGCCGATGCAGCTGGGCGCGAGTGAGCCCAGAACGAGCATCACGCTAAGACGCTTCACACGATCTCTCCCAAAGAGATCCCCTGGCGTTTCGGTTTCCCGCACCGAGCGAGGCGGCTTGGGGGCTACCCTGACCCCGCGGACGACGGTAGTCTCCCAATTTGCCTCGCCGGATTGGTTTAGTACGGGAGGTTCTTGGGGGGCAGATAGCCGGTGGTGTTGTCGATACGTTCGCGTATGAGGTCGGCGTGCCCAGCATGGCGTGCGGTTTCTTCGATCATGTGGAGGATCGCCCATCGAAACGACACGGTGTCGCCAAGCCATGTGGTGGCCGTAGTGTCGAGGTCGAGTTCGACGATCGCTTCGTCGGATGCGGTGCGCGCTCGCGTGTAGTACCCGAGGACGCTGTCGGTGGTATCGCCTGGATCGAGTTGCACGTCGTCGCTCGCGGCGAGACTCCGTGGCTCGGAGGGCCGTCCGAAGAGGTCGCAGAGCCAGTAGTATTCGCCCGCTGCCAGATGCTTGACCAGACCGAGCAGGTACAACCCGCTGGGGACGATGGGCTCGCGGAGCTGGTCGTCGGAGAGTCCAGCGAGCTTCCAGAGAACGACGTCGCGCTGCTGGTCGAGAAAGGCCGATAGGATCTGCTTTTCGCCGCCGATTCGCTCTCGGGTCATCGTCGATCTCAAATTAGGACACTACCTGGACGACGCTGAGCTTGCGCGCCTGCTGTCCCAGGTGGAACCGCAGGGCCGCGTCGTTCTACGCAAGCTGATGCGCGCCGAACAGCCCGAGCGAGACGAGTTCGCCCTGACTCTCCTGCGGCAACGGACGCAGGTCGGCCGGGACCTGGCTGGGCTGCTTGACCTGGCCAGCCTCCACACCGAGGTTCGGCGGCAGGTGGCTCGCGTCCTGGGCGGACTGTCGTCCTAGTGTCGGCGGTGCTGAGGGGATGGAGCACGCTCGCTGTATCGTCGCGCGATGGCTACAGATGTGCGGTCTGAAGTTGCGTTCCGAGACGCCCTTGTCTTCTGGGTACGGCTCGGCTTCATCAACTTCGGCGGTCCGACCGGTCAGATCGCGATCATGCACGACGAACTGGTGGAGCGGCGTCGCTGGATAGTCGAGGAACGGTTCCTCCACGCGCTGAACTTCGCTATGCTGCTCCCGGGGCCCGAAGCCCATCAGCTCGCCATCTACATCGGCTGGCTGCTCAACGGTTCTGCTGGTGCTGTGGCAGCAGGCGTGTTCTTCCTGCTGCCGGCCCTCGCACTCATGATCGGCCTGTCATGGGTCTACGCCGTCCATGGTGACGTTGGCTGGGTCTCCGCGATCTTCGAAGGCCTCGCCTGGGCCGTCGTTGGGATCGTGGCGGCGGCTCTGATCCGGATCGGCCAGCGCGCGCTGACGACGAGGCCCGCCTACGTGATTGCCGCCGCCGCGTTCATCGCACTCTTGATCTTCGGCGTGCCGTTCCCGATCGTGATTGTGGTTGCGGGACTTCTCGGGCTGTGGCTCGGTGTGCGCATTACGGGTGTCCCTGGCGACGCCTCCCCGGCCATGCACGTCGGCCGTCCAGGCGTGGAGCCCACCTGGGGCAGAGCCACCCGAGTGCTCGCCGTCGGGCTAGTGGTCTGGCTCGGTCCGCTTGCCCTCGTGTCATTGGCGACTGGCACGGACGGGGTGATCGCCACGGAGGCGGTGTTCTTCTCCTTCATGGCGCTGGTTACATTCGGCGGCGCATACGCGGTCTTGGCGTACGTGAACCAGGCAGCCGTTCTGCGCTTCGGCTGGCTGACGTCGGGCGAGGTGGCAGTGGGACTGAGCCTGGCCGAGTCGACACCAGGGCCTCTGATCCTCACCGTCGTCTTCGTGGGGTTCGTCGCGGCGTACCGCGATCCCGGCAGTCTTGATCCTGTCGCCGCCGGAATCATTGGCGCACTCGTGACCGCGTGGGCGACGTTCGTACCGAGTTTCCTATTCATCTTCCTTGGCGCACCATCAGTCGAGCGGCTTCGCGGAAATCGCCGCATCGCCTCTGCCCTCGCCGCAATCACTGCCGTCGTCGTCGGCGTAGTCGCCAACCTGGCTGTCGTGTTTGCAGGCAGTGTCCTGTTCAACGAGCACCAGGCAGAGCGTCTGTTCTGGCATGATGTGTCCGTGCCGGTCGTGTCTTCGATCGATCCTCTCGCAGTCGCGGTGGCGATCGGTAGCCTGATCGCGATGTGGCGCTTCCGCGTCAACGTCGTGTGGGTGGTCGCCGTCAGCGCTGTCATCGGCCTGATTCGCTGGGCGGTCTGATTCCCCGGAGCGATTCGGACAGAGTGTCCCGATGTTGAGTTGATCGACACGCCCTGCTGCTCCGGCGGCGCGGCGTGGACCGCGAAGTCAATCGTGCCCCTGGCCGAGGCAGGCTGGTCCGTGAGCATCCCGGAGCACGAAGTTCCCGACGAAGCGGCCTCACGATCCTGATCGGGTGCTCGCGGGACACGCCGCGAACCTGGGTCTGATCTCCGGACCGTCTGGCCTCCGTCCAGATCTCGACGTCGCCGAGGGCGCTCCGATCGCCGGCGTCTTGGCCGCGATGATCGCCTACGACGGCGTGACGCGGATCGGACCTGCCCCGGAGCCGTTCGTGATGTTGCCCGCCAGCGTGGGATGAGAGGAGGAGGAATGATGTTTGGCCGCACGAAGACGAAGAGGCCCAACAGGCCGTTCGTACATTCCGACGGCTGCAAGATCGTGAAGGCCGACCCCGGTGTCTCCCGTGGTCGGAGGTCGAGCGCGGACACTGGCAGGCCCGCTGCCAGTGCGGAGTGGAGGACGTCTACGAGGAGCCCGCCGACCACCGTGCTCGGCTCGACCCGCTCGATCCGAAGACCAGCCGCCACTTGGGGCAGTGCGAGTTCGCCTCCGAGACAGAGCCCGCCAGGCTCCGGCTCGTCCTGCAGACGGCTCGGCCCCGGGCTACTGGTGGGTGACGTGTAGCGCGTGCGACTCCAGCTGGCAGGTTGCGCATTTCGCCAAGACCGTCCGGTGACGATGCGACAACAGACGTGGGAGGGCCTCCCGATGCGGTCCCTCAGCGCCGTCATGCCGCCTGGGCGGCCCGGGAGCGAACAGTCCGACCTCGTCAGGCTCCGACCTCCGCATAGCCTCATGACGAAGGCCGACGGCGGCAAGCGCCGCACCCGGTGAGCGAGGCCGCCTCCCAAGGGCAGATGATTCTCCGTGTCTTCTTCCTTGTCGTTCGGGCTCGCAGTCCGCTTGGCGGGAACCGTCTTGCCGTGTCGCCGGTCCGATGTCGTATCAGATGACATGCCATCTGCGTTCTAGCGCGCTCGTCGCCGTACTTGCGGTCGGTGTAGCGCTGTCGACGGGCGCTACCTCGGCCTCCGCCAAGGGCGGCGGCCTGTTCTTGCCGCGACGCGTCTACACACCTGGCGAGACGATTCGCGGACGCGTCATCGTGTACGACGATGTCGGTCGCGCGGCGGCCGACCGATGGGACGTTATCGTCATGGTTCCGGACCCGCTGTGGTTCGGACCACGACCACGTCGAGCGCCTGACGAGCAGCGCGTGCCGGCGTCGGTAGAGGTCGCAAACGATGGAAACGACCTCCGCGTGTCGTGGGTCGTGCCGACGCTTCCGCCCGGGCGGTACACCATTGAACGTTGCCCGTTTCCCTGCGGTCCGTCCGCCCGACGGGACGTCGGCGTGTACGTCCTCATCGCACCAGGTCATTCGGCAGCCCCGCTCGTACGGCGAATCGAGCGCCTCCTTGTTCGGCGAGTCGAGATCCGTCACGACATGACTCCGTTCCGCCGTACGATCAATATGCTGCGAGCCACTCGGCACACGGCGCACCGGATCGCGGATTACCAGGCCAGAGTCGCCAACGATCTGCGGACGCGCCTGACGGCCACGCGGTCTTCAGTCAATGATCAGAGAGCGAGTATGGCCTTCGCCGGGTTCGTTGTTGGGGTACTGCTCGCACTCGCTGCCGCTACCTTGGCGTTCTGGGCGAAGCGGTTCCGAGCTTCCTCCCCTCGCAAACTCACCGTGGGGGCCATAACAACGAACTTCCCGAAACCACTGAGCGCTATAAGCGCTGCTGAGAGGGGCCAGGAGCCGCGAAAAGGGTGACGGGCCGCCTTGAGGCGACCGCCACGACCTCGACTGTCACGCCGCCGGCGAGGAAGTCCGCCGCGGCGGCTGATTGAGGTCTATAGGGACGGGAATACGACGGAGGGCCGTCTCGGCGCCCGGGCGCCGTGGGCCGCGTCGGCGCTCATCTTCCACCTGCTCGTCGACGGGGAAGCACCCAGCACATCCCGAAGGAGGCTTCCGGCCCTCCGCGGCCATGTTGTAGTCCCTCCCGGCGACCGAAACAATCGGCCGAAGGGCTGATGAGGCTGGCGGTGCGGCCCGGTGGGTCCTCGTTCGTAGAGTCTCGGATGCACCACCTCTCCCTTCGGGCCCATGCTTCGGCTCATACGTCTTGGGGGGGATGGGTGGGAGGTCGCAGCGTCGCCGTGACCTAGACGGTGATCCACGAGCCGCCTCCCCCGTACATCCGCGTGCACAAGATCGTCGGCAACTGGCAAGTGCCGTTCATGTAACCTTCGCGATAGCTGGGATGACCATCCGGCGGACGGCGCCCTCACATCAGGAGGACGGTCCTCTCCTCTTGAGACCCACTCATCCGCCAGGCAAGGACGCGTCTACGGGGTCACTTGACGGATCATGGCGGAGAGACGCTCACCGGTTAACTCGACGTTGCGGGCCAGGAACCATTTCCGAGTGGGACCGAACGGCGATCCCTCGATCGTCACCGATTGGACGGCGAAGTCCTGCCCATCCAGCTGCACGGCCCGAACGATCGCGAAGATGAAGGCCGCTGAACCCGCGAGTAGCGCCATCGTGCCACTTCGCCGACTCCCAACCATCGCGAGAACGCCAGCCGCAACGACGAGGACGCCCAAC
>JBKPHM010000016.1:0-18256 GCA_046729855.1 Actinomycetota bacterium | reverse complement strand
TGTCTGCGCTCCACGTGTGGTCGAAATGGCAACGCCGACGGGGGCCTTGTCCCCGGCTCGTCCCCGTGAAGGAATGGGAAACGATGGGAAGCGATGGGTACCAGAGATACGCAAACGCGCTTCTCAAGGGCGAGGCGGCGTTCAGACCTGCACGTTCGGACCAGACTCTTAATCCGCAGGTTCTGGGTTCGAGTCCCGGGGGCCCACGAAGCAACCCGCAGGTCGACGACCTAATTGTGGTGGTGCCACGATCCGATCGCGGCCCACACACCCTCAACACACCTTCACGGACAAGCTCGGATGCGTGCTGTTAGTGCCCGCCGACGCTCCACTACGACCGCTCCCTGATCGAGGCGTTCGTCGGGTACCTGCCGGCTCCGGCACCGGGCGTGCCGACGTGCGCGATGGAGTTCCGTCACCCGTTGGAAGGAGGCCCGCGACCTTCTCGTCTCGCAGGGCGTCGCGTGGTGTGTCGTCGAGACCGACGAGAACGATCCGTCCCCGGACGATCTGTCGTGGGAACCCGCGGGCTACCTCCGGCTCCGCAAGACCAAGTACTCCGATGACGAGCTGCTTTCGTGGGCGAACCGGATCCGGCCTTCCCGTCGACAACGGTGCGACGGTGTTCGGCTACTTCAAGCACGAGGACGACGCCGCGAGCGCCAAGATGGCCAAGCGACTCGAGGCGCTGCTTGAGAGCACCGACCGAACGCGCCGGGGTGGTCTATCCCTTGAGGCCCACGGAGGCGATCCCGCCGATCAACTTGTCCTGGGCGAAGAAGTAGAGCACCACGGCGGGCAACATCATGATGAGGTTCGCGGCCATCAAGAGGTTGAGGGCGGGGAAGCCTGACGTCACCAGGTTCGCCATCCCGATCGCCACGGTGAACTTGTCGTTGCTGTCCAGGTAGATGAGGGGACCGAGCAGGTCGTTCCACTCTCCGAGGAACACGAAGACCACGCAGACGGCGAGCACCGGCTTGCACAAGGGCAACACGATGTGCCAGAAGACCTGGAAGTGGTTGCAGCCATCGATGCGGGCGGCGTTCTCGAGGTCGCGCGGGATCGTCCGCATGTACTGACGGATCAAGAAGATGAAGAACGCGTTGCCGAAGAACGCGGGCACGATCAGCGGCAGGTACGACCCGTACCACCCGATGTGGAAGAACATCAGGAACTGCGGGATCATCAGCGTCTGCCACGGGATCAGCAGCGTGATGATCAGGAGGTTGAACAGGAACTCCCGCCCACGGAACCGCAGGCGCGCGAACGCGTAGGCGACGAGTGCGCACGAGAACACGGTCCCGACGATGTTGCCCACGACGATGATCATTGTGTTGATTGTGTAGCGCAGGAACGGTCGCTGCTGATCGAGGAGGGCCCGGGAGAAGTTCTCCCAGTGCCAGTGCTCCGTCGGAAACCACTGCGGCGGGAACGTGAACACCGGTTCGAAGTCGGGCTTGAGCGCGACCGTGATCATCCACCCCAGCGGCAGCAGGATCACGGCGCACAGCCCGAACAGCGCGGCATAGAGCACGGCGAACCTCGCCGCCAGCCGGTACCTGGGCCTCCAAGCGCGACGGGCCGGCCTCTCGAGCGTGTCGCTGACCTCGGCGCGAACCGCCACGCTCTAGGCCTCCTCCGACTCGTAGTAGACCCACCGGCTCGACGTGACGAAGATCAGGACGATCACCGCCGCGGCGGCGAGCACCAACACCCACGCGAGCGCTGACGCGTAGCCGAACCGGCCGTTTCGGAATCCCTCGTTCCAGATGTTGAGCACGTAGAACAGCATCGATCCCCGCGTGCCGCCGCGGCTCCCGCCGAGGACGAACGCGGTGTCGAACACCTGGAACGCCTCGATCAGGCCGATCAGCAGCGTGAACAGCAGCGTGGGCGTGAGGAGCGGGAGCGTGATGGTCCGGAACGTCTGCCACGTCCCCGCGCCGTCGATCCGCGCCGCGTTGTAGAGGGCGGGCGGGATGTTCTGGAGCCCCGCGAGATAGATGATCGCGCTCCCGCCCACTCCCCACAGGCCCATGAGCACGATGGCCGGCACCGCCCAGTCGGGGCTGGAGAGCCATCGAGGCGGGTCATCGACGCCGACGGCCCGCAGGACCTGGTTCACGACGCCGAGGTCCGGGTTCAGGAGCGATACCCAAAGTGCCGCCACCGCCACGCCGCTCAGCACCGACGGCAGGAACAGGATCGTCCGGAACAGATACATGCCTCGCACGCGTTGATTGAGGAGGAGGGCCAACGCGAGCCCGGCGACCTGATACAGCGGCACGGCGAGGGCCGTGTACGTCAACGTCACTCGGATCGACTGCCAGAAGTTGTGGTCCTCGATCATGTCGCCGTAGTTCACGGCCCCGATGAACCGCGGCGAGGAGATCAGGTTCCAGTTCGTGAGCGACAGGGCGACCGACGCCAGGATCGGCCCGGCGACGAACAGGATCATGCCGAGGAGCCACGGCGACGCGAACAGGAACGCCGCGCGCTCCTCCTTCTTGGCCATGCGGCCGCGCCGCGGCTTCGCCCGTCGACCCTCCGGTGCGGTCCCCGCGACGCCGGACGGCGCGCGCGTCAGATCTGTTCGTAGGTCGACCATGCTCGATCGAGGTTGCTCTGGATATCCACTGCGGCTTCGTCCAAGGCCTCCTGCGCGGTCCTGTCCCCCTCGACCATCAGGCCGAAGGCGTCCCAGAGCGGACCGTCGATCGAGAAGATGCTGGCCGGCAAGAAGATGTTGGCTCGGGCCAGCTTCGCGACCTCGAGCACATCGGCACGGCCGGGGCTGTCGCCCGCCCAGTCCTCCTCTTCGGCGATGGCGTTGTTGAGCGGCTGCTGCCCGGCCCGTGCCCGCAAGCGATTCCCCTCCGTCGCCACGAACCCGAGGAACGCCTTGGCCGCTTCGGCTTGGTCAGTGTCCGAGAAGACAGCCCAGGAGTCGGTCCATGAGCCGACCCACGGGAGGTCGCCCTCCTTCTCGACGGGGGTCGGCGCCGCGCCCCAGGGGATCCCCGCCTTCTCGAGCGTCGGGATGGCGACCACGTTGTCGATGAAGGTCATCGCCATCTGGCCCGTCGCGAGCGGATCCGTGTCGCCGAAGAATTCGAAGTCCGACTCGCTCGGGCTGGTGCCCTCGCGCACCATCGTCGCGAGCACGTCGTACATGTGCACCGTAGGCGCGTCGTTCAGGTATCCCTCGACCGTCCTTCCGTCCTCGCTGAAGAGGACCCGCCAGTCCATCCACCAGTCGGTCGGCTCCGCGAAGCCGCCCCAGACGTAGTCGGAGCGGTCGTCGCTCCGCTGCGTGAGCCTCTCGGCGACGGCCGCGTATTCGTCGACCGTCATCGGCTCGGTCGCCGACGGGTAGGGCTCACCCGCCTCATCGAACAGGTCCTTGTTGTAGAAGAGCATGATCGCCCCCGTGTACGACCCGAGGCAGTACGTCTTGCCGTCCACCACGCAACCGGAGAACGCGTTCTGGTTGAACTGGGAGACGTCGATGTTCTCGGAGGCGATGACGTCGTCGATCGTCAGGATCCTGCCGGCCGTGATCCATCGTGTTTCGTACAGGTAACCGAGGTCCGGAGGGCGGCCCGCGGCGAGCGCCGTGTCGACCTTCGTGACGTAGTTGTCCTCGGGGATGTTCGTCAGCTTCACCGTGATGTTCGGGTGCTCCTTCTCGAACGCCGCGATCAATCTCGGCAGGAAGTCCGCCTCGCCCTCGAAGGCCCAGATGTCGATCGTCTGGCGCTCATCGACCGCCGCCTGGTTCTCCGGCGGTTCCGGATCGTTGCTCGTGCACGCCGCGGCGACGAGCGCCCCTACCACGATCGTCACCAGCGCTGTCGTGTGCCTGCGAAGCTTCATCGCGGGACCCCCCTTGGGCTACGTCGAGATCCTGTCGCCGGTCGCCGGATCGAAGAAGTGCAACGCGTCCATGTCGACCACCAACTCCACGTCGTCGCCGTCGCGCGCCTTCGTTCGGGCGGTGACCCGCGCGACGAACGTCGTCTCCGCCGGCTCGATCGGTACGTCGTCACGGCTCGCGCCGCCCCGTCCGTTGGTCGTGATCGGCACGCGCGCCGCCTTTACCGGGAAGTGCAGGAACGCCTCGGGCCCCATCGACTCGCGGAGCGAGACCGAGACGCGCAACCGTCGGTCGGGCGGCGCTCCCGGAGCGAGGCTCGCGTCCTCCAGGCCCTCGGGCCGGATGCCGACGATCACCTTCCTCCCGGCGTAGGAGCGGAGCGCCGGTCGCGTGTCGAACACGTGCTCCGGAGCCCGCAGGCGTTGCCCGCCGAACGCGAGGGTCGTGCTGCCGTTGAACGACACGAGATCTGCCTCGGCGAGGTTCATCGCCGGGGACCCGATGAAGCTCGCGACGAACAGGTTCGCGGGCGCGTCGTAAACGTCCTGCGGCGCCCCGACCTGTTGCAGCGTGCCGGCGTTCATCAGCGCCAGATGGTGGCCGAGCACCATGGCTTCGGTCTGGTCGTGCGTGACGTAGATCGTCGTCACGCCGAGCGCGCGCTGGAGCTCCGCGATCTCCGCCCGCATCTCGACTCGGAGCTTCGCGTCGAGATTCGACAGTGGCTCGTCCATCCGGAAGGCCTGCGGATCGCGGACCATGGCCCGCCCCATCGCGACCCGCTGCCGCTGGCCGCCCGAGAGCTGCTTCGGTCGCTTCTGCAGCAGGTCGTCCGTGAGCCCGAGGATCCGGGCGGACTCACGGACGCGACGATCGATCTCGCCGCGTTCGACCTTGCGCATCCGCAGGCCGAAGGCAAGGTTCCGGTAGACGGTCATGTGCGGGTACAGGGCGTAGTTCTGGAAGACCATCGCGATGTCGCGGTCTTTCGGCATCACGTCGTTCACGACCTGATCGCCGATCCGGATCGTGCCGTCGGTGACGTCTTCGAGCCCGGCCACCATCATCAGCACGGTGGTCTTCCCGCAGCCGGACGGGCCGACCAGCACGGTCAGCCGGCCGTCGGGGATCTCGAGATCGAGCGAGGAGACCGCGTTCGTCCCGTCGGGATAGGTCTTCGAGATCCCGTCGAGGACGATCGCGGCCACGGCTCACCGTCCGCCCGTGCCGCCCGGCTCCCTCGCGCGATGCCGGAGCACGAGCGCCTCCGTGCGCTCCACCAGATCCGTGATCCTCGAGTTGTCGAAGCCCGCGATCGCGCTGTGGATGCGATCGTTCAAGGGATCAATCCAATGGGACGGCAACGCCCCGGCTCCGAACGTCACCCCGAAGATCGAGCCCGTGGTCGCACCCGTGCAGTCGGTGTCCCAGCCGCCCTCCACCGCCAGCCCGATCGTCCGGGAGAAGTCGCCGTCGCCCCACAGCAGCGCGGCCGTGACGAGCGTGGAGTTGTTGATCGTGTGCACGAAGCTGTAGTGGCCGTACCGCGACTCGATCTCGTCCCGCGTCTCGCCCCACGTCCGGCCGTCTGCGTGGAGCTCCAGCACGTGACGGATCGCCTCGGCGAGCCGCGAGCGCTCGGGGATGAAGGCGAGCGAGGCCTCGATCGCCGGCTTCGGGTCGCGGATCGCGAAGCTGCACGCGATGAGGACCGAGGCCCACATCTCGCCGTAGATCCCATTCTGCGTGTGGGAGAGCGAGGCATCGTTGAACGCGAGCCGGGCGGCTTCCGACGGGTCGCCGGGCGACACGTACCCCCACATGTCGCCGCGGATCTGTGCGCCGATCCACTCGCGGTACGGGTTCCGGACGGTCGCGGTCTCGGGCGGCCGGTGCCCATGGACGAGGTTCCGGTACGCCGCACGCTCGGCCGTGTAGGTCTGCGTGAACGGGAGATGGTCCTGCCACTCCTCCGCCACGTGTTCGGGACCGAAGTCGAACCCGTGCTCCTCGAGCACGTGGAGGCCGAGGATCGTGTAGTCCGTGTCGTCGTCGCGAGCCATGTACCGGATGTTGCCGCGGGTGGTCTCGGGCCAGCACCAGTTCAGCGTGAGCCCTTCGGGAAACGGATCGAGCTGCGGCAAGTAATCCTCGATCGGAAACGCGTTGGCCGCCTCGAGATAGCGCGCGATCTTCTCCCGGCTCCAGCCCTCCACGGGCTTGCCGAGGTTGCACCCCGCGCACCGGCCGAGCCATGCGCCCATCAGCTGTTCGCGGAGGGCACCGTCGTCGACGTCGGGGAGCGTCGACGAAGTGCCGTTCACCGCCTGCTCGATGCCGTGCAAATCCGACGGCTCGTCGTAGGGCCAGTTCGCAAGGAGCGGCCGGCGCTCCAGCTCCTCGAGCACGCGCTCGCGCTCCGCGACGGATCCGTTCGACGTCGCCTCCTTGACGGCGCCCTCGAGATCGTCGACGTCGTATCCGGACTCGCGCCGCTGCGCCAACTCGTCGGTGAGGATGTCGCGGAGATCCAAGACGTCGTGCACGAGTCGCCCCCTTCGGCCCGCCGACTCGACCGCTGGTACGCTAATGCAAAACCTTTTCCATAGTCAAGGGACAGGCAAGGATCTCGAGGATGGCGAACGCCGAGCAGGGCCGCTCCCAGAAGGACGTCACGATCGTCGAGGTCGCACACCATGCTGGGGTGAGCATCACCACGGTCTCCCACGCCCTCTCGGGGAATCGAAGGGTGGCCGCGGCGACGCGGGCGCGGATCGATGACTCGATTAGGGAGCTCGGCTACCGACCGAACGCGTTCGCGAGAAGTCTCCGGACGGAGCGCTCGCATGCGGTCGCCCTGATCATCCCCGACATCACGAACCCCTACTACCCAACGCTCGCGCGCGGGATGCAGGACACGCTCCACGCAGGCGGTTACCAGACGTTCGTCGGCAGCACGGACGGCGTCCGGGACCAGGAGCGGAACTTCTTGAACGACTCGTTGCAACGGCGGGTCGACGGCATCGCGTTCGCGTCGTTCGCAACGACGACGCGCATGCTCGCGCCGGTTCTGCGCGCGGCCATGCCGGTCGTGTCGATCGGCACCACGATCCGGCACCGCACCGTCGACTGCGTGCGGACCGACGACGTCGAGGGATCGCGGGACGCGACCACCTATCTGATCGAGAAGGGCTACGCGCCGATCGCGATGATCGGCGGCCCCGGGGGAACCTCGCCGAGCGACCACCGCTTGGAGGGCTACCGGAGCGCGCTCCGGGGCGCGGGGATCGACCCCGACCCTCGCCTGTTCGCGGTCGGTGACTTCACGCGTACCGGCGGGTCCGCGGCGATGCGCCAGCTGCTGACGAACCCCGTGCCACCGCGGGCGGTCTTCTGCGCGAACGATCTGATGGCGATCGGCGCGATGGACGCAATCCGCGACGCGGAGCTGCGTGTCCCCGACGACGTCGCGCTCGTCGGCTACGACGACATCGAGGCGGCGAGCCTCGTCACCCCCGACCTCACGACCGTCGTCAACCCCGCCTACGACATGGGCCGGGAATGCGGCCGGCTCCTGCTGGAACGGATGACCGGCCGCCGGGACGGCCCTCGCGTCGAGGTCGTGGTGCCCCACCTCCTCGTTCCGCGGACGTCCGCCTAGGACGGCACCTACGCCAGGTGGCTCCGGATGAAGTCGGCGGCGTCACGCTCGACTGCATCGAGGACACCCGCGTCGACGTCTCCGAGCCCGTGCTCGCCGCCGGCGATCGACCGAAACCGATGCTCGATGCCCCATCGGGCCAGCTCGCCGGCCATCAGCATCGACTCTTCGACGGGGACGTCCGTGTCGCGGTCGCCGTGCACGAGGAGCGTCGGCGGATAGCCGTCCGCGACGTTCACCAGCGGCATCAACCGGTTGAAGGCGTCCGCGTCGCGCTCGGGATCCCACCCCGACACGGCCGTGGGCCACAGCCCCCGTTGCCGACAGAACTGGTAGAAGGCGCCGCCGTCCCCCGGCCGGTCCCGATCGTCGGCGATCGGTGGTCCCGACACCTGCCGCCACGCCTCGTCTTCCGAGAGATGGATCTCGTGGTGGCACGGGTGGGGGCTCGGGGTGCTGTACCAGTCGCCGATCAGATCGCCGTATCCCCAGAGCGAGACGAGCGCGGCCGGCCGCGGGTCGACGAGGAAGCCCGCCGCGAGCGTCAGGTACCCGCCGGCCGACTCGCCGACGACGACGAGCCGCGCGGGATCCGCGTCGAACGGTCGCGATCGCTCATCACGGAGCCAGCGGAACGCGTCGACCACATCGCAGACCACCTCCGGCAGCTTCGTCTCAGGCGCCAGGCGGTAGTCGATCGACACGAGGAGCGATCCTTGGTCGGCGGCAGCGCGAACGAGCCAATCAGGGACCCACCCTCGGTTGCCGTTGATCAACGCGCCGCCGTGGATGAAGACGATCACCGGTCGCGCGCCGGACGCGCCGCCTGCGTAGACGTCCGCGTGGATGACGAGATCGCCGACGCGTTTGTACCCGTACGTCTCCATCACGCCACCCGCCGCGTCCGATTGCCGGGTCCCGGCCAGCCGCTCATACGATTCTCGCCTCGACGCAGTACTCGCGGTCGTCGATACTCACACACGACCGGACTGGACGGCGAGCAAACGAGGATCCATGGACGACGGTGATATCCCGCCGAACGCTTCGTGGATCGCCGACTCGTCGCGCCGCGGACGTTCCGAGCTCATCACGCAACCCATCGGCACCCCGCCTCCGGACGGCGTGCGATCTTAATGACGAGCAGGACGTAGTCCATCCTCTATTCACCTTCTCACGGTCGCGGTTCGAGGCAGTCGACCGGAACCGGAATCTTGGTGCGAGAGTGGTCGCTAAAGGACGAAGAAGGGCGTCTCCAGTGGGGCCGATGAACGTCGCCGTGGTCGGTTATCCGTCGAGGTCCGGCGGGTCCCTGTCGAACTCACGGTAGTGATGCTCGAGGTGTCGGTAGACGTCCTTGCGGTCACCTTCCGGCAGGTCGACCCCGCCCCGTGCTCCCGACAGGACCTGCATGGCCGAGCGCACACCGTTCCACACGACGCGGAGCTCCCCGCCGATCAACTCGTGGTGAGGGAGTTTATACGCCTGCTTCTCGTGCGGCGGGTCGCTGCCCTCCTCGTCGACCGACGGGTCGTACCAGGCGTGCGCGCTGGCGAACGCCTTCCATCCCCCGTGGTCGATGATCGCGTCGGCCTTGTCGGCCTCTGCCGTCCCGTGCCAGTTCCACGGGCGGTCCTCCGGTGCCCTCGGGCTTGAGTGAGGTTCCGGCACGCGACCCATGGGATCACCTCCCGACCGTCTCGCATCTCGCGTTCCCGGCGACGGCGAGCCCGAAACGCCTCCACGATCCGTGCGCCTGCAGAGACTGCGGTTTCACGACATCCTCCTTTGGTGCGACACGAGAGGGAGCAGGCTCGAAGCCCAAGAGCAGGGGAAACGGGTGGACGAGGATGAACGGGTCGGACAGCTCGCAGGGCACGCTCCGGGTTGACAAGGTGCCCGGCAGGGCCGCGGTGGGCGGGAGCGTGATCGATTGTGGCAGCGCTGGCGCGAACTTGACCAGGACCTGGACGGCCATGCTGCACGGCTACTCGAGCAATCGCGCTCCGCTGAGCTCGGCCGTGGGCGCCTCGAGCGCCGGCCTGAGGCTGGCCGGAACGTCGGGGAGCGGCGTGGCCGTGAGCCTGGGCCGACCGGCGTCCTCGGCGGCCACCTCGAAGGCGAGCCGGAGGTTCGCGTCGACGTTCGGGAAGTCGGAACGCCGGTGCGCTCCGCGGCTCTCGCGCCGGGCCTGCGCGCCGAGCAGGGCCGCCCGGGCCGTTAGGAGGCCCGCCCGCAGGTCGAACAGGTGACCGAGATCCGCCCATCCCTCCTCGTTCGGGCTTATGTCGACGTCCTGTGCCGCCGTCGAGATCCCGTCCAGCTCCGCGAGCCCGCGGTCCAGCCCCTCGGCGTCGCGGACGACGCCGCAGAACCGCCACATCGCGTCGCGGACGGCACGCTGCATCGGCCGGGCGAGCTCCTCGCCTTTCCGGACGGAACGGTCGACCTCGTCGGCGGCCTCCTCGATGACGCGGCGCGGATGGACGGAGACGTCGCGTGAGGCGGCCATGTGTGCGGCGCGCTCGCCCGCGCGGCGGCCGAACACGAGGATCTCGGCGAGCGAGTTACCGCCGAGGCGGTTGGCGCCGTGCACGCCCGACGTCACCTCGCCGGCGGCGAATAGCCCGTCGATGTCGGTCGCAGTCGTCCCTGGGTCGACGACCACGCCGCCCATGGAGTAATGCGCCGTCGGCGCAACCTCCATCGGCTCGCGAGAGATATCGAGCATCTCGTGCTCGACGAACTGACGGTACATCCGCGGGAGCTTCTCGAGGATCGTCGACTTCGGCAGATGCGATACGTCGAGGAAGACGCCTCCGTGCGGGCCGCCGCGGCCCTCGGCGATCTCGGTGTAGTTCGCGAAGGCCACGCGGTCGCGCGCTGACAGCTCGAGGCGCTCCGGATCGTACCGCTGCATGTACCGCTCGCCGAGCGCGTTCGTCAGGCGGCCGCCCTCGCCGCGGACGGCCTCGGTCACGAGCGTGCCGGCGACCTCCTCGGGCCACAGCATCCCGGTCGGATGGAACTGCACGAGCTCCATCTGCGCGAGGCGGCAGCCCGCGTCGAACGCCAGCGCCATGCCCTCCCCGTAGTTCTCGTCTCGGCGCGAGCTGGACCGACGCCAGTTTCGGGTGTGACCTCCCGTCGCGAGAACGACGGCGTCCGCGAGCAGCACGAGGCGTTCACCGGTCGCGAGGTCGACCCCGTACGCGCCGAAGCACGTCCCGTCGACGACGAGGAGGCGCGTCACGTACACGCCCTCGAGCACCGGAACGCCGAGATCGGACACGCGCCGTCCGAGCGTGCGAACGATCGCGCGGCCGGTCCAGTCGCCCGCGTAGCACGTCCGGCGGTACATGTGTGCGCCGAAGAACCGCTGGTCGATCCTGCCGTCCTCGGTTCGCGCGAACGGACAGCCCCAGTCCGCGAGTTCGAGGACCGCCGCGGGGGACTCCTGGACAAGGATCTCCACCATGCGGGCGTCCGCCAGCTCGTAGCCGTCCCGATAGGTGTCGGCGAAATGCTGCTCGATCGAGTCCGCGGGATCGCGCGTGCCGAGGACGGCGTTTACGCCGCCCGCCGCCAGCACGGTGTGCGGGTCGTTCCGGGCGCGCTTGCCGACGATCAGCACGTCGGCGCCCGCCTGCGTCGCGGCGATCGCGGCGCGCAGCCCGCCGCCGCCCGCGCCGACGATGAGGACGTTCGTCGTGCGTGTTCGGGTGGAGCTCACGTTCTCACCTCCGCTGCATCGGGCACGCGGTCGTCCGGGCGCCGTGACCCCGAGCGTCCGTTGGAGGTCGACGCGCGACGTCGCCATGGAAAGCGATCGACCACCCCGGCCGTCTCCCGGCTCGACCCGTAGACGAGCAACGCGAGCATCGCGCCGTAGATGGGCAGATGCCCGATGAGCTCGTCCGTTCCGAGGAAGAAGAGTGTCGCGTTGAAGGGGATGCCGGCAACGATCACGACGAGCTGTGGAAGCGCTCCGCTGACGAGGAGCAGGCCGAACAACAGCTCGATCGCGCCCGCGACGCGGACGAACGCGATGTCGGAGATCGGTACACCCAGGGTCCGAATCAGGTTGAACGCGGGAAACCGTTCGAGGAAGGCGAGTGCGAGGGCCGGGCGAGCGAGCTTCTCGGAGAACGCGAGCACGATCAGCGACGCACCGACCAGGACGCGGAGCGCGGTGAGCGCCGGCGCGAGGTTCGAGGGCCCCGTCGGTGAAGCGCCCCATGCGTCGGCGCCTGGCGGAACAAGCACCAGGAACACGGCGATGCCGAGCAGGTCGAGGCGCTCGAGGATCGGCACGACGCCGTACGCGGCCATGCCGATCGGCCCGGCGACGGCGACGGCGAACGCGGCGCCGCGGACGCGGAACCCGCTGATGAGCCAGACGCCGAGCGCGCCCTCGGCGATCCGAACGCTCGCGCCGAGCGCATCGGACGGCAACTCGAGCGACGGTGCGAGGAACGTCCCACGCGCCGCCTGTGCGAGGAGCGACACTCCGGCATGCACGGCCAGAAGCCGCGGGACCCACGGCCACAGCCGACCGATTGGCGCAAGGAACGGCAGCTCGGGCCGAGGGATCCGGTGGCTCGCCGCCCGCCACGCCGCTGCGATGCCGACGGCACCGGCGATCATCAGGAGCGACGGGACGGCCCACGCGAACGACCAGTCGTACGGTGGCCGCGCGGAGGTGAACCACGTCTCGTGCGCGAGGACCGCGATGTGCACACCTCCACGATACGGACGCGCATGAGATATGAGGCGATCGCGACGACACCGGTGCGTTGCTTGCCCTTGCGAGAGCCCGAGCACGTCGTCGCGGTCGAGCGCGGTGGCCGCGGGTCGCCGGGCCTCGATCGGTCCGATCGGTTCCCCGCGTCCAGAGCCTCACCGCTACGTCACACCCCTTCGCCCGTTATCGAGCGAGCTGTCGGGCGACGTCGCGGCCGATTCCGAACCTCGCGACGACCTCGATCACGTGGAGCGGCTCGGCGAGCGTGCTCCCGGCACACGGAGCACCGACAACCGCGCTGCCTCGAGAGAGGCTCCATAGTCCGCAGACTGCCGCACTCCCACGCGCACCCAAATCGACCGTCCGTCCATCCATTTCCATCGGATGCGACCATCACGATAGATGGCGCAGTTGAAATGACATATCCACATGGCGTATCCCGGTCTCATCCCCCGTGAAGAAGAGGCGGGGGTGTGCCGTCCCTCTCATCTGGGCAACGCCATCGACCCGATCCCGAGGAGGTGAACCGAAGACGCGCGCCCATGCGCCTTCAGTCCTACCCGGTCGGCCACTCCGAAGCCCTGGAACCTAAGTCTGGGGAAGGGGCTCGGGGCTCCACCGGTAGCCCACGCCGGGTTCGGTGACGATGAGGCGAGGCATCGCGGTGTCGTCGCGAAGCTTCTGACGTAGCTGACGCACGTAGACGTGCAGGTAGTGGCTCTCTGTGCCGTAGCCCCGCCCCCAGACCTTCCTCAGCAGCCACTGATGGGTCAGCAGCTTGCCGGGGTTCGTCACCATCGCCTCGAGCAGCGCGTACTCGGTCGGCGTCATATGGACGAGCTCGTTCCGGACGCGGACGAGGCGTCGAGCCAGGTCGACCTCGACATCGCCGAACGTTACGACCTGCGCGCCCTGCTCCTCGGCATTCGCCCGGCGAAGCGCGGCCCGCATCCGGGCGATGAGCTCATCCATGTCGAAGGGCTTCGTGACGTAGTCGTCGGCTCCAGCTTCGAGCGCATCGATCTTGTCGGCCTGTGCATCGCGCACCGACAGCACGATGACAGGCACCTGGCTCCACGCCCGCAGACGCTTCATCACGTCGGCGCCATCCAGATCCGGCAGCCCAAGGTCGAGGATCACGACATCCGGCTCCTGAGCCGCGACCGAGGCGAGCGCGTCCTCTCCCGTCGCCGCTGATAGCACGTCGTACGCGCGCGCCTCCAGCGACGTCCGCAGCGCTCGAAGGATCTGGGGCTCGTCGTCGACCACGAGCACCTTCGTCACTGCGTCACGCTTTCCCGGCGACACGCGGCTCGGCCGCCCGCTCGCGTGCCAACACGGCCGCGGGCAGGTCGATCACGATGGCCGCGCCTCCACCCGGCGCACCCTCGGTCCAGATCGTGCCGCCGTGCGCGATCACGATCGCCCGAGCGATGGCGAGGCCGAGCCCCGTGCCGCCGCGCCCCGATCCGGCATCCCGCCGGTAGAACTCCTCGAACACGCGTTTCCTGTCGGCCGGCGCGATGCCCGGGCCCTGGTCGGCAACGCGAACGCGCACAACGTTGCGCCATCGCGCCGCCGAGATCCGGACCTCGCTCCCCGCTGGCGAGAAGCGGATCGCGTTCTCCACGACGTTCGAAAGCGCCTGCTCGATCTGGATCGGGTCGGCGTCGACCGGAGGCAGCTCGGGGCGGATGTTGGTCCGGATCGGCGAACGCTCCAGGGTGCGCCGCATGCGACGGAGGGCTGAGCTGATGATCTCCTCGATCGGGACCGGCTGTTTTGACGGCGTCAACGTCCCCGAGCGGATACGGGCGAGGTCTAAGAGGTTCCCGACGATCGAGTTCAGATGATCGGTTTCCTCGAGCACCGTCCTCAGCATCTCCTCGCGCTGCTCATCGCTGTAGCTCGCGCCCTCGCCGAGCAGGCCTGAGACGCTCGCCTTGATCGAGGACAGCGGCGTTCTCAGATCGTGTGTGACGGAGGAGAACAGTGCTGCCCGGAGCTTGCTCGCCTCGGCGTCCAGGCGCGTCGCGCGTACCTCCTGGTCGAGCCTGGAACGTTCAATCGCAAGAGCCGTCTGGCTCGCCACCGTCTTGAGGACGTCGGCCTCCGATGCCGAGAACGGAGGGCCATCGCCACGGCGTGCGGCGGTGAGCGTTCCGAAGGAGCCGGAAGCGGTAGCCAGGTCGATTGTTATCGCTCTCTCCGATTGGGTGTTCCGTTGCGAAGCGTTGGCCGCCCCGATGCCATCCGGCGTCGAGATCTCACAACGCGTCAGGCCGAAGAGGTCGACGAGCGCGACCGCGAGCTCATCCAGGATTCGGTCGAACGCCTCACCGGAGATCAGCTTCGCTGTCGCCCGGCTGAGGAGCTGCGCCTCGGTCGCCCGGCGCTCGGCGCGCGATTGCTCACGGAGCGCTCGGCTGAGCAGCGTCCCGACGATCAGGGCGGACAGTAGGAACGCGAAGAGCGCGACGACGTCGCTCGGCTCGCGGACGATGAGCGTGTGTCGTGGCTCGGTGAAGAAGAAGTTCAGGCCGAGGAACGATAAGACCGCGGCCACGATGCCGCTCCTCAGACCGGCGAGCGCCGCAGCGGCGACGACGGCGAGCAGGCAGAGCGCGGTCGCGGTCGCCAGGTGCTCGGAGCCGAGGGCAAGAGCAACTCCGACGGCCGCCGTCGGCGCAAGCACCGCGCCGGTGACGACGCGCCCCAACGTGGGACGCCGGAAGGCGAGGACCGTCTTCATTCCTTCTGGAAGTGTCTCGCGCCCGCCGATCAGGCGTAAACCGCCGGGCGCGGCGCGGCCGATCCTGAGGAGTTCTTTAGGCGGGCGTCCGGAGTCTTGAGCGACCCCTGATGCGCCGACGCCGATATTCCCGGGAATGAGCAGAGCGCAGCGGGAACGAGAGCGCCGGGCCGACAAGGTGGTTCCGGGCACGAGGCCTGGACCTCCCGGGCGCCCCATGCGCTCGGACGTCGGCGCTCGAATGAAGCGACTGGTGGTGGGGCGTCCGCTGCCCACCGAACGGCTAGCCCACGAGCGCCTCGGGAAGCCGACCGCGCTCGCCGTGTTCGCGAGCGACAACCTCTCCTCATCGGCGTATGCGACCGAGGAGATTCTGCGGATCCTGCTCCTCGGCGGGTTCGGGTCGGCGATCGGGCTCGGAGCGGCGGCGTTCGCCAAGGTCGTCCCGATCACGATCGCGCTGCTGATCGTTCTGGCCATTTTGTTGTTCTCGTACCGCCAGACGATCCGCGCGTACCCGCAGGCAGGAGGGGCGTACCTGGTGACCAGGGACAACTTCGGCCTCAAGCCCGCGCAGCTTGCAGGCGTCGCGCTCCTTACCGACTACATCCTCACGGTCTCCGTCTCGGTCGCCGCCGGGACCGCGGCGCTCACCTCGATCTACGGGGGGCTCTATACGTGGAGGGTCCCGATCTCGCTTGCGTTCGTCGCCATCCTGGCATGGGGGAACCTTCGCGGCGTGCGGGAGTCGGGGCGGATGTTCGCGCTTCCCACGTACTTCTTCCTCACGATGACGTTCGTCCTGCTGGGCGTCTCATTCTTCCGGCTGTTCGCGGGGACGCTGCCCGAGCACGCCTCGCAGTTCCCGCTGCCAGCCGTCCAGTCCTACACGGGCCTTGCCTACGTCTTCCTGATCCTGCGGGCGTTCGCATCGGGTGGGGCCGCGGTCACCGGCGTCGAGGCGATCTCGAACGGCGTCCCGGCCTTCAAGCCTCCCGAGTGGAGGAACGCCAGGACGACGCTGATGTGGATGGGGACCCTCCTCGGCGCGATGTTCCTTGGGCTCTCGATCCTCGCCGCCCACATGCACGTCGTCCCCGATCCCGAGGAGAAAGTTACCGTCAACGCCCAGATCGCGAAGGCCGTCTTCGGAAGCTCGGGGCTTGGCGACACGCTGTTCGCGATGATCCAGGTGGCGACCATGCTCATCTTGGTGCTCGCCGCGAACACAAGCTTTGCCGACTTTCCGCGGCTCGCGAGCTTCCACGCCGGCGACCGGTTCTTGCCGCGACAGCTGACGCGCTACGGGGACCGGCTGGTGTTCTCGAACGGAATCATCGCGCTGGCCCTGTTCGCCTCTCTCCTGCTGGTCGTCTTCTCGGCGAGCGTGACGAGGTTGATCCCCCTCTACGCGATCGGGGTCTTCACGTCGTTCACCTTCTCGCAGGCGGGGATGTCCAAGCGCCACGTCAAGCTGCGCGAGGAAGGCTGGCGAAGGGGCCTCGCAATCAACGCGTTTGGGGCTCTCGTAACTGCGATCATGACCGCGATCATCGCGGTCACGAAGTTCAAGCAGGGCGCGTACATCATTCTGATTGCGGTGCCGATCATGCTGCTTGGCCTGCTCAAGGTGAATCGCCATTACGAGGAGGCCGAACGCGTGCTCCGCGATCCGAAGCGTCGAGGGCCGCTGCGCGACCTTCCCCGCCAAAGCGTCGTCATACCTGTCCACAGGCCGGGTCCGGCCGACGTCTACGCGGTGGGCTACGCGAGGCGCGTCTTCCCGGAGGACATACGCCTGGTCCATTATGCGGAGCCGGGAACGAGTGTTGAGGAGCTTCTGAGCGCCTGGGGGCACCTCGGCGAGATCCTCGAGCTGCGGATCCAGGAGCGTCCGATCCCAACCGAGGTCAGGAATCTGATCCGTGAGCTCCGATCCGGGTCCGACGACCACGACGTGGTGAACGTCATCATCCCGGAGACCGTGCGACAGCCGGGTTGGCGTCACATCCTTCATAACTGGCATGTGCAGCGAATCAAGGCAGCCGTCGTGGCCGAGGCGAACGTGGTCGTGACCAGCGTGGCTCATCATGTCGGGTACGAGGAGCTCGAGCCCGTCGCTCATCCCCACGACGCACGTCGCGCGATGGAGGGATGGCGCCACGTCGCCGTGGTCCTCGTCTCGGGAGCGCACAACGCGACGGCCCGAAGCCTTCGGTATGCGGTCTCGCTCCGGGCGGATGAGCTCCATTGCCTCCACGTCGAGGTCGACGAGAAGGCGACAGCGAAGGTTCGCGAGGAATGGAAAGAGCTGCATACGACACGGGAGTTGGAAGTTCTCGAGTCGGCCTATCGCCAGATCGCGCGACCGATCCACTCGTGGGTCCGTCGCCTGCTGGAGGAGCAACCGAAGACGTTCGTCACGATCGTCATTCCCGAGTTCGTCGTTCGCAGGTGGTGGCACCGCTTCCTGCACAACCAGACGGCGCTGACGCTGAAGGGCACGTTCCTCTTCGAACCGTCGGTCGTCGTGTCCGCGGTCCCGTACCGTCTCTGACGTCATCAAAGGCCTGGCCAGAGGCCTGGCCGCACGGGTCGAACCATCCACGCCGACAGTCGACCGGCCTTTCGGCCTTCACGGCCGCTCCCAAGATCATGCCGCGCATACCCGTCTGCCTCGCCGGCCCGAGCGGTGATGCAGTCGAAATAGCACCGGCGAGGTGCGACTTGTCCCATCTCCTCCCGCCATGCAACGGGAATGATTCGAGAATCGGTGCTACAGAGACACGAGAGCCCTGCGCGCGGGCGATCCAGCCCCCGATACCAGCATGGACCTGAGCCGTCCGGGGGGCTCCTCGTGGCGGCACGAGCAAGACGCTGCTGGCGCCGTCACGTCATTAGGGCGTAGACAGCTCCGAGCGCGCCGAGTGCCCCCGAAAGCAGCAACGTTCGCCGCATGCTGGCGGCAGGTGCGAGCTTGTAGACGAGCACTACCCCGCTCAGGATGATGATCCAGGTGAGGTTCGACATACCAATGATCACCATCGCAACCATCAGTGCGGCGCTGCACCCGACACAGCTGAGTCCGTAGTTCACGCCCACGACCAGTGCACTTCGCATCAGGTTCAACGGCAAAGAGCCGTGGAGCGCGCACAACTCCCGACACCTCGCCTCGCTCGCGCGTTTGATCGGAGTCAGTGCGTAGAGGCCCGCCAGCACCAG
>JBKPHM010000015.1:0-11533 GCA_046729855.1 Actinomycetota bacterium | reverse complement strand
TCAGGATGCCCACTGGACGCGAGGCGTCCTCGACGCGATCGGTGCCGCGGCGGCGGAGGGGACGGCCGTCCTGATGGCCACGCACCACCGGGCCCTTGTCCGCTTCGCGGATCGAGTCGTGGCGATGGCCGACGGCCGCGCTCGGCAGGTGGACGCGGGCGCTGTCGTTGGGACGGGCGACGAGCTGTAGACCTCAGACCTCAGACGGGATCGTGCGGTCGTTTGGTGCGCCGCCGCATCCGCTCCGGGTACCCGACGCGGGTCGCGTCGTACACCGGCAGCCCGCGTTCCCCGGCGAGCCTCCGAAGGAACGAGTCGTCCGCGAGCTCGAACCGCTTCCACTCGCCGGCATCGTCGACAAGGACGACGGTCATGGGCGACATCACTGTCTTCGGCTCGACGTAGGCCTCGACGCCGCGATGGGCGTCGATCCACGCCCGGACCCCCTCGCGGTCCTCCACCGGCACGGGGACCTTCTTGAGCGCGCGGGACAGCTGACGGGTTCGCGGCTCCCAGTCGTGGCCGCCCGGGCGGGCTGGCCGGGTTGCGCGCCTGCGAGCGGGTAGCCGCGAGCGGACCACGTCGGCCGCGGTACGCACGACCATCCAGATGAGGACGAACGCGAGGACGTAGAACGCCAAACGGATCACGTCGGGAACGGTACGTCGCCGTGGACGGGTCGGCAACGCCGAGATACGTCAGGCCGCGGCCGGCGACGTCGCCTCCGACAGCGGCGGCGGCTCCTGGCCGCCCGGTCGCCTGAACCGTCCCGGCCACGCGCTCGACGGCCCGATGGAGGCCATGACGGCCGGGACGATGACCGATCGCACCAGGAACGTGTCGAGCAGGATCCCGACCGCCATCGTGAACGCGAACTGCCGCATCGGGGTGATCGGGATGATCGCGAGGACGGCGAAGCTGGCGGCGAGGGTGATCCCGGCCGTCGCGATCGCCCGGCTTGCGTCCGGCGCCGCCACGGCGATCGCCTCGCGGAGCGGACGCCAGCGCGCCTCGTCCCAGATCCTGCCCACCAGGAAGATGTTGTAGTCAGACCCGAGCGAGACCAGGAGCACAGCCGATGCGAACGGCACAAAGAAGCTGGTCGTGACCACACCGAAGAACTCGCGAAACACGAACGCCGTGATCGACAGGCTCCCGAGGAACGCCAGCAGGCTGATGGCCAGCAGGTAGACCGGCGCGACGGCCGCCCGCAGGAACGCGACCAGCAACAGGAGCATGAACAGCACGACGAGCAGGCCGACCCGGCGCAGGTCGTGCAGCGTCTGCTCGATCGTGTCGGCGGCCAGGGCGGTGTCGCCGGCGAACACGGCACGCACGCCGTCGAGGCCGGCGCGCGACAGGAGAGAAGGCAGCCGTTCCCTGAGTCGCTCGATCGTCTCGATCGCGGGCGCCCCGAGCGGCTCGGTGTCGAGGATCAGCAGCATGCGGCCCGCCGTGCCGTCCGGCGTCACGAACGCACCCACGACGTCCTCCATCGCGTCGTCGGGAAGCTCCGCCTCGGCGGCTCCCGTGGCCGCCTCTGCCGAACCGGCGGCCAGGATGTCGTCGAGCGCCGTCACCTCGCGGGGGCCGAGGACGCCGGCGACGCCCGCCTGCTCCTCCAGCACCGATTGGAGGTGGCCGAGCGCCTCCGTTTCGAGCGTGTCGCCCTCGCCGGCGTTCAGCACCAGCATCGCCGGCGAGACGATCCCGGGAGCGAACCCGCGGCCCGCCGCGACCGCGGCCTGCTTCACGTCGCTGTCGTCCGGCAGCACGCCCACCAAGCTGAACCCGAGCTGCATCGACCGAGCGCCCCAGGCGACGACGCCGAGGGCCACGATCCCGACGACCGCGATCGGGACGGCGAGCCAGCGGCTCGTCGCCGCGTATGTGATGCGCGATCGGATCGAGCGCATCGGATCGGCCGCTCGGGCCTGCATCCCACGCGCCTGCCGGCGCGACGGCTGGAGCGACGGCCAGAACAATGCGCCACCGAACACGCCGATCATCGCCGGCACGAACGTCACCGTCACCGCAAGTCCGATCAACACCGCGAGCGCGAGACCGGGCCCCAGCGCGCGGTACGTGCCGGCCTCGGCGGCGAGCAGCGCAAAGGCGCCGGCCGCGACCGCGATGCCCGCCGTCACGACGATCGCCCAGATCTCCGACGCCGCGTGACGCGACGCGTCTCTCGCGGATGCGCCGTCGCGGAGCCGTTTCCGCGCATGCTCCAGGAAGAAGATCGAGTAGTCCGTCACGATCCCGAGGAGCAGCACGACCATCAGCGGCCCGAGCTCCTCGGGGAACCCGCCGCCCGACCGCGCGAGACCCCACGCGAGCGCACGGGTCGACAACAGGTATGCGATTGCCGCCGCCGCCAGCGTCAGCGCTGGCGCGCCGACCGAGCGGAAGTGCGCCCCGACGATCACGGCGATCACCGCGACGGTCAGGATCTCGACCGCGGTCAGGTGGCCGAGGATCTCGCGAGCCTGCTCGAGGCGGCCTGGCACCGCGCCCGTAACACCGATGGCCTCGTCACCGTCGGTCTCGATCTGCTCACGCACAAACCGCTCCGCCAGGAGCTCCTGGTCGCCGAGCGAGACGTCGGGGCTGAAGAACAGGTACGTCAGCGCCGTGGTGCCCTGCTCGCGGGCGGACGGAAGCAGCCCGAGGGCGTTGGTGGCGGGAACGGCGGCCGCGATGCCACGAAGCTCTGGCATCTCACCGCGCGTCAGGCCGACGGCGCGCATGACGGCGCGCGCCTGCGCCTCCGTCGACAGACCGTTCGGGTCGCGTTGGACGACGACGGTCCGCGCGAGCAGCGGATAGCCGAAGTCGCGGATGGACTCGAGCTCTGCCGCGAGCGCGGGCGAGTCGGCTGGGACGAGCGCGTGCAACCCGTGGTGCTGTTCGGCCGACAGGGCCGGCAGGGACGTGACCGCGGCGACGACCGCCGCCATCCAGGCAAGGGCGATCGGGAACCGGAGGAACACGACGAACCGCGCGTACCGGCGGATCGGTTGATCTCTCACGCCGACCGCCGGGTCGCGACGCGAGTCGAGCAGGGTCACGCCGGCCTCCGGCGCCGCCGCAGCGTCGGTCGCACCGCGAGGTACGCGACCACCGGCGGGACGACCGCGATCGTGACGATGGACACCGCGATCAGGACGGCGACCCGGTCGATCGACCGCCTCGTGGTAGCCGCGTTCGCGCGCGCGCTCGCGGCCGTCTCGCGCAGGCGCTCGATGACCTGGGAGATCTCGCCGCCGACGAACGGCACGTCGGCCACCCGGTCGAGCCCGGTCGCGGTCGTCTCGAGCGCGCGGCTCGACGATGCCAGCGTCTCGCTGAGGTCCGTCAGACGGTGGACCTCGACGCCGGTCCAGACGGCGAGCCCGCAGCAGGCCACGGCCCACACCACGAGCGCCGCGTCCCAGGCTCGGACGGACCTGCCGTTGGATGGCTGCGCCGCAACCACGCGCCGCATGTACCCCGTCCGCACGCTCGTGACGCGTCCGTCCGCGAGGCGTCCCGGCGCCGCCGGCGGGGTATCTCCATCAAAATGGAAGGCACGGATCCCCACTCGAACTCGGAGGTGGTTCCCGATGAAGCGGACAGTTCTGGCGCTCCTGGCGGGCGCCCTGTTGACCGTCGGCGCGGTGGCCTGCGACGACACGGCCGGCACGACCGAGCCGACCAGCGAAGACAGCCCGGACATCACGCTCGGCGGCGAACCGGTCACAGTGAGCGGAACGGTGGACGAGGTCGTCGCCGGACGGGCGTTCACGATGACCGGCGCGACGGTCGAGGAGGGGACCGCCACGACCGATGGCGATCTCGCGGTGCTTGTGACTGACGAGGAGGCGGACGTCTCACCCTCGGACCAGGTCGTCGTGACCGGGACGCTCCATCAGCTCGATCTCGCCGACGAGGCCCAGGAGCTCGAGGACCTGTTGGGCGTGTCGCTGGACGACGACGTGATCGCCCTACTGGAGGACCGAGATGTGCTGCTGGCGTCGTCGGTCGACGCGAGCGCTTGACCGTAGGAGCTCTGCGGCGCCCCAACCTCGCCAGGAGCGAAGCGCCTCGAGAAGCTTGGCCTTCTGATCCTCGGGGATCCGCTCCTCGGTGAGCCCGCCCGTGAGCCGGATCGTCGTCCGCATCTGCTCGGGGTAGTCGGTGCAGCCGTGCGCTGTCCCCGCCCCGTCCGAGAGGTACCCGTCGAGCTCGCGACGGACGCGCGACCTCGCGCGGTGCAGGAGCACCCGCTGATTGGTGTCCGTCAGGTCGAGGGCGTTACGCGCTTCCTCCGATGTCGACGACCGATCCGTTGCAGCGTAGTGCGGAAGCGCTCGGGTCGCGCGGGTACGCTGCGCGGGTGCGCCGGATCCATCTCGACACCGACATCGGGTCGGACACCGACGACCTCTGCGCCCTGGCGATGCTCCTTGGCTGGCCCGACGTAGAGGTCGTTGGGGTGACCACCGTGTCCGACCCGATGGGAATCCGTGCCGCGATGGCGCGCTACGCGCTCGGGCTCGCGGGCCGCGGCGACGTCCCCGTGGCCGCTGGCGCCGAGGGTTCGTTGGGCGGTTACTTCGTGCCGCTGGAGTTCCCCGAGTACTGGCCGGAGCCCATCGAGCCTGCGCCGGCCGAGCCCGGCGCCGCGCTCGACCGGCTCGACGCCAGCGTGGACGCCGGCGCGACGGTCGTGGGGATCGGCCCGTACACGAACCTCGCGATGTACGAGGTCGCGCGCCCGGGGCGCCTCGCAGACGCGGGCGTCGTCGTGATGGGCGGGTGGGTGACGCCGCCCCGCGAGGGGTATCCGGCGTGGACGTGGGACCAGGACTTCAACGTGCAGCAGGATGCGATCGCCGCCAAGGTCGTGTTCGATCGCTGTGACGCGGTCGTGACCCAGGTCTCGGTCACGCTGGAGACGGCGCTGCGCGGACGGGATCTGCCGGCGCTCGACGGCGCGGGACGGCTCGCCCGCCTCCTCGCCGACCAGGCGCGGCACCGCGCCGAGGATCACGCGATGGCGACGCTGCCCGCCTCGAACCCTTCGCTGCCGAGCGACCTGTTGAACTTCCAGTACGACCCGCTGGCGTGCGCCGTTGCGTGCGGCTGGGACGGAGCCGAAATCGAGACGTTTCGGCTCCGGCCGGAGCTCGTCGACGCGCGGTTGAGGCTCCTTGTCGACGACGGCGGGATCCCGACACGCGTCGTGACGAGCGTCGACGCAGAACGGTTCTCTCGCGATTGGCTCGATGCCGTCCGGCGGGCCTCGCCGCCGGACGGTTCCGGCTAGCGGCGCGAGCTCGGCACCTTCACGACAGCAGCGCGATCCCGTACACGCCCACGTCGCGGAGCGAGAGCCGGTACGCGTCGCCGGCAACGTCCAACCGCGCCGTCATCCGTCCGGCAGGGTCGAACGATTCCACCCAGCCGAACGAGCCGGGCAGCCTGAGCTCGAAGGTGAGTCGATCCAGCGTCGGCACGCTGTCCGCGGCCTCGTCGTAGTCGTAGCGCATCAGATGCACCGCGACGCCCGCGTCCACCCGGTGCAGCGCGATCGCCGCGTCGGTCTCGCCCTCGACCAGGCGCACCTGCGGGCCGAACGGGAGCATGTCGAGGTCGAACCCGAACGCCTCGCCCGCCGTCACGCGGTCGTTCGACCGCAGCGCGTCGAGCCGACCGCCGAGGTTCGAGCCGAGCGGACCGATCACCACCAGTCGCCCGCCGGCGTCGACGAAGGCTTCGAGCAGCTCGGCCTGCCGCTCCGTCAGCACATCGCATCCGGGGACGACGATCGTTCGGTACCGAGTGAGGTCCGCGGCCTCTAACGTGTCCGGCCGCAGCTCGCCCTCGGGGAAGAAGAGCACGTCGTACGGCTGCATCGCGGTGGCGAGCTCGCGCGAGACCTGGTCGAACGCCAGGACGTCTCCCTCCGGCAGGACGTTGAGCCGGTTGTCGGCCGGGAGCTCGGCCGTTGCGCGTGTCATCGCGTTGCTCCTGATCCCGTACACGACCGCGACCTCCGCGCGCGAAGGATCGATGCCGAAAAGCCCCTCGTGATCCGCGAGGAAGGTCTGGATCTCGACCACGAGGTCATGCGGCGCGTAGAACGCGTCCTCGACGACGCTGCCCATCCACGACCCGTACGGAGCCGACATGTTCACCCCGAGCGCGGCCGCCTCGTACAGCGACTGTCGGAAGCGATCACGGCCCCGGCCGTCTCTCAGCATCCGCATCATCTCGGGCACAACCCCGCCGTACGGGTTCTCGACGACGACGACGGACCTCCCGCGGCCGAACCCGGCCGCGTACCGGTACCACTCGGGCTGGCGCCAGAGCGTGTTGCGCATCTCCGTCGTGATCACATCCACATTCGACACCATCGGGTAATAGTGCTCGAACAGGTTGAAGAAGTTCCCCGAGACGAGCACCTCTCGGCCGACGCTCCTCGCGTACTCGCGCGTGTATTCGGCGAGCTCGGCGAAGTACGCCGCGATGTTGCGCGACTGCCATGCGACGTAATCGAAGAACAGCGGCGTGCTCGATCGATCCGTCATGAAGTCGTAGCCGCGCGCAAGCAACCACTCGCCGTAATGGAAGTCGGTGAGGTCCTCGCCGGCGATCGCCGCCGGCCGTTGGTCCGCCGGCATCGCCTGAAGGTGTTCGCGGAACCCAGTTACGCACGTCCGGCAGAAGCACCCACCGTACTGGAGCGAGGTCAGCGGCACCTCCGTCTCATCGAACTGGACGCCGTGCGCGCCCGCGTCGATCTGGATCCGGACGATCGCCTTTAGGTACTCGCGCCAGACCGGGTTGTTCCGGTCCATCATGTAGTTGTAGTGCTCGCGGTCGGGGCACTCGATCCAGAGCGCGCGGCACGGCTCCCCGGTGATCTTCCGCTGCGCGCACTCCTCGAGGATGTCGTCGACCGGCTCCCCCCAGGCGTTCGTGACCTTCTCGGGGAAGTAGTGCTCGCGCGCCTTCCACAGATTCGGGTAGCGGTTCTGCCAGAACTCTCGCATCCCGAGCCAGTCGCGCTTGGCGCCGGCGCTGTGGACCTCGTTCCACGCGAGGATCTCGCGCTCGTCCTCGTTCAGCTCGACCGGGTACTCCCAGGCGTGCTCGAACACGATCCCGAACACCTTGATCCCGCGTCTGCCGCACTCCTCGACGAACTCGCGGTCGTTCAGGTGGCCATAGATCCGGTACCGCGGCGGGACCGGCCCGAACGCCTCCTCCTCGAGGTACGGAAGCGAGATCACCCCGCCGCCGAGGGCCGACCAGACCAGCATCGTGGCGCGGTACGCCTCGAGGTCCTCGACCATCTTGAGCCGGCGCGGCGGCAGGCTCGGGTGGTAGTTGTGTTGCCTCGGGTACCAGGCGTCGAAGTACACCCCTCGCTCCATGCGTACGACCCCCTCGGTCACCTCTAGACTTCGGCCCCTGATGCGGGACGGCGACCGGTGTAAGGAGACGGCGTGAGCCCGACCGTCGTCGTCGTCGGATCCGCGAACGTCGACCTCATCATGCGCGTCGAACACCTGCCAGCGTCTGGGGAGACCGTGATCGGTGCGACGTTCTCGCGAGCACCGGGCGGGAAGGGCGCGAACGCCGCGGCCGCGGCGGCGGCGCTCGGCGCGCGAACGATGTTCGTCGGCAAGGTCGGCGACGACGACCTCGGGGGATGGACCCGACAGGACCTCGCGGGACTGGGCGTCGACTGCTCGACGCTCGGCACGTCCACCAAGCCGACCGGAGTGGCGCAGATCTGGGTCGACGACGCCGGCGAGAACGCGATCGTCGTCGCATCCGGCGCGAACGCCGACGTCTCGGCGGGGTTCGTCCGCGAGGCGTTCGCCGCGATGGCCTTTAACGACGCGGTCGTGCTGTCAAATCTCGAGATCCCTGAGGACGCCGTCTCGGCGGCGGCCACGGAGGCGGCCGCGCGCGGCTGGCCGTTCGTCCTGAACCCGGCGCCGGCCAGGCCTGTCTCGCCGGACGTGCTCGCGCGCTGCGACGTCCTGACGCCGAACGAGAGCGAGGTCCTCGCGCTCGCGCCCTCGATCGACCGGCTGTTCGATGCCGGCGTCGGCGCCGTCGTCGTGACGCTGGGTGGCCGGGGTGCCGAGCTGCACCGTCGGGGTCTCGAACCCCACCACCAGCCCGCCTTCCGCGTGAACGTCGTCGACACCACCGGGGCCGGCGACGCGTTCAGCGCGGCGCTCGGGTGGGCGCTCGCCGACGGTCGCGGCATCGAGGAGGCCGTGCGTGTCGCGGCGGCGGCGGGCGCGCTCGCGACGCGCGCCGTCGGCGCACGGGCGAGCCTCGCCCACGGCGACGAGATCGACGCCCTCGTCACGCGCTGACCTACACCTCGATCGCGACCGGCTGGTCCTCGAACCGCACGACCGTCACGTCGTCGCGCCCGGTGCGCTCCAGGATCAGAACCATCGCCGAGGTCGGCCGCTCGTTCGCGAGCGGTGCCCCGTGCCAGACGCCCGGCTCCATGACCACGCCCTGGCCTGGCGGAATCCGGAACACCTCGAACCGCTCTCGCTCGGGGATGCGGCCGGGTTCGTCGGGGTGCTCGGCCGGCCCGACGTAGAGCAGGCACGCGCCGTCGAGGGGCACAACGGCCTCGACCGTCCGCATGTGCCGCTCGGCCCAGTCGAACCGCGTCGGCGGCGCCGGTCGCAGGTCGAGGTACCCGACGCCGAACGGACGCCCGTCGTTCGGCAGCAGCACCGTCTCGGCCCACCACCGCCACCCGGGGCCGGTCGCATCCTCGTCGCGTTCGGGCTTGTGGATCACCCGACCGTACGGCTCGAACGCCGCGGCGGTCAGCTCGCGGACACGCAGGGTCGTCACGATGGCACCTCCAGCTCGACGCGCCGGGCGGCGACGATGCGCGGCGGCCCGGCGATCCCGGACGGACGGCGGTCGGCGTTCAGCAGGTTCGACGGCGTGTTCGCGACCCGCAGCTCGAGCTCGTTGTCGCCCTCGCGGACGAGCTCGGTCACGTCGAAGACGTACGGATCCCACACGCGAACGCCTGCGGGCAACCCGTTCACGACCGCCTCGACCACGTCGTCGATCATCGGGACCTCGAGCCGCACGACGCAGCCGCCGTAGCCGCCGCCGAGCGCGAACCGCGTCCGGTACACGCCCCTCCCCGACAGGAACGGGTATCCCTGCCTGGTCCACGACCCAGCGGCGACGCGCTCGACCGGCGCCACGATCCGGCGGTCGTCGTCCAGCGAGAACGATCCGATCATCTTGATCCGGTCGAGCAGGCCGCCGGTCGGGCTGGTCACTTCCATCGCGATCGCGAGGACGTTCCTTCCCTGGCGCACCCACTCCGTGAGGTCGATCACCTTCATCTGGCTGTCGAACGGGCTCCGCTCGGGCTTCGAGGTCACCTCGTTCCCGTTCAGGGACACGGCGACGTCCTCGCCCTCGAACCCGTCCACGATCAGGTGGAGCCTCCCGGGTACGTAGACGACGTCGAACGCGGCCCGGAACCACACCGGGATCGGGTACGCGCGCACCGGCTCGGCCGGCTGCTGGTAGGCCCACGCCCCTCCGACGACCGGAAGCCAGGGCGTCTCGTCGACCTCGACGCCCGTGAACGCGGTCGTCGGCGCCCCGTCGTCCTCGCGCGTCAGCCATCTCTCGATCACGATCCCGTTCCCGTCGGGCGCCTCGAACGACCAGTGGCCGTCGACCACCACGTCGCCCGGCGGGGCGTCGACGGGTTGCTCGAGCCGCGTCGCCCTGCCGTCGCGTTGCACCGTGGCCCAGGCCGGCGACGAGCGCGCGAGCCCATGGATCACCCCGTCCTCGATGCGCTGGATCTCGAGCCCGGATGCCACGATTCGCGCACCGGATGGTCGAGCCGGCACGATGAACGCCGACCCCACGGCCGGCAGCTCCAGGGTGAACGTCGTCCAGCCATCCTCGACGCGCGACGGCGTCGCCTCGCGCTCCCGACCCGTCGTCGGATCCCACAGAAGCGGGCCGACATCGCCAGGCAGGCGGACGTTCGCGGTCCGCGCCTCGAACGTCGGGTTGATCACGAAGAACACGTCCCGGTCGCCCTTGCGTCGATGCAAGCTGAACAACTCATCGTCGTCGATCACGATGTCGCGCTCGACGACCCGGTCGAGCCCCTCGCGGATCGTCCGCACCACGTCCTCCGACGGCGGGCGAACGAGCGCCTGCGCCATCGCGCGCATCTCGGCGGTCGCCTCCTCGGCCACGCTCGCGACGTCGACGTGCGCGGTCTTGGCGCCCGACGACAAGAGCGCGCGCACGCGCTCCGACACGTCGATCACGTCCTGCCCGTCGAACGCCGTCGTCGGAAGCATCCCCACGGCGAGCACGCCTCCTCCCGCCGCGGCGAACCGCTCCAGCCGCTCGAGCGTCGCCAGGCGGAGATGACTGATCGGCGGGATCAGGACGGCCTCGTACCGCTCGTCCCCCACGACGATCGCGCCCTTCGTGCCCTCCGCGATCTCGGACCGGACCAGGACGTCTTCGTCCAGGTAGTCGAAGTCGATGTGCTCGCGCAGGAGCAGGTCCGTGAGGGCGTTGAAGTCGCTCTCGATCCGGTCGCCGGTCTCGTTCCGATGTTGCGGCGTGTAGGTCGCGAACATCGCGTTGATCGGCCACATCACGGCGACCCGCGCGACGTGGCGGCCACCGGAGAGCATCTGGGAGACACGGCTCTCGTAGTCGGCGAAGACGCCGTAGTGCCGCCACCACGGGTACTGGTAGAACATCGACGGCGGCCAGTCGCGCTTGCGGTTGCCCTCGAGCGTGTAGTGGAACCCATGTGGGTTCAGGATCGTGACGCCGAGGACGTGCTCCCAGTCCGCGATCCACTTCATCCGCTGCATCGTGGCGTCCATGAAGATGCCGCCGAACGACTCGCACATGACCTGCGGGCTGCCGAACTGGTGCGCCGCGGAGCTCGCGACCTTGAGGGCGACGTGCTGGTCGGGCGAGCTGCGCGTCCCGATCACGGGGTACAGGTGGTCGACCGCGACCACGTCCATGTTCTCGTAGTGCCGGAACAGGTTGCCCTCGACACGGATCATCCGGCGCAGCCACTCCTCATACAGCAGGTGCGCGGTGAACACGACGCCGTGCTCGCGGCACCACTCTCGGAGCTGCCGGTAGTAGGCGTCCGTGTAGAACGCGGTCGTCGTGTTGTAGTAGTCGTGGCGGACGCGGCCGCTATCCGGCCGCACGTCGAAGAACAGATCCACGAGCCGCGGGCGGAGATCGTAGCCATTGCGCTCTCCGAACCGGCGGAACATGTCCTTCGTCCACGGGATCGCCGGGTTGTCGCCGCCGCTCATGAAGTAGTACATGGCCGGCTCGTCCGAGTAGAACCCGATCAGCGGCCCCGACCCATTGCGATGCAGCCCCTCCACCGCCTTCAGATACGGCGCGTATCCGAGCTCGATGAACACCTTGGTCGACTCGGGGTCCATCGCATCGATGTAGTAGT
>JBKPHM010000014.1:0-24040 GCA_046729855.1 Actinomycetota bacterium | reverse complement strand
CTACGGATGAAAGTCAACTCGGCGTGGACATTAGGACGCTCCTTCTTCACGATGTGGAGGGTGCGGGTGACCCCGAGCTAAAGAGCAGGGTTTGGGGCTTGTCTCTGCCGCGCTGCTTGCCCCCTCGAGGGCCGAAGAGATGCGCGCCCCGTTGGTGGCGCCCGCACCCTTCGTTCGTGCGGATCGGAAGTCGCGTACGAAGCGCCGGTACGCCTTCTCCGCTTGGGCCCCGAGCTCCCGCTCCAGCCGGTGCTGCTTGGGAGTGGCGAAGATCCGAACCGGGTTGCGGTAGCCGTTGCGATTGGGGGCGCCTGCGGTGAGCTCGAGGCGTCGGATCTTCTCACGCAGGAGAGAGGGCCGGCCGAAGGCGTAGTCCTCCTCCCGGGTGAGCAGATGCCAGCACAGTACGGCGAGCTTGCGGGCAACGGCGACCGTGGCGATGTTGGCGCCTCGCCGGGCGCGGATGCGTTCGCCGAAGGCCCGAAGCGGTCCGGGGGTGCGTACGGCCGCCCAGGCCGCCTCGACCAACAGGTGTCTCGCCTCGGAGGACCCTTGCTTGGAGATCCTCCCGTGGTGGGCGGGTGCCGATCCGGACTGGTGGACCCGGGCATCCAGCCCGAGGTAGCCCACTAGGTGACGCGGCGTTGGGAACCTTGCGATGTTCCCGATCGCGGCCATCACCCCCGCCGCGGCCATGGCGCCCATCCCCGGGATCGTCATGATCCGGCGGATCTCCGGCCACGAAAGGATCTGCTCGGCGATCGTTCGGTCCACCAGGCGGAGCTCGCCATCTAGGAAGTCGACGTGGCGGAGCGCGGCCTGCACCGTCTCTCGTTCATCCGCCGCCAGATCCTGCTCGTCGAGCCAGGCCCGGCCGCGCTTGCCGAAGAGGTCGCTCGCGGGGGGCCGTCCTTTCAGCGTTCGCTGGAGCACGGCGTGCACCTGGTTCTTGGCCTGGGTGCGCTGCTTGACCAGGTGAGCGTGCCGGGACACCAGACGCCGAAGGAGCCGGGTGCGCTCATCTCCCATCCACACCGCAGGCAGGAACCCGGCCTGAAGGAGCCTGGCCAGGGTCCGCGCGTCGAGCCGGTCGGTCTTGGCCTTCGCCGAGGCGATCGCCCGGACCGCCATGGGGTTGGCGATCACCACCCGGCCGGCGTGGCGCTCCAAGATCCGGGCGATGGCGAGGGCTCCTCCGGTGGCCTCGAGCACCACGTGATCGTCGCGGCTCAGGCTCTGCCCGAAGATCTCCAGGTCCTGAGGCGTCGAGCGCACGCGGGGACCGCTCCAGCACGAGGCGCCCTCCGCCACGGCCACCTCGCAGAAGTCCTTGTGAACGTCCAAGCCGATGAACCGCACCTCGCCTCCTCTCCTGTCGGTGGTGGAGGCCAGGCGGGACGAACGACAACTACGGATGCGTGCTCACGGCACAACCGGATCAGTCGCAGGGGCGGCCAATTACAACAGCGGGCTCGCGGCCCATAGTGTCTCGACGGCCTGCCCGTCCTGGCTCTCCCGAAGCCCCTGTCCCGGTGCGCGGACCCTACGTCAGTGTCCCGTTCCGGTTCAAGGTGACCTCAGCCAGGATTCTCATGCAGGTACAACACGCTCCGGCCTCACCAGGCCCTCGGGATGGCGACACCGATCGAGTGGTTCAGCCTGGCCGGCCCGCAGGCCACGCCGCTGACCGGAGCGCTCGAGGGCGAGGTGATCGAAGGCTCCTTACCCAGCGAGCACATCCGCCGGGTCGACATCACACGGCAGGGATCCACTTCGCAGACGCCAGGTATTACGCGAGCAGCGGCCTCGCCGGTCCAGCATCGGCACTCCATCGAGTGCGTGTTCGTCGGCCGGGCTTGGCCGAGCCGACGACCCCCTATCGAACGCTCGACGGAGCCGAGCCCGTCTGGCCTTGCACGCAATCCTTCGCAGGTCCGAGGTGAGCTGCGAAGCCCTGGTGCCACACTTCGGCCGCGAACTCTACCGGTGGCTGTATCGGCATTACGGCCAACCTCTCTGTTCGGTGTCTATGAGATCCTGAGCCGGTCCTTCAACTTCCCATCGGGAGTACCGTGATCGGGGTGGCGTCGCTCCTGCTGGTGGCGGCGGCCGCCGCGGTGTGATGTCGTAATAGGAAGTCGACACCGGCTGAAGGGAGCGGACGATGGGCGAGGAAGGACAGCGCCGATACCTGGTCCTCGCGATGGGGACGCTTGCCGGACCCGGCCCCGCGACGGAACTCCTCCGCTTGTCCCGTCGTCAGCCATCGCTCTTCCACGTGGTGGTGCCGGTCACGGTCCCCGAGTACGGGTGGACTTGGACCGAAGGACAGGCGCTTGCCGACGCCAAGGAACGGATGCAGATCATGACCGAATTCGGCCGGGCCATGGGCTTGAACATCGATGTCGAGGTCGTCTCGAGCGATGATCCTGTGGAGGTCGTCCGCCAGGCCGTCACGAGCGACGCCTCTGAGCCTTGCGACGAGATCATCGTGATCGACCGACCTCAGGGAGTTCGGCGATGGCTGGCGGACCACGCCATCGACGAGCTGCGCCGCGATCCGGGTCTGCCGCTAACCCGGCTTGACGCCGACCCGCCGATGCGCCAGGGGAAGCACTTCGAGCCTGATGAGCTCAGGAAGCACTTCCAGGAGTACCTGAAGCGAACGGTAGCGGGCCCCGAAGCGTGATCCGACTGAAGGAAGCGCTCCATGGACCGGGACGGTTCACGGGGAGGCAGGGGGAGAGATCGGAGAGACGCGCACGACTCCGCGATTTCTCCGCGTGCCCTCGGCAGGAATCGAATCTGCGACACCCGGTTTGGGAACTGGTGCGCAATAAAGAGGCCGCGAGCGACTTGCGAGTCTCTCGACAACCCTTCGACAAGGGTCGAAACGCTAAGGGGGGAGCTCGACCGTTCAGGAGGCAAGGTGGCTGCGGAAACCACTTCGCTTTGGCGTGACGGCGCTCGAGACCGAGGGAACAAGCAGGCGCCGCGCCCCCGCGTCCTCTGTCGGCACGCGGGAAGGCCGCCTAGTCATCGATCCGCTCACAGTCGCGGACAAGCGCTTGCAGACCCTCAATGGAGTTTGAATAGTGCCCCTTTAGATCCATTGTGTGTGATGTCTCGGGACATCGTTCACACGTGTCCCGGGACATCGTTCTACGTTCAACCCATCGGCTGGTAATCCCGCGTCGGATCGAGTACAAGCTCCCGCTGACCCTTGACACCGGATCCGGCTGATCCTTGGACGGCGGCCGCGCCCCGCTCGCGTACGCTGGTCGCTCGTGGACGCCCTCGAACGGTTCTTCGCGCTCGAAGAGCGCCTCCTCGAGCGGCTCAGCACGCGAATCGAGCCGTTCGAATACGGCGTCGCATACTTCGACGAGGAGTACCGGGAGCGCTACAACTCGAACTTCCTGTACGCGATGCGGCCACTCGATGGTGCGCCGGCCGAGGTCCTGTTCGAGGCGGCCGACCGGGTCCTCGGTGGAGCCGGCTTCGCGCACCGGGAGGTTGTCGTGCGCGACGATCGCGACGGCGAGCGCGTCGCGCCGGCGTTCGTGGACCACAGGTATTCCGTGGAGCGGAACGCGATCCTGGTGAGTCGGCGGGCGCCCGACCGTGAGCCCGATCTCGCGGTGGAGGAGGTCCCGTTCGCCGAGGTGAGATCCCTGATCCACGAGATCTACCGGCGCGAGGCGAAGCTGCCCGCGGAGACGGTGACGCTCTTCACTGACCAGCACGGGAAGAACGAACGCGCAATCGGCGCGCGGTTCTTCGTGGTCCGGTTCGACAGTCGGCTTGCGGGCGACTGCGAACTCTACGTGGACGGCCGGGACGCCCAGGTCGAGTACGTCGACACACTGGCGGAGTTCCGCGACCGGGGTGTGGCTCGCGCGGTGGTACTCCGGGCGATCGCAGCGGCGCGGGAAGCCGGCGCGGAACACGTCTTCATCGTGGCCGACGACGACGACTGGCCGAAGGACCTATACGTGCGGCTCGGCTTCGACTGGATCGGCCGCACCTGGCAGTTCATTCTAGCGCCGGAAGGCGACCATCAGTGAAACGACCTTCCGAGGAAGCGTGTCACTTTCATGGATCGCGGGGTGGCCGAATCTCGGCGCTGCGTGAGTACGAGGTCACCTCGGTGTGCTCCTCGCACTACGACGCCGTGATCTGCCGTCGTGAGCAGCACTCCCTCGGACGCAGCCTTCCGCACCTTGTCTTCCCCTCGGGTTCGAGGGGATCACGTCCAAGCAGATGCGGGACGACGTGATGGCTCGCGCGATGGCGTTCCCTGCTCGGCCCGTAAGGTCCGGGACCGGCTCGGGCGCCGACGCTGTGTCACGCTCGCCACGGCTTGTACCCGTTCGACGTGGAGCGGGTGCAGCGGTGACGCGCTAACGGGCGACCAGGGGTCCGTCGGGTGCCGAGGGGAGGTGGAACATGGTTCCTGAGGACGTGGTTCGCGTCATGCGGCGGCTCGAGGAGCAGGACGCACGTGACCGCGCCGACGGCTCGCCGCGCGCACGACGGCTCCGGCAGATCCCGCGCGACGTCGGCGAGTTCCTCCTCACGCTCACGCTCGCGACCGGCGCGCGCACGATCGTCGAGATCGGCACGTCGGGCGGGTACTCGACGCTGTGGCTTGCGCTCGCCGCGAGAGAGCGCGTGGGGCGCGTGATCACGTTCGAGGTCGATCCGTCGAAGGTAGAGCTCGCGACGCGGACGTTCGACGACGCAGGGCTCGCCGGCATCATCGAGCTGCGGCACGCGGACGCACGGAACGGCCTCGGCGTCGAACCCGGCACGGTCGATTTGGTCTTCATGGATGCCGAGAAGGACGCGTACGAGGCGCTCCTCGAGCCGGTCGTCGAGGCGCTGCGCGACGGTGGGCTGCTTGTCGCCGACAACCTCATCTCGCACGCCGAGGAGCTCGCCGGCTTCCGCGACGCGGCGCTAACCCAACCGTGCCTGACCGGCCTCGTCGTCCCGATCGGCCGCGGAGAGCTGCTTGCGGTGAAGCGCCTGGAGACCTAGGCGCGCTTTCGGGCCAGATCGAGAAACGGCAGCTCGACGACGGTCGCGCCGACGTTGCCGCGCTCGCCCTCGACCGTCCACTCGACCGACAGTCGCGTCCCGAGTGACGCGAACGCGGGCGGCACGGACGCGAACCCAACCATCTGCTTCATCGTCGGGCCCCACACGAGGCTGGTCGCCCGCCCCACCTGCTTCGAGCGGTCGTAGACCGGCACCGGATCGCGGTGCACCAGCGCCGACACGCTCGGAGGCTGGTCGTGCTTCGCGAACAATGCCTCGATCCCGCTCCAGTCGAGCTCGACCCCCGCCAGGCGACGCGCCGGTCCCCCGTTCGCCTGTTCGAGCTCGAGGGCCCGGCGGCCGACGAATCCGTCCTTTCCGAAGTCGACGAGGCCGCCGAGGCCGATCTCGAACGGCGAAAATTCCTGCTCGGCGCTGATCGCGTGGCGCGCGCCGATGTAGTCGACCTCGGCCATGATCAGGCCGGCCTCGACGCGCGCGACGTCGAGGGCGCGGATCCCGGCCGCGCGGATCCCGTATGGCTCGCCGGCCGCCCAGAGCGCGTCCCATAGCTCGACGGCCGCCTCGTCCTCGACCCAGACCTCGTACCCGAGGTCGCCCGTATAGCCGGTCCGTGTCACGTACGCGTCGACGCCGCCGATCTCGGTGCGGCGCCCACGGTAGTAGCGGATGTCGCTCCAATCCTGCCGGGTGACGGCCTCGAGCACGTCGCGCGACCTCGGCCCCTGCAGTGCGACCGCCGCGACGTCGTCGCTCAGGTCGCGGATCGAGACGTCGAGGCCGTGCGCATTGAGCGTCAGCCATCGGAACGAGGCGTCGGCCGCCGTCCAGAAGTACTCGTCCTCACCGCGCCGCGTGATCGTCCCGTCGTCCAGCACCGCGCCGCGCTCGTCGCACCAGGCGCAGTACGCGACCTGGTCCACGGCGAGCTTGGCAGCGTCTCGCGTGATCACGCGGTTCACGAGCGCGGTCGCGTCCGGCCCGCTGACGAGGTACTTGTAGAGCGGGCTGACGTCGATCAGCGCGGCGCTCTCTCGGATCGCGTTGTACTCGATGTCGTGGAAGTCGGCGTAAACCTGCGCCGAGAAGTAGCCGGACCACTCGCCCCAGACCATCTTCTCGTTGAGCTGCGACGTGCGGGGATGGAACGCGGTGCCGACGCCCACGGCGCGCCTCCTTCTCGGATCCGTCCGTAGGGTACCGGGCCGCCGGGCGTCGCATGACTGCCTGCACCACACCGTGCTGACCATAGGTCACGGGCTTCGTGGTCGGGCCCGAGGGCCCCGTCTAGCATGGCCGCGGTGCCGGTGGCGCCGTTCACTGGCTTGCCCGTGACCTCCGGTCAACGGCGACGACGCGAGGAGGGTACGGTGGCGGAGCGCTACGACGCAGTCATCATCGGCGGCGGCCACAACGGGCTCACGTCCGCGGCATACCTCGCTCGATCCGGCCTCAAGGTCATCGTCCTCGAACGCCGTCACGTTCTCGGAGGTGCCGCCGTCACCGAGGAGGTCTTCCCGGGCTTTCGGTTCAGCGTGTTTTCGTACGTGGTCTCACTGCTGCGACCCGAGATCATTCGCGAGCTCGAGCTGCCGAGATACGGACTGGAGATCCTGCCGCTCGACGGCACGATCACGCCGCTCGAGGATGACTACCTCTGGCGTGTCAACGACCACGCGAAGACGATGCGCGAGCTCCGCCGCTGGTCGAAGAACGACGCCGAGGCGTACGAGGAGTACGGGCAGCTGATGGTCGACATGGCGCGGTTCATCAAGCCGATCCTGTCGGCGGTGCCGCCGGACCCAGGTCGCGTGAGCCCGCGCGAGTGGACGCCGCTGCTGCCGCTGGCGAAGGGCTTTCGTGATCTGCCGCGTCGACTGCAGCAGACCTTCGTGCAGCTGATGACGATGAGCGCGGCGGACTTCCTGGGGCAGTGGTTCGAGACAGCGCCCCTGAAGGCGACGATGTCTGCCTCGGGCATCATCGGGACGTTCCAGGGCGTGCGCTCCCCGGGCACCGCATACGTGCTACTTCACCACTACATGGGCGAGATCGACGGGGCGTTCCGCGCTTGGGGCATCCCGAAGGGCGGCACCGGTGGCGTCTCGAACGCGATCGGCGCCGCGGCCCGCGCGCTCGGCGCCGAGATCCGCACCCAGGCGCCCGTCGCCCGGATCGACGTGCGGAACGGGCGGACGACCGGCGTCACGCTCGAGAGCGGCGAGGAGGTTCAGGCAGACCTCGTCCTGTCGAGCCTGGACTCCAACCGGACGTTCCTGAGACTGCTCGAGCCGGGACACCTCGACGACGAGTTCGTCCGCGAGGTGAAGCGGTACAAGTACCGCGGCTCGTCCGGAAAGGTGAACCTGGCCCTCGACGGGCTGCCGGAGCTGGCGTGCAAGCCCGGCAAGGGCGAGTGGCTCCGGGGAGCGATCAGCTTCAGCCCGTCGCTCGACTATATGGAGCGCGCGTACGACGACGCGAAGTACGGCAGCTTCAGCCGCCGGCCGTACATCGACATGATCATCCCGACGCTCGTGCAGCCCGATATGGCGCCGCCCGGCAAGCACGTCATGAGCTGCTTCGTGCAATGGGCGCCGTACCACCTGTCGAACGGCAAGCGCTGGGACGAGGCACAACGCGAGGCCTTCGGCGAAACGGTGATCGACACGATCGAGGAACGCCTCCCGAAGATCCGCGACCTGATCCTTCACAAGCAGGTCCTGACGCCGCTCGACATCGAGGAGATCACGGGCCTGACCGAGGGCAACATCTTCCAGGGCGAGCTCTCGCTCGAGCAGCTGTTCTTCAACCGACCCGTGCCCGGGTGGGCGCGTTACCGGACGCCGGTCGACGGGCTGTGGCTCTGCGGCTCGGCGGCGCACCCCGGCGGGGGCATCATGGGCGCGCCCGGACGGATCGCCGCGCTGGAGGTGCTCAGGGCAACGAGGGGCGGCGCTGGACAGAAGGTGGTGGCGTGAATGGCGAACACGGGCGCCGTCGCGTACGACGCGATCGTCATCGGCGCCGGGCACAACGGGCTCGTCACCGCGGCGTACGTCGCCAAGGCAGGACGTCGCGTGCTGGTGGTCGAACGCCGCGATCGCGCCGGCGGGATCCTCGACACGGTCGAGGTGGCAGCGGGGGTCCGTGCGCCCGGGATCGTGCACACCGTCGGGCGGCTGCGGACGAGCGTCGTCGATGAGCTGGCCCTCAGGCGGCACGGGTTCGAGCCGATCGCGCCGGCGGTGCGTGTGTTCGCGCCCCAGCCCGACGGCGCGGGCCTCACGCTGTGGGCCGACCCCCTGCGCACCGCCGCCGAGCTGCGCGAGCGATCGGCCCACGACGCGGACACGTTCGTTCCGTTCGACCGTCGCGTACGAGCCGTGGCCAGCTTCCTCGCGTACCTGAACGTTGCGACGCCGCCCGACATCAAGAAGCTTTCGTTCGCAGACCTGCTGACTGGGCTGCGCGCCGGCAAGGCCTACCGCGACCTCGGACCGAAGGCGGCGCGCGAGACGACGCGCGTGCTCCCGATGGCCGTCGCCGACCTGGTCGGCGAGGCTTTCGAGACCGACGCCGTCCGTGGGGCGATCGCGAGCCGCGGCGTGCGCTACACGGCGATGGGCCCATGGTCTGCAGGCTCGGCGTTCGTGTTCCTGAACGACGTCGCCGGGAACGATGGTGGCGCGTCCGGCGAGACGACATTCGCAAGAGGAGGGCCGGGCGCGCTGGCCGAGGCGCTGGTCGCCGGGGCCGAGGCGTTCGGCGCCGAGATCCGTACGGGCGTGGAGGTCGCGCGGGTGATCACGCGCGACCATCGGGCCGTCGGCGTGGCGCTCGCCTCTGGCGAGGAGATCCGCTCGCGCGTCGTGGTGTCCGCTGCCGACCCGAAGCGGACGCTCACGACGCTGATCGATCCGGTCGTGCTCGGGCCCGAGCTGGTGTGGCGCGGTGGCAACATCCGCACGCCCGGCATCGCCTCGAAGGTGAACCTCGCGCTCTCCGCGCTGCCGAGGTTCAACGACGCCCACGAGGAGCGGCTGCGCGGCCGGATCGTGATCGCGCCGTCCGTCGACCATGTGGAGCGAGCGTTCGACGCATCGAAATATGGCCGGATCTCCGACGAGCCGTTCCTGGAGGCGACGATCCCGACGCTGACCGACCCCTCGCTCGCTCCGGAGGGGCAGCACGTGATGAGCGTGCTGGCGCAGTGGACGCCGCACCGCCTTCGCGACGGAGACTGGAAGGCCGAACGCGATCGCCTGGCCGACCTGGTCGTCAAGACCCTCGACGTCTACGCCCCCGGGCTGGGCGACCTGGTCACCGCGAGGCAGGTGATCACGCCGGTGGACCTCGAGAACGAGTACGGCCTGTCCGAGGGCGGCGTTCTCCACGCGGAACCGGGCCTCGACCAGTTCTTCGCGTGGCGGCCGCTGCTCGGGCACGCGCGCTACCGCTTCGGGATCGACGGGCTGTACCTGTGCGGCTCCGGCGCGCATCCGGGCGGCGGCATCACCGGGGCGCCCGGGGCCAACGCCGCGCGGGAGATCCTGGCCGACCTCAAGCGATAGTCGGCTATTCGGCGCTCCGCGACCGTCGTTAGTCGGCCCAGAGCGATCGCAGGACGGCGTCCGGCGCGCCCGCGCCAGAGGTGACGCCGACGGGCTCCTCGTCCGGCACGATCGTCACAGTCGTTCGCCGGTCGAATAGCCCGCGCACGTCTTCGGGCAGGAACCGAGTGAGCTGCGCGTGCATGTGTCGGTCCTCGAACCGCCGGTTCGGACGGTGGTACCGAAGCGGGACGTACACGCGCAGCGCGTTGCGCGCTCGCGTCAAGGCGACGTAGAAGAGCCGTCGCTCCTCCTCGATCCGCTCGGGATCGCCCGTCGACATGTCCGACGGGATCACGCCGTCGGCCGCGTGGATCACGTGCACCACGTCCCACTCGCCGCCCTTGGCCGAGTGGATCGTCGAGAGCACGAGGTAGTCCTCGTCGAGCAGCGGCGGCCCGGCGAGGTCCGCGGTCGACGAGGGCGGATCGAGCGCGAGGTCGGTCACGAAGCTCTTCCGGTCCGGGTAGCCGCCCGCCACCTGCTCGAGCTGCTCCAGATCGCGCAGCCGCGGCTCGGCGTCGTCGAACCGGCGGCGGAGCAGTGGTTCCAGGAACCGTCGGACCCGCTCGAGCTGCGCCGCGGGCGGCACGTCGTCGGCGCACGTCCGGACCACGTCCCGAAGGTCCTCGAGCCGCGGCAGCGTCGCGGCCGGCACATCGGCGTCGCCGTCGACGAACCGTCGCACGGGCTCGGTGTCGGCGCGGACCTCGTCGAGCAGTCGCCGGGCGGTGGCCGGTCCGATGCCCTCCAGGAGCTGGAGCACCCGGAACCAGCTGACCTCGTCCCGCGGGTTCTCGATCACGCGTAGCACCGCGAGCGCGTCCTTCACGTGTGCGGACTCCATGAACGTCAGTCCGCCGTACTTCACGAACGGGATGTTCCGCCGCGACAGCTCGACCTCCAACAGGTCGCTGTGGTGTCCGGCGCGGAACAACACCGCCTGCTCGCGCAGCAGCGTCCCGCGCTCGCGGTGCTCGAGCACCGCGCGACAGACGGCGTCCGCCTGGTCCGCCTCGTCCAGGCACGTCAGGAGCTCGGGCCGTGCGCCGTCCGCGCGCTCCGTCCACAGGGCCTTCTCGTGTCGCTGCGCCGACAGCGCGATCACCGCGTTCGACGCGTCGAGGATCGGCTGGGTCGAGCGGTAGTTGCGCTCGAGACGAACGACGGTCGTGCCGCGGAACCGCTCCGGGAACTCCAGGATGTTCCGGACCGTGGCGGCGCGGAAGGAGTAGATCGCCTGGGCGTCGTCGCCGACGACCATCAGGTCGCCGCCGTCGGGCCGGAGCGCGGCGACGATGTCGGCCTGCAGCGCGTTCGTGTCCTGGTACTCGTCGACCAGCACGTGGTCGAACATCTGGGCCACACGCGACCCCGCGTCCGATGCGAGCAGCGCTCGCCACCAGACGAGCAGGTCGTCGTAGTCGAGGCAGTTCGTCGCGCGCTTACGCTCGGCGTATCCGTCGAAGATCTGCCGGATCCCGTCGATCTCGTCCGCGCACCAGGGGTAGTCGCGACGGAGGACGGCCGCGAGCTTCTCGCCCGCGTTCACGACGCGGGAATAGACGTCGGCCAGCGTGTCCTTGCGTGGAAACCGACGCTCGCCCTGGCCCAGCCCGAGGTCGCCGCGGATCAGGTCCATCAGGTCGGCCGTGTCGCCCCGGTCCATCACCGAGAAGTCGGGGTGCAGCCCGAGAGCACGGCCGTGCAGCCGCAGCAGCCGGTTGCCGACGGAGTGGAACGTCCCGCCCCACACGCGCCCGAGCGCTCGCTCGCCGGTCAGCCGTTCGGCCCGGGAGAGCATCTCGCGGGCCGCCCGCCGCGTGAACGTGAGGAGCAGGATCCGCTCCGGCCGGACGCCGCGCTCCACCAGGCGCGCCACCCGGCAGGCGAGCGTCCACGTCTTGCCCGTCCCGGCGCCGGCGACGACCAGCAGCGGCCCGCCCAGGTGCTCGACGGCCTCGGCCTGGGCCTCGTTTAGCGTCCCGAACATGCGTTCGAGACCGTAGCCGGGCGGGCACGCCCGTGCAACCACCCGAGGCCTCGTAGCATGGCCGCATGCTGGCCCTGGACCCGTCGCCCGACCAGATGCGCGAGATCGGCGAGGCCGCGCTCGACTACTACATCGAGTTCCTCCACGGTCAGGCCGACGCACCGGCGGCAGGCGAGGACGGCAAGCTCGAGGCGGCGCGCACCGTCCGCGAGGCCCCGCCCGAGCGGGGCGAGGAGTTCAAGCCTCTCCTGGACACGGTCCGGCTGGCCGCGGCCAAGGCGTACGGCACTACCGGGCCGGGCTACCTGGCGTTCGTGCCCGGCGGTGGGCTGTTCGCCGCGACGATCGGCGACATGCTCGCAGCCGGGACGAACCGGTTCGTCAACCTGTGGTCGACGGCCCCAGTCGCGGTGCAGATCGAGGACAACGTCGTGCGATGGCTGTGCGGCTTGTTCGGCTACCCCGACGGCTCGCGCGGGATCCTCACGTCGGGCGGCTCGATGGCCAACTTCTCGGCGATCGTCGCCGCGCGGACGGCTCGCCTGCCCGAGGACTTCCTGTCGGGCACCCTCTACGTCTCGGAACAGGCGCACGCCTCCGTGACGAAGGCCGCCCGGCTCGCCGGGTTCGCGTCGCGGAACCTCCGGGTGGTGCCGACGACGCGGCGGCTGCGGATGGACGTCGAGCGACTGGCGGCGATGGTGCGCGAGGATTGCGCGGCCGGTCGAACCCCGTTCCTGGTCGTGGCGTCGGCCGGGACGACGAACACGGGGGCGATCGATCCGCTGGCCGAGATCGCCGATCTCGCCGCGAGCGAGGGGATGTGGCTGCACGCCGACGCGGCGTACGGCGGGTTCTTCCAACTCACGGAGCGCGGGCGCGTTCGGTTCGCCGGGATCGAGCTCGCGGACTCCATCACGCTCGACCCGCACAAGGGAATGTTCCTGCCCTATGGGACCGGTTCGCTGATCGTGCGCGACGGACGCGCGCTGCGCGAGGCGCACTTCCAGGCGGCCGCGTATCTCCAGGACACGAGCGTCGAGGACGAGCTGCCGAACTTCAACGAGTACTCGCCCGAGCTCTCGCGTGATTTCCGTGGGCTGCGCGTCTGGTTCCCGCTCAAGCTCCACGGTGTATCGGCGTTCCGCGAGGCGCTCGACGAGAAGCTCGACCTGGCGCAGGTGCTCTACGAGGGGCTGGAGGGGATCCCCGAGCTCGAGCTGCCGTGGGAGCCGGAGCTGACCGTCGTGCCGTTCCGGCTCCGCGGTCGCGACGACGACGCCAACAGACGTCTGCTCGAGGCGATCAACGCGTCGGGCCGCGTGTTCCTGTCGAGCACCATCGTCGACGGCGGGTTCACGCTGCGCGCGTGCATCGTTTCGCATCGCACGCACCGCGACCGCATCGACGAGTGCATCGGGATCGTGCGGCGCGCCGCCGCGGGCGTCTGATGCCCGAGCTCCCGGAGGTCCAGGCGCTCGCCGAACGGCTAGACGCCGCGGTGGGAGGATCGGTCCTCGCGGGCGCCGATCCGCTCCAGTTCTCATCGCTCAAGACCGTCACGCCGCGCGTGTCCGAGCTGGTCGGCAGGACCGTCGAACATGTCGGTCGACGCGGCAAGTTCGTCGTGATCGAGCTCGCCGGGCCCCGCCTGGTGTTCCACCTGTCGCAAGGCGGCAGGGTGGACGTCGAGGATCCGCCGAAGTCGACCCGACCGCGAGGTGCCGTCGTGCGCCTGCGGTTCGACGATCGGGCGTCGGTGCTGATAAAGGAGTTTGGCCGAGAGCGCAAGGCCGGGTGGTGGCTGCTGGCCGAGGGGGACGACGGGCCGCTCGCGAAGCTCGGACCCGAGCCGGATTCGGAGGCGTTCGAGGAGCTCATCCTGTACGGCGACGACGGCCGCCGCGTCCACACGATCCTGCGGGACCAGCGGACGGTCGCCGGCATCGGCCGGGGGTACTCCGACGACATCATCCATCGCGCGAAGCTGTCGCCCTACGCTTCGCTCACGTCGCTGTCCGACGAGCAACGACGCGGGCTGCGCGACGCCGTTCGCGTCGTCTTGGACGAGGCGGTCGATGTGGAGCGGAGACGTTCGAGCGGGCTCCCGACCAAGATCGGCGACCACTTTGCGGTGCACGGCCGGTACGGGACGTCCTGCCCGGTGTGCGGCGACGACCTCCGGCGCGTCTCGTACGAGTCGCACGAAGTCACGTACTGCCCCACGTGCCAGACCGGCGGGAAGGTGCTGGCCGACCGTCGTCTCTCGCGCCTGATCCGCTGAGGCCCCCCGCTCGGTGCGTCGCATCGGGGCCGGATCGGGTCGGATTGCACGGACCCCCTTCCAGTGGGACAGGAGGAGGACCGGATGAATGCAGAGGAGGTCCCCGCGCGCATCCGTTCGTTCGGCCCCCTTCGTCGCAGCGCTCGCCGTTTCGCTCGGCGCCGTCCTGGTCTCGCCCGGCGTCGCAGGGGCCGTCGAGGCTCCCGACCTCACGCTCGGGCCGGACGCTCCCGCGGGTCCGTCGCTCGTGACGATCATCAACAGCGGCGAGCCGTTTGGTACAGACTTCACCTTCGAAGGCATCCCGGACGGGATCGGTTGGGTCGACAACGATTCTGCTCCGCGCTCATGGCCGGCGAGGCCGAAGGGTTCGATGAGCCGATCTTCTTCGCGAACGAGGAGACGAACGACGTGGTCGCCGTGCTGTCGGGCGCGGTGTACGGACCGGACCCGTCGCTCGACTCGCTCCGGCAGGCGGGCTACGCCGTCGCGCTGAACACCGTGACGGGGAGCTACGACGAGATCGCCGGGATGGGTCGGCACAACCACGAGAACACCGTCGTCGTTCCCGGCGGCTGGGACGTCGTCGCCGCCTGTCTGGCGATGACACCTTCGACGCACCGTCGTCGCAGCTGTACATGTACCTCGCCGGCAGGCCCGACGCGTTGCTCTCCGATCAGGGGCAGCTCTTCGGCTTTCGGGTGACGCACACGGACGAAGGCGCCGTCGGCGACCTCGACCCGTTCAACGGCGCGAACGACTCGACATCCAGACCGGTGACGACTGGCAGGGCCGCTTCGTGCGCGTGCCGCGAAGGATCGCGCTCGGGGTCACGAAGCAGCGCCCGCAGGACGCGCTGGAGAACTGGTCGAGCGAGAACAACATCTTCCAGTTCATCCGGGTCGAGGACATCGCCTACGACCGCAACGATCCACACGTTATGTACTTCGCCGATACCGGCGAACGCCGGGCGGTCCCGAACCCCGAGACCGGCCGTCTGATGCGAGGCGCCTCGAGCGCCCGCGGGCCGTACCCGAACGGGAGGATCTTCCGCATAGAGCTGGACCCAAGGGATCAGCGCAAGGTCGTCAGCTTCTCGATCCTGCTCGACGCCGACGCGGGCGGCTCGACAACCCGGTGGTCATGCACCAGCCGGACAACATGGACGCGGGCATCGACAGCCGGATGGTCCAGGAGGACACGAGCCAGGCGCCGAACTCGAGGATCTGGCGGTACGACTTCGACGCCCGTGCGTGGAGCATCGTCGCCTCCGTGAACGACCGGTTGTGGGAGCCCAGCGGCATCGTCGACGCGTCGGCGGTTTCGGCGACGGCGCGTGGCCCGTCGACGTCCAGGCGCACGGCTCGGCGCACTGGGTCGACAGCGTGGTCGTCGGCGGCGTGACGTACAAGCCGAGGCCGGTCAGCTCCTTTGATGAAGCTCCCGGGGACGTAGCCGCGGCTGGCGTCCGGTAGCCTCGGCCGGCGATGACCGGCCGGGACCTCCGCGCGCTGTCGAAGGCGCACCTGCACGTCCACCTCGAGGGCTCGATGCGGCCCTCGACGGTGGTCGAGCTGGCGCGTCGCGGCGGTGTCGAGTTGCCCGAAGGGCTCCGCGAGGGGCGGTACGAGTTCCACGACTTCCGGCATTTCATCGCTGAGTGGGTCGCCGGCCTGCGCTCGCTCCAGCGGCCCGAGGACTTCCGGCGGATGGCGTACGAGTTCTGCGAGGACGAGGCGGTGCAGGGCGTGCGGTACGCGGAGGTGTCATTCTCGCTGCCCGAACACGCCGCGCGGACCGGCGACTGGGACGGGCCACTGCTCGCCGTCCTGGAGGGGTTCGCGGAGGGGGAGCGCGACTTCCGGATCGTCTGCCGACCGTACGTCGACGTCGTCCGAGGGGTCGGCGCGGAGCTGTCCCGGATGGCGACGGAGTCGGCCGTGCGCCACCGCGACGAGGGCGTGATCGGGATCGGCCTGGGTGGCGACGAACGCCACCCACCCGAGGACTACGCCCACCTGTTCCGCCACGCGATCGAGCACGGACTGCACTCGCTTCCGCACGCGGGGGAGACCGGGGGCGCCGACTCGATCCGTGGCGCGCTCCGCGTTCTCCACGCGGAGCGGATCGGCCACGGGATCCGGGTCCTCGACGACCCGGCGCTCCTCGACGAGGTGCGCGACCGCCGGATCCCGCTGGACGTCTGTCCGACCTCGAACGTGATGACGAAGGTCGTGCCGTCCTCGGCCACGCACCCGCTGCCACGGCTGCTCGAGGGGGGGCTCGTGGTCACGCTGAACGCCGACGATCCGTCGATGTTCGCGACGTCGATCACGGACGAGTTCGAGCTGGCGCGGGACGTGTTCGGCTTCGAGGACCACGTGCTCGCGGAGATCTCACGGACGGCGATCCTTGTGTCGTTCGCTCCGCAGGAGCTGAAGGACGCTCTCTGCAACGAGGTTGACGCGTGGCTGACGACCTGAGACCCGACCGGCGCTCGTGGATTCGCCGGCACCTGATCGACCTCGAACCGCTCCGGCGTTCCCGCGACTTCCGGCTGCTCTACGGCGGGATGGCGGTCTCGGACCTGGGCAACGAGATCACGTTCGTGACGATCCCCTTCCAGGTCTTCGATATCACCGGGTCGCCGCTGGCGCTGGGACTGCTCGGTGTCTGTGACCTCGTCCCGCTGCTGTTCACGCCGGTGATCGGCGGGATGATCGCCGACACGTTCGAACGGCGCCGGCTGGTCCTGGTGGTCAACGGGATCCTCACGCTGCTGTGCGGCGTGCTGATTCTCAACGCGCTCAGGCCCGAGCCGTCGCTGTTGATCCTCTACGTGGTCGCGACGCTGAACTCGGCGCTTTGGGGGATCTACACGCCCTCGATCCGGGCGTGGCCGGCGCGCCTGGTTGGCACGGAGCTGCTGCCGTCCGCGTTCGCCCTCGAGACGGCGTACTACACGGTCGACGCGATGACCGGGCCGGCCGTCGCCGGGGTACTGATCCAGTGGATCGATCCGGCCGGCGCGTACGCCGTCGACTTCGCCACGTTCTTTGTGGCGCTCGTGCTGCTGAGCCGCATGCGGCCGTCGCCTCCGAGCGTCGATGGGCCGCGCGCGGGATGGAGCGCGATCAAGGAAGGCCTTCGGTTCCTCAAGGGCAAGCCCGCGCTCCTGTCGACCTACACGATCGACCTGAACGCGATGATCTTCGGGATGCCGGACGTGCTGTTTCCCGCCGTCGCCGCCGAGCGGCTCGGCGTCGGTCCGGCCGGCCTGGGGTTGCTGTACGCGGCGCCCGCGGCGGGAAGCTTCTTGGCCTCCGTCTTCAGCGGCGGGATGAAGCACGTCCGGCACCAGGGCCGCGCGATCATGCTCGCCGTGACGGTGTGGGGCCTCGCGATCGTCGGCTTCGGTCTCTCGACGACGCTCTGGCTCTCGGTCGCGTTCCTGGTGATCGCGGGCGCCGGCGACATGGTGAGCGGCGTGTTCCGCACGACGATCGCGCAGACCGTGGTGAGCGACGAGATGCGCGGGCGGCTCGAGGGGATGGGGCTCACCGTCTGGGCCACGGGGCCGTCGCTCGGCAATGTCGAGGCCGGCGTCGTCGCCTCGATCTTCAGCGTGCCCGTCTCGATCGTGTCGGGCGGGATCGCATGCGTGCTCGGTGTGATCGCGCACGCGGTGTTCGTCCCGCGGTTCAGGGACTACGACGCCGCCGACCCACACGCGTGACGAGCCGGTACGCGCCCTCGTGCTTCACGGCGATCCCGGCCGCGACCAGTTCGTCCATCGCCGCGCGGGCCTCCTTCGCCGGCCAGCCGAACGTGGCGCCGAGCTCGCCTGGCTTTGCGACCACCACAGTCCCGAGGAACGTCTCGGCCGCGCGGAGGCGACCTCGTGCGGGGTCTCGCCGCCTCGTGATCTTGAACGCACGGGCCGTGAGCTCCAGCGTGGCGCTCGGCCATCCCGCGCCCTCGTCCTCGACGCCGAAGTTCGTCACGACGAGCGCGCGGCCGAGCTCGGTCACCGCGCCGCTGAACCGCTCGTTGCCGCGGCGCCCCTCCACATCGAGTGCCTCGCGGATCGCGCCCGTCGGCAGGGCGCCGCTCTTGAGCAACATCCGCGCGATCCGGTACGCGGTCGGCGATAGCCCGGCGTCCTCGAAGTCGTCCGGCCGGCCCGCGCGCGGGTAGAGGTCGACCAGCAGCGCGGGCGACAGGAACGACGGATGGCCGCGGAGGAACCGCCCGTACCAGGCGAGCCCCTCCTGTGGGAGCTCGTCCTTCCAGCCCCAGATCCGCTCGGCGTCGGGCCCCCACTCGCGGCCGAGGTCGCGGATCTCGCGGTCGCTGGCCGCCTCCCACAGCGACGGCAGCGCCACGCCGGCCTTGGGGAACAGCAACGCGAACCCGACGTCGTCGACGAACGCCGCCGCGCGCTCGAGGCTCGCGATCCGCCGGCCGGTCTTCCACCAGCGCTTCGCGCGCGCGGCGTCCAGATCCTCGGCCGGCATGCGCTCAGGCGGTGAGCTCGTCGACGAGCGAGCCGTAGGCGTCGATGTACGTCGCGATGTCCTCCGACGTGGCCGGCACCGACACGGTTGGCCCGGCGCCCGGGATCGCCTCCCAGACGCTGCGGTTCGCGAGGTATACGCGGAACAGGTTCGTGAGCAGCCGGTCCTCGTTCGCGACCGCCTCGGCGGCGGTCCGGGGCATCGACGGACCGAACGTCGTGCCCGAGCGCGCGTACAGGCGGTGGATCGTCCACGGCAGGCCCGTCTTCGAGACGACGGCTTCGAGGTCGGCCGCGAGCTGCTCGCCGAGCTCGGCCGTGTGCTCGTATGCCGCGTCGGCCAGGACCTCGCCGAGCGCGGCCCTCGACGCGGCCATCGAGAGCGCGTTCGCGAACAGCGTGCCGCCGGTCGCGACGGTCGGCGCCTCCTCTCGATCATCCGGGTGAACCGGGTGCGCGAACACCGTCGCGACCTCGTCGGTCATCCCATACGCGCCCATCGGGATGCCGCCGGCGACCGACTTGCCGAGCGTTACGATGTCGGGCTCAAGACCCCACCGCCGGACCAGGCCGCCCGGCCCCGTCACGAGCGTGTGCGTCTCGTCGAACGCGAGCATCGTGCCGGTCTCGCGCGTCACGCGGCGTAGTTCGTCGTGGAACGCCTCGTCCGGAAGGATCAGGCCATGGTTGTTGGTCATCGCCGGCTCGCACAGGACGAGCGCCACGTCTCGTCGTTCGAGCGCGCGCGTGAGCGCGGCGACGTCGTTGAACGGCACGACACGGGTCTGCTTCGTGACCTCGCGCGCAAGCCCGAGCTCCTCGGGGACGACGCGGCCATCCCTGAGCTCGACCAGTGCCTCGTCGAAGTGGCCGTGGTACTTGCCCTCGAACAGCACCACGCCGTGCCGACCGGTCGCGACGCGCGCCACGCGGATCGCCTCGACGTTCGCCTGCGAGGCCGAGAGCGTGAACTGCCACGTCGGCACCGCCCAGCGCCTCGCGAGCTCCTCGGCGACCCAGATCGCGTCCTCGGTCGGCAACAAGAACTGCGTCCCGGACGCGACGCGCTCGGAGACCGCGCGCACGATCGGCTCCGGCGCGTACCCGCAGTACGTGCTCATGTCCGCGATGTTGAAGTCGACGTACGACCGCGCATCGACATCGGTGAACGACGCACCCTGGCCATGCGCGACCCACATCGGGGGGTGCGCGTAGCTCGTCGCGAACCACTGCATTGGAACGCCGTTCGGCATCGACCCGCGTGCCCGCTCGAGCAGGGCGACGCTCCGGGGATGCTCATCGACGAACCGGCGGTCCTCCCGGTCCTTGAGCGAGCGGATCCGCGCTCGGTCGATCCCGTGCACGGCCGGAGGCTAACAGCGGGTTGGCCGGGCCCGTCTGCTAGCGTGCGGCCGTGCCGGACCCGTTCTCGTGGCATCCCGAACCGGAGCTGATCGGTTTCCTCGATCCGGAGCGTTCGCGGGCCGCGCTCGAGACGCTCGGCCGCAAGACCTGGGGCTCGTCGCTCGACTGGCTGTACGGGGAGGCGATGGAGCGCCCGGTCGCGGGCGACACGTACGTCGAGATGCGACGGCGCTTCTTCGGCGACACGAACGAGCCCGCGTCCGCGCCGAAAGACGCGACCACGTCAGCGACGCTGCTGAGCGAGTTCACGGAACGGATCGCGCCGCTCGTGTTCGCCGCCCAGCACCCGGGCTCGTGGAGCTACTTCACGCCGCCACCGCTCGTGCTCTCGATCGTAGGCGAGGTGCTCGCGCAGTGGGTCAACCAGGGCGTCGACATCTGGCACGCGGGACCCGTCGCCGCGTTCGTCGAGGAGGAGGTGACCGCGTGGCTCCGCAACCTGGTCGGGTTCGATCACGACGGCTGGGGCGTGCTCGTGTCGGGAGGGGTCATGGCGAACATCATGGCGCTGACCGTCGCGCGGGACGTCCATCTCGCGCGGGTGCTCGGGTCGACCGACCCGCCGCGCGGCGGTGCGCTGGAGCGAGCACGCGTGTACGCGAGCGACCAGGCGCACTTCTCGATCGCGCGGGCGCTCGACGTCCTGGGGTTCCCGCCGGAGGCGCTCCGGATCCTGCCGTCGGACGAGCGGTTCCGCCTGCACGCCGCGCCGGTCGCCGACGCCGTAGCCGAGGACCGCGCCGCCAGCCTCACCCCGTTCGCGGTCGCGGCGGTGGGCGGTTCCACCAATACCGGCAGCGTTGACCTCGTCGGCGAGCTCGCCGATCTCTGCGAACGCGAGGCGTTGTGGCTGCATGTCGACGCCGCCTACGGCGGTGGGGCACGCCTCTCGGAGCGCGAAGCGCACCGCGTGCCGGACCTGGAGCGCGCCGACAGCGTCACGCTGGACCCCCACAAATGGTTCTTCCAGGCGTACGACGTCGGCGGGTTGATCGTGAGGCGCCGGGAGGATCTGCTCCAGACCTTCCACCGCGAGCCCGAGTACTACCGGCACCCTCGACCGGAGGAGTCGCCGCTGCATTGGTACGCGTACTCGATCGAGGGAACGCGCCGGTTCCGCGGGCTCAAGCTCTGGCTGTCGTGGAAGCACCTCGGCACCCAGGGCCTCGGTCGGTTGATCGAGCGCACCGTCGATCTGGCCGCGTATCTGGCCGCGCGGTGCCGCGAGGCCGACGACTTCGAGGTCGTCCCGTCGGAGCCCGAGCTCTCGGTCGTCTGCTTCCGGAAGCTCGCGCCGGGATTGGACGGCGAGGCGCTCGACGCGCACCAGGACCGGCTCCAGCACGCGCTGGCCGAGAGCGGCGCCGGCTGGGTCTCCACGACGACGCTTCGGGGAAGGCGCTTCCTGCGGGCCGGCGTCGTGAACTACCTCTCGACCGACGAGGACGTCGACCGGGTGCTCGCGACGCTCCGGCGGCTGTCCGCCGAGCTGACCTAGGCGGTGCGCGGTCGGCGGCGGCGATCGTCCAGGTCGATGACTTGCGGGTCGATGTCGCGGTGACCGAGCAGCCGGGCCAGGGCCTTTGCCGCGGCGTCGCGTGTGGAGAACGCGCTGCTCTCGGGGCTCGAGTAGCCTTCGCGGACCGCGCGGAACTGTCGGCCGTCCCGAAAGACGACGCCGACGCGGAGGCCGTCGACACGGACGTGCCACGCGGGCCGGTCTCCCCATCGCTCGACGGTGACCCGGTTCGCCATGCCTCAACCGTACCCGCTTCGGTGGCGTGCGACGGCGATGCGTTTCCGCGAGCCGGTCCCCGGGGATGCTTGCTGCGACCAGGGGGTGGGCATGATGATCCGCTGCGGTATCTGCGGCAGGGAGTTCGCCAGCGAGGCCGAGCTGCAAGGCCACCGTCACGACCAAGAGAACGACGCGACGCCCGACGCGCTCACCTGTCCGGCGTGCGGCGACCGGTTCGAGCGGGAGGAGGACCTCGTCGCGCATCAGGCCAAGGACCACGTGGGCGTCGAGGCTCCAGACGAAGAGCGCGCCGTGCCGTAGCCGGTGCTCGCGCTGATCGAGGAGTTCGTCGAGTGGATCGGGCCGCTGTTCGCGACGGCGGGGTACTTGATCATCGCGATCGCGGTGCTGTCCGAGAGATCGATCCTGGTCGGGCTCTTCGTTCCGGGTGACGTGATCATCGCGCTCGGCGGCGTGTATGCGGCGCGCGGCGATCTCGACCTCGTCGCCGTGATCGCGATCGCGTTCGTGGCCGCGATCATCGGTGAGTCGACCGGCTTCTGGCTCGGGCGCCGCTACGGCATGCGGCTGATCCGGCGGCTGCCTTTCGTGAACCGGATCGAGCACCGGATCGAGGCGGTCGAAGGGTACTTCGAGCAGCACGGCGGCAAGACGGTCGCGATCGGCCGGTACGCGACCGCGGCCGGCGCCGCGATCCCATTCGTCGCGGGGATGGCAAGGATGCGGTACCGGCGCTTCCTAGTGTTCGACGCCCCTGCGGTCCTGCTGTGGGCGGTCGGCATCACCCTCGTCGGCTACATCTTCGGCAGCAACCTCGACGTGGTCGAGACGATCCTGTCGCGGTTCGGCTGGGCGATTCTTGGGCTGCTCGTGCTCGCGATCGGCGCGCGCATCGCGTGGGGGCGTATCAGGCGGCGCCGCGAGGGGGCCGGCCCCGACGGCGATCGGCCCGTGACGTAGCCGGCGTGGCCGTCCGCGAGCGGCGCTTCTAGACTCCCCGGGATGCAGGAGCCGAGACGTCCGAGCGTCGTCGTCATGAGGGACGGTCCCTACCGCGTCAGCGGCGGTTTCCGCGTGACCCGGACGGCGATCGTCGAGACCGAGCACGGCGAGCCGGTGGAGTGGGACGAGGGACCGGACTTCCGCTCACGCGCCACGTACGACCTGTGCAGGTGCGGACGATCGAGCACCAAGCCGTTCTGCGACTCGACGCACGAACGGGAGCCGTTCGACGGCGAGGAGACCGCCGACCGCGGCCCCTCGTCGCGCCGACGCGTCGCGTACCAAGGCGACGGCGTGACGATGACAGACGACCGGATCCTCTGCACGCACGCGGGCTTCTGCGGCGACCGGTTCACGACGGTGTGGGTGATGATCCGGCAGACCGCCGACCCAGACGTCCGCGCCCGGCTGATCGACATGGTCTCGAAGTGCCCCTCGGGACGGCTCGCGTACCACGTCCCGCCCGACGAGACGGACGTCGAGCCGTCGTTCGACCCCCCGTCGATCGGCGTCGAGCCGAACGGCCCGCTCTGGATCCGCGGGCGGATCCCGGTCGTCTCCGAGGACGGGACACCGTACGAGGTGCGGAACCGCGTCACACTGTGTCGCTGCGGCCGTTCCCGCAACAAGCCGTTCTGCGACGGGAGCCACAAGCGGGTCGGGTTCCAGGATCCGGCGCAGCCCCCGCCGTAGCGCTTCCGGCTCCGTCTCGGTAACGGACCAGCCAGAAACGGCGGCGACATCCGTGATGGACTGCTACGAGCGTCGGTGCGCGCACCGCGTGAACGAGCCGTGGAAGGCTGGCGCCGAATAGATGGGGTCGGAACCGACGGTCCCGTTCAGGCGTCGCCTGACCGGCATGAGCCCGGCGGGCGGAGGCGCCGGATCCTCGCCCGTCTCGGCCTCGCCCATCGAGTCCGGTCCGAGCTGCACATCAGCGTCAAGACGTCGAAACGGTCAGCGCGTCGCCGCCCGAGACCGAGATCTGGCCGTGGCCGAGCTCCTCGCCGTTCAGCTCCGCGCCGGGATCGGACGGGCGGATCCGGAGCGACGTCAGGCCCGACCCGACCCGCACGTGGATCAGGCCCGGCTCGGGGAATGGCTGCGGTCGGAAGCCGCCGTAGTAGTACGCCAAGATGTCCTCGGCGGACAGGCCGCGCAGCGCCTTCCCGTACGCCCCCCACTGCACCATGCCGACGCCGTGCCCCCAGCCCCGGCCGGTCACGAGGACGCCTGTCTTGGTCGGCGAGATCTCCATCCACGTGGAGGGGATCGTGACGGGCAAGGGCGTCCCCTTCCAGCTGGGCGGCGGGTACCGGCTCGGCGCGAGGCACGGAGCCCACACGTTCACCGCGTCGCGGAACGTGCCGGCCTCGATCGTGCG
>JBKPHM010000013.1:0-62115 GCA_046729855.1 Actinomycetota bacterium | reverse complement strand
GGGTTGTGGGGTTGTGTTTTTCATTGTGCCTCGGGTGGTGGGTGGGGGGGCGCCCGCCCGCGGGGGCCCCGCCCGGCCTGGTGCTCGGCTTTGCCGGGGCCGCGACGCTGGTCTCGACCTCGGCCTCGGGGGCGGTTCCGCTGCTCGGGATGGTGTTCGCGGTCCTCGCCTCGTTGTCATGGGCGTCGGGTTCGCTGTACGCGCGCGGCGCCGACCTGCCGCGCCGGCCGTTCGTCGGGATCGGGATGGAGATGCTCTGCGGCGGCGCCGGGCTGGTCGTCGCCGGGCTGCTCGTCGGTGACATCGGACGGATCGACGCCGAGCGGGCGTCGCTGGCGTCGGTGCTGGCGCTGAGCTACCTGGTGGTGTTCGGGTCGCTGATCGCGTTCGCGTCGTACGTGTGGCTGCTCCGGAATGCACGGACCTCGTTCGTCAGCACGTACGCGTACGTGAACCCCGTCGTCGCCGTGACGCTGGGCTGGGTCTTCCTCGACGAGCCGATCACGCTGCGCACGGTCGTCGCGGGCGCGGTGGTGCTCGCCGCCGTCGCGATGATCGTTGCGACTCGAGAGGAGCGCCCGACGCCGGAGGCGACCTCAGGCGCCGAGCGCGGCGACGAGCCTCGGCACCGCGCCGAACCCCATCTCGGACTCGAGCGCGTGGGCGACGCGAAGGAGCAGGCGCTCCCGCAGGATCGGCGCGGTCAGCTGTAGACCCACAGGCAGCCCCCGATCGTCCAGGCCGCACGGGATCGAGATCGCGGGCGTCCCCGCGAGGTTGGCCGGGATCGTGAAGACGTCGGACAGGTACATCGCCAGCGGGTCGTCGGCGCGCTCGCCGATCCGGAACGCGGTCGTCGGCGAGGTGGGCGACACGAGGACGTCGAACGACGAGAACGCCTGCTCGTAGTCCCGGACGATCAGCGTGCGGACTTTCTGCGCCTGCCCGTAGTACGCCTCGTAGTAGCCGGCCGACAGCGCGTACGTCCCGAGCATGATCCGCCGCTTCACCTCGGCCCCGAACCCGGCGCCTCGCGTCTTGGTCATCATCTCCACCGAGTCAGACCCCGGCACGCGCAAGCCGTACCGAACGCCGTCGTACCGCGCGAGGTTCGACGACGCCTCCGACGGCGCGATGAGGTAGTACGCCGACAGCGCGTAGTCGGCGTTCGGCAGCGAGGCGTCATCCACCTCGGCGCCGAGGCCGGCCAGCCGGTCGACACCTGCTCTGACGGCGTCGCGGACGCCGGGCTGGACCCCCTCGCCGAACGCCTCGCGCACGACGCCGACGCGGAGGCCGGCCACGCCCTCGTCGAGACCCTCCGTGTAGTCATGCACCGGCTCGTCGAGCGACGTGGCGTCGCGTGGGTCGCGCCCCGCGATCGCCGACAGCAGGAGCGCGGTGTCCCCCACGGTCCGGGTGAAGGTCCCGACGGTATCGAGCGACGACGCGAACGCGATCAGCCCGTACCGTGAGATCAGCCCGTACGTCGGCTTTAGCCCCACGACGCCCGACAGCGACGCCGGCTGCCTGACGGAGCCGCCCGTATCGGTCCCGAGGGCCCAGACCGCCTCGCCCGCGGCCACCGCCGCCGCGGACCCGCCCGACGACCCCCCGGGGACCGTCCCGAGGTCCCATGGGTTGTGCACGGGTCCGAACGCAGAGTTCTCGTTCGAGGACCCCATCGCGAACTCGTCACAGTTGGTCTTGCCGACCAGAACGGCACCGGCGGCGTCGAGCCGCTCCCACGCTGTGCAGTCGTACGGCGGAACGAAGGCCTCGAGGATCTTCGAGCCACACGTCGTGCGGATGCCCTTCGTCGCGAGCACGTCCTTCAGCGCAAGCGGGATGCCCGCCGCCGCCGGGAGCGCCTCGCCCGCCGCGATCCGAGCGTCGACCTCGGCGGCGCGCGCCTCGGCCGCGTCGAGCGTGGGCGTGAGGAACGCGTGAACGTCCCCCTCGACGGCCTCGATGCGCGAGAAGCATGCCGCGAGCACGTCGCTCGCAGTGAGGTCGCCCGAACGGAGCAGGGCCGCCAGCTCGGTCGCGGGCGTGGTGTGGAGATCCCTCATCTCCACCTACTCGACCTCCACGATCCGCGGGACGCGGAACCGGGCGTCCTCCCGTTCCGGCGCGTTCGCGAGGACGTCGTCGCGAGGCATCGAACCGACGGGGTCGCCGGGCTCGTCGGGACGGAAGACGTTCGCACGCGGGACGGCCCAGGCCGTCGGCGGCACCTCGTCGGTCGCGACCTCGCCGACCTTGGCCGCGTGTTCGAGGATCGCCCCGAGCTGGGCCCGGAGCCGCTCTCGCTCCTCGGGCGTGAGGTCGAGCCGCGCGAGACGGGCGACGTGATCGACGTCGATCTCCACCGGCATGGGCGCAGTCTAGTTGTCGGCCCGGGGACGTCGGTCGCGGACGTTCCCGCCGGACCTAGTGGACGTCCAGCGGGAACCCGGGCGGTGGCTCCTCGCCGGGGGCCGGCTCGTGGATCAGCCCGACCCCCTGGTCGGGCGGCGGTGTGATATCAAGCCGCCCGGACGCGAGCAGCGAGAGCATCTCGACGCCGACGTCGACGGGGTCGATGCTGCGGATCACCGACACCGAGTACCTGCCCGCGGCGTCCTGCTCCGCCAGGTCCACCTCGTCCGACTCGTCGATCGGCGAGCCGTGTGCGTCGAGCACCGGCCGCACCGTCGGCCTGGCGAGCAGGCGTTCGTGGTTGCGCACGACGACCGCGATCCGGTCATCCGAGAGGTGAACGAGCGACCCGACGGGGAACACGCCGAGCAGGCGGACGAACGTCCGCACGACACGCGGATCGTAGGCCCGCCCGGCGCCGGCCTGCAGCAGGTTGAGCGCCTGCCGACGCTCCTCGGGCTTGCGGTAGGACCGCTTGCTCGTGAGCGCGTCGAAGCTGTCCGCGACCGCGACGAGCCGCGCCGGGAGCGACGGCCCGCGCCGGCCGGAGAGCGAGGGGTACCCCGAGCCGTCGAACGCCGCGTGATGCTCGAGCACGACCGAGAGCGCCGGGTTCAACGGATCGCCGGTCGTCACGAGGATCAGCCCCGCGCCATCGACCGGATGCCGGCGGATCAGGCGCCACTGCTCCTCGTCCAGAGCTCCGTCGTGCTGGAGGACGTCCTGCGGGACCTTGACCTTCCCGACGTCGTGCAGCAACCCGCCGATCCCGAGGGCGATCGCGCGTTCGCGCGGCAACCCGATCGCTCGCGCGAGTGCGAGCGTCAGGATGCAGACGTTCACCATGTGGTGATACGTGTACTCGTCGTACGACTTGACCGTAGTCAGGATGAGCGCCTGCGCGGGATCGTCGGCGATCAGGTCGGCGAGGTGCCCGGTCAGGCGCACGGTCGCGTCGAGGTCCGCCGGACGACCCGCGAGCAGGCGCGCGGCGGTCTGCCGCAGCAGCTCGAGCCCGGCCGCGTAGCTCTGGAGCAGTTCGCCGAACGCCCCCTGCGCGGCGGGCGCCTGCGGACCGGCGCGATTGACCGAGATCGCGCGGAGCTCGTCGCGCGCGGCCTCCTCGCCGAGCGCCAACCGGACGAGCGCGTCCGTCTCCAGCGGCGCGACGTCCGCCTGGAACTCCAGCGACTGCACGCCCGCGTCTGCGAACGCGCCGGCGAGGCGGTGATGCGTCAGCGACTCCCACGCGAGCAGCGTGGGCCCGAGGTAGAAGTTGCCGTCTGAGACGAACACGACGGGATCGTTGGCCCGAGCGTCGCGCAGCCGGCGGATCCCGCTGACCAGCTCGCGCGCCACATCGTCCCGTTTGGGATGCCCGGCCGGGTAGAGCGTGTAGATCTGGCGCGCCGACGACAGGCCGCGCAGAAGCTCGCGCACGACCGCGATGTCGGTATCGGAAGCGATCTGCTCGCTCACGCGGCGCCTCCCCGCTCACGGAACAGGCCGCGCACGTACCGCCGCAACCGCCATGGCAGGCGCGGCCGGTCGCTGTTCAGCAGCTCGGGCAGGAACCGAGATGCATCCGGCCGCCCGGCGAGCTCGTCGATCGCCTGGATCCGCAGCGTCCTGTCGGGCGCGGTCCGCGCGACGTCGACCAGCGCGGACGCGGCCTCGGGCGCCATCAGCGCCGCCAGCGCGGAGACGGCGAGCCGAGCGACGTCCTGCGAGCCGTCGCGCGCCAGGTCCGACAGGTGCGGGATCGCGGCGGCGCCGCCAGCGAGCACGAGCGCACGGGCCGCCTCGCGCCGAACCTCGTCCGACGAGTGCCGGGCTGCCGCGCCGAGACGGTCCAGCACGTCCTCGCCCCCCGCCGCCCCGAGCAGCGTGACGGCGTTGCGCACGACGTACCATCGCGGGTCGTCGAGCCGCGCCGCCACGGGGCCGAGGTGCCCTGCCGCGGCGACGCGGAGCACGGACAGTACCTGCGCTCGACGGTCGCGGTCCTGCTCCTCCGCGAGCATGTCCAGCAGGACCTCGACGCCGACGTCGCCGAACGGGGCCAGGAGGTCCGGCACGCGCGTGGCCTCGTTCGTCATGCCCTTCCGCGCGAGCTCGTGGACGACGTCGGCGTTCAGCGCCTCGCGCGCGTACGCCTCGAACAGGTGGACTCGGTTGTCGTCCGCGTCGGCGAGCGCGAGCCGCGCCGACTCCACGAGGCTCGTGACGAGACGAACGTCGCTCGCGCGGATCGCGTCGGCGACGCGTTCGGCCCAAACGCCAAGGACGTCGCCGATGCGGGTCACCTCGACCTCCAGGCGGAGGTAGTCGCGGAGCGCGAGCAGCGTCGAGTCGCGCCCGCGCTCCTCGTCGAGCGCTCGCCTCATCGCCCGAGTGTCATCGGTCTCGGTGGCGCTGAGGTACTCGGCGACGACGTCGGTGACGGATGCGTCCACGACAGCGGTCTCGGGATGGGTGAGGTCGATCCCGAGCCGCTCGACGCCGGCGACGATCGTGCCCGCCTCCTCCTGGCCGGCCGCCAACGCGGACGTCAGGTCGACGATGTCCAGGTGACGAACGCCGCTCGTCGCGAGCTTGCGCGCGAGCTCGACCGGATCTCGGTTGCCGCCGCGGCCCAGGTCGACCAGCGCGCGCGTCAGCTCGGCGTTGCTCATCGTGCCGAGCAGCCGCTGCGCGAGCGGGTCTTCGGTCACCTGCTGCACGATCAGGTCGATCAGCGACCGGCGAAGGTCGGTCGGCAGGTGAGAGATCGCATCGTGGAACGCCGACTGCAGATCGATCCCCTGTCCCGGTGCGAGCTCCAGCCCCTCGGCGACGGCGTGCAGTCGTGCGAGGACCGTCCGTGCCTGCTCCTCCGGCGATCCGCCGAGATCCTCGAGCATCAGCTCCGAGGCGAGGACATCGCCCTCGGGGACGCTGCCCGCCTCCAGCGAGGTCATCTCCTCGGGCACGTGATCCGCGCCCGTGACGGCCGCCGGTCCCAGGGCCGAGAGCTGGATCGAACGAACGCCGCGCGCGCGGAGGACCTCCTCGGCGCCCCCCGCCTCCCGGAGCTCCTCGGGGGCCGAGGAGAGAACGTCGTACAGGTGACGGAGCTCATCGACCTCGGGCGCGCGCCTCATGACGAGGCGTTCGACGCGCCGCTCGAAGCACGCGAGCGCGAGCCGCGCGAGGGCGTCATCGCTGGGCAACGTGCTGCCCTCGACCGAGAACCCCTCGCCGTGTATCTCGACGTCGACGAACCCGATGTCGAGCGCGTCGTTCGCGGCCGCGTCGATTCGCCCCGCCGCCGCGACGAATCCGGGACGGTCCGTGCTGCCGGGGAACAGCCGGTAGGCAGCCAACCCGAGCCAGACCTGGCGCAGCAGCGCCACGGTCCGTCGCTCGCGCTCATCGCCCTCGGGCAACAGGATCCCCCGGAGTCTTCCGGAGCCGTTATCGACCGGGCGACCGGCCGACATAACCCTTTCAGCCGGCGGCGACGGACGCCAGCAGCCGCTCGAGGGTCTGCGTGGGAACGCCGAGGAAGCCATCCCGGGCGAGCCGCCGGAGCAGCTCCTCCCACCCGGGATGGGTTCGGAACGCGATCCCGATCGTCCGGCAGGCCTCGTCGACGTCGCCCCTCTCGGCGAGCGACACCGCCGACCAGAACGCGATCTCCGCGTTGCGGGGGAAGGCGCGCATCGCGGCGCCCCGCTCTTCGTACGCGGCGCCCGCGTCGCCCGCCTCCTCGAGCTTCTCGGCCGCGTCCAACCGGTCGTAGGCGAGCTTGAGCTCCACCAGCCGGCGGAGCTCGGGCAGGGGGTCGGGGTGGTCGTCGACACGTAGATGCACGACGATGTCCTCCCACGAGCGCTCGCCCGGCGTCGCCCGCACGACGAGAATCCCGGCGGCCTGGCGTCCGCGGACGTCACCGCCCTGGGCCTCGGCGGCGTCCAATGCGTCGAGCAGCCGGTGCGTGAGGTCCCTCGCCGCGGACGCCTCGAACGCCGAGGCCATCGCGTCCCACACCGTGTTGTGCAGCATCATGTTCGCCTGGACGGAGAAACCGTCGCCGGTCCTGTGTCCCGCCTCGCGGATGCATCGCTCGCCCGTGTACGCGGCCGCGCGACCGCGCGCGTCGACCATCGCGAACTGGCGGTTCTCGCGGCCGTGGTCGGCCGCAGCCCGGACGCGCACCGCCTCCTCGGCGGTGGCCCCCTCGCGCATCAATTCGAGCCCGAGCGGCCCGTGCGAGACCTCCACGAGCGCTTGCGTCGCGACGGTGCCGACCCCCGGCTCGGCCCACATCACCAGGTCGGCGGCGGCGAACCAGTGCGACTGCACGGCGACGCCGAGCTCGCCCGTCTCGGGGTCTCGCGCGACGATCGAGTACGTCACCTCATCGCCTCCCGAGACGCGCGAGGAACTCCCGCTCGTCGATCGTCTCGATCCCGAGCTCTTCGGCCTTCGCCGCCTTCGAGCCGGGGTTCTCACCCGCAACGACGAAGTCCGTCTTCTTCGAGACGCTGGACGTGACGTGGGCGCCGGCCGCCTCGGCCCGCCGGGTCGCCTCGTCGCGCGACAACGTCTCCAACCCACCCGTCAGCACGATCGTCGTGCCGGAAAGCGGCCCCTGGGGCGTCTCGACCGGCTCGTCCCGCATCCGGACGCCCGCGCGGCGCAGCTTCACGAGCAGCGCCCCGTTGCCCTTGTCCTGGAACCACGCCGCCACGCCTCGCGCGATCTCGGGTCCGATCCCCTCGACGTCGTCGATCTGCTCCTCTGTCGCACGGAGCAGCGCGTCGATCGAGCCGAACGCGCGGGCGAGCACCTGCGCGACGTGTGAGCCGACGTGCGGGATGCTGAGCGCGACGAGCAGCCTCCAGAGCGGCCGGTCCTTCGACCGCTCGACCGCCTCGATCAAGTTGCCGATCCGCTTGTCCTTGAACCCGGGCAATTGCGCGAGTTGCTCCTCGGTGAGCGCGTACACGTCGGCCGGGTCGCTCACCCAGCCCAGGTCGAGCAGCAGGAAGCCGGTCTTGTAGCCGAGGCCCTCGATGTCCATGGCGCCACGCGACGCGAACGCGAACAGCCACTCCACGTTCTGCGAAGGGCACGCGCGACGGTTCGGGCACCGCCAGTACGCCTCGCCTTCCTTGCGGACGAGGGGCGTTCCGCACGAGCTGCACGTGGTGGGGAACCGCCAGGGCCGCACCCGCTTCGGGCGCTTGGCGACGACCGGGCCGACCACCTCGGGGATCACGTCGCCGGCGCGCCGCACGACGACGGTGTCGCCGACCCGGACGTCCTTGCGCCGGACCTCGTCCTCGTTGTGCAGCGTGGCGGTCGTCACCGTCACGCCGCCCACGTTCACCGGCTCCAGCACGGCGAACGGTGTCACGACGCCGGTCCGGCCGGTGTGGACGTCGATCGATCTCAGAAGCGTCGTGCGCTCCTCCGGCGGGAACTTGTACGCGATCGCCCAGCGCGGCGCGTGGCTCGTGGCGCCGAGGTCGTCCTGGAGCGCGGTCTGGTCGACCTTGACGACGACCCCGTCGATCTCCCAGTCCACCGAATGGCGTTGCTCCTGCCAGCGTCCGACGTACGCCATGACGCCGTGGAGGTCGTCCCCGACGTCGCTGGTCGGCGCGACCGGCAGCCCGACCTCGCGGCACCAGGCGAGGAAGCCGGAGTGCGAGTCGAACCGGATCCCGTCCGCGTAGCCGAAGCTGTGACACCAGATCGACAGTGGTCGCGACGCGCTCACCTTCGGGTCCTTCTGGCGGAGGGAGCCGGCCGCCGCGTTCCGCGGGTTCGCGAACGGACGCTGGCCCTGTTCGGTGAGCTGCTCGTTCAGGCGCTCGAACGCCTTCACCGGGAAGTAGATCTCGCCGCGGACCTCGAGCAGCTTCGGCGGGTCCTTGGTGCGGAGCCGCTGCGGGACCGAGCGGACCGTGCGGACGTTCGCGCTGATGTCCTCGCCGGTCCTGCCGTCGCCGCGCGTCGCGCCCTGGACCAGCGCGCCGCCCTCGTACGTGAGGGCCACGGCGACGCCATCGATCTTCAGCTCGCAGGAGTACCGGGCACCGTCCCCAACGCTTCGTTCGACGCGCGTGGCCCACGCCTTCAGCTCCGTGTCGGAGAACGCGTTGTCGAGCGACAGCATCGGCGCGCGGTGCTGGACGGGGGCGAACAGGTCGGCCGGCGTGATGCCGACGCGCTGCGTCGGACTGTCGGGCGTGATCAGCTCGGGGAAGCGCTCCTCGAGCGCACGCAGCTCGCGCATCAGCTCGTCGTACTCGGCGTCGGAGACGACCGGGTCGTCGAGCACGTAGTAGCGGTACGAGTGCTCGTTCAGCTGCTCGCGCAGCTCCTCGACCCGCACCTTCGCCGCGGCCAGCTCGCGCTGTTCGCCGGCCATCGGTCTACGCGGCGATCTCGAGACCGCCGGCCAGGCCGATCCGGTCGCCGACCAGGACCATGCCGCCGAGGACGCCGGGCACCTTCTTGAGGTACATGAGAGCAGAGCGCAGGCCGCCCTGTTTGGGAAGGATCGCCTGAACGCCAGCCGAGGCGGCCTCCGCGAGCATGCAGGAGGTTGCGATCACCGCGATCCCGTCGAGCGCGATCTTGCCGTGGCTGGCCGACGTGGCGACGCCGACGCCGCTGCGGGACGGCGGGACGACGACGGCGAGCGATCCACCGTCGAGACCCCGGAAGACCGTGAGCTTCTGCCGCTTCTTCCCCGCGATGAAATAGCCGCCCCCCGTCGAGACCGTGACCTCGGTCGTGCTCCTCGTGAGGAACCGGCCCACGTGGTCGGTGACGGCGCCCTGGAACGAGTACATGGGGCCGACGCCCGCTCTGCCCGCGGCGGCGACCATCTCCTGGACGATCGGCGGCGCGTCGCCGGGAACCTGGATCGGACGTTTGCTCGTGCGGATCGCCGGGTTGCGGAGTGCGTACGCCTGCAGCTGTTCCCAGAACGACAGCGCGGCAGCACGCGACTCCTCGTTGATGTCCGTGCCGGCGCTGATATGCAGCACCATGTCCTGGACCTGAATCTCGAAGCTTCGCGGTTTGCGCCTCAGCAGCCTCACGCGTCGTCTCCCGCCCTACGCCGCCGGCCGATGATAGTCGAGACGGGTACCGTCCCCCGGGGTGCCGAGCGTCACGTCAGCGGACCGCCGAGACGATTCGCCCTCCGCCGAGCAACTCGTCGCCCCGGTACGCGACCACGCTCTGTCCCGGCGCGACGGCGCGCTGTGGGAAACGGAACTCGACCCGGAGCGCGTCGCCATCGGCCTCGAGCACGCTTGGCACGTCGTCGCCACGGTATCGCAGCCGCACCTCGGCCTCGAACGGCCCGTCCGAAGGCGGTCCGCCGGCCACCCACGACACGCGATCGGCGACGAGCCCGCGGCGCGCGAGGAGCTCCCCAGGGCCGACGACGACGCGGTTCGTGGCCGCATCGACGTCGACGACGTACGAGCGCTCCCGCGTCGAGACCCCGAGCCCGCGGCGCTGTCCGATCGTGAACCTGAACGCGCCGCCGTGGCGACCGATCACGGTGCCGTCGGGATCCACGACATCGCCCGGTCGCGCGAGCGATGGCAGGTGCTCCCCGAGGAACGCGGCGTGATCCGCGCCGGGGACGAAGCACACCTCCTGCGAGTCGGGCTTGTCCGCCACGGGCAGCCCGAACCGCTCGGCGTGCCGGCGCGTCTGGATCTTCGGCATCCCACCCACCGGGAACAGCGACCGCGACAGCTCGACCTGGCCGAGCGTGTACAGCATGTACGACTGGTCCTTGCCGGCGTCGATGCCGCGCAGCAGGTGCAACGTACCGTCGGGATCGCGCCGGGTCCGGACGTAGTGCCCCGTCGCGACGTGGTCGATCCCGCGGCGCTCCGCGAGCCGCAGGAACGCGCCGAACTTCACGTGCTCGTTGCAACGGGCGCACGGGTTCGGCGTTCGGCCGGCCCCGTGCTCGGCGAAGAAGTCAGCGAGGACCGTCTCGTCGAACTCCTCTGTCATGTCCGCGACCTCGAACGCGAAGCCCACGGTCCGCGCGACGTCGGACGCGTCGGCTCGCGCGCGCGGTCCGCAGCAGCCGTGATCGACGCCGTCGGCGGTGTGGACCAGGCGCATGTGGCAGCCGAGCACGTCGTAGCCGGCCTCGTGCAGCAGGCATGCCGCGACCGAGGAGTCCACCCCCCCGGACATCCCGACCAGCACGGATCCCTTCGATGGCATGGACCCGAGTCTACCGGCGGCCACTGGCCTGGCCGTCGCGGCGCGCGGCCGCGGGTATCCTCCGGGCGTCTGTCGCAAGTGTGAGGAGACCGTTGAACGTCGTCGTGTGCGTGAAGTCCGTTCCGAACGCCCAGGGGACGCCCGATCTGGGCGAGGACCACCTCGTGCCGCGCGACGGCGAGGCGATCCTCGATCCGGGCGACGAGTTCGCCGTCGAGGCCGGGCTGCAGCTGGCCGAGGTGGCGGACGGCGAGGTCACCCTGGTCTCGATGGGGCCCGAGAACGCCGTCAGCGCGATCCGCAAGGGACTCTCGATGGGGGCGCACCGGGCGATCCTGGTGACCGACCCGGCGCTGCGGGGGTCGGACGCGCTGGCGACGGCGAGGGTGCTCGCGGCCGTGATCTCGCGCGCGGGGTTCGACGTCGTGCTCGCCGGCGTGGAGTCCACCGACGGCTACACCGGGACCGTTCCCGTGACGGTGGCGGAGCTGCTGGGCGTCCCGAGCGCCACGTTCGCCCGCGCGCTCGAGATCACGGGCGGCGTGCTTCGTATCGAACGACAGACCGAGGGCGGCTACGACGTGGTCGAGGCGCCGCTGCCCGCGCTCGCGACCGTGACGGGCAGCGCCGCCGAGCCGCGGTACCCGACGCTGAAGGGCATCATGCAGGCGAAGCAGAAGCCGCTCGAGCAGCTCTCGCTCGCTGACCTCTCGCCCTCTCTCGACGACCTCACGCCAATGCAGCGGGTCGTGTCAGTCGAACGCGCACCCGAACAGACCTCGGGCGAGCTGCTGGAGGCGGGGGACGACGCGGTCAGGCGGCTCGGGGACTTCCTCGCCGACGCGAAGGTGATCTGACGATGCCGACGATCTGGGTCTACGCCGACATGCGGAACGGCTCGCCGAACCCGACGGCGTACGAGCTCCTCACCAAGGCGTGCTCGGTCGCCGACGCCGTCGAGGTCGTGGCGCTCGGCCCGGGCGCGACGGACGCGGCGGCGTCGTTCGGCACGTTCGGCGCTACGCGCGTGTTCGCGAGCGACGACGCGGTCTTCGACGAGGCGCTGGCGCAGCCGGCCGCCCACGCCTTGTACGGGCTGATCGACGAGCAAGGCCCCGAGATGGTCCTGTTCCCGACGAGCTACGACGCACGGGACGTGGCCGGCCGGCTCCAGGCGCGCACGCGTTCGACGCTGATGGCGAACGCGACCGACGTGCTCTCGCTCGATCGGGTGCGGACGGCGATCTCTGGCGGCGACCGGATCGTGGAGGTGCTGCTCGACGGACCCGATCCCAAGCTCGTCCTCGTCCGACCGAAGTCATTCCCGGCCGAGGCCTCCGGCGGGGGTCCGCCCGAGGTCGTCGCCGTCGAGGCGGCGATCCCGGACGAGCTGACGACGGCGCGGCGGCTCGAGCGCCACGAGGAGCAGACGACCGGCCCGCGGCTCGAGGCGGCGCGGGTGGTCGTCTCCGGCGGGCGCGGTCTCCAGGAGGCGTCGAACTTCTCCCTGCTCGACGACCTCGCGAGGACGATCGGCGACACGGCGGTCGGCGCGACCCGCGCCGTCGTCGACGCCGGATGGGTGCCATACAGCTACCAGGTCGGGCAGACCGGCAAGATCGTCAGCCCGGAGGTCTACATCGCGATCGGCGTGAGCGGCGCGACGCAGCACGTCGTCGGCATGAAGGGCGCAAAGCGCATCGTCGCGATCAACAAGGACCGCGACGCGCCGATCTTCCGGCTCGCGGATCTCGGGATCGTCGGCGACGCGCTCACGGTCGTGCCGGCGCTGATCGAAGAGCTCCGCTCGCGCAAGGGCTGAGCGCCCCGACGGCGATGCCGGCGGCGCGGTTCGACGACCTCACGCCGTGGGCCGAGCGCTCGTTCCGACTCGTCGACCCCGTCGACGTCGTCGAGGCGCGCGACCCGGACGACGTCGCTCGAGCGATCGGCGAAGCCGAACGCGCGGCCGGCGGCGGCCGCTGGGTCGGGGGCTTCGTCGCGTACGAGGCGGCGGAGGGCCTCGACCGCGCGCTCATCGTGCGCGGGCGCGGCGCCGACGACGCGTTCGCCGACCTGCCGCTCGTCTGGTTCGGCGTCTTCGCCGACCGGGAGGCGATCGAACCGCCGCGACCTCGGCACGCGGTCCGCGACCAGGCGACGACGGGATGGCGGGCGACCGTGCCCCGCGCGCGGTACGTCGAGACGGTCGCACGGATCCGCGAGCTGATCGCCGACGGTCGGACGTACCAGGTGAACCACACGATCCGCCTGCGTTCGTCCACGTTCGACCCGTCCGAGGATCGCTACGAGGAGCTCTGCCTGGCCCAGCGCGGCGGGTTCGCGGCGCTGCTCGACACCGGGCGGTACCGGATCCTATCGGCCTCGCCCGAGCTGTTCTTCCGTCGCGACGGCGGCTCCATCGTGACGCGGCCGATGAAGGGCACCGCGCCGCGCGGGCGGTGGCCCGAAGAGGATCTCGCGCGAGCCTCCGCCCTCGCCGCGTCGAGCAAGGACCGGGCGGAGAACGCGATGATCGTCGACCTCCTCCGCAACGACCTGGGTCGTCTCGCCGACCCGGGGAGCGTCCGCGTCGACCGGCTCTTCGAGACCGAGCGCTACGAGACGGTCTGGCAGCTGACGTCGACGATCTCGGCGCGGGTGCCGGAGACGACGCCGCTCGTCGACGTCTTCCGCGCCCTGTTCCCGAGCGGCTCCGTCACCGGTGCCCCCAAGGTCGCGGCGATGCGCTTCATCGCCGAGCTCGAGGATGCTCCACGAGGCGTCTACGCCGGCGCGGTGGGCTTCCTTACGCCGCCAGCCTCGGGCGAACCGTCTGCGGAGTTCAACATCGCAATTCGGACGGTCGTCGCGAACTCGGCGACGGACGAGGCCGAATACGGCGTCGGCGGCGGGATCACGTTCGATTCGTTGGCCGCCGACGAATACGACGAGGTCGTCGCGAAATCCAAGGTCCTCACGGCGGCCCGGCCGGCGTTCCGGCTCCTCGAGACGCTCCGCTGGGATCCGGCCGGGGGCTTCGCCCACCTCGACGAGCACCTCGCCCGGCTCCGATCGTCGGCGTGGTACTTCGGCTTCGCGTACGACGAACACGACGTGCTCGCGGCGCTCCATCGATCGGTCGCGGACGCCGCCTCAGCCTGCCGCGCGCGGCTCACGCTCGGCCGGAACGGTTCTGCCGACGTCGACGTCGCCCCCTTGCCTCCCGCCGCGAACCGACCCGTCGTCGTGGCGATCGATCCGGATCCGGTCGATCCGCGCGACGTGTGGCTGTACCACAAGACAACGATGCGCGAACCCTACGACCGCAGACGTGAGCGACGCCCCGACGTCGACGACGTGCTCCTCGTGAACGACCGTGGCGAGGTCACGGAGTCCACGATCGCGAACGTGGCCGTCCGCCTCAAGGGCCGCTGGTGGACGCCACCCGCGGATGCGGGGCTCCTCCCCGGGACGAACCGCTCGATCCTGCTCCGCGAAGGAACGCTCGCCGAGCGTCCGATCCGGGTCGAGGCCCTCGACGACGCCGAGGCCGTCTCCCTGGTGAGCTCCGTCCGCGGCTGGCGTCCGGCGTTCCTGCGAACGTGACGCCGATGCGGGCGATCAGGTCTCGGGAGGGGCGACGGGCCGCTCACCGGGCCAGACCCGCGGACGCATCCGTTCGTCGTCGAGCGGGCACGCGCAGAGCGGGCAGCGCGGAGGCTCCTCGTACACGAGCACGACGCGCTCGCAGAAGGGGCACTCCGCCTCCCGCATGAGGGGAGGGCCTTCCGTGTCTGTTGCCATCAGGTCCGCCGGGGGGAGCGGTCTGTCGCAAACATCGGTCCGCCCGACCGTCGTCTTGAACGGCCGCACAGCCCGGCTACGTCGAGCTACGCGGCCTCTCGATCGCTGCGGCGCTTGCGCTTGCCGCGCGGGACGTACTCGTGGACCGGTTCGTGTTGCCAGCAATAGTTCCAGCGGTTGTAGACGGACAGCTTGGTCCCGCATCCCTCGGCCGCGCACACGCGCCCGGCGGGGTACGTCCGGTTGGCCTTGGGCAGGTCGCGCACGCGTGCACCGCGGATGGCCTCGTCCGTCATCGCAGCCTCTCCCCACCCGCCGTCCCGACGGGTCACCACTCGTAGGAACAGCATGGGGGCGGGTTTCGTTCCCGGATCAGCCCGGCTGCTCGTTGCGTTCGTGTGACGAGCGTGGCGTGGGCGGGTCCGTGGCCGGTCGGGGACCGGCTCAGGCCTGCGAATCGAGGGTCTCGAGCAGCGCGTCGGTGCTCTGGGTGAGCTGGACCACCCGTGGCGTGAACCCCATGGAGTCCCAGAACACCATCGCGCCCTGGTTGGGGGCGAACGTCTTCAGCTCGACCCACTCCACGCCGCGCCCCGCGGCGAACCGAGCCGCCTCGTGGACGAGCTCTCGGCCGACGCCGCGGCCGCGGAAGCCGGAGCGGACGACCACGCCCGACAGCTCCAAGGCGCGTTCGTCCGAGAACCGCGACGGCGTGTGGACCTCGCCGTAGGCCATCCCCACGACCTCGCTGTCGTCCTCGGCCACCAAGACGACGGCGTTGGGGTTCTCGATCGAGTCGCGGTACTTCTCCCCCACCTGGTCGTAGAACCCCGGCCGCGGCGTGAACACGCGCCAGTCGCTCTGCATCCGGTCGAGCTCCTGGAACAGCGCCACCAGGGCCGGAACGTCGTCTCGAGTCGCCTCCCTGACCTTCAACGTCACCGTCCTCCCGCTAGCTCCCCGTGAACCGCGGCTCGCGCTTCTCCAGGAACGCCCGCATGCCTTCCTTCTGATCCCTCGTGGCAAACAGCTCCCTGAACTGTTCCCGCTCGGTCTCCAGGCCGGAATCCTGGCCCCGCTGCGCCCCTGCGAGCAGGGCGAGCTTCATCCCCCGGAACGCGGCCGTCGGACCGTCCGCGAGGCGACGCGCCTCGTCGACGGCCGCCGGGTACACCTCGTCCGGCGGCAGCAGCCGGTCAACGAGCCCGATCGCGAGCGCCTCCCTGGCGTCGACGCGACGGCCGGAGAAGATCAGCTCGCGCGCACGCTTCGCGCCGACCAGGCGCGGCAGCCGCTGCGTCCCCCCGGCGCCCGGCATGATTCCAAGCTTCACCTCCGGCTGGCCGAGGGTGGCGTCATCGGCGGCGAAGCGGAAGTCACAGGCGATCGCGACCTCACATCCGCCGCCCAGGGCGGCACCATTGACCGCCGCGATCACCGGCATCGGCACCGCCTCCAAGTGGCGGAGCGCCCCCTCGAGCGCACCGACCGAGTCCGCGATCTCGTGCGGCCCCATCGTCGCCATCGCCTTGACGTCTGCGCCGGCCGAGAACAGCCGCTCCCCGCCCCAGACGACCGCGGCCCGGACCCCGGTGCCCGTGATCTCCTGGGCTGCGTCCCACAGCTCGAGCCCGAGCTTCTCGGAGATCGCGTTGGCGGGAGGCCGGTCGATCCGGATCGTCGCGACGGCTCCGTCCCGCTCCACGCGGACGAACTCACCCATGGCCCGGCCCCGCCCCGGCTTCCACCCGCACGCGCCTATCTTTCCAGACGCGCCGCCGTGGCGATCCGACGGATGCCCTCCACGAGCGGCGTCAGCGTCACGCCGAACTCGGCCGCGGCATCCGGCGCGTCTGCCGGCCACGACCCCGCGAGCACCTCCACCGCAGCGGCAGCCAGCGTCCGTCCGAGCAGGCGTTCGACGTTCACGACATCGGCCGGCATCGCCGTCGGGCGAGCGTCGTCATCCCCGAGCGCCGCGACCAGCTCGCGCGCCGGCACGCGGTCGACGCCCTCGAGCGCCCACGTCCCGTGCACGGGTTGTGAGCGGTCGTCGGCCGCGAGCAACACGGCCGCGACGTCCTCGGCGAACACGGGCGCCACGGTCCGCGACGGGTCGCCGACGACGACCGGTGGGGTCCGCGAGGCACCGACGACCAGCATCTCGAGCCACGTCGCGCCTACGCCGTACACGGACGCCGTCCGCACGATGACGAACTCGAGCCCCGACGCTCGGACCGCCTCTTCGGCGTGCCCCTTCGCACGCAGGAAGGGGTTCGGCGATGCCGGGTCGGCGCCGATCGCCGAGACGAACAGCGCGCGGCGGACTCGGGTCCGTCGCGCCACGCCGAGGATCGTTTGAACCGATCCAGCGTTCGTGCGTTCGTACGCTTCGTCGGTTGGCAGGTCGAGGCCGCCCACGAGGTGACACACCGAGTCGGCGCCGAACAGCGCGGCCGCGAGGTCGTCGTCCTCCGCGTCCTCTGCGTCGCTCGCGCCCTCCACGTCCGCGACCGCCACCTTCGCCCCCAGGGCGCGGAGCTCATCGGCGGCGTTGGCGCGACGAACGATCGCGCGCACGTCGGGGTCGGCGCCCGCGAAGGCCCGCACTGCGGCTCGCCCGATCACCCCGGATGCCCCCACGATCGCGACGCTCACTCCGTCGATGCTACGGGCCGCTACGCTTCGGCGATCGTGGAGCCATCGGCGGAGGAGATCGCGAACGCGACGCGAGCGTTGAAGACGCTGCGCGCGCGGCCGATCGGGTGGCGCCCGATCACGAGGGGCGGCAACACGCCGGCCCGTCGCTGGGTCGTCACGCTCGACGACGGCCGCTCAGCGTTCCTGAAGGTGGCAACGGACGACGCGACGGCGAGCTGGCTGCGCGACGAGCACGTCGTCTACTCGGTCCTGCGCGGCGCGTCCTTCATGCCGACGTACCTCGGGTGGTATGACGATGGCCGGCGTCCCGTCCTGGCGTTGGAGGACCTTTCCGGCGGGGACTGGCCTCCGCCGTGGACGTCCGAGCGCGTCGAGGCGGTGCTCGCCTGCCTCCGGGACGTGGCGGCGACGCCACCTCCAGAGGGGCTCCCCCTCGCCGCCGACGACCACCTCGGGCTGCGTGATGGCTGGTCCGAGGTCGACCGCGACCGCGCTGCGTTCCTCGCCCTCGGGCTCTGCGACGAGGAGTGGCTCGACCACGCGCTGCCGGTGCTCCGGTACGCCGCGGAGACGGCGCCGCTCGGCGGGGAGTCGCTGCTGCACTTCGACGTCCGCAGCGACAACGTGTGCTTCGACGGCGAACGGACCCTCCTCGTCGACTGGAGCTGGACGTGCGTCGGGAACGCCGTCGCCGACGTCGCGTTCTGGCTCCCCAGCCTGGCCGCCGAGGACGGCCCGCGCCCCGAGGACGTCCTGCCCGAAGGCGCGGCCGGGTTCGCGGCGGTGGCCGCTGGCTACTTCGGGGCGCGGGCCGCGTCGCCGCCGATCCCGACGGCACCGACCGTTCGCCCGCTGCAGCTCCGCTGCGCCCGCATCGCCCTGCCGTGGGCCGCCCGGGCGCATGCGTTGCGCGAGCCGGCGTAGCGACCATCCGTTGCATCTGCAACTTGGTGCTAGTATCGCCGGCGTGAGCCTCCTTCAGACCGACGACGTGTTCGACCTGCTCCGGCGGCGCGGGCTGCGCATGACGCCGCAGCGACGCGCCATCGTGGCCGAGATCATGCGGACCAAGGGCCACATCTCCCCCGCCGCCCTGGCCCGGGCCATCCAGAGCGAGATGCCGGGCGTGAACGCCTCGACGGTCTACCGCACGCTGACGATGCTCGAGGAGGCAGGCGTGCTGGCACACGCGCACCTCGAGGGCGGCGCCGAGTACCACCGGGCCGCGGAAGCCGCCCACGTCCACCTCACGTGCTCGAGGTGCGGCGCCGAGGACGACCTGTCCACACGCGAAACGCGAGAGCTCGAGGACCTGATCCGACGCCGGCACGACTTCGCGCCGGACCTGACGCACTTCGCCATCTCCGGCCTGTGCGGCGAGTGTCGCGACGAAGCCTCGAGCTAACCCCCGAAGAACGCCGGCAGCACCGAGCCGCGGCCGAGCACGAACAGGACGCCGATCACGAGGCTGAAGGCGCCCGTGAGAACGGCGACGACGACGTACAACGTCCAGTTCTTCGAAGCGCGGATGAATCCGTGGGCGGAGCCGAGCGTGATGAGCGTATTGGACGCGAGCAGGCCGATGAGGAAGGTCACGAGCAGAGCGACGCCCGCCAGCCGGCCGCCAGCGCCCGCAACCGTGAGGAAGATCACGACCTGCGTGGGCGTCTCCGCCCCCACGCCGTGGATCATCCCCACCATGAACGCGGTCCGCCGGCCGTAGTTCATGAACGCGTCCTGCTCCGGGTGGTCGTGGTGGTGATGACCGGGCCGCCCGTGGTGCCCGTGGTGCCAGGCCGAGACCGGGATCTCGTCGGCGACCGGGACCGTCATCGACCCCCCGCCTTCGTGGACGTGAACGGGCTCGTGGACCGGAGCGGGACGCACCTTCCGGTACAGACGACGGACGCCCTCGAAGATCAGCATCCAGCGGCTGCGCATCCGGAACTCGCGCCCATGGCGGACCAGCGCGACGAACACGTAGACGCCCAAGACGATCAGCGTGACGCCCACGACACGCTCCATCGCGGTATCGATGCCCTCGGGGAGGTTCTCCCCGATGAGGATGGCCAGCGACCCGATCACGAACACCACCAGGGCGTGCCCGACGGCGTAGAGCGTCCCGTACTCGATCGACCTCCGCTGCTCGTCCTGCGAACTGGTGATGTCGGTGATGGCGGCGATGTGGTCCCAGTCGACGCCGTGCCGGAACCCGAACAGGAACGTCGAGGCGGCGAGCCCGAGGCCTAGGCCGCTCGCCGCGAGCACCGCCTGGGACCACCCCATCGGATCATCGTACCGAATCGTTGCAAGCTGTTGCACATGCGTGGTCTCTCAGAAACGAGGTGTTTCCTCGTACGCCCCAAAGACCTCGCGAAGGGTCGCGACGATCTCGCCCTCGGTGCACATGGCACGGGCGCACTCGACGAGCGGCTCGACGAGGTTGTCGTCGCCCCGGGCGGCTTCGGCGAGTCGGGCGACCGCGGCCCGGGCCCGCGCGGGGTCTCGTGTCGTCCGGACGTCCCCGACCCTTTGGATCTGCTCCAGTTCCACCGCGGGGCCGATCACGAGAACCTCGATCGGCGGCTCTCCCCGTTCGACGAAGTCGGTAACGCCGACCTTCGCCAGCCTCCCCTTCTCGTAACGTTGTTGTTCCCGGAACGCGGACTCCGCGATCTCCTGCTGGAAGTACCCCGCGTCGATCCCGGCGAGGACGCCCTCGAGCATGCCGCCCGGGCCCATCCGCTCGATCCGCGCAAACTCCTCCTCGGCCAGCCGCTCCATCCGGTCCGTGAGCGATTCGACGAACCATGACCCGCCGAGCGGGTCGATCACGTTCGTCACGCCTGTCTCGTAGGCGAGGATCTGCTGCGTCCGGAGCGCGAGCTTCGCGGCCTGCTCGGTCGGGAGCGCGAGGACCTCGTCGAGCGCGTTCGTGTGGAGCGATTGCGTGCCGCCCAGCACCGCCGCCAGCGCCTCGTAGGCGGTTCGCACGACGTTGTTCATCGGCTGCTGGGCGGTGAGCGACACGCCGGCCGTCTGCGTGTGGAACCGCAGCCGCAGCGACCCTTCCTGCTTCGCGCCGTAACGGTCGCGGAGCCACCGTGCCCAGATCCGCCGCGCCGCCCGGTACTTCGCGATCTCCTCGAAGAAGTCGATGTGCGCGTTGAAGAAAAACGACAACCCTTGCGCGAACCGGTCGACGTCCAGGCCGCGCTGATTGCCCAGCTCGACGTACGCGAACCCGTCGGCGAGCGTGTACGCCAGCTCCTGCCAGGCGTTCGCGCCCGCCTCGCGGATGTGATATCCGCTGACGCTGATCGGGTGGAACATCGGCACACGCTCGGCGCAGAACTCGATCAGGTCGCCGATCAGCCGCAGGTGTGGCCGCGGCGGGAAGATCCACTCCTTCTGTGCGATGTACTCCTTCAGGATGTCGGTCTGGAGCGTGCCGTCCAGGCGCTCCCAGGGGACACCCTGTCGCTCGGCCGTCGCCAGGAAGAACGCGAACAGGATCACGGCCGGGCCGCTGATCGTCATCGAGGTCGTGATGTCGCCGAGCGGGATTCCGTCGAAGAGCGTCTCGAAATCGTCCAGCGAGTCCGTCGCGACGCCGCACCGACCGACCTCGCCCTCGCTGTGGGGGTCGTCGGAGTCACGACCCATCAGGGTGGGCATGTCGAACGCGACCGATAGGCCCGTCTGCCCGTGATCGAGCAGGTACTTGTACCGTCGGTTCGTCTCCGCCGCGGTTCCGAACCCCGCGAACTGCCGCATCGTCCACAGGCGGCCGCGGTACATCGTCGGATAAACCCCGCGCACGAACGGGTACGAGCCGGGGTACCCGAGGTCGCGATCGTGATCGAGGTCCGGGACGTCGTCCGGCGTGTAGACGGGCTGGAGCGGCTCACCGGACAGCGTCTCGAAGTCCGCGTCGCGCTCCCCCGCCGCGCCGTACCGCTCGTGCCAGCGTTCGCGCGCGTCGGTCATGTCCGTGCCCTATCCCGCGTCCGCGCTTCGCCAACGAGCGAATCGAGCCGCGCGGCGGCCCGGTACGGGTCGACCCGGCGCTCGGCCACGTCGGTCGCGAGCTTCTCGTCCTCGGCGAGCAGCGCCGCCACGCGACCACGCAGGCGCTCGACGACGAGGCCCTCGACCTCACGGAACAGTCGGAGCCGCCGTCGCACCTCGAGCTCGCCCGTCTCGGTGAGGAACGCCCGGTGCGAATCGAGCGCCTCCCAGAGCTCCTCGATCCCTTCCGAGGATGCAGCGGCCGTCCGGACGACCGGCGGCGTCCACGAGAGCTCCGGTCCCATCCGGATCATCGCTTGGAGGTCACGGACGGCCGCGCCGGCACCCTCGCGATCCGATTTGTTCACGACAAACACGTCCGCGACCTCGAGGATCCCGGCCTTCGCGACCTGCACGGCGTCGCCCCAACCTGGCGAGACCACGACGAGCGTCGTGTCCGTCGCCGCGGCGACGTCGACCTCTGCCTGGCCGACGCCGACCGTTTCGACGACGATGAGGTCCTTGCCGGACGCATCGAGGATCCGGACCGCCTCCGGCGCAGCGAGCGCCATGCCACCGAGGTGCCCACGGGTCGCCATCGAACGGATGAAGACCCCGCGATCCGTGGCGTGCGACTGCATCCGCAATCGGTCGCCCAGGAGCGCTCCGCCCGTAAACGGCGACGTCGGATCGATCGCGAGCACGGCGACGGTCAGATCGCGATCACGAGCGGTCCGGACCAGCTCACCTCCAAGCGTCGACTTCCCGACGCCGGGCGCACCGGTCAGCCCGATCGTGTACGCGTTCCCCGTCCGTTCGAACAGCTCCTCAGAAAGGTGCGAGAGTCCTTCGGCGCCGTCCTCGACCATCGAGATCGCGCGCGCCGTCGCACGAGGGTCACCGGCGATCACGCCCTCCACGACATCCATAGCCGAAGGGTACCCCCCCGGCCGTGCGCGCCGGTCACGGCACGAGCAGCACTTTGGTCGCTCGTCGCGAGTCGAACAGCTCGTAGCCCTCGGGCGCCTCGTCGAGCGGGAGCCTGTGCGACACGACGGGATCGGGGTCGATCGCGCCCGAGCGAACGGCCTCGAGCGTCTCTCGCCACCAGGCATGCACCGGGACGATCCCCGAGAAGCGAACGTCGAGCGCCCGTGCCCAGAAGACGCCGGCCGGCACCGAGAGCGTCTCACCAGCGAACATGCCGACGACGGTGACGACACCGCCGCGCCGAACGACATCCACCGCGACATCGAACGCTTCGGGCGTCCCGACTGCCTCCACGACGACGTCCGCACCCCGTCCCTCGGTGCGGTCGGCCAGCGCGACCGCCGGATGCTGCCGACGGACGTTCACGGTAGTGGCCCCGACGCGCTCGACGAGCGCGAGGCGATCGGGTTCGACGTCCAGGACCACGACGTCTGCCGCGCCGCGGCGCCGAGCCGCCTGCGCCACGAAGAACCCGACCGGTCCGGCACCGACGATCGCGACGACGTCGCCCTGCTCGATCCCCGAGATGCCGACGGCGTAGACGCCCGTGGTGCCGATGTCGCCGACGAAGATCGCACGATCGTCCGGGACATCCTCTGGCAGCGTCAGGAGGTTGACGTCTGCGTGCGGGACGCGCAGCCGCTCGGCCTGCGCACCGCCCAGCCCGCCGCCGAAGATCCCGGCACCCAGGTTCCGGAACTCGTCGCACAGCTGCGTCTGTCCGTTCCGGCAGAACCAGCACGCGCCGCACGCGATCACGAGCGAGGCAACGACCCGATCGCCCTCGCGGAGGCGCGAGACCGCAGGCCCGACGGCCTCGACGACGCCGACGGCCTCGTGCCCGATCGTCTCGCCCGGATCGAGGGGTGCCTTGCCGTGGAAGAAGTGCATGTCGGAGCCGCAGATCGCGGACAGCGTGACACGCACGATCGCGTCGTCGGGCTTCTGGAGCACCGGGTCGGGGACATCGGCGACGGCGACGGAACCGACGTCCTCGAACACGACGGCGCGCACGGGCTAGGACCGGTCGACGTCAGCCGACCGCTCGTCGAGGAACTCGGTCGGCACGTCCCTCGTGAGATGTACCAACTCGTTGGCGGCGCGGACGTACCGGATGATGGTCGGCAGATCGCCCTGCAGCTTCAGCTTGCCCTGCAGTATCGCCCTGACGGGATCGAGCTCCTCGTTCAGGATCTGCTTCCAGCGGGTGTAGGGTGCGCGGACGACGAACTGCGCCCGATCGCCCTCGTCGGTCGACACCATCCGGCCGCTCCGACATTCGCCGTGCCAGAGGTCGAGCCAGGCCCACAGGTCCTGCGGCACGCCCTTGTCCGGCTCGGCCTCGAAGACGAACGCGACGTCGCCCTCCCAGTTCGCGGCTGCCTCACGGTAGTCCTTGGACGCGTTGATCCGTTCGATGAAGATCGCGACCCACTCATCGCTCGGGAACACGGCCATGTGGTCCCTCCCTGCGGTGACCGGACGCCCGCAGGATACCGGCTCAATCGAGCAGGTAGATCAGCGCGATCCCGATGATGTTGAACGTCGCGTGCGCGACGATCGGCGCGAGCAGGTTCCCCCGCCAGCGGTAGATCCATGCGAGGGCGAACCCCATCGGGATCATGACCGACATCAGCAGGACGCTGTCCTGCCACGCGCCGGGGATGTAGTGGATCAGCCCGAACGCCACGGCGGATCCCACCGCCCCGATCGCGAACCCGTACGCGTCGGCGATCCCGCGATGCAGGAGCCCTCGGAAGAACAACTCCTCGTGGATCGGTGCGATCACGGTTGCGTACACGATCGAAACGACGACACCGTACGCGGGCATCGACGATGGGACCTGCTCGGGCGCCTCGACCGTCTTTCCCGAGATCGCCTGGAGCAACAGCGCCACCACCACGCCCACGACGAGCACGATCAGCGGGTAGAGCACGACCCCGCAGAGGCACCCCCACCCCACCTCGGGCCACGAATCCTGTGGCCATCCGATGACATCACGCCACCCTGCGTGGAACCGGTTCAGCCATGCGACGAGGAGTGCCACGTTGATCGCGGCGACCACTGCCGAGGCGACGAACCTTGCCGTGTCCTCGTCGAGAATCAGCCAGAAGATCGGCAGCGTGAGGATCGTGCTGACGATCGTCACGAGCAGGTAGACCAGGATGGCCTCCCACCACCGCCAGCTCGCCCGCGGGAGCGCTTCGTCGACGCGTGAGGGGAGCGGAGGGTCGGGGCGCGGGGGAATGACGGCGCTCATGCGGATTCCATCTTCCATGTTCGGTCGGCGGACGACACGTACAGCAGCCCTCCAAGGGCGGTCCCGAACCCCAGACCGACCGCGGCCGGTCCGGTGTCGTTCGCGAGGTACGCGAGGATGCTTGCGAGCAGGATCGTCAGCAGGGCGGCGCGCCACGCGGGGCGGCGCTCGAGCGACGGCGCGAACGCGGCCGGTAGCCGAAGAACCGCGACGAGCGTCGCGACGATCCCGACGACGGGCACGATCGCGAAGGGGTTCCGCTCGATCAACGCGGCGCCGATTGCGAGCCGGTCCACGAACTTCTGCCACAGGCCGGAGACACCACCACCGACCGCAGAGATGTGCGTCGGTGTCGTCGCCAGGTACCCGTTCGCGAGGATCACCGCGGCCAGGCCGACCACCGTCACCGCGACCGCGAAGGCGGCATCGCGCCATCCGAAGCGGCCGCCACGGACGGCCGGCCACATCCCCGCGGCGGCGAACAGCGTGATCGCACCGCCGAGGTCGGCCCCGGCGAACGGGAGACCCGCGAACAGAGCGGCCGCGACCAGGAGCACGAACCCCAGCCGAGTGGGCATGACGGCCGCGAGCCAGAGCGACGCTCCAAGCAGGAGCCCGGTCTCGACGTTCGGCATCCCGTAGAACCGTCCGCCGTCGAGATGCGATCCGCCGAGGAACGGTGTGAGCGCGGCCGTCCACCCGAGCGCCGCCTCGACGACCAGGAACACGAGCACGCCCACGGCGATCAGGACCGGGCCGCGGAGGAGGTCGCGACGTGCGCACGCGAGGGCAGCGACCGTCGCCGCGACGGTTGCGCCGACGACGAACGGGACGACGGTCGCGTACGACAACGTCGGCAGGTGGCCGGCCGCGAGCAGGGCCGCCGCCAGGACGGGGACCGACAGCGCGATGCCCGAGGCGATCCGTCCGAGGACTGGCGAGACGTGACCACGCCATGCGGCGAGCACGACGCCGATCGCGAACAGCCCGCCGAACGCCACGTACAGGCCGGCCGCCGTCCCGATCGGCACGGTCATCCGCCGCATGTCCAGGTACCGCTCGTGGAGCTCGAACGGCGGCGGCACATCGACGACCCGGATCACGGATCCCTTCAGGTCGGTCGGGACGTCGGCGCCCTGCCACGCCGTGATCGTCGGCCAGACGTCCGTGTCGCTGACGACGCCGACGCGGTGCGTGGAGTCCGACGTGAGCGTCCGCGGCGAGCCTTCGACGTCGAAGATTGCGTCCGGGCCGCCACGGGCCAGAACGACCGGATGGGCGTCGTCCTTCGCCGCGTGCATCGCCTCGGACGCCGTCGCGGACAGCACGATCACGAGGAGGTTCTCCGCCCGAGCGCTAGTGACGGCCTCGCGGATCAGCTCGCCCACCCGGTCCAGCCCGCCGAGCTGCGCCGGGTCCAGCTCCCGGACGACGATCGGCTTGGGACCCGGGACGGCCTCGGCGTTGCGCGCCAAGTCGTCCGACGCCTCGCCGGTGTCCACCATGATGGCGGCACCGCCGGCGCGCGCCAGCGCGGCGACCTCGGGCACGGCGAGCAGCTCCTCGAACGAGACGCGCGGCACGACGAACAGCCGGACGCCCTTTCGCACTGGCTCCTGCGACGTCAGGGCCGAACCGGCGACCGCGCCGAACGCGACGGCCACGGCGGCAACGAGCCCGGCCCGGCGGGCGAACGTCACGGGAAGGCGGGGCTGAGCTGTCGCTCCCTACGGACCTCGGCGCCGAGCGCGGTGAGCTTCGCTTCGAAGTCCTGATAGCCGCGGTCGACGTGGTACATGTCCTCGATCTCGGTCACGCCGTCCGCCGAGAGCGCGGCGATCACCATTGCGGCGCCCGCTCGGATGTCCAGCGCGCGGACCGGTGCCGACGAGAGCCAATCGACGCCGCGGATCACGGCGTGATGTCCCTCGGTCCGGATGTCCGCGCCCATCCGGTTCAGCTCGTCGACGAACATGAACCGGCTCTCGAAGACGTTCTCGGTCACGATGCTCGTCCCCTTCGCCGCCGCCAGCAGCGCCATGATCTGCGGCTGGAGATCGGTCGGGAACCCGGGGTACGGCAGGGTGACGAGATCGACGGCCGCCGGGCGTCCGTCCGATCCGATCTCGATCCCGTCCTGGCGGACGTCGATGCGCGCGCCGAGCTCGTCGAGCTTGTCGAGCACCAGGTCCATGTGGTCGGCGCGTGCGCCCTCGAGCAGCACGTGCCCGCGCGTCGCGCACGTCGCGATCGAGAACGTGCCGGCCTCGATCCGGTCCGGGATCGCCGTGTGGTCGACGGGGTGGAGGTCGCCGGTCCCCTCGATCTCGATCGTCGGCGTCCCGACGCCGTCGATCCTCGCTCCCATCTCGGTGAGCAGATGCGCGAGGTCGGTGAGCTCGGGCTCACGCGCGGCGTTCTCGATCACCGTCGTGCCGCGGGCGGCGACGGAAGCCATCAGGACGTTCTCGGTCGCGCCGACGCTCGGGAAGTCGAGCGATACGACGGCGCCCTGCAATCGGTCGGCCTTGCCCTCGAGGAACCCGTGCCGCTGCTCGAACGTGGCTCCCATCTTCTGGAGCCCCTTCAGGTGCAGGTCGATCTTGCGCGACCCGATGTTGCAGCCGCCAGGCATCGCGACGCGCGCGCGACCGCACCGGGCGAGCAGCGGCCCCAGGACGAGGATCGACGCGCGCATCCGGCTGACCAGCTCGTACGGCGCCTCGACCGAACGGACCTCGCGGGCGTCGATCGACACCGTGTCGTCCTCCCAGACGACGTCCTCGCCCAGGTGCTCCAGCACCTCGGCCATCGTCAGGCAATCCTGGATCCGCGGAACGTTGCGAAGGGTGGTCCGCCCGGGTGCGAGCAGCGATGCCGCCATCAGCTTGAGCGCCGAGTTCTTGGCGCCGGCGATCCGGATCGAGCCGGACAGGCGGCGCCCGCCGGTGACGACGAGCCGGTCCACGGAGGGGATGGTACCCCCGGGCACCGGGGCGGCGGCGATACGCGCGAGGCCGAGCGGGCCCCGCGACCTCAGCCGGTAAGCTCCGCGGACGACGCGAGCACGTCGACCCTCGTACGGCCCTCGTCGGTCGTCACGTGGAGAAAGCCGCCGCCGAGGACCGCCACCTCTTGCCGGTCGCCTGTGCGGATCCGCAGGGGTCCGTTCGCCAGGCGGATCAACAGCGGGGCGTGCCCGCCGAGGATCCCGACCTCGCCCTCGACGCCCCGCGCGATCACCATCTCGGCCTGGCCGGACCAGATCTCGCGTTCCGGGGTCACGACGCGGACCTCGACCGCCACGTTACGCCGCCGCTCCCTCGAGTCGCCTGGCCTGCTCCACGGCCTCGTCGATGCCGCCGACGAGCAGGAACGCCTGCTCCGGCAGCTGGTCGTACTCGCCCTCGGTGATCGCCTTGAACGACGCGATCGTCTCGTCGATCGGGACGTACTTGCCGGGGATGCCGGTGAACTGCTGCGCGACGAAGAACGGTTGCGATAGGAACCGCTGGATCTTGCGAGCGCGCGAGACGATCACCTTGTCTTCCTCGGATAGCTCGTCGATGCCGAGGATCGCGATGATGTCCTGAAGGTCCTTGTAGCGCTGCAGGATCTCCTGGACGCGCCGCGCCACGGCATAGTGCTCCTCGCCGACGTAGCGGGGGTCGAGGATCCGCGACGTGGAGTCCAGCGGATCGACGGCCGGGTAGATCCCGAGCGCGACGATGTCGCGAGAGAGCACGGTGGTCGCGTCGAGGTGCGCGAACGCCGTGTGCGGGGCGGGGTCGGTGATGTCGTCGGCCGGTACATAGATCGCCTGCAGCGATGTGATCGACCGACCCTTCGTGGAGGTGATCCGCTCCTGCAGCTCGCCCATCTCGTCGGCGAGCGTCGGCTGATAACCGACGGCGCTCGGCATCCGGCCGAGCAGCGTCGACACCTCCGAGCCCGCCTGCGTGAAACGGAAGATGTTGTCGATAAACAGCAGGACGTCCTTGCGTTCGACGTCGCGGAAGTACTCCGCCATCGTGAGGGCCGACAACCCGACGCGCAGGCGAACGCCCGGCGGCTCGTCCATCTGACCGAAGACCAGCGCGGTCTTCTCGATCACACCCGACTCGGTCATCTCGAGGAACAGGTCGTTGCCCTCTCGCGTGCGCTCGCCGACACCGGCGAACACCGACACGCCCCCGTGCTGCTCGGCCTGCCGGCGGATCATCTCTTGGATGATCACCGTCTTACCGACGCCCGCGCCGCCGAACATCCCGATCTTGCCGCCCTGCACGTACGGCTCGAGGAGGTCGATCACCTTGATGCCCGTCTCGAGCATCTGCTGCTTCGGCTCGAGCTCCTCGAACGGGGGCGGATCGCGGTGGATGGGCCACCAGTCACTCGCACGGATCTCGTCCGGGCTCGCGTCGAGGGGCTCGCCGAGGACGTTGTAAACGTGCCCGAGCACGCCCTCGCCGACGGGCACCCGGATCGGCGCACCCGTGTTCTCGACGGACGAGCCGCGGACGAGCCCGTCCGTCGGCTGCAGCGCGATCGTACGGACCATCCCTTCACCGATGTGCTGAGCGACCTCGCATGTAATCGTGCGTGAATCGCCGTCCAGCGAGACCTCGACGTGCAACGCCGTGTTGATCTCCGGAAGCTCCGCCGGCGGGAACTCCACGTCGATCACCGGCCCGATCACGCGTACCACGCGCCCGTCCGCACGTTCCTCTCGATCGCTCACATCCCTCACCCCTCATCCGAAGCGGCGGCCAGCGCTTCGGCCCCGCCCACGATCTCGGTGATCTCCGTCGTGATCTCATCCTGCCTCGCCCGGTTGGCCTGCCGGGTCAACACCTTGATCAGGTCCTCCGCGTTGTCCGTCGCAGCCTTCATCGCGCGACGGCGAGCAGCGTTCTCCGAGGCGGCGGACTCCAGCATGGCGGCGTACACCTTCGCGATGATGTATTGGGGCAGCAGTTCATCGAGGATGGCCTCCGGACCCGGCTCGAACAGGTACTCGGGGTAGGGCAGGCCGGGTTCCCGGCGGGCGACCTCCTCGGGCGCGATGGGCAGGAATCGCCTCCCGGTGGCCCGGAGCGTGAACGCCGAGCGGAAGTCCGTGTAGATCGTGTGCAGCTCGTCGATGCGTTCGGTTGCGAACTCGTCCAACATGCGCCGGCCGATCTGCTCGGCCGCCGCGTACGGCGGGACCTCGCTGAAGCCGATCCACGAGTCGGCGAGCGGAACGCCACGGAAACGGAGGTACGACACCCCCCTCTTCCCCGAGGCGTACATGACCGGCTCCGCTCCCCGATCGCGCGCCCTCGCGATCGCCTGCTCCGCCAGCCGGAGCACGTTCGCGTTGTACGCGCCCGCGAGCCCGCGGTCCGAGGTGAGGACCAGTATGCCGGCGCGCGAGACCCGCTTCCGCTCGCCGAGCAGCGGATGGACGAGCGTGCCGGTCTGCCGAGCGACGTCCTCCATCGCACGCGTAAGCAGCTCGGCATAGGGTCGCGCCGCCTCGACGCGCTGCTGCGCCCGGACGATCCGGGAGGCGGCGATCAGCTCCATCGCCCGAGTGATCTTCATCGTGGACTGCACGGAGCGGATGCGCCGGCGGACGACGCGGAGCTTTGCGCCCACGCGATCAGCCCGGCGGCCCCGGCGGCGGGGCTCCGGCGGCATCCTCGGCCTGGTCCGGCTGGTCGCTCTCGGCGTCGGCGATGGGCCCCTCGATCGTGCTCGACTGGACCTCATCCTCGTCATCGGCGGAGGACATCCGGTCCCACCCGACGTCGGGCTTGACCTCGTCCGGAGCGGTCGTCCGGCCGATGGCGGCCTCGGTCCCCTCCGCCGCCGTCGAATGCACGAACGACTGGGAGAACTCGTCGACGGCCGCGCGGAGCCTCGCCTCCGTCTCCTCGCTCAGGTCGCCGGTCTCACGGATCGCCCGCAGGACCTCCGGGCTGCGCGCGTCGAGGGAGTCGGCGAACCGCTCGACGAATGACTTCGCGTCCTCGGCCGGCAGCGCGTCGAGGTATCCGCCCGTGGCGACGTAGATGTAGGCGACCTGCCGCTCGACGGGCACGGGCTTGTACTGCGGCTGCTTCAGGATCTCGACGACGCGCGCGCCGCGGGCCAGCTGCTGCTGCGAGGCCTTGTCCAGCTCGGAGCCGAACTGCGCGAACGCCTCGAGTGCACGGTACTGCGCGAGGTCGATCCTGAGCCGTCCGGACACGTTCTTCATCGCCTTGATCTGCGCGTTGCCGCCGACGCGCGAGACCGAGATCCCGACGTTGATCGCCGGCCGCACGCCGGCGAAGAACAGGTCGGGCTCCAGATAGATCTGCCCGTCCGTGATCGAGATCACGTTCGTCGGGATGTAGGCCGAGATGTCGCCCCCCTTCGTCTCGATGATCGGCAGCGCGGTCAGCGACCCTCCGCCGAGCTCCTCGGACAGCTTTGCCGCGCGCTCGAGCAGCCGCGAATGAAGGTAGAACACGTCCCCCGGGTACGCCTCGCGCCCGGGTGGGCGCCGCAGCAGGAGCGACAGCGTCCGGTACGCGGTGGCCTGCTTCGACAGGTCGTCGTAGACGGCGAGCGCGTGCAGCCCCTCGTACATCCAGTGCGCGCCCAGGGCCGCGCCGGCGTACGGAGCGATGTACTGGAACGGCGCCGGGGCTGACGCCGGAGCGTTGATCACGACCGTGTAGTCGAGCGCGCCGTTCTGGCGGAGCGTCTCGACGACCTCGGCGACGGTCGACGCCTTCTGCCCGACCGCGACGTAGATGCACCGGACCTGCCGGTTGGCGTCGCCGCTCGCCCAGTCGTCGCGCTGCGCGATGATCGCGTCGATCGCGATCGCGGTCTTGCCCGTCTGCCGGTCCCCGATGATCAGCTCTCGCTGTCCGCGTCCGATCGGCGTCATCGCGTCGATCGCGGTGATGCCCGTCTGGAGCGGCTCCTTCACCGGCTGCCGGGCGACGACCGAAGGCGCCTGGATCTCGAGGGCTCGGTTCGTCTCCGACTGGATCGGCCCGGCGCCGTCGAGCGGCCGCCCGAGCGGGTCGATCACGCGCCCGAGGAAGCCGTCCCCGACCGGGATCGACAGGATCCGGCCGGTCTGCTTGACGAGGTCGCCTTCCTCGATCTCTGACCCCTCGCCGAGAATGATGCAGCCGATCTCGTCCTCGTCCAGGTTGAACGCCAGCCCGAGCACGCCGCCGGGGAACTCGAGCAGCTCGTTGGCCATCGCGAGAGGCAGGCCCTTGACCCGGGCGATGCCGTCACCGGTCTCCATCACGCGCCCGACCTGCTCGCGCTCGATCGACGGGTGGAACCCCTCCACGTTGCGGCGCAACGCCTCGACGATGTCCCGTGGATCGAAGTCCTCCAGCTGCGTCGCCATCTGCGTCAGCTCCTCGAATCCGCCCCGGTCATCTTCGCTCGAGCGTCCTCGAGCCTTCCTCGCACGGTACCGTCGAAGATCTCATCTCCCACGCGAGCAACGACTCCGCCCACGACCGACGGGTCGACGACCACCCTCAGCTCGATCCGCTTCCCCGTGGCCAGCGATAGCGCGTCCGCGAGTCGGCGGCGGCGCGCCTCGTCGAGCGGAACGGCCGAGCGCACCTCCGCCAGCTGGTGCTGGCGGCGCTCGGCAGCCACGTCCGCGAGCTCCTGGATGATCTTCCCCGCCTCGCGCGCGCGTCCCTGTTCGAGCAGGAACGTGAAGACGTTCACGGCGCTCGGGTTGGCGCGCGTTCCGAGCACGTCCGCGACGAGCGCCCGCTTGTTCTCCACCGGGAGCGCCGCGTCCGTGACGGCTTCCCGGAGCCTCGCGTCGCGCTCGAGCAGCTTGGCGAGCGCGTAGAGCTGGTCCACGACGGCGTCGACCTCACCCTCGGCCTCGGCGATCCGCAGCACCGCCTCGGCGTACCCGCGGACGACAGCGTCGTCGGGCACCTACGCGCCACCTTTCCCGTTGCCGGATGCTTCCACGCCGTCGATGTACTCGTCGATCAGGCGCCGGTGCGCCTGCGCGTCGAGTTCCTTGCCAACGACGACGCCGGCGAGATCGACGGCGAGTACCGCGACCTGCGCGCGGAGCTCCTCGAAGGTTCGATCGCGTTCGGCGGCGATCGCCTCGCGAGCGCGCGCGACGATCGCTTCGCCCTCCTGCTCGGCCTTGGCCTGGACGTCGCGGCGGAGCTGATCGGCAGTCTTCCTGGATTCCTCGATGATCCGGTTGGCTTCACCTCGAGCGTCCTGGAGCTTCTCGCGGTATTCCGCGAGAAGCCGGTCCGCGTCGCGACGGGTGCGCTCCGCCTCCTCGAGCTGACCCTGGATCTTCCGACGGCGCTCCTCCAGCATGGCATTGAGACGGGGAAGCACCCATCTCGCCATGAAGCCGAGAAGGATGAAGAACGCGATCGCGCCGACGATCAGCTCGCTCGCGTGTGGGTACAGGTCCTTCGGGTCGTTGCCCTCCGCCGCCTCGGTCGCCTCGCCGGCGGCCTGTGCGAGGACCGCGATCACGGTAGGCATCGGCGTCTCCCCCTCAGATGATGAACGAGAACGCGATCCCGAAAAGGGCGAGCGCCTCGATCAGCCCAATGCCGATGAACATCGTTGCGCGGACCTGACCCGCGTACTCCGGCTGCCTCGCCATCGCCTCGACGGACTTCCCGATCAGGATGCCGAGGCCGATGCCGGGGCCGATCGCGGCCAGGCCGATCACCAGCCCCCTCCCGACCGTCTCGATCGCCTCGAGATCGCCGGTCACCTGCGCCAGTAGATGAAACATCCGAAACCTCCTTGTCAGTGCTCCTCGGCCAGCGCACCGCCGATGTAGGACGCCGTGAGGATGGCGAAGATGAAGGCCTGCAGCAGTGCGACGAAGATCTCGAAGCCGACGAGCACGATCGACATGGCAAACGAGAACGGAGCGAAGATCGCGACCCATCCGCTCTGGAGCAGCGCGATCGTGCCCAGGAAGAAGACGGCGAGCAGGAAGTGGCCCGCCAGGAAATTGGCCGCGAGACGTATGGACAGGGTGATCGGCCTGATGATGATGACGGTCACGAACTCGATCAGGGCGAGCAGCGGACGCAGCCACCCCGGGGCGCCGGGCGGGAGCACGACGAGCTTGAGGTACCCGAGGAACCCGTGTTTGCGGATTCCGACCGCGTTGAACGTCACCCAGGACACGATCGCCAGCGAGATCGGGAACGCTACGCGGCTGTTGTGCGAAAAATTGATCCCCGGGACGACCTCGAGGAGGTTACCCAGCAGGATGAAGAAGAAGAACGTCGCGCAGAGCGCGAGGAACCGGTCGCCCTCGGGTCCCATCATCGGCAACACGATCTGCTGGCGCACGAACTCGACGCCGAACTCCATCAGCGCCTGGAGCTTGCCCGGGACGATCGTCGGCCTGCGAAAGGCCAGATAGAACAGCACGAGGAACGACACGGTCGCGATCGTCAGCAGAGAGAAGATGAAGTTCATGCAGAAGGAGATGCCGAAGACCTCGAACGATCCGCCCCAGCACGGCCAGACGAAGTCCTTCGTCGTCGGCGGGTGGAACTCCGCTGCGAGGATCACGTTCCCGAGCAAACCGCAGGTCACGTGGCCGTCGGCTCCTCGCGGCTGGGGAGCGTCCACAGCTCCGAGCCCCAGCGACCGCTTACCAGGCGCATCTCGACGGCCAGGACGGCGATCGTCGTGGGGACGACCGCGAGCACGAACGCGGGCGCCGAGAAGAACGCGAGCCGGTCGAGGAGGATCAGCAGCACGAGGAGGATCCCGATCCGAACGACAAAGCCCCCGAGCCCGACGGCGGCGACCGCGACCGGCGAGATCCGCGCCGCCCACGCGATCGAGAAGCCCTGTGCGACGAGGTTCGACGACACGACGACGATCCCGATCGCCGCAGACGCACCCGCGTCGACACCGCCGGCGATGCTTCCGATCCCGAACGCGAGCGCGACCGCGACGGGCGCGAACGGCAGGATCCTCCGTACCAGTTCGCGCTCAGGATCCGTCCTCACGATCCCCCCTGCCGTACTTCAGATACACGAGATAGATGCCGGCGGCGGCCCCGAGGACGATGCCGAGCGCGGCGAACACCCGACGGTTGCCGATGGCCACATCGACCAGGAACCCGATGACGCCTCCGACGGCCATTCCGGCGATCAATGTCGAGGTGATGGTCCACCCGGTGCCCATGCCGCGCCACGCGTCGTCGCGCCTCGGTCCCGCCATGGGCGCGCCAAGTCTATCGACGGCATCGAAGCACCGTCAAAAGGACGCCGGTCGTACTTCTGCAGGTAGATGGCCCTTTTCGGCCAAGCTTGTGAAATTTTTCACGAGGCGACACGCCGTGCTCCGGGTGGCTCAGGTGCGGCGCCGCTGCGCGAGGGCGCTCAGGCCCGCCAACAGCATGCCCGTCAGGAACAACAGCGTCCCCATCACGTTCACCTGCGGCGGTAGGCCGAGACGGGTCGCGCCGTACACCCAGATCGGGAAGGTCTGGTAGTCGCCGAACACAAAGTTCGTGATGACGAAGTCGTCCAGCGACAGCACGAACGCCAGCAGGCCGCCCGCCAGGATGCCGGGCGCGATCATCGGCAACGTCACCTTGAAGAACGCGACGATCGGCGTCGCGAACAGGTCCTGGGCCGCGTCCTCGAGGGATCGGTCCATCCCCTGGACGCGGGCGCGGACCGTGACCGCGACGAAGGCGATGCTGAAGGTGATGTGCGCGAGCACCACCGTCCAGAAACCGAGCGGTGGGTTCTGTGCGGTGATGAACAACGTCAGCAGGGACGAGCCCAGGACGATCTCCGGTACCGCGATGGCGAGGAAGATCAAGAACATCAGCGGCGCCTGTCCCAGGAACCGGTACCTGCCGAGGACGAGCCCGAGCAGCGTTCCGATGATCGTCGCCACGATGGCACTCGGGATCGCGATGATGAGGGAGTGCTCGAGAGACGCGGTGAGGTCGGGGATGTCGAACAGGTTCCTGTACCAGGCGAACGTCAGGCCGTAGAATCGCGGGACCTGCCGATCCCCCGGCACGTCGTTGAACCCGTACAGGATCATGAGCAACACGGGGCTCGAGAGGTACAACATCATGAGCGTGGCGTAGGCGGGGAGCACGAACCGCGTCGCGCGTCGCGTGGGACGGTTCACCGGCGGGAGCTCCCGCGTTTCGACGGGACGTCGTTCGGTCGTCGCGACGGCGCTCATGTCGCGACCGTCCTCGTCGCCTCCTCCGTACCGAGGACCCGCGCATAGATGCTCGCCAACACGAGCATGCCGACCATGAGCATGATCGACAGAGCCGCGGCCGAGGGATAGTCGACGTTGATCAGGAACTTCCGCTGGATGATGTTCCCGATCAACGTCGTCGACGGAGAGCCGAGGATCTCAGCGTCCACGTAGTCGCCCGTCGCCGGAACGAACGTCAGGATGATCGCGGCGAACACGCCGGGCATCGAGAGCGGGAAGACGACCTTCCAGAACGCCTTGGCTCGGCTCGCATAGAGATCCTGGGCCGCTTCCACGAGCGCATGGTCGATCCGCTCGAGCGCGACGTAGAGGGGGAACGTCGTGAAGGGAAGGAAGTTATACGTCATTCCCCCGATCACGGCGATCGGAGTCGCCAACACGTGGAACTCCTGTGGGATCGCCCCAAAGTCCTTCAGCGTGCCCAAGAGGATGCCGTTGTCGTGGAGGATGAACTTCCACTGCACGGTCCGGATGATGAACGACACGAAGAACGGGAGGAGCACGAGGAACAAGAGGCTGGTTTTCGCGCGACCACCGTAGAACGCGATCCAGTACGCGAGGGGATAGGCGAGCGAGAGACACAGGAGCGTCACGATGGCGGAGTACACGACCGCACGGATGAGGTACTCGCCGTTCTGCGAGATCCCTTCCGTGTAGTTCGACCATTCCCACGTGAACCGGAAGCCGCCCGAGAAGATCCCACCGCTCTTCAACGACGTGAACGCCATGAACCCGAGCGGCAGCACGAACAGAGCGAGGAGCCATAGGGTCGCGGGAGCAGCGAGCGCGTAGGGCACCAGCCGCTTGCGCGTGCTCGCGCCCTCCCCGAGCGGCGGGAGGCCGGAGGCCAGTTTGTCGCGTGCGACCGTCATGCTGCCGGGGCCGCGGTCCTCAGCCGTACAGGATGGGGAAGAAGATGGCTTCCCACTCCTCCACCGTGTCGTCGTTCCAGTTGTCGAATCCGAACGACGTCTGTGACAGGAACTCCTCCGATGGGTACAGGTAATCGCTGTTGGCCGTCAGGGACAGCTTGTTCGCTAGGCTCTTCTGGCCCTTGTCCTCGGCCTCCGTCGCCTCCTCGAGCATCTGATCGCGCGTCGCCGGGACCGGGCTCATGTAGAGCACCCACTCGGTGATCATCGTCGCGATCTCGGGCTTGTAGACGTAGTCCATCAGCGTGTACGCGCTGACGGGGTGCTCGGCCGTCGATGGGATCATCATGTTGTCGATCCACAGCAGTGCTCCGTCGTCGGGGAAGACGAAGTCGAGGTTGTCGTAGCCGTACCAGATCTTGTAGCCGAGCACGTCCCCCGACCAGGCCATGAAGGCCGAGATCGTGCCGGCCAGCATGTCGTCGATGTAGCCCTGGTCGTAGAACTTTCGGAAGGTCGGCGCATCCTTGAGCTTCTGGAGCCAGGCGGCCGCCTCCTTCCACTCGGCCGGACCCGAGGTCTTGGGGTCGATGCCTAGATTGATCATCACCCAGTCCGCGGCGTCGCCGGGAATCGCGCCCACCGTGTCGGGGGGCAGCTTGCTGCCGTCGAGGAGGTCGTCCATCTTCGTGATCTCACCCTTGGTGAGGTCGTGGTTGATGCCGATCCCGGTGATGCCGGACTGCCAGGCCATCGAGTACGTGTTCTCGGGGTCGAACGATGGGTCCCTCGCCCACGGCGCCGCGTTCTCGTCGAAGTTCGGCCGCTTGGCCGGGTCCAGCGGGAGCACCCAGCCGTTGTCAGCGAGCGCCTTGAAGTAGCGGCCGTTCGTGATGACGATGATGTCGTAGCCGGTGGAGTCGCCGGCCGCGATCTGGGGCTGGATCTTCGCGAAGAACTCCTCGTTGCTCTGGATGTCCTCCTGGTAGGTCACCGTGATTCCGGTGTCCTTCGTGAACTGCTCGAGGGACGGGTGGACGACGTTGCCCTGGGCGTCCTTCTCCTTGTCGATGTAAAGCGGCCAGTTCACGAAATCCACGTGCTGCTCCGGGTCTTGGCCGGAGAAGATCTGCGACGGGTCCATCGACGCGCCGCCGCCCCCGCCGGGACCGCCGTCTTCCCCGCAGGCGGCAAGGATCGCAGCCAGGCTGATGCCGGCCACGCCCGTTCCCGCACCGCGCAGGAAGCTCCTGCGGGTCAGCCGGTTCCTCATGATGCGCCGCATCCGCGCCTGGTCGACGGACAGGCGCTCCTCCCCCTCGGTCATTGCCCCTCCTCCTCCAGGACCAGACCCTCCTGCGGGAGCACGGCGAACGTGTGCTCCCATCGCCACGACAGCTTCACGCGCTCCCCCGGGTGCGGCACGTGGCCGTTCCCGAGGTTCTGCACCCAGACCGTCAGCGTCACGCCGTTCGGACCTTCGACCTTGTATTGGTGACTCACGCCGATGTACGTCGATATCCGGAGCGTGCCGGTGACGGCGTTCCATCTCGAGGCCGGCTCGGCGCCGTCGTCCGCAGCGATCGTGATCTTCTCGGGTCGCACGCCGACCTTGACGGTCGTGCCGATCGAGAACGGCGCACGGCTCGACGGCAGCGTGACGGTCGAGCCGCCGGCGAGCAGGACCGTGACGGTGCCGTCGCGGAGCTCCTTGACCTCGCCGTCGAGCAGGTTCGACGCGCCGAGAAAGCTGGCGACGAATTCCGTCTCGGGGTTCTCGTAGACCTCCTCTGGAGGCCCGATCTGCTCCGCTTTGCCGTGACGCATGACGGCGAGGCGGTTCGACATCGTCATCGCTTCTTCCTGGTCGTGCGTCACGTAGATGAACGTGATGCCGACCTCCTCTTGGATGCGCTTCAGCTCGAGCTGCATCTGCTTGCGCAGCTTCAGGTCGAGCGCGCCCAGCGGCTCGTCGAGGAGCAGGACCTTCGGGTGGTTCACCAGTGCGCGTGCAAGCGCGACGCGTTGCTGTTGGCCGCCGGACATGCGCGCCGGCTTGCGGTTCTCCAGGCCGCGCAGGTCCACGAGCCTGAGCGCCTCGTTCACCCGCGTCTGGATCTCCGGCTTCTCGACCTTGCGGCGACGCAGGCCGAACGCGACGTTCTCGAACACCGTGAGGTGCGGGAACAGCGCGTAAGACTGGAACACCGTGTTGACGTCGCGCCTGTAGGGCGGCAGGCCGGTCACGTCCCGCCCGCCCAGGTAGATCGTGCCGCGCGTCGGCTCTTCGAACCCGCCGAGCATCCGGAGCGTCGTCGTCTTCCCACACCCCGACGGGCCGAGGAGGCTGAAGAACTCACCCTCGTTGATGTCGAGCGATAGATCGTCGACGGCGACCGTCTCGCCGAAGTCCTTCGTCACCCGCTCGAGCCGGACGTCGACGTCGGTCACCCTGCATCCCCTCGTTGAACGGCGTCCAGGTCCCGCATCATAGGCCGGGTCGGCGCATCATCGCTCGCCACGGAGCCGCGGGCGACCCCCTGCCCGCTGAGCGCAGGCCCGCCTGTTGTACGGACTGGACAATGTGCCCGGATGTCTCGGACAGTCCGGCCGCGAGCGACCGGCGCGACGTTACGCCGTGGACGCCGGGTCCCCGACCGCCCCCGGCTGCGCCGCGGGGGTGGTTGTGCCGGCGCGTCGGTCGCCGTTCGCCGGCAGCGCACCGTCGATGGCCGGTTCGGCCGACCGGACGACGCGGACCCTTCGCTCCGCTTCCCGCGGCCGGCGGTCGCGGACGAGCCTGGGCAGGACGGAGGCGACCAGCACGGCGGCGGCGAGGATCGCGGAAACCAGCAATCGCCCGTCGATGAACGCGACCGCCAGGGCGCACGCCGAGATGAGCGCCGCCCACAGGTACATCAGCAGGACCGCCTGGCGATGCGAGTGCCCGATGTCGAGCAGCCGGTGATGGATGTGCTCCTTGTCGGCGTGCGCGATGCCGATCCCCCGTCGGACCCGGCGGACGATCGCGAAGATCACGTCGAGGAAGGGGACGGCCAGGACCAACAGCGGCACGGCCACCGGGATCGCGACGACCGCCAGATCGCCTCCGCTCGGGCCCTGCGCGTTCCGGCCGACACCCGAGATCGTCGCGACGGCCATGACCAGGCCCAGGAACCCCGATCCGGTGTCCCCCATGAACACGCGAGCCGGGTGGAAGTTCCAGGGCAAGAATCCGATGGCGGCGCCGGCGACGATCGCCGAGAGCAGGGCGGCCGTCGACGGCTCTCCCCGGTACATGTAGGCGAAGAACGCGACGGCGGCGATCGCGACCATCCCGGCGGCGAGGCCGTCGAGCCCGTCGATCAGGTTGACCGCGTTGATCATGCCGACGACCCACAGCACCGTCAGGGTCACGGCGAGGTCGGGCGAGAGCACCAGGGTGTTCAGTCCCGGGAAATAGAAGTACAGGAGCTGGACGCCGAGCAGCACGAGGATCCCGGCGGCGAGGATCTGCCCTGCCAGCTTGCCGAGCGGCGACAGTCCACGGATATCGTCGAGCAGTCCCACCGCCAAGATCACGAGCCCGCCCACGATCGCGGCGTCGGGGTCGGACGTCGACGCGAAGACGTCCCTCAGCGCCGGCACGAACCGCGCGACCAGCAACGCGGCCCCCACGCCGAGCAGCAGGGCCAGCCCTCCCGCGGTCGCGGTCGGCGTGGGATGCACCTTCCGGTCCGACGGATGATCGATCCAGCCCAGTCGCAGCGCTGAGCTCCGCACCAAGGGCGTCGCGGCGAACGTCACGAGGGCGGCGACGGCGAACACGAGGAGGTACGGAAGCACTCGCGTGATCGTACCCCGGGGCGAAGGTCGCGCGCCTCGCGGGAGGTGGTGGGCAGGCCGCCCGCCGGTCTCGTCAGCCGGGATAGACCGGGAAGCGCGACATCAGCTCGGCGACGCGGCTGCGGCACCCCTGGCGCGTCCCCTCGTCGGCCAGGCCGCGCAGGACCTCGCCGATCATCCCGGCGACCTCCTTCATCTCGGCCTCGTCCATCCCCAGCGTGGCCGTACCGGGCGTGCCAACCCGGATCCCGGACGGGTTCAGCGGCGGCATGGGGTCGAACGGGATCCCGTTCTTGTTGAGCGCGATCCCGACGGCGTCGCACGCGGCCTCGGCCTCCGCGCCCGTCGTTCCGAGCGGACGCACGTCGGCCAGAACGAGGTGGGATTGCGTCCCGCCGGAGACGATCCGCAGGCCCTCCTCCGCCAGGCCGCTCGAGAGCGCCCGCGCCGTGCGGACGGTGCGCGCGGCGTACTCGCGGAACGCCGCCGTCATCGCCTCTCTGAACGCCACGGCCTTGGCCGCGATCACGTGCTCGAGCGGCCCTCCTTGCATCATCGGGAACACCGCCCGGTCGATCGCCTTGGCGTGCTCCTGCTTGCACAGGATCACGCCACCGCGTGGACCCCGGAGCGTCTTGTGCGTCGTGAAGGTGACCACGTCCGCGTACGGCGTGGGGTTGGGATAAGCGCCGCCGGCCGACAGCCCGATGAAGTGCGACGCGTCCACCCACAGTAGCGCTCCGACGTCGTCGGCGATCCTTCGGAACGCGGCGAAGTCGATCGCCGACGGGTACGCGGTGTAGCCGGCCAGCACGATCCTGGGCCGGTGCTGCTCGGCGAGATCGGCGACGCTCTCCATGTCGAGACGTTCGGTCTCCGCGTCGACCTCGTATCCAACGAAGTTGAACCACCTCCCCGACACGTTCACGGGCGAGCCGTGCGTGAGGTGGCCGCCGTGCGCGAGCGTCATCCCGAGCACCGTGTCGTCGGACCGGGGCTCGAGGAAGGCGCCGCACACCGCGAGGTTCGCCTGGGCCCCCGAGTGCGGTTGCACGTTGGCGTGGTCGGCGCCGAACAGCTGCTTCGCGCGCTCGATCGCAAGCCGCTCGACGACGTCGACCCACTCGCAGCCGCCGTAGTACCGCCTGCCCGGGTACCCCTCGGCGTACTTGTTGGTCATCGTCGAGGCGAGCGCCGCGAGCACCGCGGGGCTGGCATAGTTCTCGGACGCGATCAGCCGCAAGGTCGTGCGCTCGCGGTGTAGCTCGTTCACAATCGCGTCGGCGACCTCGGGATCGGCGCGCTTTAGGGACTCCCAGTCCCCCGGGTGGTCCGTCATCGGCTCTCCCGCTCGATCTCGGAGATCTGCTCGAGACGGCGCGCATGGCGACCGCCGTCGAACGGGGTCGTCAACCACGTGCGAACGATCTCGCTCGCCAGCTCGGCGGCCACGATGCGACCGCCGATCGTGAGCACGTTCGCATCGTTGTGCTCACGGGACATCCGCGCGGTGTACAGGTCGTTGCACAGCGCGGCGCGGACCCCATGGACCTTGTTCGCCGCGATCTGCTCGCCCTGCCCCGAGCCGCCCACGACGATCCCCCGGTCCGCTTCGCCGGAGACCACCGACCGGGCGACCGTGGCGGAGACCGCCGGGTAGTCGGATGGTTCCTCGGAGTGCGCCCCGAGGTCGTTGACGTCGTGTCCGTCGTCGCGCAGGAGCCGCTTCAGCTCCTCTTTCAGGCGGTACCCGGCGTGGTCGCTGCCGATCACGAGCCGCACGCTCAGCGCGCCTCCGGTGCCGCGACGCGCTCCGTGGAACGGTCGAAGAGCGCAGACGCGAGCCGCCGGGACCACGCGTCGAGCTCCCAGGCGACGGCACGATAGCTTTCGTACGGCATCCCGAGCGGGTCGACCACGTCCTCGTCCTGCGGGTTCGCCGCCTCGCCGACCCGCCGCGAGCGGTCGGCCTCGGCGACGCGCGCGCGCAGGCGTTCGTCCGGCGGGAGCTCGGCCGTCCGCTCGTCCATCGGCGACCGCTCGAGCAGCCGGACGAGCTCCTTCAACGTGAAGGTCATCGAGCCGGCCGCCGGGACCGCGTCGCGCACAGCGTCGCGATGCTCGCCCGCCATCGCGATGACGAGGTCCGCACCGGCGATGTCGCGATCGGTCAACCGCCGGACGCGGTGCGACGAGATATCGACGCCGCGCTCCGCGCCCGCGCGAACGCTCTCCGCCATCGCCGGCTCGCCGGCGCGTCCGATCACCCCCGCGGACACGACGCGCGGTGCTGCGTCACCCAGCCGCTCCGTCAACGCGGCGCGAAGGAGCCCCTCTGCGAGCGGCGAGCGACAGATGTTGCCGGTGCACACGACGAGGATCGACGCCATGGGAGGGGCGGCAGTTTAGCATCGGCCGTCCTCGCGCCCGGTCCCGAGGGTCACGACAGCGCGCGCTCGATCGCATCGGCGGCGACGGCACCCTCCCGCTTGACGTCCAGGTCGGTGGTCAGCAGCGACACAACGGTCGACGCGGCGCCGCGGAGCGGCTCTGGCTCGCAGAGGTACACCTCGACGCGGTCGCCGAAGATCTCGGCGAGGTCGTCGCACGTCTGTGCGGTCGGCTGCCCGGTGCGGTTCGCGCTCGTCAGCGCGAGCGGACCGGTCCGGGCGAGCACGGCGAGGGCGACCGCGTGATGCGGCATGCGGATCCCGATCGTCGTCGGGTCGCCGCCCAGCTCCCAGCCGGCGCTCGCGGGCGTCCGACGCACCACGATCGTGAGCGGGCCGGGCCAGAACCGCGTCACGAGCGTGCGCGCGCGCTCGTCGAAGGCGCCGATCCGTTCCGCCTCGGCGACCGATGCGACCAGGACCGGCAGCTCGACGTCGCGCGGGCGGCCCTTCGCCTCGAAGAGCTTCGCGGTCGCGCGCGGATCGTCCGGTCGCGTGCCGACCCCGTAGATCGTGTCGGTCGGGATCACGATCAGGTTTCCGCGAGTCGCGGCCGAGACGGCGTCGTCGAGTGGATCGCTCACGGCCGCCATGCGACGACGACGCGGTCGCGGCCCGACAGGTCCGGCGCAACCGCAACGTCCGCGAACCAGGGCCGGAGCGCCTCACCGACCTCGCCGGCGCGGCGCGCCCCTACCTCGACCGCGATGACGCCGCCGTCCCGCAGCCAGCGCGACGCTTCGCGCGCCAGCCGTTCGTACAGATCCGTGTCGCCGAGCAGTGCGGCCTGGGGGTCGGCGCGGACCTCCACGGGCAGCGTCGCGTACTCCTTGGCCGTCACGTAGGGCGGGTTGCTGACGACGAGGTCGACCCATCCGCGGAGCTCCTTCGGCAGCGGCTGTAGGAAATCGCCGAGCGCGAACGAGACGTCCAGCGACAGCCGTGAGGCGTTCTCGGTCGCGAGCTCGATCGCCTCGTCGGAGACGTCCGTCGCGAAAACCGTGGCATCGGGCCGCTCGTGCTTGATCGACAACGCGATCGCGCCGGTGCCGGTCCCGACGTCCACGACGACGGGGTCCTCCACGGCGCCGATCGCACGCAGCGCCTCGCCGACCAGGACCTCGGTCTCGGGCCTCGGGACGAAGACCCCCGGGCGCACGCGGACCGAGATGCGCCGGAAGGGCTGCTCGCCGATGAGGTGCTGGAGCGGCGTCCCCGAGCACCGCTGGCACAGGCCTCGGCCGTACATCCGCGCCTCGCGCGCATCCAGCCCGTCGCGACGCGCGTAGAGCCCGGCGCGGTCGATCTGCAGCACCGTCATCAGGAGCGCCTCGGCGTTCTCCCGCGGGCTCTCGACGCCGTGCCGCTCGAGGTACGCCGTCGCGCGCCGGACGACGTCGGCCGGCCGCATCCGCGGCTCATATCCGCCGATGCCCTCGACGTCCTCACCCATCGCCGTTCCCCGACAGCTGTCGCGCGCGCTCGGATGCCAGCAGCGCATCGATGAAGGTGTCGATGTCACCGGCCAGCACGTCCTGCAGCTGGTGCACCGTCAGCTTCACGCGATGGTCCGTGACACGGTTCTCGGGGAAGTTGTAGGTCCGGATCTTCTCGGCCCGCTCCCCGGTTCCCACCTGAGCGCGGCGTTCGGCCGCCTCCTTGGCCGCGGCCTCGTCCTGTGCGCGCTGCAGCAGACGCGCGCGCAGGTACCGCATCGCCTTCTCTCGGTTCTGCAGCTGCGAACGCTCCTCCTGAGAACCGACGACGATCCCGCTCGGCTTGTGGGTGATCCGCACGGCGGAGTCCGTGGTGTTCACGGACTGGCCGCCCGGACCGGACGAGCGGAACACGTCGATCTCCAGGTCCTCGGGGCGGATCTCGACGTCGACGTCCTCGGCCTCCGGAAGGACCGCGACCGTCGCCGTCGACGTGTGGATCCTTCCCGACGACTCGGTCACGGGGACCCGCTGCACTCGGTGCACGCCGGATTCGTGCTTCAGGCGGGAATAGGCGCCCTTCCCGCGCACCTCGACGACGACCTCCTTGAAGCCGCCGAGATCCGACGCCGACGCGCTCAGCACGTCCGTCTTCCAGCGATGCCGCTCGGCGAAGTGGCGGTACAGCTCCAAGAGCTCGCCCGCCCACAGCGCGGCCTCCTGGCCGCCGGCACCCGCGCGGATCTCCACGATCACGTCCTTGTCGTCATTGGGGTCCCTCGGGACGAGGAGCTGCTCGAGCCGGACACGGAGATCGCCCGCGCGCGCGTCGGCGGCGGTCGCCTCCTCGCGCAGGTAGGCGGACATCTCGGCGTCCGACTCGTCGCGGGCGAGGGCACGGGCCTCATCTGCCTGGGCAAGCGCCTGGCGGTACGCGCGGTACGGGACGACGACGTCTTGCAGCTCGGCTAGATCCTTGCCGAGCGAACGCAGCCGGTCCGGGTCCGAGGCGACCTCGGGCGAGGACATCTCGGCCGTGAGCCCCTCGTACCGCCGCTCGAGCTCGTCCAGGCGCCGCACGAAGTCCATGCAGCGATTATCCGTGACGCGTCGGGGCCCGCCCTCGCCCGGCGGTCAGTCGTCCGTGGCGTCCCAGTCGAGGTCGAGCGGCGGGATCTCCGGGACCTGGAGCTCGACGTCCCCGCCGGCCCACAGCTCGTGGGTGCCGAGGTCGATCACCTGCTCCGCCGGATCTGGGCCGGACCCGGCGGCGGGCGCGACCTCGTCGGTGGGCGGAAAGGTCGTCGATCCGTCGGCGGCCTCGCTCGGTCGGTCGATCGCCTCGTCCAGGTCACGTGCGACCGACAACAGCCGCTCCTGCATCGACGTGAGCTGGTCGAGGAGCGCCGCCCGCCGCGACGCGAGGCCGGCCATCGCCCCGTCCGCCCGCTCGCGCGCCTCACGAAGCGCCAGGTCGGCCTGTTCGCGCGCGGCTTCGGCGTTCGACTCCGCGTCGAGCCGGATCCGATCGGCGTCGGCCCGCGCCTCGCGGAGGATCGTCTCCGCCTCGGCGCGCGCGCCGGCCCTTAGCTGCTCGGCCTGCCGGTCGGCCGCTCGGAGCACCTCGGCCACCCTGCTCGCGAGCTGGTCGTACGGGTCCGACTTGGACGACGACGCCTTCGCGGCGGCGTCGACCTCGAGACGCGCCTCGCGTAGCAGCGCCTGCATCTGCTCGACTTGGCCTGCAATCTGTTCGAGGTAATCGCGGACCTGGCCCGTCTCGTAGCCACGCCGCGTCTGGACGAACTCTCGGCGGCGGATCTGCTCGGGCGTGACGAGCACCGGAAGGTCGAGCCCGCTCGACGACATGGGGAGCCTCCTGCTCGGATCGGGGCGGGACCGCCCAAACGATGCTAGGCCGTCAGCGGGCGGATGCAACGACCCGCGCGGGTTCCGTCGCCTACCCGTCGAGCTGCGGCGACGCCGTCTGCGCCTCTCGGCGGCGGACCTCGTTGAACGAGGTGATGGCGATCTGGATCTGCTCCCGATCCGGCGGCTGGGTCGTGATCTTCTGCAGCAACAGGCCGGGCGCCATCAGCGCACGCATGACCGGGGATCCCTCGTACCGAGCGCCCAGCCGGAGCATCTCGAAGGCGATCGCGGCGATCACAGGGATCGCAATGATCCGAGAGACGATCCGCCACCAGATCCCCGGGTCGCCGAACAGCGCAAACACCAGGATCGTCAGGATCATCACGATCAGCAGAAAGTTGGTGCCGCACCGCACGTGCAGCGTGGAGTACCGGTCGACGACCTCGGGCACGAGCGGCTCGTCGTGCTCGAAGGCGGCGATCGTCTTGTGCTCGGCGCCGTGGTACTCGAAGACGCGCCTGATGTCCTTCGCGCGTCCGATCAGCCACAAGTAACCCAGGAACAGCGCCACGCGGAACAGTCCCTCGAGGACGTTCACGAGCAGCGGCGGCTCCAGGTGCTCGCCGACCCACCGGAACGCTGCGGCCGGTCCCGCGATGAACAGCGCGAGGAACAGGACGAAGGCGACTGTGATCGACAGCGCCATCTGGCGCGACGACAGCTGCGCCTCCTCTGGGGACGACTCGTTCGCGGAGATCGACAGCGCGCGCATCCCGATCGCCAGCGCCTGCCCGAGCGCGATCACACCGCGTAGGCCTGGCTTGCGGAAGATGGGGTACCGCTGGGCGATCGAGCGGATGTCGTGCGACTCCACGTGGATCGTCTGGTCGGGGCGCCGGATGGCGACGGCCCAGACGTCGCGGCCGCGCATCATCACGCCCTCCATGACGGCCTGGCCGCCGTAATAGTGGGACCGCGGCGTGCCGTCGCCCATCGAGCGGTCGTCGCTCAGCCGCGGTCCTGCTGGGGTGGCCGCTGACCGTACCTGCGCTGGAACCGCTCGACGCGGCCCCCGGCGTCGACCAGCTTCTGCTTGCCCGTGTAGAACGGGTGACAGTTCGAGCAGATCTCCACGCGCAGCTCCCGCCGGGTCGACCGGGTCTGGAATGTGTTACCGCACGAGCAGTGCACGGTCGCGATCTGGTAGTCGGGGTGGACGCCCTGCTTCATCGTTCGTCGTCTCCTCGGTCGTGGAGGGGCCCAGCCTATGACGGGGCCTTAGCGATCTCCTTCAGGAACTGATCGTTGGACCTGGTGGCGCGGATCTTGTCGACGAGCAGCTCGAGCGCGGCGGCGGGCTCGAGCGCGTGCAGGACCCTGCGGAGCCGCCACACGAGCGCCAGCTCCTCGGACGGGAGCAGCAGCTCCTCCTTGCGAGTGCCCGACGCCTCGACGTTGATCGCGGGGAAGATCCGCTTCTCGGCGAGCTGCCGGTCCAGGCGCAGCTCCATGTTGCCCGTGCCCTTGAACTCCTCGAAGATCCCCTCGTCCATCCGGGACCCGGTCTCGACGAGGGCGCTCGCAATGATGGTGACGCTTCCGCCCTCCTCGATATTCCGCGCGGCGCCGAAGAACCGACGCGGGGGGTACAGCGCGGTTGAGTCGATCCCGCCCGAGAGGATCTTTCCCGACGCAGGCGCGGCCAGGTTGTACGCGCGCGCCAGCCGGGTGATCGAGTCGAGGATGATCGCCACGTCCTTGCCGGTCTCCGCGAGCCGCTTGGCGCGCTCGAGGACCAGCTCGGTCACCTGGATGTGCTGGTCCGGCGGCTTGTCGAACGTCGAGTACACGACCTCGGCGGGCTGCACGGTCCGCTGCCAGTCCGTGACCTCCTCCGGCCGCTCATCGACGAGCAGGACCATGAGGTGCGTCTCCGCGCTCGAGGCGATGATCCCGTTCGCGATGTTCTTCAGGACGGTCGTCTTGCCCGCCTTTGGCGGCGAGACCACCATCCCGCGCTGGCCCTTGCCCACCGGCGAGATCATGTCGATGATCCGGCCGGTCGTGTCCGTCGGCCCGGTCTCGAGCCGGAACCGATCGTGCGGGAACAGCGGCGTCAGCTTGTCGAACTGCCGCCGCTGCTTCGCCGTCTCGGGGTCGAGCCCGTTGACGTCCTCGATCTGCAGCAGCGCCCAGTACTTCCCGTTGTCCTTGGGCTGTCGGACCTTGCCCATCACGCGGTCGCCCTTGCGGAGCATGAACCTGCGCACCTGCGACAGCGAGACGTAGATGTCCTCGGGCCCCGGCAGGTAGCCGGACGTTCGGAGGAACCCGTAGCCCTCCGGCAGGATGTCGAGGAGCCCCGTCGCCGTCGGCGCGGTCGCGATCTCCTCCTCCCGAATCTCGAGGTCCCGCTGACGGCGCTCCTCGCGCTGCCGCCGGCGCTCCTCCCGGGAGAGCCGCCGTCGCCCGCCCTCCGGCCGCCGGTCGTCGGGTCGGCGTTCGTCGGGTCGGCGTTCCTCTGGGCGCCGTTCCTCTGGCCGCACGGCGTCCCGGTGACGCTCATCGGGGCGGCCGGGCTCGGGTCGCGGCTGCGTCACGACGTCGGAGCGCTGCGCGTCGAGCGGCCGCTCCTCCGTACGCGCGGGCGCCTCGGGGCGCTCTTCGGTCACGCGCGTGTCGCCGTTCGGCGAGGACGTCGTGGCCGCGGGCGCCTCGGCGGGTGCCGTCTGGGTCTGCGACCTGCCGCCCGCGTCGTCGCCGTTGCCGTGCCCCAGGATGCGGTCGATCAGGTCGGCCTTCCTCAACCGCTGATGACCGGCGATGCCGAGCGCGTCGGCGATCGTGTGGAGCTCCGAGGCCATCTTTGCCTCGAGCGCGCTCCGGTCGTTCGTCGTTTCGGTAGCCAACTAGGCTCCTCCCTTCAAGGTTTCCTGGAGGGCTTCCCAGTCCGACGTGAACCTCGCGAGGCCAACGTCGGTCAGTGGATGCTTCACCAGTTTCGCGAATACGTCGTAGGGCAACGTCGCGATGTCCGCGCCCGCGAGCGCGGCCTCGACGATGTGCATCGGGTGCCGCAGCGATGCGGCGAGCACCTCGGTCTCGTACCCCTGGACGTCGTAGATCTCACAGATCTGCCGTAGGGCGTGCATCCCGTCCGCGGCGGCGTCGTCGATCCGACCGATGAACGGGGAGACGATGTACGCGCCGATCTCGGCGGCCAGGATCGCCTGCGCGGGCGAGAAGACCAGCGTGACATTGACCTTGACGCCGTCGCCGACCAGCCGGCGACCGGCCTTCAGCCCGTCGGGCGTCATCGGGACCTTCACGACGGCGTTGGGGCCGATCTGCGCGAGGTTCACTCCCTGCTCGTACATCGCGTCCGCTTCGGGCTCCGTCGTCTCGAGCGACACGTCGCCGTGGACCTCGGCCAGGATCTCCTTCCATACGCGCTCGGGGTCGCTGTGCTCCTTGCCGATCAGCGTCGGGTTGGTCGTGACGCCCGACAACACGCCCCACGCGTTGATCTCACGGATCTCTTCGATGCTTGCCGTGTCGAGGAACAACCTCATGCTGTCTGTCCTTTCCTTACGTTCGTCGTCGCCACCATGCCAGCACGCTCGGTGACGCGCTCCATCACCAGGTCGATCAGCGCGGCGAGCGTGTGGTCGAAGTTGTAGTTGGGGATCACCGGGACCCCGTGCGACAGCGCCTGGCTCTTGACGTAGCGCTGCACGCGCCGGATGTCCTCGAAGCCGCGAAGGTACCGCATCGACGGGCGACCCGTCTGGTCGATCGAGCGCGACGTGAAGTGGCTGCGGTGGACCTCCTCGTCCTCCACGGTGACGATCGCAGGCACGGCGAGGATCCGGTCGCTGCGCGACTCCAGGTCGACGAAGCCGGGGACGACGTGCGCCCCCTCGATGACCATGCTCATGCCTTCGACGGCCGCGCGCTCGATCAGTGCGTCGACACCGACCGCCACGACCGCGGTCTGGTCACGGAAGCCCGCCACGACCGCGTCGCGGGTGGTGGGCTCGCGCAGCGCCCGTCCTGCCTCGAACGACGAGGCGTACAACGTGGGCATCAGCTTCTCCGAGAACGTCGCGCGCATCACCTCGCGGACCGCATCCGTGGCGACGACCCGGACGATCCCCAGGCGCGCCGAGAGCTGCGTGGCCAACGTCGACTTGCCGACGCCCGTCGTCCCGCCGAGCAGCACGACGAGCGGCATGTCCAGCGACCCGAGCTCGCGCCAGCGCTGGAAGTTCTTCGCGTAGCGTTCGCCCGCGAGCTCCGCGATGACGTCGAAGGCGAGCGTGTCAAGCTCCTCCGTCGAGACCTGATCGCTGCCCCGACGGACCAGGCGATCCTCGATCGCCTCGGCGACCTCGTACGCCCTGCTGGGCGAGAGGCCCGTCACCATCACCTGCGACGCCATCAATCCCTTCGAGTACGGCAACCCGCTGTCCCGACCGGCGATCAGGACGTGCGGGCTTCTTGCTTCGGTGCTCATCGCTGGGGTCGCCGCTCCGCATGCCGTCGCCGGGCCAGCTCGATCGTCTCGCCCAGCACCGTGGGGAGGTCGTCGCCGTCGTCGACCGCGAACGGACGGTTGTCGACGAACACGACGGCGGCGCCGACGGCGGTGGCGCGCTCGGCGGCGACGTCGATCGCCGCCGCCTTCAGCTCGGTCAGGAGCACCTCGAATCCCTCCGACGCTTCCATGTCCTCCACGAGCCCGGCGCGGTCCGCCAGGCGCGAGCTCCACCCGACGACCCTGCACTCGTGGCGTTCCCGCAACGACGACACCTGCCTCGCCGCGACCGCTTCCGGCGCGGTCGTGGCGAAGAACACGGCCTTGCCCTGCACGTCACCCAGCGGAACCGGTTCGAAGTCCGTCACTACGAGCCGGGCATCACCGCGGAACCGCTGGACGAGGGATCGCAGGACAGAGGGATTCTCGGGCCCGGCGTATGGGCTGTCACCCATTGTAAGGACGACCACGTCCGATAGCAACAGCCGGTACGGCCCCAGGTACCCACCCAGATGCTCCGGGGGGGTTGAGCTCGCGACGACGAGGATCGCCGCGTCCCACGGCACGGGCGGCACAGCGGCGCCGCTCCCCTCGAGCACGACCACTTCCGCGCCGAGCTCGACCGCGAGCTCCGCGGCCTCCCGGACGTTCGACGCGAACGGCGCTCCGGCGAGCCCGCCGCCCACGCGGCGGGCGCCGACCGTCGTCACGCCGGACGTGACCGCGTCCTCGAGGTAGTCCGACGCCGCGTGCGCGCCCGCACGCGACCGCTCGACGAGCTGCTCAACCCCGACGGTGCCCGCGAGCGCGACCTCCGGCTCCGCCGGGCCGCCCCGGCCCATCGCGACGACCACGGGGCGAAGGCCCTTCGCCACGGCGGCTCGAGCCAGCGCGCCGCCGAATGCCGTCTTGCCAACGCGCTTGCCGGTCCCGATCACGGCGACCGTCGGCACGGCGAGCCGATCGCCGACGACCGGCGGGTCGAGCCGGAAGTCGGCCCCGACGTACGGCACGCCCGCAATCAGGGCCGTCGCGATCAGTCGCATCCGCTCGGGGTACCCGACGACGGGTTCGTCGGACAGGTCCAGGACGCCGTCCGCCGCGTGGTCCGCGATCGCGCCCGCGAGCGCGCGCTCTGGATCGTCGCCCGCGGCCACGACCGGAAGGCCGAGCTCGGGGAGCGCACCCGACCGGAGCTTCTCGACGCCGCCGACGAAGACGGCGCACACGACCTCGAGTCCTCGCTCGCGCGCGACCGCGATCCCCCACCGGGTGACGGGTGGATAGTGCTCGCCGTCGACGACAGCGACGACCCTCATTCGGGACCCCCCTGCGGGCCGATCGCTACTCGGCCGGCGTCGCCGCCTCCTGGACCGGGGGCTCGATCTCCCGTTGGAATTGCCGCCCGGTGGAGAGCGAGAAGTGCGCGATCACGTTGCCGCCCCCGAACGGAAACCGGCGGGTGATCTTGACCTCGTCGCCCTCGAACTCGAGCACGTTGTAGCACGGCTTGGTATAGCCGCGGAGCCGCAACGACGAGACGGTGCCGGCGTTCGCCACGTACAGGCTCTCCAGACGCCACACGTACGGGACGTGCTTGTGTCCGGAGAGCACGATGTTCACGCCCGCGCGCACCAGCACCTCTAGCAGGTCGCCGGCGTCGGCGACGACGCTGCGCTCGCGCCCCGTGCCCGGCACCGGCAAGAGGTGGTGGTGCAGCACGAAGACCTTGAGGTCGGACGGTTCGGAGAACTGCTGCGTCAGCCAGGTGTAACGCTCGCGGCCCACCTGGCCCTCGTTGAGGTCGGGCTCGCTGGAATCGACGCCGACGATCCGCACGCCGGCGATGTCGATCGACCAGTGGCGCGGTCCGATCAGCTCCTCGAAGTGCAGGTACCCGACGTTGCGGGCGTCGTGGTTGCCCGGGACCGTGTACAGGCGGGCCTCTATCCGCTCCGCGTACGCCATCCAGTTCTTGTACTCCTGCCGATACCCCTCGTTGGTCAGGTCGCCGCTGCAGATGACGGCGTCCGGATGCAGCTCGTTCAGCTCGACGATCACGCGGTTCATCAGGTTGGGGACGAAGTACGGGGACCCGACGTGGGGGTCGGAGATGTGGGCGAGGATGGCCACAACAGAAGTGTAGCGGCGAGCGGACGGCGAAACGCGTGCGGTCGTGGGACCATGAGGCGCCGTGAACGTCCTCGACGTCGTGATCCTCGCGCTGATCGGCGCGGCCGGCGTCTCGGGGTTCCGGCGCGGCGCCCTGCTCCAGCTGCTCGCGTACGGTGGACTCGCGGTCGGACTCGTGGCCGGCGCGCTGCTCGCCCCTCCGATCGCGTCGCTGTGGAAGAACCACGCCGCCCAGGCCGGGATCGCCGTCGCCGTCGTCCTCTCCCTCGCCGGCGTCGGCAACGCGGCAGGATGGCTCGCGGGCAGCTACGTCCGGCACCACGCACGGCGGACCGGGTTCGGCGAGGCCGACGCCGCAGGCGGGTCGGTGCTCTCGGTGATCGCCGTGGTGCTCGCGACGTGGTTCCTGGCGTTCAACCTGGTCAACGGGCCGTTCCCGACGCTCTCCCGGGAGATCCGCAGCAGCACGGTCGTCCGGACGCTCGGGGCGGCGCTCCCTCGCCCGCCGTCCCTGCTCGGGGAGGTCCGCGCCTTCTTCAACCGGTTCGGGTTCCCCGAGGTCTTCGCCGGGCTGCCTCCGGCACCGGCCGGCGCCGTCGACTGGCCGACGCAGGCGCAGGCGCAGCAGGCATTCGCCGCCGCGGAGGACAGCACCGTCCGGATCATGGGCGAGGCGTGCGGCGAGATCCAGTCGGGCAGCGGGTTCGTCGTCGCCCCCAACCTCGTCGCGACCAACGCCCACGTCGTCGCGGGTGTGCTGCAGCCCTTCGTTCAGGAACAGGGCGCGGCGAGCCAGCCCGCCACGACGGTCCTGTTCGACCCTGCCGCCGACCTCGCGATGCTGCGCGTCCAGGCCTCGCCGGGCCCACCGCTGCTGCTCGCGTCCGAGCATGTCGAGCGGGGGACGGGCGGGGCGGTGGTCGCCTTCCCCGGCGGCGGCGACCTCACGGGCACACGAGCCGCCGTGCGCCGGGCGCTGGACGCCGTGGGACGCGACATCTACTCGCACGCGGCGGTGGTACGGGAGGTGTACGAGCTGCAGGCCTCGGTCGAGCCGGGCGACTCTGGTGGCCCGTTCGTGCTCCCGGACGGCACGGTGGCCGGGGTGATCTTCGCGGCGTCCTCGACCGATCGCGGGATCGGGTACGCGATCATCTCGACGGAGGTGCTCCCGGATGTACGGGCGGCGCAAGATCGCACGACCCAGGTCGGCACCGGCCCATGCATCCGCTGATGCGGGGATGCCCTACTCCTCCATCACGACGCGAACGTCGCCCTCCCGCGACAGAAGCGAGAACGACGTGATCTCGCCCTGGCGGCGGAACACCAGCGAGATCCGGCTGTCACCCACCGAGAGGTTGCGCACCTCGACCCTGTTGAGCCATGTCGGTAGGTGAGGCTTGTTCACCGTGACCAGGTTCTCGTGCGCGCGCGCCGAGATCCCGAGCATCGCCTGGACGAGCAGGAACGGCGAGCCGGCCGCCCACGCCTGCGGCGAGCACGCGACCGGGTAGCTCACGGGCCGATTGGGCGTGCGCCGCGTGAACCCGCAGAAGAGCTCGGGCAGCCGCAGGTTCTGGGCGTGGATAGCGGCGTCGAACATCGCGGTTGCCACCCGGTTCGTCGATCGGGGGAACCCGTATCGTTTGAGCCCCGCGGCGATCAACGCGTTGTCATGCGGCCACACGGACCCGTTGTGGTAGCTCATCGGGTTGTACGCCGCCGCGGACTTGGCCATGGTGCGGATCCCCCACCCGGAGAACATGTCCGGCGCGAGCAGGCGCTTGGCCAGCGGCGAGGCCTTCTCCTCGTGCACGATCCCGCAGTACAGCCCGTGGCCTGGGTTCGACATGATCGTCCGGACGGGACGCTTGTCGCCGTCGAGTGCCGCGGCGAAGTACTGCTCGTCGGGCATCCAGAACATGTCGTTGAACCTGCGACGCAGCTCCTCGGCCTCCCTCGCGAGCCGCATCGCCGCCGCCTCGTCGCCCAGCGCCATGTAGACGTCGGCCATCCTGGTCTTGGCCAAGTAGACGTACGCCTGGACCTCCGACAAGGCAATCGGCAGCTCCGCCAGCGAACCGTCGGTGTGGACGATCGAGTCGTGCGAGTCCTTCCATCCCTGGTTGCGGATCCCGCGCGACGAGCGGCTGCGGTACTCGACGAGGCCGTCGCCGTCCAGGTCTCCGTACTCGTCGATCCACCGGAGCGCCGCCTCGGCGTTCGGGAGCAGGGTACGTGCGAACGCGACGTCGTCGGTCCAGCGCAGGTGCTGCGCGTACACGATCAGGAACCACGGCGTCGAGTCGACGGACCCGTAGTACGGGGTGTGCGGGATGAGGCCCTCGTTCGCGAGCTCGCCCTGCCGGACCTCGTGCAGGATCTTCCCCGGCTCCTCGTCCCGCCAGTCGTCGACGACCCGACCCTGGTGCGCCGCGAGGACCTCGAGCGCCTCACGCGCGGGAGCCGCGTTGATCGACAGGAGTTGGTGCGAGGCGATCAGCGCGTCGCGACCGAACGTCGTGACGTACCAGGGGATGCCCGCCGCGACGACCGCACCGTCCCGCGTCCGGGTGAGGAGCGCGCGGATGTCGCGCAGGCTCCGGTCCAGCAGCTGGTTGAACAGCTCGTTGTCGGTCACGATCTGCGTCGAGGCGCGTTCCCAGTCCTCGTACGAACGACGGAGCTCGTGCACGGCGACGTCAAAGTCGAGATCGCGCGGGCGATCGTCGCCGACGGTGGGATCGATCGTGAGCCCGAGCACACGCGTCTCGAACGGGCCGAGGCGTAGACCGAACGAGGCACGTACCGTCTCCCCGTCGAACGAGGTGGCGTCCGGTTGCGAGCCCATCCTGACGAGCGTCCGGCGCCGGACGCCGTCCCTGCCCGTCTTCGAGAACACGATGGTGTCGCCGTCCATGGTCGGCGGCTCCGGCCTCGCGGGACGGTCGTGCTCCATCCCGCGCACCTCGAAGATGTCCGCGAAGTCGGCGCCGAACGTGAACTCCAGGTCGACGTCGACGGGGTGCGGGTTGTAGTTCTTCACGCGGACCCGTTCGAACAGCCTCCCGTTGATCGCACGGATCCGGCGGATGTTGAGCGTCTGCTGCGGGACGGCGATCCGATCGCCCTCGTACAGGTCGGGATTGGTCAGATCGACGTGAGACATGTACCCGCGGTCGGCGGACGACGACAGCAGCACGGGAGCACGCCCGGAGATCGTGAGCCGGAAGAGCGACAGGAACCGCGTGTCTCTCCTGTAGAGGCCGAGGCCGTAGTCGCCCCCGTGATCGAGGTTGCCCTCGAGGTCCGTGAGCAAGAACGTCTCACCGTCCTTGACGGCGAGCGTCTTGCTGGCGAGGTCCGTGACGACGACGGGCGCCCGTCGGTGAGCGTGGACGCCGGGATCGCGCGCTGCCTCCTGCTCGGCGGCGGCCGCCGCGTCGCGCCGCGCGTGCATCGTCGGTTCGTTCATCGCGTATGGCATCGGGCGATCCGAGCCGGCACCGAAGCTACCCCAGGGTGCGGACGTCGACGCCGGCGCGCCGGACGCCCGGCGACAGCACGAGCCAATCGTCGCCGACCTCGGGGATCGGACGGTCGTCGGTCTCGAACGCCAGCAGGGACGGCCCCGCCCCGGAGACGCACACGGGCACCCCGGCCGCGCGGAGCCTCGAGAACAGGTCGGCGGCCTCGGGGACGAGCGGGAGGCGGTACGGCTGGTGGAGAGCATCCTTCAGCGCCTCGGGCAGCAGCGACGGGTCCGAGCCGAACGCCACGACCGCGATGGCCGCACGTGCCACGTTGAAGACGGCGTCCGAACGCGTGACCGTCTCGGGGAGGATCGCGCGCGCGTCGCTCGTCGCCAGACGCAGGTAGCGCGGGACCAGCACCACGGGCTCGAGCCCTGGAGCTGGATCCAGGCGCACGACCCCCTCGCCGTACGAGATCGTGAACCCGCCCAGGATGGCGGCCGCGACGTTGTCGGGATGCCCCTCGAGCCGCGCGGCGAACCCGACGAGATCCGTCGGCGAGGACGACAGGCCGAGCACGACGTCCGCCAGCGCCAGCCCTGCGACCGTCGCCGCCGCGGAGGAGCCGAGCCCGCGCGCGAGGGGGATCCGGTTCGTCGCTTCCAGGGCATACGGCGGCAGTGGCCGACCCGCCTCGTCCGAGAGGAACCGCATCGCGCGCGTGGTCGCGTCGGAGCCGTCGGTTGGGAGCTCGTCCGCCCCCTCGCCGCTCCACGACACGACCGGGTCGGCGTCGGTGTCGACGAGCGCCTCGTTGCACAGGTCCAGCGCCAGCCCGAAGCAGTCGAACCCTGCCCCGAGGTTCGCCGACGTTGCGGGGACCCGGGCGACGACCTTCACAGGCCGAGCTCGGCGGCGACGGCCGCCGGGTCCGCGGCGACCGTGGGTGGGTGGCTCGCTCCAGAAATCGCCCACTCCGGGTCCTTGAGCCCGTGCCCCGTCAGGACGCACACGACCGTCGTGCCCTTCGCGATCCCGCCCTCCGCGGCGAGATGCAGCAGCCCTGCGACCGAGGCCGCGGACGCGAGCTCTGCAAACATCCCCTCGCGCGCCAGCCGCTTGTACGCCGCCAGGATCTCCCGGTCCGTGACGGCGCGGATGGCGCCCTCGGACTCCTTTGCCGCGGCCATGGCCCTGTCCCACGACGCCGGGTTGCCGATCCGGATCGCCGTGGCGATCGTCGACGGGCTCGCGACCGGATGGCCCTCCACGATCGGCGCCGCGCCTTTCGCCTGGAAGCCGAACAGCTGCGGGGGCTCCGCGATCACGCCGTCGTCGAGGTACTCGCGGTAGCCGATCCAGTGGCTGCTGATGTTGCCGGCGTTGCCGACCGGCACGCAATGCAGGTCGGGCGCCCGCCCGAGCGCGTCGCAGATCTCGAAGGCGCAGGTCTTCTGACCCTGCAGACGGTACGGGTTGACCGAGTTCACCAGCGTGACCGGGTAGCGCCGGGCGAGGCCCTGCGCGAGCTCAAGCGACGCGTCGAAATTGCCGTCGACCTCCAGGACCCGCGCGCCGTGGATCAGCGTCTGGGCCATCTTGCCGATGGCGATCTTCCCCTTCGGGACCAGGACCGCCGTGACGAGTCCCGCCTTGGCGGCGAACGCGGAGGCCGACGCGCTGGTATTGCCGGTGGAGGCACAGACGACCGCCTTGGATCCCTCCTCGACGGCCTTCGAGATCGCGAGAGTCATCCCGCGGTCCTTGAACGAGCCGGTCGGGTTGGCACCCTCGTACTTCAGGTACACCTCCGCGCCGGTCTCGGCCGACAGTGGCTCGCTGCGCACGAGCGGCGTCCCGCCTTCGCCGAGCGACACGATCGGCGTCTCGGGTGTCACGGGGAGCCGCTCGCGGTACTCCTCGATCACGCCGCGCCATGGGCCGGGCGTCACGGCCTCACTCCTGCCCCGCGACACGCAGGACGCTGCGCACCTCGCCGACCGCCGACAGGCCGTGGAGCTCGCCGACGGCCTGCTGGAACGCATCCTCGCGGGCGCGGTGCGTCACGAACACGAGCTGCGCCGCATCGCCCGTGCCCTCCTGCCAGACGCTCTTGATGGACACCAGGTGCCGGCCGAAGACGCTTGAGATCTCGGCGAGCACGCCCGGACGGTCCTCGACGCGGAGCAGGATGTAGTACTGCCCGGCGTGCTCGCCCATCGGCCGGATCGTGCGGTCGTGGAAACAGGTGCAGCCGACGCCGCGCGTTTCCGCCATGACGTTGCGAGCGACCGTCACCAGGTCGCCGATGACGGCCGTAGCCGTCGGATTGCCGCCGGCGCCTCGACCGTAGAACATCAGCTCCCCGACGTTCGGGCCCTCGACGAACACGGCGTTGAACGCGTCGCGGACCGACGCGAGCGGATGTTCGGCCGGGATCATCGCCGGGTGGACGCGCGCGGCGATCCGTTCGCCGTCGAGCTCGGCGATCGCGAGCAGCTTGACGACGTAGCCGAGCCGTGCGGCGAACTCGATGTCCTCGGTCGTGACGCGCCGGATCCCCTCGCGGTAGACGTCCGAAGCCACGACCCGTGCGTTGAACGCGATCGACGCGAGTATCGCCAGTTTGGCGGCCGCGTCGTGACCGTCGACGTCCGCGCTCGGGTCGGCCTCCGCGTAACCGAGCGCCTGCGCCTGGGCGAGGACGTCGTCGAACGGAAGGCCCTCCTCGGACATCCTCGTGAGGATGTAGTTGGTCGTCCCGTTCACGATCCCGAGCACGCCGGTGAGGCGCTCGGCGGTGAGCGACTCCTTGAGCGGCCGGATCAGCGGGATCCCGCCCGCGACGGCCGCCTCGAAGTACAGGTCGACGCCGCGCGCGTCCGACGCGTCGAAGAGTTCCCGGCCCCGCGTCGCGAGCAGCTCCTTGTTCGCCGTGACGACGGGCTTGCCGCGCTCGAACGCCGCGAGGATCAGCGAGCCCGCCGGCTCCGCTCCCCCGATCAGCTCGCACACGAGATCGACATCCGGGTCGTCGATCACCTTCATCGGGTCGCTCGTGAACGCCCCCGGATCGAGGGGGACGTCGCGCCGCTTCGACGCGTCGCGGACGGCCACCTTGGTCACCTCCAGGCGGCATCCGGCCCGCGCGGCGATGTCGTGCCGATGCGCGTCGAGCAGCCGGATCACGGCCGCGCCGACATTCCCGCATCCGAGCAACCCCACGCGAATCGTCCGCTCGCTCACTCGGGGCGTCTCAGCCACGTTCGCATGAGCCCTCCGTCCGGACGCGCGTCGCACCCGTCGACCGCCGCACAAGCGTAACGCCCTGGGCGAACCCGAACCGTCCGGGCGGCGCCATCGCGACCGTCTCGGGCTCACGCATCCGTCCGCTCCATCGCCTCGGGCGCCGAGACGCCGATCAGGCCCAGTACGTTCGCGATCACCTGCTTGGTCGCCGTCGACAACCAGAGCCGCGCCTGCGTGAGCGCGTCGTCCTCGGTCAGGACCCGGCACTCCGTGTAGAAGCGATGGAACTGCGCGGCCAGGTCCTGCGCGAAGTGCGTGAGGCGGTGCGGCGCGCGGAACTCGGCCGCCTCGCGGATCTGCTTGGGCGTCTCGGCCAGCTTGCGCAGCAGGTCGAGCTCGGGATCGATAGCCAGCACGTCGAGGTCCACGTCGTCGATCGGTCGGAGCGCGACGCCCCGCGCGGCCGCGTTCCGAAGGATGCTGGCGATCCGCGCGTACCCGTACTGAACGTAGTACACGGGGTTCTCCATCGACTGCCGCTTCACGGCGTCGATGTCGAACTCGATGGTCGCATCGTTCGAGCGCGACAGCAGGGCGAACCGGGTCGCGTCCGCTCCCACCTCGTCGAGCAGCTCATCGAGCGAGATGAACGTCCCGGCGCGCTTGCTCATGCCGACGCCGGTGAGCGAGACCCACTGGTACAGGATCATCTCCACGGCGTCGGGATCGAAGCCGAGCGCCTCGGCCGCGCCCTTCACCCGAGCGACGTCTCCGTGGTGATCCGCACCCCAGACGTACACGAGATGGTCGAAGCCACGGCGGAACTTGTCGAGTAGATACGCGCAATCGGCCGCGAAGTACGTCGGTGCACCGCTGCTGCGGATGAGGACCCGGTCCTTGTCATCCCCGAACTCGGTCGACCGGAAGAACACGGCGCCCTCATGGTCGAACACGAGACCGGCAGCCCGCAGGCGGTCGACGGCCTCGGCGATCTCGCCCTTCTCGTGCAGCGTCCGTTCGCTGAAGTAGCTGTCGAACCCGACCCCGAACCGCTCGAGCGTGCGGTCGATCATCGCGAGGACGCGGACGGCGCCCTCGTGGAGCAGCCGCGCTCTCCGTTCGTCCGGCGTCAGGTCGGCGAACGCATCACCGTTCTCGGCCACGACGTCCTTGGCGACGTCGACGAGGTAATCGCCGTGATAGCCCTCCTCGGGCACCGAAGCCTCCCGCCCGAGGAGCTGGAGGTACCGCGCCTCGACCGACTCCCCGAACAACTCCATCTGGCGGCCGGCATCGTTCCAGTAGTACTCGCGCTCGACGCGCCAGCCGGTCGCGTCGAAGAGGTTCGCCATCACGTCTCCGATCACGGCGTTGCGGGCCTGACCGATGTGCAGCGGACCCGTCGGGTTGGCCGACACGAACTCGACCTGGATGCTCGCTCCGTTCGACGGCTGGCGCCCGAAGGCCTCACCCTGCGCCACGACGTCGCGGAGCACGTCGTGGAGCCACGCGTTCGTCACCCAGAAGTTGACGAACCCCGGACCGGCGATCTGCACGTCGGTGACGTAGGCGTCGGCGGGTAATCGCTTCACGAGCGCCGCAGCGACCTCGGCGGATGACCGCTTCCTACGTCGGCCGAGTACCAGCGCGACGTTGGTGGAGAAGTCGCCGAAACCCTTCTGCTTGGGCGTCGAGATCTCGACCTCGAGGTCGGCGGGCAGATCGACGCCGAGGTCCTCGGCAGCGGGTCCGAGGGCCGTGCGCACCAGCGTCGACAGCCGTTCCTCGATCATCGGCGGGTACGCCCTAGGCGTGCGAGGACTTGGCGAGGGCGGCGCGGACGATCTCGACGAGGTGCGCCGGATCGAACGGCTTCGTGACGTACTCGTCCACCCCGAGAGCGTATCCGCGCTTGCGGTCCTCGTCCTGCGCACGCGCCGACAGGAAGATCACGGGGATGTGGCTGACGGCCCGGTTCTCCTTCAGCCGACGGCAGACCTCCCAACCGTCGAGGCCGGGCATCATCACGTCAAGGATCACCACGTCGGGCCGGTTGGCCCGGACCCGTTCGAGGGCCTCCTCGCCCCGCGAGGCAGTGTCGACCTCGTAGCCCTCGAGCCGGAAGTTGATCTGGAGCAGGCGGACGATGACCGGGTCGTCGTCGACGATCAGGATGCGCTTGCACGGCTGTTCCTCCACCCCGGGCAGCATACCGTCGGGGTCGGCAGGCACCGGGAGGGGCGTTGCTAGACTTGCGGTCGCTGCCCTCGTAGCTCAGTGGATAGAGCACCGGCCTCCGGAGCCGGGTGCGCAGGTTCGAGTCCTGCCGAGGGCACCAGCATCGGTCGTCCCGGGCGCACCCCCTATCCCGCCGCGGCAGCGTCACCGCATGCAGACCTCTCCGTTCCTCCATCGGATCGACGCCCCAATCTTTTCTTGCCCGACTGTGACGCGGCTCACGGCGCGCGGAACCGGGGTTCGTTAGCGTCGCCTGCATGAGCACCCTCCGTTCCGCGCTGGATGAGCTGAGGCTCGAGGACCTGCGC
>JBKPHM010000012.1:0-112288 GCA_046729855.1 Actinomycetota bacterium | reverse complement strand
GGGGCCCCCGGGGGTGCTGGGGGCGTGCGCCCCCCGCGGGCGCGCCCGCCCACACCCCCCCGCCCGGGGGCGGGGGGCGCCCCCCCCCCCCCCCCGGCCGCGATCGACAGGACCCCGGCCAGCACCGGCCCGATGCACGGCGTCCACCCGGCGCCGAACGCGAACCCGAGCGGGAACGCCCACGCGGGCCCGGGCCTCACGTGCTCCAGCAGCGGCCGCCGCTCCGCGAACAACGCCGGCCAGCCCACCTGGAACGCGTAGGCCAACATCAGCAGCCCGAAGACGATGACCACGACGCCCGAGACGCGCAGCGCCGCCTCGGACCTCAGGACCTCGTACAGCACGCCCCCCGAGAACGCGCCGATCGCCGTGAAGAACACCGCGAATCCCGCGATGAAGAGCACGATCGGCAGCACCGGCCGCGCGCTCCGCTCCTGCCCGGACACGAACGAGAGGTAGCCCGGGACCAGCGGGAAGACGCACGGGCTCGCGAACGAGACGATCCCGGCCGCGAACGCCAGCACCGGCGCCCACCACGAGGCGAGACCGGAGTCGATGATGTCGGCGAGGGCGGGGGCTCCCACGGCTCAAGTCTAGGTCGGGGACCTCGCTCCTCCGGGGGCTATCGCTCGCGCGTACGCGCTCGCTCCTTGAGCCCCCGCCCTGGGGCGGTGCCGCATGGGTTGCGGGTGAGTCCCGTTCGCGACATCATGTCGGTGACCGCTCGTGAAACCTTTCACGAGCGGTCGAGCGCGCCCGGGACGGATAGGATGAGGGGTCGCATGACGGTTCGAGACAGGCTCGTCGCCCTGAGGGAGCGCGCGGAGCCGTTCCTCCGGGACTTCGAGTGGACGTGGACCACGGCCGTGATCGGGTCGCTGGGGATCCTGTTCTTCTCGCTGTTCACGATGGTCGTGATGCCCTCGGCATGGATGTACATCGCCGAGCAGCAGTTCGGGTGGGGCGGGCCGTCGGGCACGGGCGACTGGTGGCTCGAGGTCCGCGACGCGGTTGCCATGGGCCTGACGACGGGCCCGTTCGTCACGGTCCTCGTCGCGGCCGTCCTGATGCAGAACTGGCGCCGGCGCCTCCGCGGCCGCGCAGGCGACTCGAGACCCTCCGGCGGGTACCGCTGATGCCGTTCCAGAAGACCGAGGTCGACATCCACACCGACTACGTGGTCGACGCCGTCGACCCCTCGTGGCTGGCGCAGGGCGTCAAGTCGCCCAAGCACCTGATGCTCGACCCCGACAACTGCATCCTGTGCCGCGCCTGCGAGGACGTCTGTCCGTGGAACTGCATCTTCATGCTGTCGCCGGACATCGTGCAGGACGCCGAGAGCGACCCGGTCGAGGCCGAGGTGTCACAGGCGAACGCGATCTTCGTCGTGGATGACAACGCGTGCACCCGCTGCTCGGTGTGCGTCGAACGGTGTCCGACGGACACGCTGTACTATGCGCGGCTGCCGGAGGACGCGGGCGGGACGCGCACGATGGCCTCGGTCCCGCTGTCGCAGAGGGCCGACGCCGAGTAGCGGTCGCAGGGGGGAAGGGCAGGGTGAAGCTCAAGCCGCCGGCACCCGGGGAGATGCTCGACCGCGCGCGGGACACCGAGGTCTGGAAGTCCATGTTCCGGCCGGGGTCGATCTTCCGGAAGGGCTACAAGGACACCTCGCGCGACCGGGCGCTCGCGACGATGAACAACGTCCTGTACCACCTGCACCCGGTGAAGATGAAGCGCCACGGGCTGAAGCTGACCTACACGTTCTGCCTGGGCGGCCTGTCGTTCTTCCTGTTCGTCCTTCTGACGGTCACCGGCATCTACCTGATGTTCTTCTACCGGCCCAGCGCCGACATCGCGAGCGCCACGGCGTACGCCGACATGCAGAACATCCGCACGGGCGTGTTCTTCGGCGACCTCGTCCGGAACCTGCACCGGTGGGGCGCGCACCTCATGGTCTTGACCGTGACGCTGCACATGGCACGCGTGTTCTACACCGGCGCGTACAAGCCGCCGCGCGAGTTCAACTGGGTTGTCGGCGTGATCCTGCTGTTCCTGACGCTCGGGCTGTCGTTCACCGGCTACCTGCTGCCGTGGGACCAGCTCGCGATCTGGGCGGTAACGGTGGGCACGTCGCTTGCCGGCTACTCGCCGCTGATCGCGAAGCAGGCGAACTTCCTGCTGCTCGGCGGCGTGACCGTCGGGCCGGAGACGCTGCTCCGGTGGTACGTGCTGCATGTTTGGGCGCTCCCGTTCGTGCTGGTGCTGTTCCTATCCGTGCACTTCTGGCGGATCCGCAAGGACGGCGGGATCTCGGGACCCCTGTAGAGCTGGGAGAGCAGAGCGATGGCGCGAGAGGACACACCGCTCGACCAGGAGACCTTCGACCGGGTCCTCGCGGAGGAGCTGGGCAAGGGGACGGAGCGACGCGTGGCCGAGGGGCGCGCTCGGTCGGCGGGCATTCGGGCCCTTCGGGCCAAAAGCGGCGAAGGCCCCGGCGCTGCCGCTGCTCCGGCACAGGGCGACGGGGAGGCTGCACCCTCGCCGGCCGCGGCTCCGGCTGCTCGGCCGGCCGCCGCTCCTGCTCCTGCCGCTGCCGCCGCTCCCTCTCCGGGTGGGGTGGCGGTGGCGACGCCGGTGAGGGAGGCGCCGCCGCCTACGGGGGCGGTGCCTTCTCCAAAGAAGGGGGCGCCCGACAAGCATCGGTTGCTCGCGTTGGTGCCGCCGGAGGGGATCCAGCGGGTCGAGCGGGAGCAGGGGGACCGGATCAACGTGTGGCCACACCTGTTGATCGAGGAGTTCATCGCGCTTCTGGTCGTGTCGGCCGGGCTCGTGTTCTTCTCCACGTTCGTGAACGCGCCGCTCCGCGAGCTCGCCAACCCGAACCTGACGCCGAACCCGTCGAAGGCGCCGTGGTACTTCCTGGGGCTGCAGGAGCTGCTGCGGTACTTCCATCCGCTGGTCGCGGGGATCTCGATCCCGACCTTCATCCTGGTGGTGTTGGCGGCGGTGCCCTACATGGACCGGAACCCGAGCACCCGGCCGGGCGACCGCAAGCTCGCGATCACGCTGTTCACGATGATGTTCATGTTCGGGGCCACCCTCACGATCATCGGCTCGTTCTTCCGCGGCACGGGCTACAACTGGGTGTGGCCCTGGGCGCAGGGGGTGTTCTTCGAGCTGTGACGGTGCTGGCGCTCTCGCAAGGCGAGATCGCGGTGATCGTGGTCGTGGCGCTCATCGACCTGTTCGCGATCATCTTCGGCCTGTCGTTCGTGCGCGCGCGTCGCGCCCAGCGTGCCGCGGCGGCGCCGGGGATCCCGGGTCGACCGCCGGCCGTCGAGGCGCCGAGGAGGACGTCGCCGCCCGTCACACGGCGCGAGTTCTTCCGGAGGTCGCTGGTCGGCTCGCTCGCGGTGTTCGGGGCGGTGTTCGGTGGCGCGACGCTGGCGTTCCTGTGGCCGAACCTGAAGGGCGGCTTCGGGTCGCTGATCACGGCCGGCAAGCTCGAGGACATCCGGTCGCAACTGAGCTCGGGCGAGCCTTTCTACTACGGCGCCGGGCGGTTCTACATCGTGCCGTGGGACGGGCACCCGGACGGGGATATCGACTACGCGGCGGAGGGACTCAGCGTCCAGGGCATCATGCCGCTGTACCAGCGGTGCGTGCACCTGGGGTGCCGGGTCCCGTTCTGCGCCAGCTCCAAGTGGTTCGAGTGCCCGTGTCACGGATCCAAGTACAACCAGGCCGGTGAGTACCAGCTCGGGCCCGCGCCGCGCGGCCTAGACCGCTTCATGATGCAGATCGACGAGGGCGGCAACGTGGTCGTCGACACGTCGCAGATCGTCCTCGGACCGCCTCGCGGGACCAACACGATCGACGAACCGCCGCAGGGCCCGTTCTGCGTGGCGCCCGGATGATGCTCGCGCTCTCGCAGGCCCAGGGCATCGTCCTCGTCATCGGCGGGCTGATCTTTCTGCTCGTCGCGGGCGTGGCGCTATTCGCTCGGCGCGGCGTCCGTCGGGCGGACCAGGGACCCGACATCCCCCGCGCGATGCGACCCGGCCCCTCGGACGCCGACCTGGAGACGCCGAACCTCCAAAAGCTCCAGGCGTGGGGCGTGGTGTTGGTCATCTTCCTCGTCGTCTGGCTCCCGATGGCGTGGGTGTCCGAGCCGAACAGCAACCTGGCGCAGGAGAAGGATCTGCTCACCGACTCGATCGCGCGTGGCGAGGCCGCCGTCCAGTTGTTCACGGAGGAGAACCAGGGCGGGATCGGCTGCGTCCGCTGCCACGGGGGCGAGCTGCAGGGGTCACGGATCATCGACCCGGCCACCGGGACGGTCGTCCCCACGCCAAACCTGACCACGGTGTGCGGCGGGCCCTCGACGGGGCACACGCTGATCTTCTCGCTCGCCGACATCCGTGCCGTGGTCGAGCGCGGCCGCGGTGAGATCATGCCGTCCTGGAGCGTCCGGTACGCCGGCCCGCTGAACGACCAGCAGATCACCGACATCCTCAACTACATCGTCTCGATCCAGTCCGACGAGGTGACCTTCGCGAACAACGTCTGCCTGAACCCCGAGGCGACGGCGAAATTCATCGAGTCCGAGCTGGGCGGCGACCTCACGCAGAAGCCGCCGCCGGCCAACGTGGTGGTGGGCGAGTCGTGATCGCGCAGGAGGCCGCCACCTGCATCGGATTCCACGTCCCGTGCGACACCATGCTGAAGGGCTCGATCGGGACGGTGATGGGGATCGTGCTGTTCATCGGAACGGTGCTGCTGCTCCTGTCGGCGGTCTTCGGACGCCTGATGGGCTACCTCGTGCTCGCCGTCTCGCTGTTCGGCTGGATGATCGTGTTCTCGGCGCTGTGGACCTTCGGCTTTTATTCCCAGGGCCTGGACACGCAGAACAACCTCGGCCCGCGCGGCGAGGAGGCGGGCTGGGTCGTCGCGGCGGCCGGACAGAACCTCACGGACGTCGAGCACGAGGAGTTCGCGACCTACCCCGAGGAGGGGTGGAGGGACCCCGCCGCCGGGCAACGGACGTCGATCTCCAGCGCGATCCAGTCGTACCTCGCCGAGCAGGCGAACGAGGAGGCCGGCCTCGGTGAGTTCGACCCCGGTGCGTTCACGACGACCAACTTCGCCGTCGAGGACGTCGCGACGACGGCCGCGGAGGACGGGACGCAGCTCGCCGCGGGGCGCGGTTACTACACGGGCGGCGGGCCGCTTACGACGGTGTTCCTCGAGTTCGGCGCGGGCAGCGTCTCGCGCTACTCGTGGATGTTCCTGATCGGCTCGACGATCTTGTTCGCCGTGCACCTCCCGTTCCTGGACCGCGCCGAGCGGCGCCGCAAGGAGATCCTGACGGGCGGGACCGCGCCGCCCTGGTACGGGCCCGCGTAGGAAGGAGACGCATGCCATTGGCGCAAGAGAGCATGCCGCTGATCGAGGAGGGCGTGGTCCAGTTCATCCTCCTCGGCGTGATGATCCTGGTCGTGTTCATCGCGCTCTGGTTCACGATCGCGAAGTGACCCTCGGCGCGCCCGCGTCGAGCGACCTCAGACCTGCGCGAGGTCGGCGACCGCCCGTCCGCGCCGCTTGACATCGGCGAGCGCGGCCTTGCGCTGTTCGTAGTACGCGAGGATCTGGAGCTCGACGGCGAGGTCGACCTTGCGCACCGACACCCGCTCGGGAACCTGAATCACCGCCGGGGCGAAGTTCAGGATCGACCGCACGCCGGCCCCGACCAGCCGGTCGGCGGCGTCCTGCGCGGCCGAGGCGGGCGTCGCGATCACGCCGATCGCACCGGGATGCTCGCGGCCGATCGCCTCCATTTCGTTGACATGCCGCACGGTCAGCCCGGCGATCCGATCCCCCACCTTGGCGGGATCCACGTCGACCAGCGCCGCCGTGCGGAAGCCGCGCGCCTCGAACCCGCCGTAGTTGGCGAGCGCGTGCCCGAGGTTGCCGACGCCCACGATCACGATCGGCCAATGCTGCGTCAGGCCGAGCTCCCGGCGGATGTGGTGGATCAGGTAGGCCACGTCGTACCCGACGCCGCGCGTGCCGTACGAGCCGAGGTGCGACAGGTCCTTGCGAACCTTCGCCGAGTTCACGCCCGCGGCCTCGGCGAGGGTCTCCGACGAGACCGTGGACGTGCCTGCCTGGGCGATCTCGACGAGCGCACGCAGGTACACGGGCAGCCGGCCGACCGTCGCCTCCGGGATCGGCCGCTTGCTCACGCCCCGGGATGCTACCGAAGCGGCGCCTGCCGGTGCACGATCGCGCAAGCGCCTGAAGCCACCCTCACGTCCGGACGGCCGCGGCCAGCTCGGAGGCGTCCAGCCGGATCTCGGCCAGCTCCCTGCCGTCGACCTCGACGACCGGGATCCGGATTCCGTACCCGAGCTCGAGCTCGTCGTTGACGCTGACGTCGACCTCCTCGAACACGAACTCGCTCCGCTCCTGCTCGGTAATGATGACCGCCCGGGCCTCGTCGCACAGGTGGCACCCGGGCCGGGCGTAGAGACGGACGACGTGCGCGGACCCGGTCATGCTCCGGACGGGGCGGCACCGCGCCCGTGTGGCATCTCTGGGGTGGACCGTGCCGGCCGGCCGGTCCGCACAAACCCCCAGAACATCACGGCGATGCCGACGGCGAGCGAGATCGAGAACGCGGCGTAGTTGCCGGCCGCCGCAAAGATCGACCCGACCGCCGCGATCACCGTTGCTCCCGCCGCAAGCGCGAGGAGCCCGACGAACCGGTCCCGAGCCTCGGGCGTGGCCCGCATCCGCAGCGCCGACCAGATCGTGCCGCCGACGAGCACGAGGTAGGCGGGGATCGCGATCACCTGCGGGAGGCGATGGGCCGGCGTCCCGTCACCGAACACCAGCTTGCCCGACGGCAGGTCCCGCGCGAGCGCCGCATCCGAGATAGGCGCCGGACGGACGACCGCGAGCGCGTACGCCGTCACGAAGGCGAGGACCACGACGACCGCCGGGAGCGCCCAGCGTCGGCGGATCAGCACGAGGACCTCGCCGGCCGCCAGGAACGGCACGTTGAGCACCGCGCCGAGGAGCCAATACGTCCGGTACTCCGCGCCGGTCCAGCCGCCCGAGATGCCGAGCGCCATCACGGCCGAGGCGACGGCGTACATCAGCATCGCGAGCGCCCACAGCGCATCGAACGGGCGGCGCCGCCGGACGAACGCGCGGGCCAGCAGCCCGGCGAACACCAGCGCGATCGCGGCGGCGACGAGCGGGAGGATCCACATCGCGGCCGCAGCATACGAAGGCGTCCGCTGAGGTGCCGTGTACCATCGCCGCAGTGGATCCGACGAGCCCGTCGCGGGGCCCGCACCTCGCGTGTTCGACCGCCCCGTTCTTCTCGCGACCGCTCGCCGACGCCTTCGCCGCGATCGCTGACGCCGGCTTTCGTGATGTCGAGATCATGGTGACCCGCGACCCGGCGACCCAGGACGCTCGACGCGTGCGCGAGCTGGCCGAGCAGCACGAGCTGACCGTCCGCGCGATCCACGCGCCGTTCCTGTTGATGACGCGCAAGGTCTGGGGCGCGGACCCGATCGGCAAGGTGTACCGGGCGATCGAGCTCGCGCAGCAGACCGACGCGCCGCTCGTCGTCGTCCACCCGCCGTACCGGTGGCAGGCGGGCTACCGCCGCTGGATCGGCGAGCGCCTGCCGGAGCTCTCGCAGCACACGGGCGTCCGGGTCGCGGTCGAGAACATGTTCCCGCTCCGGGTCCGCGACCGAGGCGTGCGGTTCCACGCGCACCAAGCGATGGAGGACCTCGAGCGCTTCGAGCACGTCGTCCTCGACACCAGCCACGCGGCCGTCACCGGCCTGGACCCGGCCGACGCCGCCCGGCGGCTGGGGAGGCGCCTGGCGCACGTCCACCTGTCCAACAACGCGGGCCGGGGGTGGGACTCGCACCTGCCCGTCGACCGAGGCGTCCTGGACCTCGACGCGTTCCTCGAGACGTTGATCGATGAAGGCTTCGAGGGCACCGTCTCGCTCGAGCTCGACCTGCGCCCGTACCTCTCGGACGCCGTCCGTCTCGCCGAGGTGCTGCGCAGCAACCGTTCCTTCTGCGCGGAACGGCTGCCGCTCGCGGCGTAGCTGAGCTCCAGCATGCGACTGGTGGAACCGCCCGCGCGTCTGTTGCGTCGAAGGCATAGGATTTCCCGTGGCTGAGGGGGGTGGTTCGATGCGCGTCCCGCGCATGCGTACGTTCAGGACCAGGTTGGCGTTGGCGGCGGCAACCGCCGCCATGGCGGTGGCATTGTCGCCGATAGCCGTGCCGGCCGCCGGTGCGGCCACCGATTGCACCTCCCCGCCGCAGGTCTTCCCCATCGCCGACCTGACGCGGGGGATGCAGGCGACGGGGTTGACCACGATCGAGGGGACGACCCCGACGTCGTTCACCGTCGAGATCCTCGGGGTGATGCCCGATTACATCTGGCTCGACATCGACGCGATAGTGGTCAGGATCACCGGTCCGCAGTCGTTCCTCGACTCGATCGGTGGCGTGTTCTACGGCATGTCCGGCTCGCCGGTCTACATCGGCGACAAGCTCGTCGGCGCCGTGTCGTACGGGGTCTCGTGGGACCCGACGATCTTCGGTCTGACGCCCGCACAGACGATGGTGGATCTGTTGGGCTGGTCGGCGCCGAGCGCGGCACGTTTGCCTGCCGAGATCCCGTTCGATGACGCGACCCGTCGCGCCGTCGCTCGGTCGCTCGACATCTCGGCGACCGACATCGGGAGCGGGCTCGAGCGGCTCCCGACGTACATGGCCGTGTCCGGCCTCTCGGGCGCCGCGCTCGACCGGTTCCGGCAGAAGGTGGCGCGACGCTATCCCAACGTCGTCGTCACGTCGGGCGGCTCCATGGGGGCGGGGCTCCCAGTGTCGAACGCTCCGTTCTCGCCCGGGCAGCCCGTCGGGTCGGTCCTGTCGTGGGGCGACTTCACGATCTGGGCGGCCGGCACGGTGACGCTCACGTGCGCGGACGAGCTCGTGGCGTACGGTCACTCGCTCTTCTGGGATCCGCCCGGCGCCATCCAGATCGGCATGACGGGCGCCGAGGTGCTCGCCGTCGGGAGCGGGAGCGGTCTCTGGCCGGGTGACATGGTCCCGGTGCTCACCCAGCCGCGTGGAGCCTTCGTCCAGGACCGGTTCTCCGGCCAGGTCGGGGTCGTCGGCCAGACGATCCCGTCGCTCCCCGTGACGTCCTCGTTCTCGAGCCCCGACACGGGCAGGAGTCGGACCGGGCAGACCGATGCCCTGTACATCGGCAACTGGTGGGACTCCTACACGGTGTGGGGGCACATGATCCTCAACCTGGGCGCGGTCGAGCAGGAGCTCGGCCCGGGGACCCTCCGGTACGACTACACGATCACCGGGACCCGCGAGGACGGCACGCCGTTCACCGTTCAGAACCGCGCGATGTTCTACTCCTCGTGGGGGGCGGCCTACGAGATCTGGAAGCTCGTCAGCGCCTACGAATTGCTCGCGTCCGATCGCTGGGAGGACGTGACCGTCGCGAGCGTCGATGCGACCGGCACGATCACGCACGACCGGCTGGAGGGCGCGATCGCCAGGATCCGGACCAGCAGCGGACTGCAGCCGCGGCTGGCCGATCGCTCCGTGCTGAGGGCCCGGGCCGGAAGCACGATCACGGTCGAGGTGACGCTCGAGTCGGTCGCGGGAGGCGCGGACACGGTCTCGACCTTCTCGCTCCGAGTGCCGCGTTCGGCGCACGGCGATCAGTGGGTGACGCTGCGGGGCGGCAAGGACCGCGGGTACTACCGCGACCGCGCGTCCTCGCTCGAGGAGCTGCTCAGGCAACTGAACGGAGGCGAGCACGAGAACGATCTGATCGTCACCGGCCTCGGCGGCAAGGTGACGGTCGAGCAGGACGTCGTCGTGAGCGAGAAGGGCGGGTTCGCGGTCCGCGTCGTCTGAGCCACGATCGTTCAGCCAGAGGCCGGGCGCGGAGCGCCCGGCCTCTCGCGTGCGCGGTCCGCGCTGCTAGCCTCGGATCGTGCGGCGCGGAACGCTCGTCGCGATCGTCGTCCTGTTCGTGCTGATCGGCGCCGCGGGCGCCTACCAGCTAATGCTGGCGACGCGCGACCACGAGCCGTTCCCGGGCCCCGTGTCGGGGACCCCGTTCCCGACCTCGGCCGTCACGCCGTAGCCGGCGTCACGTCCGCTGGCCCGCGATGGTGACGGTGTCGCCGGGCTTGAGCCCCAGCAAGCGAGCGGCGCTGCCGTGGTTCACGATCACGGCGACCATCCCCTGGGAGTCGACGATCGCGGCGGGGTGGCCCGCGGGCACCTCGGAGAACGTCCGGACACGGGGCAGCTCATAGCGGCCGACCGTGAGCGGCCCGCTGAGCTGGGCCGCCTCGAGATCCTGGGGACGAGCGTTGAGCTGCACGTTGCCGAAGCCGTCGACGCCGACGACGCGCGCCCCGACGACGCCGGGCGCGACCATCGGGCCGGCCACCTCAATCGTCGAGAGCTCCTCCACGTCGAGGGGCCGGCCGAGCCGCTCGAACGGGAAGCCGGTGGCGAGGTGCGCCGCCGCCGACGCGAAGACGTCCCGGCCGTGGAAGGTCCGCGAGACCGGCCGGAGCAGCACTTCGTCCGAGGAGATCTCGGCCGCGCGGAGGGCGCCGCCGAGCTCCGCCCAGGCAAGCGAGAGCAGCCCGTTGTCCGGTCCGACGAGCAGCGCGCCCGACGAGGCCTCGATGGCGATCGGCCTGCGTTCGGTCCCGACGCCCGGATCGACGACGGCGAGGTGCACGGCATCCTCCGGCATGTAGCGCACCGCCCGCGCGAGTGCCAGCGCGCCCTGGCCGACGTCTTGCCGCGGCACCTGGTGTGTCAAGTCGATCACGCGCACATCCGGCGCGATGCGCGCGATCACGCCGTGGCACACCCCCACGAACTCGTCGACGAGGCCGTAGTCCGTGAGGAAGACGATCGGCCTGGTCACGCCGGTGCGTACTGCCGCAGGAAGTCGAGCATCTTGGTCTGCAGGATGCCCGACTGGCTCCCCTCGAGCATGTCGGTCCCGTGGTCGTCGGTCGGGAGGATCTCGGGTCCGCGCTTGGGCTGCGGGGACTGCGCGTAGAGAGTCTGTGCGGCGTCCGCTGCCTCAGGGTCGCCTACTCCGGCAACGAAGAATTTTGCGGCGGTTACGCGGGCGAGTACCTCGGGCGTCGCCGTGAGATCCTCGAACGAGACCGGCGCCGACAGCGAGACGATCGCCGCGACGCTCACCCCCTCCTGCGCCGCGGCGATCAGGGACGCGGTCGCTCCCATGCTCGCGCCGATCAGGACGACCGAGCTCGCCCCCTCGGACCGGACGAAGTCGATCGCCGCGATCACGTCCTGCCAGATCCGGCCAATGTCCTTGGAGCCCTCGGAGCATCCCGCCTGTCCACCCGGGCAGTACCCCCGGAAGTCGTACGTGAGCACCATGTACCCCTCGTCGACGAGGCGCTGAGCGAACCGCCACCACGATCGCTGGTCCGCCGGGTACATGTGCGACAGGACGACGGCGACCGGTCCGTCGCCGGCGAGCCGGCCCTCGAGCCGAACGCCGCCGGCCGACTCGAACGAGACGGCGCGGGAGCCCGCGGGCGGTCCCGCGGGCGCGCGATCCCCGGCGCACGACGCGGCGAGGATCGCGATCGCGAGCAACAGCAGCGGCAGGCTTCGGCGGGCGGTCCCGGTCCGCGCGCCGCGCATCGCCGGGTCCGCGCCTACCGACCCTGCTGACGGCGCTGCCAGCGGGTTCGCTTCAGAAGCTTCTTGTGCTTCTTCTTCCGCATCTTTTTGCGGCGCTTCTTGATCAGCGACGGCACGCGGTTCCCTTCATCCGGGTCCGAACAGGTTCCCGAGGTCGACGCGCTTGGCGCGGGTCCCGTCCTCCAGGCGAACGGAGCCAAGTCTAAGGGCCTTGGGTCCCTCTGCCACAGGGGAGATCAGCCGCAGGACGCCCTCGTCGGCAGCGTGCTCGAGGTAACCGACCCCCAGATAGCCGCCGGCCCCGTCAGACAGCCCGACGAGCAACCGGTCGAGCTGCGCGAGGTCGAACAGCGGTGGCAGCGCCGGCATGAACACGGTCGGCTTCACCCGCCACCGGTGGAGCTCGGCCGCGAAGTACGCCTTCATCGCGCGCTCGCGCTTGTCCGCCCGCTGCTCGACCGTCGTGGGCACGACGGCCGGATGGATCCCGAGCGGCACGACCTCGGTCCGGAAGAACCGCTGGATCACGCCGAGCAGCGGCTGGAGCTCCTCGCCCCGCTGAAGCCCCACGACGAGATCCGGCTCGAGCATCTCCACCTTGTGGTACTTGAGGATCTGCCCGTACACGCCCGAGACGAGGCCGCTCGTGTCCACGACCACGAACCGCGCGCCGAGTTCGTGCGCCCGCTCGTACAGGCGTGCCGCGCCGGTCACGACCTGCAGCAGGTGGCCCTCGGGCGACGTCGAGCCGACGAACGACAGCGCATCGGGAAGGGCCAACGCCGCGGGATCGAGGTCGGCCGCGGTCCGAACGACCTTCATCGTCACGGTGGCCGGAGGGCCGACGGTCTTCTGCCCCACGTCGGCGTCGAGGTAGGCCGCCGGCCGCCCCGCGGCGATCGCGGCCTCCAGGAGCGCCCCGGCGAGCGTGGTCTTGCCGGAGTCGAGCCCGCCGACCAGGACGACGGTGCGTTTGGTCGCGACCGCCTCGGCGACGAGCGCCTCGTGCTCGTTCACTTCGCCTCCCGCGTGGGGTTCACCCCTGGCCGGAGGCCGGTATCGACGTGTGTGCGGATCGGTCAGCCGCTGCCCGGGCCCTCCCGCGCCCGCAGCCGACGAAGGGACAGGGTCTCGTTCGCGACGACCAGGTCGTCGCGGGTCACGCGTTCGAACCGAGCCTCTGGGATGGGTCGCTGGTTCATTGGAGCCCACCATCCTACCGCCGGGCCTGGACGCGGCTCATGACGGCTCGGGGCCAGCTCAGGGCAGACGCGAGACGATCGCCTGGAAGCACGGCCAGTACGTGTCGGGCTGGACGTTGTCGTCCATCACGATCACGGTGCCGGCACGCCCCTGCGCCCTCGCGACGACCAGCGCCGGGTCGTTCACGTCGGCGATCGAGACCGTCTCGATGCCGGCCTCGATCGCGACGCCCGCGAAGCCGTGATCCGCGAAGACCAGATCGGGTGTGGCCTCGGCGAGCATCCGCCGCATCGGATCGCCGCTGTGGGTGTGTCGCGCGGAGATCTTGTCGGTCAGCATCGCGATACCGTTGAGGTACCGCACCTGCCATGCGTGATGGCGGTCCGCCTCGCGCCAGCGGGTGCCCTCGTACGGCTTCAACAGCTCGACGCCGCGCGCGCGGAGCTGCCGCCCGACCTCGCCGTACAGGTGGGCGAGGCCGACCGGGTGGCCGGTCGCGAGGATCATCTGCTCCCCACGCCGGCACGCGAACGCCAGACGCTCGCCGACCGCCTCGCACCGATCGAGCACGTTCCCCGGGTCGACGGGGACGGGCCCGTGGGTCGCGGTGTGGTCCGGCTCGAACCCGGCCTCGTCTGCGACCAGTTCGAGCACCTCGCGCGGCGAGAACGCGGTCGCGACGCCGCTCAGTCCGAACTGCTTGTCGGGATCGCCCTCGGTGAGCAGCCGGATGTTCCGGAGGACGTTGTCGAGCAGGTGGCTCACCTGCGGCCCGGCGATCGACGCGTCCAGCAGCCCTTCGACGAGCTCGTGCCGCCGGTACCGTGCCGGCTCCCACCGGTCGTCGAGCGCCGGGAGCTGCGCCGCATGGGATCCGATAACGTCCATCGTCACCCATCGTATCGGGGGGCCCGCGTGAACGAGTTCTCGCTCGAAGGTCGGGTCGCGATTGTCACAGGTGCCGGCCGCGGGATCGGGCGCGCGATCGCGCGACGGTTCGCCGCGGCGGGCGCCGCGGTCGCGATCGCGGCGCGAACGGTCGACGAGCTCGAGTCGTGCGCCGCGGAGATCGCCTCGGCCGGCGGCCGCGCGCTGGTCGTCCCGACGGACGTGTCGCACGAGGGGCCCGTCCGGCGGCTCGTCGAACGGACAGTGGACGAGCTCGGAACGCTGGACGTCCTGGTGAACAACGCGGGCGCCGCGCCGTTCCTCGCGACGTTCCTGGAGACGCGACCGGACGGGTTCGACAGGTACTTCGACATCAACTTCCGCTCGGTGGTGTTCGGGATGCGCGCCGCCGGACCGGTGCTGCTGGACAAGAGGTCGGGCGCGATCTGCAACATCGCGTCGATCGACGCGTTCATGGTCGAACCGCGGATCGCCTACTACAACGCCGCCAAGGCGGCGGTCGTCAGCCTCACGAAGAGTGCCGCCTTGGAATGGGCGAACCGCGGCGTGCGGGTGAACGCGATCGCCCCCGGCTGGATCGACACGCCGATGAACCAGGCTGAACGCGACGATCCCGAGGCCGAGCGTCAGATCCTGGCCCAGGTCCCGATGGGCCGCTGGGGTCGATCGGAGGAGATCGCGAGCGCCGCGCTGTACCTGTGTTCGCCCGCGGCGTCGTTCGTCACCGGGAGCGTGCTCGTCGTCGACGGTGGGCAGACCGTGACGAGTTCGCGGGAGACCTGACCGTTGGAGCTTCGCGGCGCCGTCGTCGTGGTCACCGGCGCGTCGTCCGGATTCGGCGAGCTAACCGCCCGCCGGTTCGCCGCGGAGGGAGCGAACGTCGTGCTGACCGCGCGGCGGCTCGACCGTCTCGAGCGGATCGCTTCGGAGCTTCAGCGACCGGGTGTGCGCGCCACGCCGGTCCGATGCGACGTGACCAGCGTGGAGGACGTGCGCCGCGTCCGGGACGCCGTCCGTGATGCGTTCGGCCGTTGCGACGTCCTCGTGAACAACGCCGGGGTCCCCGGCGGCGGACGGTTCGCCGATCTCTCCGTCGAGCAGATCCAGCGGGTGATCAACGTGAACGCGCTGGGCGTGATGCTGTGCACGCGGCTGTTCCTCGACCTGATGCTCGAACGCGGGAGGGGCCACATCGTGAACGTCGCGTCGCTTGCAGGTCACTTCGCGACTCCCGGCGCGGCCGTCTACAGCGCCACGAAGCACGCCGTGCGCGCCTTCTCGGAGGCCCTTTCCTACGAGCTCGAGCCGCGCGGGATCCTCGTGACGTCAGTGAACCCGATCTTCGCGAGGACAGAGGGCTTCCCGATGAAGCACACGCCCAAGACCCTCCTGGTGGAGGCCGATGCGGTCGCGCGCGCGATCGTGAGCGCCGTCGAGCGCGACCGCGCGCCCGAGGTGAACATCCCGCGCGGCGTGTCGCTGCTTGAGGCGTTCCGGATCTTGACGCCCCCGCTGTATCGGTGGGGCGTGCGCCGCGTCACGCGACGCCTCCGCGCCACGCCGGCGGTCGATCCGAAGACCGACGAGAATCGTTCCGAGAGGCCTCTGGGAGACTGACCGGGATGCGCGCCCGCTCAGTCGTCGCCGGGGTATTGCTGTTCGCACTGGGGCCGGGCTGCACCGCTGCGACGCGGGACGCGTCCTCCGAGCGCGTCGTGTACGTCGCGATCGGAGCCAGCGACACCGTCGGCGTCGGCGCCGAAGATCCGCGCGGGGACGCGTGGCCTGCCGTGTTCCGGCGGATCGCACTGCCGCCACAGGCCGAGTACCACAACCTCGGGATCTCGGGAGCGACCACCGAGCAGGCGATCCGGGAGGAACTGCCGGAGGCGGTCGAGCTCCGCCCGACGATCGCGACCGTCTGGCTCAACGTGAACGACCTGACCCACGCGGTGCTCCCAACCGTGTACGAGGACCGGCTCCGGCACCTGCTGACCGCGCTCCGGCGCGCCGGCGCTGACGAGATCCTCGTCGCGAACACGCCGATGCTCGACGAGCTGCCCGCCTACCGCGCGTGCCTATCGCCCGGGCCAGAGCTCCCGTGCCCGTTCCCCGGGTTCGTGCCGCCGCCGGCCCTCGTCCGCTTCGCGGTCGAGGCGTACAACGAGGCAATCGAGCACGCCGCTCAGGCCGCCGACGCGACGGTCGTTGACCTCCACGCCATCGGCCAGGTGCCGGTCGACCACCCCGCGTGGATCAGCGACGACGGCTTCCACCCCAGCACGCGCGGCTACCGAGAGGTCGCCGAACGCTTCGCCCAGGTCCTGGCCGAGACCGATGGGCGTTGACCCCGAGGCGTGAACGCCCTGTGCCGCGCTGGGGCTCGGGGTCGGTTCCCCGAGATCTCCAGCTCGAGATCGAACCAGCGGTCATGAGGCAGCTCGTTCGCTGCTAGCCCGCCGCCTCGCCTACCTGGTGGACCTTGAGCATGTTCGTGTGGCCCTTGCCGGCCGGGGACGACGCCGCAAGCACCACCGAACGTCCCTCGGCGACGAGGTCGCGTTCGCGCAGACCCTCGTCCATCAGCGTGATCATCTCGTCGGTGTCGGAGGGGCTGCGCGACGCTAGCGCCGTGACGCCCCATCGCAGCGCCAGCCGCCGGCCGATCGCCGCGTCGGGGACGAACGCGTAGATCGGCACCGAGGCGCGTTCGGCCGAGAGCAGCCCGGCGGTTCGGCCGGTACCGGTGTAGCAGGCGATGGCCGCGATGGTCGGGTCGGAGTTCGCGATCTCCGCCGCGGCATGGGCGACGGCCGAGGCCTCGTCGTCGTGCGAGCACTGCGGGCCGGGTGATCGGAAGCGCTCGGCCCGGCGTTCCGCCACCTCGGCGATCGACGCGGCCGCGCTGGCAGCCTCGATCGGGAACTCCCCGATCGCCGTCTCGGCCGACAGCATGATCGCGTCGGCGCCGTCGAGCACCGCGTTCGCGACGTCGCTCGCCTCCGCACGCGTCGGCCGGGGCGCGTGCACCATCGACTCGAGCATCTGCGTCGCGACGATCGCCGGCTTGCCGGCCGTGCGGGCGGCCCACAGGAGCTCCTTCTGCAGGACGGGGATCTCCTCCATCGGCAGCTCCACGCCGAGGTCGCCGCGCGCGACCATGATCGCGTCGACCTCGCCGAGCACCGCCGAGATCGAGTCGACCGCGGGGCGGGTCTCGATCTTCGCGACGATCGGCAGCGTCCGTTCACCAATCAACGCCCGCAGCTCGATCACGTCCGGCGATGACCTGACGAACGACTGGGCGACCAGATCGACCTCCAGGTCTTGCGCGTGTGCGAGCGCCTCGCGATCCCGCGGTGTGATCGCGGGCAGCCCCAGACGCTCGGCCGGCACGTTCACGCCAGCACGGGACCGGATCCGCCCGCCGCGGATCACCTCGGAGACGACCGTCCCGTCCCTCAGCGCGCGGACCACGAGCTCCGCGGCCCCATCGGCCAGCAGGACGCGGTCGCCGACCCGGACGTCCGAGGCCAGGCCCGGGTAGGTCGTCGGCGCGCCGGTCGCGTCGCCCGGTCCGGGGGCGGCACGCAGCTCGAAGGTCGATCCGGGCTGCAGCCGGACGCCGTCCTCCGGGAGCTCGCCGAGCCGGATCTTGGGCCCGGGCAGGTCGGCCATCACGGCGACCTCTCGGCCCAGGTGCCGCGCGGCCGCGCGGACGTCGGCGACGAGCGCCGCGTGCGCCTCGGCCGTCCCGTGGGAGAGGTTCACCCGGAAGACGTCCGTTCCGGCGTCGGCGAGGGCGCGCACGGCCTTCTCACCTGCGGTGGCGGGGCCGAGCGTGCAGATCAGCTTGACGCGCCGACCCGTCACCTCTCGATCCCCAGAGCCGGGAACACCGCTCGCCGAACCTCGCCGGCGATCACACGCGCTTCGGAGTCCACCTCCGGCTCGTCCAGCCCGTCCTCCGAAAACGTCGTCGGGACGGACGCGCGCAGCTGGAATTCGGCGTGCTCGATCCACGACTCGGGGAGGTCGTCGGGGAGCTCGGTCTCGCACATCTCGGCGAAGTACAGCGTCCACGCCCTCGGCACGACCCGCGCCCATTGGTACCCGCCGCCGCCGGTCGCGATCCACCGGCCCCCGGCCGTCTCGTGCGCCAGGTCGTGCAACCGTTTCGCCGCTTCACGGTACGCGCGGGTCGTGAGGCGCAGGTGCGCGAGCGGATCCGAGTGGTGCGTGTCGCAGCCCAGCTGCGTCACCAGGACGTCGGGTCTCCACGACCGGAGCAACGGCGGCACGACCTCGCCGAACGCGTCCAACCACCCGGCGTCGCCCGTGCCCGGGTGGAGCGGCACGTTCACCTTCGTCCCCTCCGCCTCCCCGGCGCCGCGCTCCCAGACGAACCCCGTGCCGGGGAACAGGTATTCGCCCGACTCATGGATCGAGATCGTCAGGACGCGCGGCTCCTCGTAGAACACGGACTGCGGGCCGTCGCCGTGGTGCACGTCCACGTCGACGTACGCCACGCGCTCGATGCCGTTCCGGAGCAGCCACGCGATCGCGACGGCCGGGTCGTCGTACACGCAGAACCCGGATGCCCGCGACGCCATCGCGTGGTGCAGCCCGCCCGGGGCGTTGAACGCGTGCGCGACCCGGCCGCTCAGGACCGCGTCGGCGGCGACGAGCGACGCGCCGACGACAAGCGCACCTGCCTCGTGCATCCGCGGGAAGATCGGGTTGTCCCCGGGCCCGTAGCCGAATCGCGCCCAGTCGCCTCGTTCGCCGTCGCCGGCACGACGGGTCGCCTCGATGAACGCCTGGGTGTGCACGAGCCCGATCTCCTCGTCCGTCGCGATCCGGCAGGTGAGCGTCTCGACGTTCGGACGCTCGAGGAGGCCAGACTTCGTGATCAGGTCCCACGTGAGCAGCACGCGCTGTGGCCTGAGCGGGTGCGCCGGCCCGTGGTCATAGATCTTCGCCTCCGGGCAGAGCACCAGCCCCGCCCGGCCGCTCATCCGACCGTCGCGATCGCCGCCTGCGTCCGCTCGACGGCGAGGCCCGTCTCGTCGTCCGAGATCGTGAACGGCGGCCCGAGCATCACGAGGTCGCCGTCGCGTCCGTCGACGTGCCCCGTGCTCGAGTACAGCAGCAGCCCCTGCTCGCGGGCCGCGCCGACGATTCGCTCGGTCACCTGCTCCGAACGCGCGAACGGCTGCTTCTTGGTCCGGTCGGCTACCGCCTCGATCCCGATCATCAGCCCGATCCCGCGCACGTCCCCAACGATCGCGCTGTCGGCGAGCGCGGACGACAGTTCCTTCAAGAGCCGCTCGCCCCCGACCCGGCTGGCCTCGACGAGGGCGTCCTCCCGGAGCTTGCGTAGGACGGCGTGGGCGACGGCGGCGCCGACGCCGTTGTGCGACCACGTGAAGCCGTGGACGAACCCCGTCGGCTTCACGGTCTCGAACACCGCGCCGCTGCAGGCCGCGAACCCGAACGGCCAATACCCGCTGGTGGAGCCCTTGCCGGCCGTCAGGATGTCCGGCCGGACGCCCCAGTGCTCGCAACCGAACCAGCGGCCGGTGCGCCCAAAGCCGGTCATGACCTCGTCCGCGATCAGAAGCACGGCATGCCGTCGGCAGACCTCCTCGATCGCCGGCCAGTAGTCGTCGCTCGGGACGGCGGCCGCCAGCGTCGCGCCCCCGATCGGCTCGGCGATGAACGCCGCGACGCGTCCGGGGCCGACCCGCACGATCTCGGCCTCGAGCCGCTCCGCATGCCAGTCACCGCATCCGCCGGGGTGCGCCGGGTTCTCACAGCGGTACTCGTAGGCCGCGGGAACGTGCGCGAACCGGCCGAGCCACGGGAAGTACGGCGCCTGCAGCGTTCGCTTGCCGCCGGCGTCGAGGGCTCCCAGCGTGTTGCCGTGGTACGAGGACGCCCGACCGATCACGACGGTCCGGTCCTCGCCGCGCGCCAGGTGGTACGCACGCGCCAATTTCAGCGCCGTCTCGACGGCCTCGCTCCCGCCGCTCACGGGATAGATCCGCGCGCCGTCCATCGGCAGAAGCGGCGCGAGCTCGTCCGCGTAGGACTCCAGTGCGTCGGTTGTGAACATCGTCCCGTGGACGTACTGCACCCGCGACGCTTGCTCGTGCATCGCCGCAAGGACCGACCGGTCGCCATGCCCGACGTTGACGACGATCGCCCCACCGGCGGCGTCGAGGTACCGCCGGCCCGCAGCGTCTTCGATCCAGACGCCCTCCGCCCCGACCGCGGTCGGGAGCGACCTCGTCAACACCCGATGGAACACGTGGCCCATGCGTCGGCTCCTGCCTCGACTCCTGGCGGTCGTCCGCGAGTCTACGCGGTGCCTGCGAGCACCCGGGGCTCGATCCTGGTCTCGACGACCTCCCCGTCGCGCACCTCGACACGATGCGCAGCGATCCCGCGGCGGTTCGCGACGACCGTCCGCACTTCGGTTCCGACGAAGTGCGCAGCTACGCCGTCGTCCACCGCGAGCCCCGGCGGCAGCGTGCCCTCGCGCACGAAGCGGTGGAACGCCGGACGGCGGCCCGGCTCGCCGTCGTAGTGCGGACAGAAGCTCCCGGCCAGCAGCCCGAGCCCGCCGTGCATCGGAGCGAGGTCGGGACCGAGCGAGTCGGTCACGCCCGCCTCGAACCAGCAGATCCCGCCGGCCGACACGCCGCACAGGATCACGCCGCGCTCCCACGCGCGCCGGAGGACCTCGTCGACGCCGTGGATCCGCCACACCGCGAGCATGTTCGCCGTTGCGCCACCGCCGACGTAGATGACGTCCTGCACGAGCAGGTGCTCGGCGATCGCGGGGTACGGCGGCTGGAAGAGCGACAGGTGCGACGGCTCGCACGGACGGCGGGTGAACGCGGTGTAGAACCGCTCGATATACGTCGCCGCGTCGCCGCTCGCGGTGGGCACGAAGCACACCCGCGGTCGCTCCTTCCCGGTGAGCTCGAGGACGAACCCGTCGATGATCGGGTCGTCGTCCGAGAACCCGCCGCCTCCCATCGCGACGATGTGATGGTCGGCCATCGCGCCTAGTTCGCGTGAACGCCCTGCGGGTCGAGCTCCTCGCGGATCAACCGGAGCTCGTCCGGCGTCGGCGGCGGCGTCTCGCCGATGTCGTCTGCGATCCTCGGCTCCCACCCCGTGTTGTCGCGGACCTGGTCGAGCGTGACGCCGGGGTGCAGCGTGCGGAGGGTCATCTCGCCCGTCTCCTCGTCGAACGTGTAGGTCCCGAGGTCGGTCACGACCGAGGTGGGGCCGCTCCCGAACCACCCCCGCGCTCGGTCGTGCGCCGGGTCGCCGCTGTGGCCCGGCGAGGTTCGGAAGTCCAGCTCCTCGACGAACGAGCGCCGCGCCTGCCGCATGATCACCATCACCTTGCGGGCATTGATCGCGATCTCGCAGGCGCCGCCCGAGCCCGGCAGCCGGACCTTCGGCCGTTCGTACGACCCGATCACGGTGGTGTTGAGGTTGCCGTATCGGTCGATCTGCGCGCCACCGAGGAAGGCGACGTCGATCAAGCCGGCCTGGAGGTAGAACGCGAACAGCTCGAACATGGACGTCACCGCCGTCGAGCCGGTCACCAGCGTCGGGTCTCCGATCGATAGCGGCAGCCGTGCCGGCCGGGCGCCGAACACGCCGGCCTCGTACACGAGCTGGAGGTCCGGCGCGACCGTCCGCTGGGCAAGGTTGCAGACGATGTTCGGCAGCCCGATCCCGACGAAGCAGTTGCGCTCTCCCGCGAGCTGGCGCGCGCTCGCCGCGATCATGATCTCGTTCTTCGTGTACGCGACCTCGGTCCCGGTCGCCGCCATCAGGCGTACTCCCCGTAGTTGACCTCGCCGGAGAGGGCGTCGCCGGGCTTCAGCACCTCCCACTTCGCAGCGCCCATCTTCTCGACGTACTCGGCGTGGTCTTCGAGCCCCTGGACCCACTCCTTCAGCCAACCTTCCAGCGCCTCGTGGTCCTTCGAGATCGCCTCCCACGAGAGGTAGAACGCGTTGTCGCGGTCGTAGTAGCCCTGTGCGTAGCTCGGATGGCACGCGAACGGCTGCTCGACGACGGCGTCCACCACGATGCCGGGGATCACGGTCCGGTTTGGGTCGCGTCGGACGACGGCCTCGTCGACGAGCTCCTCGCACGCCACGATCACGCGGTCAGCGGCGAAGGCCGCCTCCTTCTGGCACCCGAGCAGGCCCCAGATCTGCGCGTCGCCGTTCTTCGTCGCGCGCTGCGCGTGGACGATCGTGACGTCGGGCCGCAGTGCTGGGACAACGTACACCTCGGTCGCGTCGTCGTAGGGCGAGATGACCGTCCGGATGTTCGGGTTCACCTTCGGGATGTCGGACTCGTAGTAGCTGCGGATCGGGAAGAACGGCAGGTTCGACGCGCCGGCGACGTAGCGGCACACCATCCCGAAGTGGGAGTACTCCTCGATCTCCAGCGGCTCCGGGTCGGCCTGCTCGACCCGACGGCGGATCGCGTGCAGCGACCCGACGCCCGGGTTGCCGAGCCAGCTGAAGATCAGCTTCGTGGCGACGCCCGCCCCGATCATCTGGTCGTAGAGCACGTCCGGCGTCATTCGCGCGAGCGTCAGGTTCCGCTTGCGCTGCCGGATGATCTCGTGTCCCGCCGCGAAGCAGATCAGGTGCGTGAAGCCCTCGATCGCCACGGTGTCGCCGTCGTGTATCAGCTCGGCGACGGCGTCGCGCATCGACGCAACCTTGGACTCAGCCATCGGACTCAGCCATCGGGCTCAGCCATCGGGCTCAGCCATCTGGCTCAGCCATCTGGCGACCACCCGTCCTGCGGCCCTCGCAGGACGCACAGCTCGTTGCCCTCCGGGTCCTGCATCACGGTCCAGAAGCTGCTCTCGACGTCGACGCGGCCGACCACCGTCGCGCCCAGGCCCCGAAGGCGCTCGACCTCCTCGTCCATCGACCCGCCCGGACGCAGGTCGATATGAAGGCGGTTCTTCGCGGTCTTCGCTTCGGGGACGGGCTGGAAGAAGACCCCGCGCGTCCGGCCCGACGGGTCGCGGATGTAGGCGCCCTCCTCGTCCGAGTCGGGGTCGAGCTCGAACCCGAGCACCTCGGCCCAGAACGCGCCAACCCGCAGTGGCGAGGCCGTATCGAAGGTCAGCGTGTCGAGCTCGACGGCCACCTCGTCCCCCTCCCCTAGCGGCCGGTCTCGACCTCCGCCACGGCTTCCTCGAACACCGACGCGGCGGTCGCGGCCTGGTCCTCGCGGAGGACGAGCGGTGGCGACATCCGGATCGCGTCGTCGCCCGCCCCGAGGACGAGCAACCCCTTCCGGAACGCGGCCTCCTCGACCCCGACCATGTGATCGTGGTCGGGGAAGCCGATCCCGATCATCAGACCGAGACCACGGACGTCGCGGATGCTCGCGTGCCGCGTCTGGACGTCCAGCAGGCCGGCCTTCAGCAGCGCGCCGACGTCGGCCGCGTTGGCCATCAGCTCGCCCTCGATCAGCTCGATCGTGGCGAGCGCGGCCGCGCACGATAGCGGGTTGCCGGCGTAGGTCGAGCCGTGCGCCCCGATCTCCCACGTCATTAGGTCGCCGCGCGCGACCATCGCACCGAGCGGCATCCCGCTCGCGATGCCCTTGCCGGCGAGCAGGATGTCGGGCTCGACCCCGAAGTGCTCGATCGCCCACATCTTCCCGGTCCGCCCCATGCCTGACTGCACCTCGTCGGCGACGAGCAGCATCCCGTGCTTGTGGCAGAGCTCGCGGAGATAGGCGAACCAGCCGTCCGGAGGCAGCACGTACCCTCCCTCCCCGAGGATCGGTTCGACGACGATCGCGGCGACCTCCCTCGGCGAGACCATGTGCTTGAACAGGACGCTCTCGATGTATTCGGGGTCGCCGAAGAACGAGTGGAAGACGCTCGGCAGCATCGGGCCGAACCGCGCCCGGTACTTCGCCTTGCTGGCGGTGAGCGACACGCTGCCGTACGAACGCCCATGGAACGAGCCGTACATCGCGATCACGTACTGACGGCCGGTCGCGTACCGCGCCAGCTTGATCGCCGCCTCGACGGCCTCGGTCCCCGAGTTCGTTAGGAACGTCCGCGCCGGTCTGGACATCGGCGCCAGCCTGTCGAGCTCGGCGCAGACCTCGGAGTAGATCGGCAGGAAGAAATCGCTCGCCGAGTAGTGGATCAGCTCGGCCGCCTGCCGCTGGATCGCGTCGACCACCTTCGGATGCGTGTGCCCGGTCGAGGTGACCGCGATGCCGGCGTTCAGATCGAGGAACAGGTTGCCGTCGACGTCCTCGAGGACGGATCCCGCCCCGCGCTTGGGCACGAACGGATAGGCCCTCGGGAGCGAAGGGCTCGTGACCTGCCGGTCCCGCTCGATCCGGGCCAGCGCCTCGGGGCCGGGGACCTCGGTGATCAGCCGCGGCGCGTGCGCCTGCGCGAGGTCCGTGACCTCGGTCGTGCTCACTCCTCCACCACCGTGCGCGACTGCTCACGCAGGTACTGCTGCACGTAGTACGGGCCGCCGCCGGCCTTGCCGGTCGTGCCCGATCCCTTCCAGCCGCCGAACGGCTGCACGCCCGGCCACGCCCCGGTCGTCGCGCCCGCGCGCCGGTTCACGTACACGACGCCCGCCTCGATCGAGTCCAGCCACCTATCGATCTCGGCGCGGTCCTCGCTGTAGAACCCGGCCGTGAGTCCGTACTCGGTGTCGTTCGCGAGGCGGATCGCCTCGTTGAGGTCGTCGTAGGGCGCGACCGCGACGAACGGGACGAACAGCTCCTTCTTCCAGATCCACGAGTCGAGCGGAACCTCGGCAATCGTCGGCTGCACGAACGTCCCCTTGGCGAACTCGCCCTCCGTGAGGTGCTCGCCGCCCGAGACGATCGCACCGTTCTTCTTCGCCTCGGCGGAGGCCTCCTCGAAGGTCTGGACGGCGTTCTCGTCGATCACCGGCCCGAGGTAGACGTCCCGCTCGAGCGGGTCGCCGATCTTGATGTTCTCGGTCTTCTCCTTGAGCCGGCGGACGAACTCGTCGTACACACTGCGGTGGACGTACACACGTGAGCAGGCCGAGCACTTCTGGCCGCCGAACCCGAAGGCCGAGCGCATCACGCCGTCCGTCGCCTTTTCGAGGTCGGCGTTCGCGGTGACGATCGCCGGGTTCTTCCCGCCCATCTCGCAGATCACGGGCTTCGGGAAGTCCTTGGCGAAGCCCTTGTAGATCCCCATCCCGACCTCGTACGAGCCCGTGAACGTGATCCCGGACACGTCGGGGTGGTTCACGATCTCGTCCCCGACGACGGAGCCCGCTCCGCTGAGGTAGTGGAACGCGCCCGCGGGAACGCCCGCCGCCATGTAGACCTCGTACAGCTTCAGCCCGGTGAACACGCCCATGTGGGCGGGCTTGAAGACGACCGCGTTCCCGGCCACGAGCGCCCCGCTTGACGGCCCGGCGGCGAGCGCCATGGGGAAGTTGAACGGGCTGATGACGGCCCAAACGCCGAAGGGCCGCAGGACGTCGTAGTACTCGCCCGCGGCGCCCATCGTCTGCATCGGCTTTCGGAAGCCGTCGTTCTTCTCCACCTCGTTCGCGTTCCAGCGCAGCAGGTCGGCGGACTCCTCCACGTCACCGAGGGCCTCGAGGCGGTTCTTGCCGACCTCCATTGCCATCAGGGCGGACAGCTCGTTGCGCTGCTCGCTCATCAGGTCGGCGGCCCTGCGAATGATCGCGACGCGCTCCTGCCAGGGCGTGGCGGCCCACGTGGGGAAGAACTCCTTGGCGGCCCTGACCGCGTCGCGGACGTCCTCGCGGGTGCCCTGGGCGAACTCACCGATCACGGCGCCGTCGATCGGCGAGCGGGCTTCCTTGTGGCCGCTGCCCTCCCGGGCCTCGCCGTTGACATAGAGGGGGTGCTTCTGGCCGAGCCAGGACCTCGCCTTCTCGATGCCCTGGTCGTACAGCCGATGGATCTCCTCGTTGTCGGCCGAAAGCGTTGCATAGGTGATGCGGAAGCCCTGCTCTGCCATGGAAGTCGCCTCCTCGGTCCAGACTCCGGCGTACCGACCCCATCGTATCCGGCGGCCCGGAAACACCCCAAGTCCGGGCAGCCCTGGTCACGCCGGCGGACCGACCCGCGGACATCCCGTGCCGATGTCGAGAAATCGCGGACGCGCGGGCGTACCATCGGTCTCCCTTGAGGCTCGTGACCTTCGACCGGAGGGGGCACCGGCGACTGGGAGCGCTCCTCGGGGGGAAGGTCGTGGACCTGCCGGACGCCGTGGGGCACCCGGCCTTCCCCGCCACCATGGAGGCGCTCGTGGCGAGCAGCGGAGGCACCGTGCTCGACGCGGCCGCGGCAGCCCTCGAACACAACGACGCGCTCGCGTGCGCCGTCCCGGACGCGCGCCTGCTCGCGCCGCTGCTCCCCCGATCGTTCCGGACCCGGGACACCCCGGAGGTCGCGCGCCGGGTCCTCGGGCCGGGCGAGGCGATCCCCTGGCCGCACGGCGCCGGCTGGCTGGACTACGAGCCGAAGATCGCCGTGATCCTGCGCCGGCCCGTCGACCGAGTGGATCGCGCCGGCGTCCACGACGCCATCTTCGGCTACACGCTCGTGAGCGACTGGGCCGCGAGAGACGCGAACGGGGACCCGACGCCGCATCCCGAGGCGCTGCCGCTCGCCCTGGGCCCGTGCATCGTCACTCCGGACGAGCTCGACCCGCAGACCGTGTTCGTCACCGTCCGCGTCGACGGCGACGAGTGGGCGAAAGGGAACCTGAACGGCATCGCCGCCGACCTCAAAGAGGCCGTTACCAGGACCTCGCGCGTCGAGCACCTCGAGCCGGGCGAGATGTTCGCCTCGAGCCCGTTCGACGTTCCCGGTTTCGAGCAACGGATCTGGCCGGGCGTCACGATCGAGCTCGAGGCCGAAGGCATCGGCGTGCTGCGCAACCGCGTCGTTCGCGCGGCCTGAGGTCGTCAGCCGCGGTACACGACCTGCCCCGCGACGACGGTCGCGAGCACGCGCGTCTCCAGAAGCGCCGCCGGCTCGAGCCCGAAGGGGTCCCGATCGAGTAGCACGAGGTCGGCGTACTTCCCGGCCGTGATCGAGCCGCGGTCGTGCTCGGCGTGGATGGCGTACGCGCCGCCGACCGTGTACGCGCGCAGCGCGGTCCCGAGGCTCACGCACTGTTCCGTCTGCCAGGCGTCGGTCCCATCGAGCCGCGCGCGGGTGAGCGCCGAGTAGACACCGATCAGGGGATCCATCTCGCCCACGTCGAAGTCGCTCGAGAAGGCAAGGGTCGCGCCCGCGGCGTCCAGCGAGCGCCAGGGGAAGGCGTACCGCCACCGCTGGGGCCCGACGTTGTCGAGCCAGTCGCCCGCGACCAGGTCGGCCGACGCGTGCCTGGGCTGCATGCACGCGACGACGCCGAGGCTCGCGAAGCGAGGTTGATCGTCGGGGTGCACGAGCTCGCAGTGGACGATCTGGTGTCTCGCGTCGCGACGGCCATTCACCGTCTGCGCGTACTCGATGGCATCGAGCGCGGTGCGCACCCCGCGATCGCCCGTCGCGTGCGTGAACGTCTGGAAACCGCGACGGTCGAGCTCGGCGACGCGCAGAGCGAAGGCCTCGGGGTCCCAGAACGTCGAGCCGCGCTCGCCCGGATGCCCCTCGTAGTCCTCCAGCATCGCGGCCGTCCGTGGCTCGATCACGTCGTCGACGTACAGCTTGACGGCGCGGACGCGGAAGCGGTCGTCGTCGAACGCCCGCCGAGCTTCCTCGAACGCATCGAGCTCGTCGAGCTGCACGCCCACGTGGTGGAACAGCGCCGCAACCACACGCGAGCGCATCGTCCCGTCATCGCTGGCGCGGACGAACAACGGCAGGTCGTCGACCGAGTTCTGGGGCTCGACGGCGGTGGTGATGCCGACCGACACGGCCAGGTCCAGCGACCGGACCAGCCGCCGGAACTGCGCCTCCCCCGAGAGCCCCGGGAGCACCCGCTCCAGCGCCGCGAGCCCGTCGCGCGAGAGGCCCATCACGGCGAAGTCGGTCACGAACCCGGTGGGCTCGCCGCGTTCGTCGAGCTCTACGACGCCGAACGGCACGCGCTCGACGCCGCGGCCGATCCCGAAGCGCTCGAGCGCCGGGCGGTTCATCCACACGGTATGGCCGTCGTACGACGTGAGGAACGCGGGCCGGCCGCCGGTGACCTCGTCGGGCAGGTCCTCGGCAGTCGGGAGCCGGCCGCCGTCGATCGCCCCGTAGACCCACCGCCCCGCCTCGACCCACTCGACGGCCGGCTCGGCGCGCACCTGCTCGCGGAGCAGCGCATGGATCTGCCCGAGCGAAGTGGCGGAGGAGAGATCGAACCCAGCCGGCGTGGCGATCCGAAGGTGGTTATGGGCGTCGATGAAGCCGGGGAGGACGAGTCCGCCCCGCGCCTCCAGCGTCGTCGTCCGCGGGCCCGCGAGCTCCGAGATCTCGTGGGCGCCGCCCACGGCGACGATCCGGTCGCCGTGGACGGCCACGGCCTCGGCCCACGGAGCATCGTCGACGAGCGTGAAGACCCGACCGCCGCGAACGACGAGGTCGGCGGCGGTCACGACCCGCTGCGCGGGCGTCCGGCCTTCCGTGCGGCGCCGCGTTCGAGCGCCTTGCGCTTCTCGGTTGCCTTCTTCTTCTTCTCGCGGTCGTGTGCCCAGCGCACCTTCGCGCGGTCGCCTCGTCCCATGGTGTTCCTCAGTCCTCGTCCTCGTCGCCGCCCTGCGCGAGCTCGGCGCTGCGGTGCCGCGCCGCGTCGATCGCGTTCAGGAACGCGGCCCGAACACCCGTCTCCTCCAGAATCCTGATGGCGGCGATCGTCGTGCCGCCCGGCGACGTCACCATCTCGCGCAGCTCTACCGGGTGCTTGCCGGTGTCGCGGAGCATCTTGGCCGAGCCGAGCATCGTCTGGATGATCAGCTCGGTCGCGACGTCCCGCGAGAGCCCGAGCAGGATACAGGCCTCGATCATCGCCTCCGCCAGGAGGAAGAAGTACGCGGGACCCGAGCCGCTCGTCGCCGTGATCGCGTCGAGGTGGCCCTCCGGCAGGCGGATCACCTTGCCGACGTAGCCCAGCAGCTCCTCGGCGACCGACAGATGCTTGTCCTCGGCGTGCGAGCCGGGCGCGACGACCGACATGGCCTCGTCGACGAGGACCGCGACGTTCGACATGACGCGGACCACCGGAATCTGCCCGGACAAGTGCTTCTCCACGAACGAGGTCCGGATCCCGGCCGCGAAGCTAACGACGAGCTGCTCGGCACGCACGCTGTCCGCGATCTGTCCGAGCAGCACCTCCATGTCCTGCGGCTTGACCATCAGCACCAGCGTCTCGGCGGCCTGTACCGCCTCGGGGTTGGAAAGCGTCGTCGCGACGCCGTACCGCTCGGCCAACTCACGCGCGCGTTCCTCGCGCCGGCACGTGACCGTGATCTCCTCGGTCGTCCGGCCGCCGGAGCGAATCAGCCCCGAGGCCAGCGCCTCGCCCATCTTGCCGCCACCGAGCACGGCGACGCTCCGTCCGTTCGTCATCTGCGCACCCTCGCCAGGTTCGACAGGAAGAACCACATGTTCGCAGGTCGCTCGACCAGTCGCCTCGTCAGGTACGCGTAGGACTCGGTCCCATACGGGACGTACACGCGCACCGGCAGGCCATCGGCCGCGAGCCGCGACTGGAGGTCGCGGCGCACACCATAGAGCATTTGGTATTCCACGCGCGAGGCAACGTCGCGGCCGGCGCGCTCGGTGTACCGCCTGGCCCCGTCGAGCAGCCGCGGGTCGTGCGTAGCGACATGCACGGTGTGGCCGCGTGGGATCAGCGTCGAGAACGCACGCGCAAACGCTCGGTCGACCTCACGACGGTCCTCGAAGGCAACCTCGGGGGGCTCGAGGTACGCGCCCTTGACCAAGCGGATCGTCGACGCGGGCGGCAGCGCGTCGATGTCCGACGCGGTGCGATGCAGGTACGCCTGGAGGCACACGCCGATCGTGTCGTGGCGTGCGCGGAGGTCGCGGAACACCGAGAGGGTCCGATCGACGTAGACCGAGCTCTCCATGTCGATCATCACGAGCCGGCCGTCCGCGGCCGCGACGACGCGTTCGAGGTTGGAGATGCAGAGCTCGTTCGAGAAGTCCAGGCCGAGCTGGGTCAGCTTGACGGAGATGTACGCGTCGAGGTCGGGCTCGCGGACGATCCGCTCGAGGGCGCGCACGTAGTCGTTCGTCGCCTGCGCGGCCTGTTCGGGCGCTTGTACGTTCTCGCCGAGGTGGTCCAGGACGGCACCCATGCCGCGGCCACGGAGCTCCCCACACACCGCGATCGCATCATCGAGGTGGCCGCCCGCGATGAACCGCGACGCGACGGCCCGGCCGATGGCGGTCCCGGTCACCATGCGGCCGAACCACGGGGCGCGCGTGAGCCGCAGGACCGGCCCGCGGAGGATCGATCCATTCATTCGGCGGTCGCTGGCGGTGCCACCCCGTGCCGCAGGAGCTCGATGAACTCCCGGATGCGGGCCTCGCGCCGTTCGGGGCGGTACGGCTCGCGGTGGACGAGGCCCGGATCGAGCTCCTCGCTCCCGAGCGCGTCCTGGAAGCGCTCGGCGACCCAGTCGAGCATCGAGGAGATCATCTCGATGTCGATGTCTGCCCGGACCTCTCCGCGCCGCACGCCGAACTCCACGAATTCCAAGGTGCCGTACGGATCCTCGCTGCGCATGAACCGGTCGATCGGCCGCCGGAGCGCGATTCCCGTGTCGTACCGGCCGATCATCGCGACCCGGTTCGGCACCCACTCCTCGGAGAGGAACTCCTCCGTGCGTTCCAGCCAGTAGTCGAGCACCGCCCAGAACCCCTGCCCGACGACCTCCGCCGGCGCGTCGAGCCACGCGGGCAGCATCCCGACGGCACGCTGGTAGGCCATCAGAAAGAGACCCTGCTTGTTGCCGAAGTGCAGGAACACGGTCCCCTTCGCGACACCCACGTCGGCCGCGATGTCCTCGACCCGCGCGCCGCGGTAGCCGTGCTCGGCGAAGTGGCGCATCGCGACGTCGAGGATCAGCTCGCGCTTGCTCGCGGCGTCGCGCACCTGCTCGGTTCCCATCAGCCGGGAACCTTAGTCCAGATCGCGTGGGCGACGGGCCGCGGCGGGGGAAGGTGGACATAAGAAAAAAGAACCCGAGGGACCTCCGGCTCGCCGGAGACCGAGGCCTCCAGCCACCGTTAGCCCCTCGGGCTCAGGTGCTCCGAGCAACCTCCGCAGCTGTCTTGGTTTCCTGGCGGTAGACCCTTTCGTTGGGCTTTGGGGCGTTCCGAGCCTCCCCGCCCGCACAGCCAGTTGGCCTTCCCGACCGTACGACCAAGTGCGCCCAGTTCGCCTTACGGCTTTCCCAGGGGTCCCCGCTTCGGTTCCCTGACTCAGCCGCTCCGACTGCTCGGAGCGGTGGGAATCTATCACGCTGCCCACATCGGTCAACCCGACGAACGAGCAGGTCAGACGGCATATGCGCAGGTCGCGAGCCCGAGACAAAGAGTGACAAGAACAACGCTTCGTCCGGCGCGTGGAGCCGCCGATCAGCGCAGCGATGGCACCAGCAGCTCCCGGTAGACCTGGGAGATTCCGTCCGCCGTCGCGTCCCACGAGAACCGCATCGCGTGCCCGACCGCCGCGCGTCCGATGCGCGCCGCGGTCCGCGGATCGTTCAGCAGCGAGAGCAATCGCTCCGCGTGATCCGCCGGGTCATGCCCCTCGATCAGATAGCCGGTGACGCCGTCGTCGACCGAGTACCGCAGTCCCCCGACGGCCGCCGCGATCACGGGCGTTCCGCACGCCTGCGCCTCGAGCGCGACGAGCCCGAACGACTCCGACCGCGACGGCGCCAGCACGCATTCGGCCGCTGCGTAGAAGTCCGCGAGCCGCGGCTGCGGCTGCGGGGGGAAGAACATCACGCGGTCGCCGATGCCGAGCGCGGAGGCGAGCGCCATCAACCGCGCGACCTCCTCGCCGTGGCCGTGGCCGCTCGGCCCGCCGACGATCGCGAGCACGACGTCGGCCGTGCCTTCCGAGTCGCGCGCCACAGCTTCGGCGAGGGCACGGACCGCGATGTCCGGTCCCTTGTGGGCCTGGAGCCGGCCGACGAACAGCACGAGCCGCACGCCGACCAGGTGCAGCCGGCTCCGCGCCTCCGCGCGGTCGCGGGGGAAGAACACGGCGTGGTCTACCCCGGGCGGGACCAGACGGATCCGATCAGGGTCGGCCCGGTACAGCCCCACGAGCTGCGCGGCCTCGGCCGGGGTTGCGGCCATGATCCGGTCGGCCTCGGCGACGACAGCCGCCTCGCCGGTGATCCGCTCGCGGCGCTCCGGCTCCTCCGTGCGTGCGAGCGAGTAGTTCTTCACCTTGCCGAGCGTGTGGAACGATGCCACGAGCGGGACCCGCCAGATCTCCTTCGTGCTGCGCGCGACCCAGCCGGAGAGCCAGTAGTGGGCGTGGACGACGTCGTAGCGCACGCCCTCCACGTTGGCGCGGCGCAGGACGCCGCCGAGGAACTCCGGGACGTACCGCGGCAGCTCCTCCTTCGGGACCGGGCCGCACGGACCCGCCTTGACCTGGACGATCCGTGACCCGTGGTCCAGCTCCTCGACCTCACGGACGGCCCTGCCACGGCAGCGCGTGAAGACGTCGACCCGCAGGCCGCGTTCGGCGAGCTTCTCCGCCGCGGCCCGGATGTACACGTTCATCCCGCCCGAGTCGCCGATCCCCGGCTGGTCGAGGGGCGAGGTGTGGAAGCTGACGACGGCGACGCGCGCCGCGATCGACGCTGCCTCGCTCCGCATACGAACGATGCTACGGCAGGGGTCCGTTAGCGCCCGGGCCAGCGCCCCACCGAGCGCCGAAGTTCGAGCTCGACCTCGAGCTGGCCCACGCGAGCGCCGCCGCCCGTCACCCACGGGGCGACGAAACGGTCGAGGCGACGGAGCGCCGATGCGTCGATGGCGCCGACGGCGGCCAGCGCCGCCAGCAGCACCGGGCCGGCGGCACGGTCACCCCCGTCCTCCACCTTGACCGCGACGCCAAGCCCGGCGTCGATCCAGCCGGCGCACGCGAGCGCCTCGGCACCGACCTTCGACACGACGCCCGCGACGTCCTGCATCAGGGCTGTGTCCAACCGCTTCCGGCCGGCGACGAGGTACGGGTGGTCGCGCATCGCGCGGACGGCAGTCTCGACGAACGGCCCGAGGTCCCCGAACCGGTCGGGACGGGTCAGCCGCGCGTACAGCGTCGCCATCCCGGCAAGCGGAAGGCCGTGGACCGGGACGCCGCACCCGTCCACGCCGATCTCGAGATCGTCGTGGCCCGTCCCCGCGACGGCGGCCCGCAGGACACGGCGTTGGAGCGGATGGCGTGGACGCAGGTACCCGCCGATGTCCCAGCCCGCACGCACGCTCGCGACGAGCATGCCCGCGTGCTTTCCCGAGCAGTTGTGGCGCTCGCGGCTCGGCTCGCGCGAGCGCGCCATCGCCTCGGCGTCGATCGGCCAGCCGGGTGGGTTCCGCAGGGCCGACGCATCGAGCGGCCCGAGCGCGAGGACCCGACGCATCGCGCGGACATGGATGCTCTCGCCGTTGTGCGAGGCGCACATGATCGCGACGTGGCGCGGGTCCGCGCCATCGCCGATCGCAGACAGCGAGACGGCCGCCTGGACCGGCTTCATCGACGACCGCGCGAACACGCGGCGGGACGGGTCGCCGGCGCCCGCGACGACGCGACCGTCGGCGTCGCAGATGGCGACGTGGACGCGGTGCTCGGACTCGACGAGCCCCGAGCGGACGACGCGGACGAGCGCGGGAGGCCCAGCCGACGACCGCATGAGGCTACGAGAGGACGAGCGAGGGATCCTCGCGGTACCGGCGCTTCAGCTCGTCCTGCAGACGGTCGAGCGCGTCGATCACGGAGACACGAGCCCGCGAGATGTCCTGCTCCTCCTCTGCGAGGACCTCGACGGCGCGCTCGAGCTGCTCATCGTCGAGGGAGCCCGGGTCGGACAGGCCGGCGTCGGCGACGAGCCGCTCGACGCGGCGCCTCGCGAGCAACATCTCCTCGTCCGGGACGCCGACGCGGACCGCCTCGCCGCGGGAGGGACCCTGAGCCTCGGACGCGAGGATCGTGGACAACCGCTCGACGATCGGGGCGTCGTCGCCGCCCCCGCGGCGATCGACCTCGGCGCGCAGGATCTCGGCGCGGCCCTGCACCAGGCGACGCAGCAGCGACAGGTACTCGCGTTCGGCGAGGCATGCGTCCCTGCGGTCGCGCAGCTCCTCGAGCGACAGTACGTCGAGGCCCTCGACGTACCCGGGCTCGAGGATCCGATCGATCCTCCGGTGGCCGCTCGGCTCGGACATGAGGCTCCTTGACTGGACCGACGTCGGGACCTGGCGATTGCGAATCGTACACCGACGCTCGGACGGGGTGCCCGACGATCGCTCAGCAGACCTGGACGAGGGCGGAGTATGGGTTCACCGCACCGCCGCCGCCGGGGTGGAGCTCGAAGTGCAGGTGAGGCGTGCCGGCGTTGCCGGTCGATCCGACGTACCCGATCACGGTCCCGGCCGAGACGGAGCCCGATGCGTCGCTGTAGGCGTTCAGATGGGCGTAGAAGGTTTCGCTGCCGCTCGACGCACGGACGTAGGCCTGGATGCCGCCGAGCGAGCTCGAGCTGTGGGTGACGACCCCGCTGTGTGCCGCGACGACGGGGGTACCGGTCGCGGCGATCAGGTCGATCCCCTCGTGCGTCCGCCCCCCGGATCGCGGCCATCCGAAGGAGTCGACGAACGAGTTCGGCCCGGCAACGGGGCACCGCTCGATGAACCCGGTCCCGATGGTCTGGCCCAGGACGATGAGCGAACGTTGCTCCTGCCGGTACCGGCGTTCGAGGTCCTCGAAGATCTCCCGAAGCTCCGCCGTCCGGGCGGCGATCTCCGCCCTCGCCTCCTGGTAGTCCTCCGTGACGGTCGACTGCTCCTCGATCGCGTCCGCCAGCGCCTCCCGGTCCCACGCCAGGCGCTGCTCCTCGACCTGTAAGGCGGTCACGAGGTCGGCGTCGCCCTGGGCCACGCTGTCCAGGAACTCGAGCCTGTCCGACAGCTCCGTGATCGACGCCGACGAGAGCAGGACGTCGATCGTCGAGGCCGGACCCGCCTGGAACGCGAGGATCGCGCGTCGCTGCAGGCCGCGCTCGATGGTCCGGATGGCAGAGGTGTGCTCGGCGATCCGCTGGCGGGTCTCCGCGATATCGTCCTTGAGCGTCTCCAGCCTGGACTGCGCGCGCTGCCACTTGGCGGTCGCCGACTGGAGCCGCGCCCGAGCCGCCTCGTAGTCGCGCTTGGCGGCGTCGAGCTCGCTCTTGGTGTCGGCGGATGCGGGGGCGATGATCGAGGCCCCCATCACCAGCGCGAGGGCCATCGCCGCACGTGCGGTTGTCCTGCGAGCGGTCGTCCGGGCCCTCCTTGCGCTCGACCGCCCCCCGCTTCAGGCCGGCCCGAACGGTAGCAAAGGCGCAGGTAGAGGGCAACTCACCTCGGCAGATCCACGGCGACCGCCTCAGGATGAGCGCATCGCGGCGATGAGGATGTCCGCCACCTCGGGCCTGCTGACCTCCTGAGGCGGGCGCTCGCCGCCGCGCAGCATCTCCCGGACCTTGGTTCCGGACAGGATCACCCGGTCGTCGTCCCAGTGAGGGCAGGTCTTCGGCGACGCCATGCCCTCGCACTTCAGGCAGTAGAAGGAGTGCTCGAACCGAAGGGGCGTGATCCCCAGCTCGTCCGGCTCGAACTCGTCGAAGATCTTCTGCGCGTCGTACGTGCCGTAGTAGTCGCCGACCCCAGCGTGGTCGCGTCCGACGATGAAGTGCGTGCACCCGTAGTTCTTGCGCGCGATCGCGTGCCAGATGGCCTCCTTCGGCCCGGCGTACCGCATTGCAGCCGGGAACACCGAGATCATCGCTCGGTCCGTCGGGTAGTAGTCGGCGAACAGCACCTCGTAGCACCGCATCCGAACGTCGGCCGGGACGTCGTCACCCTTCGTCGCGCCCATCAACGGGTGCACGAGCAGGCCGTCGACGATCTCGAGCGCGCACTTCTGGATGTATTCGTGCGCGCGGTGGATCGGGTTGCGGGTCTGGAACCCGACGACGGTCCTCCATCCGCGCTCGGCGAACGCGGCCCGCGTCTGTTCGGGCGTCAGCCGGTACGGCACGAAATCGTCGTGCGGCGGCAGCTCGAGCACGCGGACGTCGCCGGCCACGCAGTAGTCGCCGGCCGCCTGGAGCGCCTTGACACCGGGGTGCTCGACGTGGTCCGTGCCGAACACGCCGATCGCCTCGGCCTCACGGTCGCGCCGGTAGATCTCGTCCACGTCGACGATCGCGAGCGGCCCGCCGGCAGCCTCGGCGACGAGCGCGACCGCCTCGGTCCCGCCGATCCTCTTGACGTCGTCCTCGGTCAGGGACAGCGTGACGGGGATCGTCCAGGGCAAACCGTTCGTGAGATGCATCGACTCGAGGATCGATCGGTGCTCCTTCTCGCCCTGGAAGCCGGTGAGCGGCGAGAGCGCGCCAACGGCGAGCAGCTCGAGGTCCGAGAGCTCGCGTTCGTTCACGACGAGCTTTGGCAGGTTCCCGGCTTCCTCGGCGGCACGCTCGCGCTTGGCGTCGGCGACCAGCAGGTTCACCAGCGTTCCGCCGTGGGGCGCGATCGTTCCGGTGGACGAGGCGTGGGTGGTCATGGGGGCCCTTTCACGCGGGGTGTTCGGTCGTGACGGCGGGAAGCATAGCCGTGCGGGGCAATGCGGAACGCCGTAGCGCCAACCGAACCACCCCGGATATACTCGCCAGGCCTATCCGAGGAGGCGGCCCCCTTTGACGCAAACCCTGCTCTCGCCACGGGAGATCACGCAGCTCAACGCCACGTTCGAGGACCTATCGCCGCAAGAGATCGTCCGCTGGGCGCTGGAGGACTCAGGGCTCGAGCCGATCGCGATCGCGTCGGCGTTTCAGGCGGATGGAACGTGTGTGATGCACATGGCCACGGACATCCGCCCGGACGTGCCGGTGCTGTTCCTCGAGACGGGCTTCCAGTTCGCGGAGACGCTCGCGTTCAAGGCGCAGCTCACCGAGAGGCTCGGGCTGAACGTGATCGATCTCGTCGGCCCGCACACCGTCGAGTCACAGGAGCGCATCTTCGGGCCCAGGCTCTACGAACGCGATCCCGGGCTGTGCTGCGAGATCAATAAGGTCCGCCCGATGTTCGAGGCCCTGCGGGATCTCGCCGCATGGATCACCGCATTCCGCCGCGATTCGTCGCCGACCCGGGTGATGACGCCGATCCTCGATCAGTACGAGCTCGAGCCGGGCCGGCTCATCGTGAAGCTCAACCCGGTCGCCAACTGGTCCCGCCGCGAGGTCTGGGCCTACCTGCGTGCCAACGACCTGCCGCACAACCCGCTGTACGACCTCGGGTACTCGTCGATCGGCTGCGCGCCGTGCACGCGCATGCGGCTCGCGGGCGAGCCTGAGCGTGCCGGACGATGGGCGGGGCTCTCGAAGTGGGAGTGCGGGATCCACCAGCGCGAGGCCGACGCGCCGGTCGATCTCAGGGGGCTCGAGTAACGAGCAACCGCTAGCAGACGACGCGCAGCGCATCCCGCGCGAGCGTGACAGCGAGATGCGTCCGGTCCTCCATGACGTCGCCGTCCACCTGGACCGGGAACGGGGCCTGCGAGCTCACCTCGACGACCGATGCGTTGTGCCAGTAGTCGATGTCGCGGCCACGAACATGCCTCGCCGATCCGAACATCTGCCACGCGATCCGCAGCACGCTGTGCGTCGGCAGGCGGCGCGCGGACAGGACGTCGAGGCCCGCGTCGAGCGATGCCTGCGGCGTCACACGGACGCCCCGGTCCTTGTAGTACGTGTAGGGATCGGTCCGCCCGATCATGACCGAGAGCGAGGGCAACGGCTCCCCGTCGTCGACGCGCACCGACAGGTCCGGCGCCTTGCCCGCGTACCGGGCCAGCAACTCCCACGCGACCGATCGGAACGCGGCGCGCTCGAACTTCGTCTTGCTGTTTGGGAACTTCGCGTCGAGGCGTTTCATCGCGGCGGCATCGACCCCCGCGCCGCAGTTGACCGCGAAGTACCGGCCGTCGGCCCTGCCGAGGTGTAGGCGCCTGGCCTCGCCGTCGAGGGCGTTCGAGATCAGCACGCCGGTCGCCTCAACCGGATCGAGCGGCATGCCGAGAGCGCGCGCAAGGATGTTGGTCGCCCCGCCCGGCAGCACGCCGAGCGCCGTCTCGCTGCCGACCAAGCCGTTCAGCACCTCGTTGATCGTGCCGTCGCCGGAGAACACGACGAGCAGGTCGATCCCGTCCGCCACGGCCTGTTCGGCGACGTCGGTGGCGTGACCGCGCTCGACGGTCTCCAAGACCTCGAGCTTGAAGTCGGCCGACAGCGCCTTCTCGATGACGGCGAGCGTCGCCCGCGCGACGGTGCGCGCTACCGGGTTCACGACGAGCAGCACGCGCTGGAAGGGGCGGGACACGAGCTACGAGTATCTCAGTGTGCGGTTGCTCAGGCGCCGCCCGAGAACGGCGGCAGGACGGCGACCTCCTCCCCGCCCACGAGCGGGTGGTCATGCGCCGCGCGCTCGCCGTCGACGACGACCGTCCCGGCCCGCGCGATCGTTCCGAATCGCTCGCCGTAGCGCACCGACAGGTCCTGGACGACCGCGCCGACGGTCGTCCCCTCGGCGCGGACCGTCGGCGCCCCCGCGAGATCGCGGAGCGCCGCGAACAGCCGCACCTCGACGGTCCCCATCCCGGCACCACGTTACCGCCGCGGTCGGGGGCGCTGGTACGCTCCCCGGGGTCGTGGCTCCGATCGTGCTGCTCAGCGACCGATCCCTCGCCGAGGCGCTGCCCGCGGCCTCGCCCGAGCCCGACCTCAAGACCGAGCACCTGTCCGTCGCGGTCGTGGGCCATGTCGTCGGGCTCGCGCCCGAGGTCCTGCTCGTCGACGCGGCAGAGAACCCCGGACAGGCGTTCGCGGTGCTTCGGGCCCTCCGCGCCCGCAGCGCGACCCTTCCGGCGGTCGCGATCGTCGAGCGTCGCGACCTCGAACGGTTCGCCTGGGACCAGGTCGCCGACGAACTGCTGTTCCCGGGCGCGTCGGCGGCCGAGATCCGCGTGCGGCTCGCGATGCTCCGCCGGCGACTCGGCTCGAGCGAGGGCGCGACGGTGCGCCTGGGGCCGCTGGTCCTGGACGTCGACACGTATCAGGTGGCGGTCGGCGGCCGTGCGCTCGACCTCACGTTCAAGGAGTTCGAGCTCTTGCGGTTCCTGGCGTCGCGGCCGGGACGCGTCTTCACGCGGCCGGCGCTGCTGCGCGAGGTCTGGGGATACGACTTCTACGGCGGCACGCGGACCGTCGACGTTCACGTGCGGCGGCTCCGATCCAAGCTCGGACCGGAGCACGAGCACCTGATCGAGACGATCCGCGGGGTCGGATACCGGACCGCCGACCTCTGAGCCTCAGAGCACGAACAGGGACCCGTTCCAGAAGGCCTGGATCCGCCGCTTCAGCCAGCCTCGGACGTGAAGCTGGAGCTCGTGGGGCGGGCGGATGCCCGGCGAAAGGAACACCACGATGTCGTTCGCCTCGAAGCGCTGGTAGTCCAGCGCCTCCGGGCCGGGTGGCTCGGTCGAGGCGGTAAGGGTCGGTAGCGGCGTGCGGATCCCCGATGCGTGCTTGCGGAGCCGCAGGAAGAGCAGCCCGCCGCGTTCGCGGATCAGGCGCCGTGCTTCCGGCGTCGCCAGGACCCTCATCCGTGTTGTATCGGCAGACCGGGCCGCGGCTACACCGGAGCACCCCACCCGACATGCGGCCGACCCGGCGGGCCCTGTCGCTCATCGCGCACCGCTGTGGTTGCCGGCAACGAAGAGTTAACGGTGGCGAAACAACGGCGGGGCGGGACGGCCCTACGCTCGTCCGGTCGGCCGGCCAAGAGCCAAGGCAACGAGCCAGGCAAGAGAAGGGGGACTACGAGCATGACGACGCCGAAGGAGGTCCTGGCCCTCACCAGGGAGGAGGGCGCCGAGATCGTCGACCTGCGGTTCTCGGACCTGCCCGGACTCATGCAGCACTTCTCGATCCCGCTGTCCGAGCTCACCGAGGACAGCTTCTCGGACGGCCTCGGCTTCGATGGGTCGTCGATCCGCGGATTCCAGGAGATCCAGGAGTCCGACATGTTGCTCGTGCCGGATCCCGAGACCGCGTACATGGATCCGTTCACCAAGCACGCGACCCTGAACCTGCACTGCTTCGTGAGGGACCCCGTCACGGGCGAGATGTACACGCGCGATCCGCGGTACATCGCGCGCAAGGCCGAGCTGCACCTCAAGCAGACCGGGATCGCCGACACGTCGTACTGGGGCCCGGAGTGCGAGTTCTACATCTTCGACTCGGTGCGGTTCGACCAGAACCAGCACGAGGGCTACTACCACGTGGACGCGATCGAGGGCGTATGGAACGCGGGCCGGGAGCGTGAGCTGTCGGGCGAACCCAACCTCGGATACAAGCCGCGGTACAAGGAGGGCTACTTCCCCCTGCCCCCCATGGACCACTTCCAGGACCTTCGCTCGGAGATGGTGTTGAACCTCCAGAGGGTTGGGATCCAGATCGAGGTGCACCACCACGAGGTCGGCACGGCCGGCCAGGCGGAGATCGACATCCGCTACGACACGTTACTGTGCACCGCCGACAATGTGATGAAGTACAAGTACGTCGTCAAGAACACGGCGCGGGCGGCCGGCAAGACCGTCACGTTCATGCCCAAGCCGATCTTTCAGGACAACGGCTCGGGCATGCATACGCACCAGAGCCTGTGGCGTGACGACGAGAACCTGTTCTGGGACGAGATCGGCTACGCCGGGATCTCCGACACGGCCCGTTGGTACATCGGAGGGTTGATCGCTCATGCACCGTCCCTGCTCGCGTTCACGAACCCCACGACGAACTCGTACCGGCGGCTGGTCCCCGGCTACGAGGCGCCGATCAACCTCGTGTACTCCCAGCGGAACCGCAGCGCGTGTGTGCGCATCCCGCAGTACTTCAAGAGCCCGGCGGCCAAACGGCTCGAGTTCCGGACGCCCGATCCATCGTGCAACCCGTACCTCTCGTTCGCCGCGCAGCTCATGGCGGGCCTCGACGGCGTCAAGAACAAGACCGAGCCGCCCGAGCCGATCGATAAGGACCTGTACGACCTCCCGCCCGAAGAGAAGGGCACGGTGAAGCAGGTCCCAGGTTCGCTCGAGGAGGTGCTCGACGCGCTCGAGGCCGACCACCAGTGGCTGCTCGAGGGCGGCGTCTTCACGCAGGACGTCATCGACACGTGGATCGAGTACAAGCGCCTGCGCGAGCTCGATCAGGTGCGGCTGCGGCCTCACCCGTACGAGTTCTGGCTCTACTATGACCTGTAGCAACCATCGGGCGTAGCGCCGTTCCGCTAGCCTGCCGATCGTGCGGACGCGGTTCGTTCCGGCGCACGTCGACCTCCCAGCGACGTTCTTCCCCTTGCGTCGCGGGACGGGCGATCCGACGACGCGCATATCGCCGGACGAGGTGTGGCGGGCGGCGCGCACCCCCGAGGGGCCGGCGACCGTCCGGTTCGAGCACCGCCAGGACGGCGTCGAGGCGACCGCATGGGGAGCCGGGTCCGCCTGGGTCCTCGATCGGGCGCCCGGATGGCTCGGGCTCGAGGACGGCTCGGAGGCGTTCGAACCGCCCCGCGGCCCTGTCCGCGAGGCGTGGCGCCGTCTCCGCGGGCTGCGGATCCCACGAACGGGGCTGGTCGTCGAGCACCTGATCCCGACGATCCTCGAGCAGAAGGTCACCGGCGTGGAGGCCCGGCGGGCGTACCGGCGGATGGCGTCGGCGTTCGCGGAACCGGCGCCCGGTCCGGCCGGGCTCGTGCTGCCGCCGGATCCGTCGCGCCTGGCCGGGCTGCCGTACTTCGCGATGCATCCGTTCGGGATCGAGCGCCGGCGTGCGGAGGTGGTCCGGAAGGTCTGCACGAAGGTCGCGTGGCTCGACGCCGCTGCCGAGCTCCCGCTCGATGCGGCCCACGCACGGATCGCGTCCATCCGCGGCGTCGGGCCATGGAGCGTCGCCGAGGTCGCGCGGGTGGGGCTCGGCGACGCCGACGCCGTCTCCCTGGGTGACTTTCACGTGCCACACGTCGTCGCCTGGGCGCTCGCTCGGGAGCCGCGCGGGAACGACGAGCGGATGCTAGAGCTGCTGGAGCCGTATCGGCCGTTCCGCGGCCTCGTCCAACTCTTGCTCGAGGCCGCCGGGATCGGCCCGCCAAGGTTCGGCCCACGGATGGCGCCCCGGGCGATCGAACGGATCTGACCCGCCGTCACGCCACGATGGCGTCGACCTCGAGCTCCACTCGCCAGCGCGGGTCGAGAAACCCGGTCACGACGACCATCGTGCTGGCCGGACGGATCCCGGAGAACGCCTCGCCGTGGGCGCGCCCAACCTCCCGCCAGTCCTCGACGTCCGTCAGGTACGTCCGCGTACGGACGACGTCGGAGAGATCCGCCCCCGTCTCGCGGAGCGCCCCCTCGACGATCTTGAGACATCGGCGCATCTGGCCGTACGCGTCCGCAGGCGGATCGCCTCCGTCCGGCATGATCGGCGCCGTGCCGGAGACCACGACGTGGTGTCCGACGACGACGGCACGCGAGAACCCGATCACCGGCTCGTACGGCGAGCCCGACCCGACCACCCTGCGGTCCACCCGTTCCCTCCTCACTCCGTGGACTCGTAGAACACCCGCTCCATCGCCCGGCGCGCGCGGCGCGTGACCCGCCGGTAGTCGTCCAGGAATGCCTGAGCCGGGTACTCCTCGTAGCCCAGCCGGCGCGCCAGCACGGTGAGCTTCTCCGCCGACGCCGGGAGCGCCTCGGCGTGGACGCGGCGGTCGACCTCGAGCGCATTCTTCACGTCGCTCAGGAACACGAACGCCTCCGCTAGGGACAACGCGACCGCGTCTTCGACCAGCCGCTCGCGTGCGAGCCGTTCGATCGCGTCGAGCGTACCGGTCGTCCGGACGTCCTCGTGCCGTGCGCCGAACCGCGTCAGGGCGAGCTCGACGGCGAACTGCACGTCGGCGAGCGAGCCATACCCCAGCTTGAAGTGGTACCGCGCCGCCTCGGGAGGACGGACGCGCTCGCGTTCCACCCGCTCGCGCATGCGTCGCATCTCGCCGACGCGGTCGACCGTCAGGCGCTCGGGATACGCGAAGTCGGACGCGAACGAACAGAACCGACGCCCCACGTCGGCGTCGCCGGCGACGAACCTGGCACGCAGTAGCGATTGGAACTCCCACGTCTGCGCGTACCGCTCCCAGTACTCGAGGTACGCGACGAACGAGCGCGCGAGCGGCCCGGCCTTGCCTTCCGGGCGCAGGTCCGCGTCCGGCTCCCAGCCCGCCTCGTGGATCGACCGCAGCACCGCCTCGGCTGCGTCGGACGCCCTGCGGAAGTCGCCCGACCCCTCGCCGTCGTACACGAACACCACGTCGACATCCGACGCGAAGTTGAGCTCGCGCGCGCCGAGCTTCCCGAGCCCGATCACTGCGAGCGGCAGGGCGACGTCGACGGCAGCGACGGCATCCCGGATGACCCGGTCGGCGACGGCCGTGATCCTGTCGCCCGTGTCGCGCGGCGCCAGCTCGCGACCGGCGTACCGCGCGACGACGCCGATCAGCTCGGCGTCGGTATCGTCCGAGGATCCGTCCCGCAGCGCCGAGATCCGCATGGGCGACGCGACCAGGAGATCGGTCGCGAACGAGCTCGCCGAGACCGCATGCGCCAACCGCCGAGCCACGGCCGGGTCGGTCGCGACGACGTCCGCGATGACCGGGTCCGCGCCGACCGCCTCCGCGACGCGCGACAGACGGACGAGCGCGGCGTCGGGGTCGGCGGCGAGCGCGAGCGCGGGTGCCATCACCGGGAACGCGCTCCCGAGCACCTTGCCGATCCGGGTCCTCGGCGCCACCAACGCCGACAGCACCTCGTATGCGGCGGACGGGTGGCGGAACCCGAGCCCGCCGAGCAGCTCCTCGGTCGCCTCGCGATCGGTGCCGGGTCGTGGCGCCGTGGGACCCGCGAACGCCTCGAGCAGCGGTCGGTAGAACAGCCGCTCGTGCAGTCCGCGGACTAGCTCCGTCCACCGCGTGTGCTCGGCGCGGAGCGCGTCGGCGCCGTCGAGTCCCAGCGACCTGGCGAGCCGCGTCTGGATCGCACGATCGGGCGGCAGCTCATGGGTCTGGAGGTCGCGCACGATCTGCAGCCGGTGCTCGAGCGTGCGGAGGAACCGGTACGCGTCGGCCAGCGCCTCGGCGTCGTCGGTCGCGACGTACCCCTCCTCCGCCAGCGCGTTGAGCGCAGCCAGCGTGTTCGGCTGACGAAGGGTCCGGTCGCGTCGCCCGTGGACGAGCTGCAGGAGCTGCACAGAGAACTCGACGTCCCGGATGCCTCCGCGCCCGCGCTTGATCTCCGTGCGCTCCTTGCCACGCGCGCGGACGTATTCCTCGAGTCGGACCTTCACCCGGCGGACCTCATCGATCGTCGCGGGCGGCAGCTCGTCCGGGTAGACGACGGGCGTCACTGCGTCGACGAACCCGCGCCCGACCTCCGGATCACCGGCGACCGGCCTCGCCTTGATCATGGCCTGCCGCTCCCACGTCGCGGCGTGCCGCTCGTAGTACTCACGCATCGCGTCGAGCGAACGGGACAGCGGGCCGGTCCGACCGCCGGGCCTGAGCGTCGCGTCGACCCGGAGCGCGATCCCCTCCGCCGTCGGCTCTGCGAGCAGCCGGATCGTCTCGCCGACCAGGCGCTCGGCCTCCTCGTGACGGTCGGGCCCGCTGCCCGCGTGAACGAACAGGAGGTCGACGTCGGAGGCGTAGTTCAGCTCGGCGCCGCCGAGCTTCCCCAACGCGATCACGGCGAGCTCACCATAGGCCACCCGCCCGATCGCGATCCGGATGCAGGCCTCGGCGACGGCGCTGATCTCGGCGACGACGTCGGCGAACGGCGCCCCGCCCAGGTCGCGCGCGGCCACCCGCAGCATCGCCCGGCGCCGGAAGCGCCGGAGTCCGTCGGCCACGCCGAACCTGGCCCCATCTGCGGCGAGCTCCTCGTGCAGCTCGACGGCGGATCGCGCGTGCAGATCCGCAAGCGCCTCCACCTCCTCCGGGTGCGCGACCAGGAGGTCTGCGGCGGCGCTCGAGAACCCGAGCACGCGAGCGGCCGGCGCGAGCACCTCCTCCCGTGCGAGGACCTCGCGGGCGACCGGCGACTCTCCCACGCGCGACAGCGCGACGCGTGCGAGCTCCGGGTCGGCCGCCTCGGCGAGCGTCCGTCCCAGGATCTCGGGTGTCAGCACGACCGTATGATGACCGCGGCGCCCACGCGCCGCCCCACTCGCGCAGGAGGCACGACCGATGAGCACCCTCGCCGGTCGCTCGGCCGTCGATGCGGCGAGCGCGACCGCGGAGCAGATCGACCTCGTCGAACGCCATTCGGCGCACACCTACCACCCGCTGCCCGTGGTGATCTCAGAGGCCGAGGGCGTCTGGGTCACCGACGTGGACGGAAGGCGGTACCTCGACATGCTGTCCGCGTACTCGGCGCTCAACTTCGGCCACCGTCACCCGGCGTTGGTCGAGGCGGCGAAGCGCCAGCTGGACCGCGTCACGCTCACGAGCCGCGCCTTCCACAACGATCGGATCGGGGAGTGGGCGAAGGAGCTAGGCGATCTCGCCGGCATGGAGATGGTCCTGCCGATGAACACGGGGGCCGAGGGCGTCGAGACCGCGATCAAGACGGCGCGCAAGTGGGGGTACATGGTCAAGGGCGTCGCTCCTGACCGCGCGAAGATCCTCACCTTCGCGGGCAACTTCCACGGACGCACGACGACGATCGTCGGGTTCTCCACGGACCCGTCGGCCCGAACGGACTTCGGGCCGTTCACGCCGGGGTTCGTCACCGTGCCGTACGGCGACGCCGACGCGCTCGCATCGGCGTTCGACGGCGACGTCGTCGGGGTGCTGATCGAGCCGATCCAAGGCGAGGCCGGCGTCGTCATCCCACCGCGTGGATACCTGCGGCGCGTCCGCGAGCTGTGCACGGAGCACCGTGCTCTGATGATCGCCGACGAGATCCAGTCGGGGCTCGGGCGGACCGGCACCACGTTCGCCGTCGAGCACGAAGGCGTCCGTCCCGACGTCCTGATCCTCGGGAAGGCGCTCGCCGGCGGCATCGTGCCGCTCTCGGCCGTCGTCGCCGACCGTGAGGTGCTCGGCGTCTTCAGGCCAGGCCAGCACGGGTCGACGTTCGGCGGTAATCCGCTCGCCTGCGCGATTGGGCTCGAGGTGATCCGGATGCTGCGCACGGGCGAGTACCAGCAGCGGTCGAGGGAGCTCGGCGAGCACATGGCCTCGCGCCTTCGCGACGCGGACCTGCCGGCCGTGACGGAGATCCGTGCACGCGGCCTGTGGGCGGGCATCGAGTTGGTGCCCGCCGCGATCCCGGCTCGGACGCGGTGCGAGGAGCTGCTCGCCGAAGGCGTCCTCGCCAAGGACACGCACGAGAGCACGATCCGCCTCGCGCCACCGCTCGTGATCTCGCTGGAGGACCTCGACTGGGCGCTCGATCGGGTCGTCGGGGTGCTCGAGCGCGCGATCGCGTAGGCAGCCGGGTCGAACGGTCGTCCCCTGCCGCCCGGATTTAACGGGCGCGTAACGACGCCGCGCGGACCGCTGGGCTACGCTTCGCGCCGTGACGCTTCCCGCCGAAGCCGAGTACGTGTTGCGCACCGTCGAGGAGCGCGGGATCAGGTTCATCCGCCTGTGGTTCACCGACGTTCTTGGGTTCCTGAAGGCGTTCACGATCACGTCGCAGGAGCTCGAGGGCGCGTTCGCCGAGGGCATGGGGTTCGACGGCTCGTCGATCGACGGGTTCAGCCGGATCCAGGAGTCCGACATGGTCGCGGTCCCGGACGCAAGCACGTTCCAGCTGATCCCGTGGAAGACCGAGGCGCAGGTCGCGCGGATGTTCTGCGACGTGTACAACCCAGACGGGACCGCGTTCGATGGCGACCCCCGGTTCGTGCTGAAGCGGCAGGTGAAGCGGGCCGCCGAGCTCGGCTACACGTTCTACGTCGGGCCAGAGCTCGAGTACTTCTACTTCCGGAGCCTGGAAGATCCGAGGTTCCTCGACCAGAGCGGCTACTTCGACGAGACCCCGCTCGACGTCGCCACCGACTGGCGCAAGCGGACGGTTACATACCTCGAGTCAATGGGCGTCCCCGTCGAGTACGTGCACCACGAGGTCGCTCCGAGCCAGCACGAGATCGACCTCCGCTACACCGACGCGCTCACGATGGCCGACAATGTGATGGCGTACCGGTTGACGGTGAAGGAGGTCGCGCAGGAGTTCGGCATCTACGCGACGTTCATGCCCAAGCCCGTCGCCGGCGTGAACGGCAGCGGCATGCATACGCACCAGTCCCTCTTCACCGGAGACCGCAACGCGTTCTTCGAGGAGGCGGACGAGTACCACCTCTCGAGCGTGGCGAAGAGGTATGTCGCCGGCATCCTCGCGCACGCCCCCGAGATCACGCTGGTGACCAACCAGTGGGTGAACTCCTACAAGCGCCTGGTGCCGGGCTACGAGGCGCCCGTGTACGTGTGCTGGGCGCGGCGCAATCGCAGCGCGCTCGTGCGCGTGCCGATGTACAAGCCGGGCAAGGAGGGCGCCACCCGGATCGAGTACCGCTCTCCAGACCCGGCGTGCAACCCGTATCTGGCGTTCGCCTCGATGCTCGCCGCTGGCCTCGCTGGGATCGAGGGCGAGTACGAGCTCCCGCCGGAGGCCTCGAACAACATCTACGAGATGACCGACGAGGAGCGCCGGGCCGCCGGGATCCGGTCGCTGCCGGAGGACCTGTACGAGGCGATCCAGATCGCTGGCGATTCGAAGGTGCTCCGCGACGCGCTGGGCGAGCACGTGCACGAGTTCCTGATCCGCAACAAGCGGGAGGAATGGGCCTCGTTCAGGTCCTACGTGAGCCCGTACGAGCTGGAGCGCTACCTGCCGATCCTCTAGCGACGGCTGTTCCTCGGGGGGGTTGCACGGCAATGGCCATTCGGGGGATTGACGCCCGTGCCCTAAACGGGCGATGCTTTCCTGCCTTCGTCGTAGGCCGAATGACCGACGGTGGGGGCCACTGTCGCCGTGCGTAACGCAGAGAGGAGAAGTAGATGCGCCGACGTTCCGCCCGTTCAACACTCGCCCGGGTTGCCGCGATGACGGCAATGTTCGTCGTAGCCTCGGTATTCGCAAGCCCGAGTGTCGGTGCCGCGACCGCCTGCTCGCTGGTCTTCGTGGCCCAGCCCGCAGACAACGTCGTACCATCCATCACGAGCGTCCCCTTCACCAAGGCCGGTGCGCCGGTGCGGGTCGAATGCCAGAGCTCGCCCGGCATGGCGAATCCCGGCTTCCGGGCGATCGTGACGTTGACGCTGTCGACCAACACGACCAAAGCTACGCTTTCGAACAACACCGCCCGCGCCGTTGACGGCGTCGCCACGTTCCCGGGGCTGGCGGTCGATCGATCGGGTCACTTCGTGCTTCGGGCAACGGCCCCGAACGCACAATCGGGCGACTCCAACCCCTTCACGATCTGGGACGACGCCTGCGGCGAGAATGCGGTCTGCAGCGCCACCTTCCCGACGAGCGGGACCGCCTTCCAACACATTCGCTTCACGAACCCGACGAACGCGTTGGTGACGCTCGCGAACGGCATCGACGACGACCCGAACTGCAGCGTGGGTTCGTTCGTGGATCCCTTCTTCCACGCGGCCGTCACATGGACCGTGGACGAGGGGATCGCGGGCACCACGTCCGGCACGATCACGGCGACCGCTCGCATCACGAAGGCATGGCGCAAGGAAGCCGAGGACCGCGGCAACGTGTCCTACCGCGTGTGCGGAGCCGTCCCGGCAGCCGCTGGCGCCACGTCGCCGCCTTCCTTCATCAAGTCGTGGAACAACAGCCCGATCACGCTGGTGAACGGCGAGTGGGTATTCCTGTTCCCGGACTGCACGGACCTCATCCAGAAGTTCTGCATGGCCTCGGTCAAGAGCACCAAGACTGGCGATATCGTAGAGACCGTCATCACGAGCGCGACCGGGGACCCCAAGCACCGCTAGCTCGGCCACGAAGGAACGGCCCGTGCAGATCTGTCCGAACTGTGGCGAGGAGAACCCCGACCGCTTCCGGCTGTGCGGGATCTGCGGGAGGCGGCTCGCCCCGGAAGAGACAGCCGTCGAGGTTCGCAGGACCGTCACCGTTGTGTTCAGCGACCTGAAGGGCTCGACGAGCCTCGGTGAGCGACTCGATACCGAGTCGCTCCGTGAGGTCCTGAACGTCTATTTCAACGAGATGCGAGCCGTCCTCGAGCGCCACGGCGGCACCGTCGAGAAGTACATCGGCGACGCGATCATGGCCGTGTTCGGACTCCCCAGGCTGCACGAGGACGACGCGCTGAGGGCCGTCCGGGCAGCCCATGAGATGAAGCTGACCCTCGAGAGGGTCAACGAGCGCCTCGAGGCCACGTGGGGGGTTCGGCTGGAGAACCGCACGGGCGTGAACACCGGAGAGGTGGTCGCGGGCGATGTCTCGGAAGGCCAGCGGCTGGTGACCGGCGATACGGTCAATACGGCCGCCCGGCTGGAGCAGGCCGCGCCCACCCTCGAGATCCTGATCGGGGAGTCGACCCACCGGCTCGTGGGCGACGCGGTCGAGGTCGAACCGGTGGCACCCTTGGAGCTGAAGGGAAAGGTCGAACCGGTCCGCGCGTACCGGTTGCGGTCCGTGACGCTTCGGGAAGGCGTCGCCCGACGGCTGGACTCGCCGATGGTCGGTCGAGCCAGCGAGCTGGCTGCCCTGATACGAGGGCTCGACGCGGCCGAGACGGAGCAGCGAGCGCAGCTCCTAACCGTGTTCGGACCAGCCGGTGTGGGGAAGTCACGCCTGTTGCACGAGTTCCTCTCTCGCGTCCGCGGCAGGGTCACGACGCTGAGAGGACACTGTCTGTCCTACGGCGACGGCATCACGTTCTGGCCTCTGGCCGAGATCACGCGCGACGCGGCGGGGATCGACGACGACGATCCCCTCGAGGATGCGCGCAACAAGCTCTCGGTCCTCGTCGGCGCCGAGGCTACGGACGTGGCCGAGCGGATCTCGGCGGCCATCGGGCTCTCCGACGCCGCATTCCCGGTTAGCGAGATCACGTGGGCCGTCGGGCGGCTCCTCGAAATCCTCGCGACGCCGAGGCCGGCGGTCGTGGTGATCGACGACATCCATTGGGCCGAGGCGACGTTTCTCGAGCTCCTGAAGACAGCCGTCGAAAACGCGCGGGCGCCAGTGGTCGTCGTCTGCTCGTCGCGTCCCGAGCTCCTGGAGGATCATGCGGAGTGGATCCTGGAGCGCGACAACGTGGGGCCCATCGTCCTCGGGCCCCTGACGACGAGCGAGACGGCCGCCGTCATCGAGAATCTTCTCGGCACGGCCTCCTTCGATGAACGAGCCCGACGGGCGATCATCGAGGCTGCGCAGGGCAATCCCCTCTTCGTCGAGCAGATGCTCTCGATGTTGATCAACGACGGCGTGCTGGTGGTCGACGACTCGGGTAGATGGACGCTGCCCGCCGACGCGAAGCTAGAGATCCCGCCCTCGATCTCGGCGCTCCTCTCGGCACGTCTCGATCGGCTGAGCAGCATAGATCGGACGGTCATCGACAGAAGTGCCGTCGTGGGACAGGTGTTCTTCCGCGGTGCGGTCGAGGCGCTTTCGCCGGAAGGCGTTCGCCCCTACGTCGGATCGGGCCTTGGCTCGCTGACGCAGAAGGAGCTCATCCGACCAGAGGAGTCAACGCTCGTCGGTCAGGAGACATTCCGCTTCATCCACATCCTCATCAGGGACGCGGCCTACCACGGGCTGCTGAAGCGGCTGCGGGCGGAGCTGCACGAGCGGTTCGTCGACTGGCTCGAGGAGGTCGCGTCGGACCGCGTGATGGAGTACGAGGAGATCCGGGGCTATCACCTCGAACAGGCGTTCCTGATTCGGGCCCAGCTGGGACCGATCGACGATCGAACGAGGCGCGTTGGTCTGCGGGCAGGGGCGTATCTCGAGTCTGCGGGGCGTCGGGCGCTCGCCCGAGGCGACGTGCCGGCCGCCGGGTCGCTCCTCCAGCGAGCGGCTTCGGTGCTCCCGAACGACGACACCCGACGCCCGACGCTTCTGCTGTTGGCCGGAGAGGCGCTCTTCGAACAGGGAGAGCAGCAGATGGCCGACGCCGCGATCGCCCGAGCATCCGAGGAAGCTGCGTCGCTCGCAGACGAAGCGACCGCCATCGCGGCTCGACTCGTGGGTCTCGAGATGCAGTACCTGAACGATGGCAAAGGCTCCGAAGACGAACTGCTGAGCGAAGCGGAAGCCGCAGTGCGCGTTCTCGAGCGTCGCGAGGCGTTCGACGGGCTCCTTCGTGCCTGGCGGCTGATCTGGTTCGTCCACGGCTCGGCGTACCACTGGAGGGCTGCCGAGCAGGCCGTGGTCCGGCTGATCGAGACGGCGCGGGCAGCGGGCGATCACGCGACCCAGACGAGAGCGCTGCCCTGGCTGGCGATGTGCGCTCTGTACGGACCGGTACCGGTGACCGAGGCGATCGAGCGATGCGAGGAGATCCTCGCAGCCGCCGGAGCGGACCGCAAGACGGAAGCCGATGCCCTCAACGCACTTGCGCAGCTCGATGCGATGCAAGGGTTCTTCGACCGAGCGCGTGAGAGGTATCGGCGCGGCAGGACCCTGCTCGAGGAACTCGGGTGGAGACGCCACGCCGCGATCTCTGCGCTCGACGCAGGCATGGTCGAGCTCATCGCGAACGACCCGGCGGCGGCGGAGCGTCAACTCCTGCCGGCGTACGAGACGCTTGGCGCCATGGGCGATCATAACTACGTATCGACCATCGCAGGCGAGCTGGCAGAGGCCCTCTTACGACAAGGGCGGTACGAGGATGCGGCGAGGTACGCCGAGGACTGTCGGACCATGGCCGCGGCCGATGACATCGCCTCGCAGGTGTGGTGGCGTTGCGTGTCCGGAAAGGTGCACGTCGCGACCGGAGACGCCAACCGTGGGGAGGCTCTGATCCGCGAGGCCGTCGAACTCGCCCGAAAGACGGATGATCTCAACGTGCAGGGTGATACCTTCCTCGACCTGGCCGAGGTCCTGGAGGCTGGCGGGCGGATCGACGAGGCGCTCGTGGCCGCAAAGGAGGCCTTCGCCGCGTACGAAGAAAAAGGCAATATCGTCTCCGCGACCCGGGCCCGCACGTTCCTGACGTCCCCGCGGTGAACGTCCATCCGGGATAGCTCCGCCGACGGCGCTAGCCGGAAGCGACGACTGGCGCGCGAGGAGCCGACTCCCTAGACTCCCTTCCTTCCCCGAGGGAGGGCGGGATGAGCGACCTGGACGACGCATACACGCAGGCACTTTGGGACGCCAAGCGCAGACGGGCGGACCTACGCCGATCGCTCGTCGACGTGGAGGAGGCGATCTCCAGCCCGGCCGTCGGCCGGCTCGAATCGTGGACGGCCGACGTGGCCAAGCACCTCCATGGCCTTCTGGCGACGATCGACGCACACATCGAGGGCACGGAGCGCGTCGGCGGCCTCTACGACGAGATCCAGTCCCGCGCGCCGCGTTTGGCCAGACAGATCGAGGCGCTTCGCGCCGACCACCCGGGGATGCGCGAACGGACCCGCCGGCTCGCGGAGCGCCTCGAGACGGACGGCGTCGGTGACGAATGGCCCGTCGACGACGCGCGGGACGACGTCCAACGCCTGCTCGGCGAGATCGTGCGTCATCGCCAGCACGGGGCCGACCTGGTGTACGAGGCGTACCACGTGGACATCGGCGGGCTCGAGTAGCAGCGCACCGGGCCGCTGCGGTGCCGTTAGGCTCTCTCGGTGGTCCGCATCGCGCTCGGACAGATCAACACGACCGTCGGCGACCTCCCTGGCAACGTCGAGCGCATCGCGGTCGTCGCCAAGGAGGCGACCGATGCGCGCGCCGATGTCGTCTGCGTCCCGGAGCTCGCGATCACGGGCTACCCGCCCGAGGACCTCGTGCTGCGCCCATCGTTCGTCGAAGACAACCTCGAGGCGCTCGACGAGCTCGCGCGCCGGACCGCGGACGGATGCGCCGTCATGTCGGGCTTCGTCGATCGCACCGACGTCGGGCTGCACAACTCGGCCGCCCTACTTCGCGGCGGTCGCGTCGAAGCCCGGTACGCCAAGGTGAAGCTGCCGAACTACGGGGTCTTCGACGAGAAGCGGTACTTCGTGCCGGGCGACGCGTCCTGCAGCGTCCGGCTGTCGTCGTCGGCGCTCGGGCTGTCGGTCTGTGAGGACGCCTGGTGGCCGGGCCCGCCGTTCGACGCGTACGCGCGCGAAGGCACCGACGTGATCCTCAACATCAACGGCTCGCCCTACCACCGCGGCAAGGTGCTCGAGCGGCTCGAGATCTGCCGCGCCCGCGCGCTCGAGACGGCCTCGTGGATCGTGTACGTCAACGCGGTCGGAGGACAGGACGAGCTGGTCTTCGACGGCGGCTCCGTCGTGGTGGCGCCGAACGGCGAGCCGGCGCACCACGCAGCGATGTTCGAGGAGGACCTTCTGGTCGTCGAGATCGACGGCGACGCCTCTCGCGCGGATCCGCGCGACCCGTGGCCGGAGGGCCCGGCCGAGGTCTACGCCGCGCTCCAGCTGGGGATCGCCGACTACGTCCGCAAGAACGGCTTCCGAGACGTCGTTCTCGCGCTGAGCGGTGGCATCGACTCCGCGCTCGTCGCAGCGCTTGCAACCGACGCGCTCGGACGCGACGCGGTGCGCGCAATCGCGATGCCCTCGCCGTACTCGTCGCCCGAGAGCGTCGAGGACGCGACCGAGATCGGCCACCGGCTCGGGATCCAGGTCGACGTGATCGGCATCGACGAGACCTTCGCCGCCTACCGTCGCGCGCTGGAGCCGGTGTTCGAGGGGACGCAGGAGGGGGTGGCCGAGGAGAACATCCAGTCTCGGATCCGCGGCAACCTCGTCATGGCGCTGTCGAATCGGTTCGGATCGATGGTGCTCGCGACCGGCAACAAGACCGAGTACGCGGTTGGCTATGCCACGCTGTACGGCGACATGGCGGGCGGCTTCGCGCCGATCAAGGACGTTCCGAAGATGCTCGTCTATGACCTGGTCCGGTGGCGCAACTCGCATCCCCCCGCCCCCATCCCGCAGCGCGTGATCGACAAGCCGCCCTCGGCCGAGCTGCGTCCCGGCCAGAAGGACACCGACAGCCTGCCGCCGTACGAGGTGCTCGACCCGATCGTCGAGGCCTACGTCGAGGACGATCGCTCGCCCGAGGACATCGTGGCGTCGGGCGGCGACGCCGTCCTTGTCGAAAAAGTGGTCACGATGATCGACCGCGCCGAGTACAAGCGCCGCCAGGCGCCGCCGGGCGTGAAGATCACGCCGAAGGCGTTCGGGCGGGACCGGCGGATGCCGATCACGAACCGGTACCGGCCGGACGCGGGATGAATGCGTCCGGCCGGCACGGGCCGCTCACACGAGCTGCCACGTGACGGTGACCGTCATCTGGCTCTCGAGCGTCGGGGGCGAGAGAGGCGTCGGAGCCGCCGCCTCGGCACCTGCGTACATCCCGTCGTCGTAGTACACGGGCGGCTGGACGTAGCCGCCGGTCTCGGACACGCTGACGATCGCGCCGAGGCTGTCGTCACCCGCGTCGGCCAGGGCCTGCGCCTTCGAACGGGCGTCCCCGACCGCGTCCGCGAGGGCCTGCTCGACGCCGCGGCTCTCATCCGAGAGCTGGAACGAGATGCCGCTGGACAGGTTCGCGCCGGCGGCGACCGCGCGATCGATCACCCGACCGATCCGACCCATGTCGCGGATCGTGACGTTCACCGAGTTGTCGGCCGTGTACCCGATCACGGCCACGCCGTCGCTGCTCGTTCGTGGGTAGAGGCTCACCCACGCCGTCGCGATGTCTTCCTCGCGGACTCCCGCGTCCAACAGCGCTGCGATCACGTCGGTCAGCCGAGCCGCGTTCTCGCGCATCGCTGCCTCTGCGGTCTCGGCCTCCGTCTGCACACCGAGCGTAATCACGGCTTCGTCGGGGGCCGTGCGGATCGTCGCGCTGCCGGTCACAGTCACGGTCCTCGCGTGCTCGCCGTCGCCATTCGAGGGCGGCGTCGTCTGCCCGAACGACGGTGCCGAGAGCGCGAGGGCCAGGCCCAGGACCAGACCCGCAACGCCCCATGTCGTCTTGCCGCGCATGGTTCTCCTCCTTCGCCGGCGCCTTGGACGGCATGGCGGTCGCGCGAAGTTCCCGACGTACACTCGGATGTCGAGGGCCGGTAGCTCAGTCTGGTCAGAGCAGGGGGCTTTTAACCCTCGTGTCGCGGGTTCGAATCCTGCCCGGCCCACAGCGCTTGCAGGCTTCGTATTGCGGTGGGCTTACTCGCCGGCGCGCGAATCGCCGAACAACCAACGTGCCAACCACGGGCAGGATCAGCGGATCGCGAGCACATTCGCTGACGAGGTGGGTGTGGGTGACGACCCCCGGAAAGCCGAAGACCCGCCGCCGACCGCTCCTACGCGACCGGCGACGGGCCGGGAGCGAAGATCACTTGCCCGGCTTCCACCCGGCGCTGGCGGCCATCAGCAGGACCGCGAGCCATCCGAGGAAACCGACGAAACGATTGATGTACTTCTTCATGCCGGTTCACCTCCGTCTCGCGATAGGGGTCGGCCGCAGCGGCCCCAAGGTGAAGCCGTCCCACGGAGGAACGGTCGTTCGGCACCAACGGATGGTCTGCCGCCGGCCGCCGGACGTGCCGACGTAGCTCGGGTCCCCTACGCCGTTCGGCCGAGGCGGCCGGCTGCCGGGCAGACCGCACGCGCCGGCCGGCAGCATCTCCGCCGGTGAGGCGGGACGGTTCAGGCCCGCGGCCGGCGTGACGATATCCGTGCTGAACACGGATATGGGCAGCCAGGGAGGGTCGGACACGACGTCCAACTCGGGAGGGATCAGGTGCGGATCATCCTCATCGTCCTGACCGGCGGCCTCGTCCTGGGATTCGCGACGGGCGGGAGGCCGACGCGGCTGACGTCGGTCGACGTCAGGTGGATCTGGCTGGCCTTGGTCGCCCTATCGCTTCAACTCGTCCCGACGTCGTTCGCGGGCGGGCTCGCCGTTCCACTGTTGCTCCTGTCGTTCGTCGGGCTGATCGCGTTCGCCGTCGCGAACCTGCGGTACTGGGGGTTCGAGCTCATCCTGGCCGGAGTGCTGCTGAACGTCCTCGTGATCGGCGTGAACGGTGGCATGCCGGTCTCGCGCGAGGCGCTGATCGCCTCGAACCAGCGAGACACGATCGAGGACCTTCGGACCGTCGACACGGCGAAGCACCACCTGGCGGACGAGGACGACCGGCTCGTGTTCCTCGGAGACGTGATCGCGATCCCGTCGCCCGTCGAGCAGGCGATCTCCGTCGGCGACCTCTTCACGTACGCGGGCGTGGGGCTGTTCATCGTGATGGGTATGCGCGGTCGTCCGGTGCGCCGCCGCGAGCCGCGCCTTCCGGTCTCGGCGGTAGAGGCGGTCGGCGATGGTTAATCAGCTCGACGAGCGCGTGGACGCGTCTCCGGTCGACGCCGGCGACGGCCATAAGGCTCCGCGCAGGCGGCGGGCGATCGTGCGTGCCTTCGAGCTCGCGGTGTCCCTGCCCGTGCTCGCCTGGATCGCGTACGAGCTACCGCGCACCGCCGGGCATGACGTCGAGGCGTGGGACGTCGTCCTATGGATCGCCGTCGTGGCGATCGTCGACCTACTGCCGATCCCCGCGTGGGGCGGCTTGGTCGTGTCGCTCAGCTTCCCGATCCTGGTCGCGACGAGCCTGCTGTATCCGCCCGCGGTCGCCGGCCTGATCGCGCTCGTCGGGTCGTCCGACACACGCGAGTTCCGACGAGAGCTTCCGTTGCTGAAGGCGTTGTTCACGCGTGCGCAGATGGCGCTCGCGATCATCATCGGTTCGGCGGCGTTCCATTCGTTCGCGTCGGATGGGATCGATTCGGGATGGGTCAAGCTGGCGCTCGGCGCGATGCTCGCAACGATCCTGTGCTACTCGCTCAACGCCGTAATCGTCGCCGGGTACACGGCCGTCGACTACCGGCTTCACGTCTGGAAGATCCTCGTGGAGATGCACGGCAGCCGGCCCGCCGAGTTCCTGATCGCGTATCTCGGGCTCGGCCTGTACGGGACGTTGATCGCGCGGTTCTTCCACCACGACGGACCCTGGGCCGTCGCGGCGTTCTTCGCACCGCTCGTGCTCGCACGGCAGATGTTCTTCCGGAGCCGAGCGCTGGAGATCACGACCGACGAGCTCCGGGACCGGGAGCGATCGCTCCAGCAGCTGTCCGAGCAGCTGCAGCAGCAGAACGAGCAGCTAGAGGAGCAAGCGGCCCTCCTCCACGTCCACCTGGACCGCGAGCGCGAAACGGTGGCCGAGCTGCGACAGCTGAACCGGATGAAGAGCGAGTTCGTCGCGGTCGCCTCGCACGAGCTGCGGACGCCCCTGACCGCCATCATCGGCTATGCCAAGGCCCTCCTTCGTCCGCACGTCGCGGACGACTCCGCGATCCGCGAGGAGTTCACCGTCGGCATCGCGCAGCAGGGCGAGCGCTTGATGCAGCTGGTCCAGAACCTGCTCACGGCATCCAGCATCGAGAGCGGCTCGATCACGATCGAGGTCGCCCCGGTCGACATCGCGGACCTGTGCGATCACATCGTGGCCGAGTTCGGAGACCGGCGGGAGCGCATCCATCTCGATGTGGAACCTCACCTGCCGCTCGTCCAGACCGATCGGACGCTGCTCGGGAGGGTCCTGACGAACCTGATCGACAACGCGCTCAAGTACAGCGACGACGCGATGCCGTGCGACGTCGTCGTGACGAGCTCGGGGTCTACTGTGCGGTTGGCCGTGCGCGACCAGGGCGTCGGGATCGATCCGGCCGCGCTCTCCCACATCTTCGAGCGCTTCTACCAGGTCGACTCCTCGGCTACGCGACGGTTCGGCGGCACGGGCCTGGGGCTCGCGATAGTGAAGGAGATCCTCCATAACCTCGGCGGCACGATCTCCGTCGAGAGCACACCGGGCAAGGGCAGCGTCTTCACGGTCGAGCTCCCGAACGTCTCGGCCACCGAGCGCGCCGGCGAGCCGACGAGCGGGAACACTGTCGCCGCCGCAGGCTAACGTCCCCGCGGATGATCGCGGCGGTGCTCATCGGGCCACGCGAGAGCCGGATCGGGGTCCGCGTGGCGATCGCACGAGCGGAACGCAGGCGCGGGCTCATCGGGTCGGCGGACCTGGCCCCCGCCGAAGGCCTCCTTCTGCCCGGGACGCGGTCGGTGCACACATTCGGCCTGAAGGGGCCCATCACGGTGGTCTCGCTCCGCGAGGACCTGTCGGTGCTGGCGGTCGCGCGCGTTCGACCGGGTCGGATCGTCCCGCCGAGGGCGGGCACCCGACACATCCTGGAGCTCGCGGAAGGCGCTGACGTCCGGCCGTTGGACCGCTTCAGGCTCGCGTGGGGCGAGAGCTCAGATCAGCACCACGCGGACGACCCAGAACACCGCGAACGACAGGGCGGTGAGGACCCCGACGGCGAACGGCGCCGCGAACCGTAGCCAAGCCGGAAGCGCGACGGGTTCGCGACGGCGCGGGTCGTGGCGGAGGATGCCCAGGACCTCGAGGACATCTCGCACGCGCATGCCTGTTCATCGGCACGGGGCGCCCGGCGCTGAAGTCTGGATCGGCCGCGGCGAGGCCCACGCTATACTTCCTCGGCTGCCCCGGGCCGGGGGCCGGGGGCCCGGAGCCCCCATCGTCTAGCGGCCTAGGATTTCGCCCTTTCAAGGCGGCGGCACGGGTTCGAATCCCGTTGGGGGCACGAGGGAAAATCGAAGAGCTGCGCCCGTAGAGGAGTCTGGCCGTCCTCACCGCCCTGTCAAGGCGGAGATCGCGGGATCGAAGCCCGTCGGGCGCGCTGATCGGATGTCCGAGCCGGTACGCGGGTCGGGCGTCCGTGGCTAGGCCAGGTAGCTCAGTTGGCAGAGCACGCGGCTGAAAACCGCGGTGTCGGCAGTTCGATTCTGCCCCTGGCCACTCCGCCTGCGGGCGCCGGCTCGGAGTCCACCCCGGTCAGTTCAGGTTCTCGCGGCCCCGGACGTCGGCCCAGCGGCTGACGACGCCCTGGTAGACCTCCGCCGATCGCGGGATGTCGCCTCTCGCGAGCGACTCGATCGCTTGCTGGATGTCCCGCGCGCTGTGATCGTCGTCCAGCTCGTCCCAGGTCAGGAGGTCGCACAGGCTGCCGTACTCGAGCTCCACGAGCGACGAACGGTCGAAGGCGGACAGCCACTCGTGCAACTCAAGGATCACGTCGGCGAGCGGCCCGAGGTCGGTCTTCCGCAGGGCCGGGATCGCGCGCTCGGCGCGGCGGATCGCGCGTGCAGCCGTGGTGCGGTACCGCAGACGGAGGCTCCCCGCCTCCTCGACCAGCGTCCGTTCGGCGCCGTCGAACAGCACGAACCAGCGGATCGGGACGTGCCACGGGCTCTGCATGACGAACGAGATTCCGCGGCGCCGGCGACGCAGGCGCGACAACTCCCGGGACGCGCGCCGGGCGTCGGCGTCCGGGACGAACGCGGACGGCTCCTCCAGTGTGGCCGCCTCGCGGAACGAGAGCAGCGCGGCCAGCACACGCAGCCGGGTCCGCCACGGACATACGTACGTACGGCCGTCGACGACGCGCACGTGCGCGCCCTCGTGTTCGGCCGGCGACAGGACGCCGAGGTGGTGGAGCCCCAGTCGCTGCCGATATCGGAGTGCTGGCCCGTGTAGGTGCCCGCCGCTCACGATGAACCGCTCCCAATGCCGCTGCTCGTCCGCTGGGAACGCCTCGAGCGGCTGGAAGACGCGGAGCTCGGCGCAGGGGACCACGGTCCGCGCAGTATAGGCTTCCGCAACTCCAAGCGGATCGGGGCGGGCGTGGAGGTGGTCGAGACGGCAGACGTCGTGCGGCTCATCGCCGAGGACGGGTCGGCCGTCGGCGACACGGACGTGGGACTCGAGACGGACGCGCTCCGTGACCTGTATCGGCACATGGTCCGCGCGCGCCGGCTCGACCGCGAGTGCATGGCGCTCCAGCGTCAGGGCGAGCTCACGGTCTATCCGCCGTTCGAGGGGCAGGAGGCCGCGCAGGTCGGCAGCGCGTTCGCCCTCGGTGCGGACGACTTCGCGTTCCCGTCGTTCCGCGAGCTGGCGGCGGCGCTGGTCCGCGGAGTGGACGCCGTCGAGTACCTCGAGTACCACCGGGGGACCTGGCACGGCGGTCCGTACGACCCGTACGCGACCGGGTTCGCGCCGATCTGCGTGCCGGTCGCGACGCAGATCGTGCACGCCGTCGGATGGGCCCTCGGGGCCAAGCTCGAGCGCAAGCCCGCGTCTGCACTCGCGTACTTCGGCGACGGTTCGACATCCGAGGGTGACTTCCATGAGGCCGCGAACATGGCCGCGGTGTTCGCCGCCCCCGTCGTGCTGTTCTGCCAGAACAACGGCTGGGCGATCTCCGTGCCACCTGAGGAGCAGTACGCGGCGCCGATCGTCGCCCGAGCCGCGGGCTACGGCATGCCCGGCGTCCGCGTCGACGGAAACGACGTCCTGGCCGTGTACGCGGAGACGAAGAAGGCCGTCGACCGGGCGCGGAGCGGCGGCGGGCCGACGCTGATCGAGGCGATTACCTATCGCATCGGACCCCACTCGACGGCCGACGACGCGACGCGGTACCGGCCGGCCGACGATGTCGAGGCCTGGCGCCGGCGCGATCCGATCGCGCGATATCGGACGTGGCTGCTCGCGAACGAGCACGCGGACGAGGCGTTCGTGGTTGCCTGCGACGACGACGCGCAGGCATGGGTGACGGAGGTGCGCGTCGGCGTCACGTCCGCGCCCGACGCCTCGCCCGACGAGCTGAACGCGTATACGTTCGCCCGTTGGTCGCACGGGCCCGAGCCGGCCGATGCCTGAGCTGACGCTGTCGGCGGCGCTGAACGGCGCCCTCCGAGACGCTCTCCGCGACGATCCCCGGACGCTGGTCCTGGGCGAGGACGTCGGCGAGCTGGGCGGCGTATTCCGCGTGACGGACGGGCTCCAGCGCGAGTTCGGGCGCGAGCGCGTCTTCAACACTCCCATCGCCGAGGCCGGGATCGCCGGGATCTGCGTGGGGCTCGCGATTGCCGGGTGGCGACCGATCGCCGAGATGCAGTTCGACGGGTTCAGCTACCCGGCCCTCGATCAGGTGATCGGCCACCTCGCGAAGTACCGCACCCGCACGCGCGGTCGCGTGTCGATGCCGGTCGTGATCCGGATCCCGTCCTTCGGAGGCATCCGGGGGAAGGAGCATCACGGCGAGAGCCCGGAGACGTACTACGTCCACACCGCAGGGTTGAAGGTGGTCGTACCGTCTTCGCCGCTCGACGCCTACACGTTGCTGACGCTGTCGATCCGCGATCCCGACCCCGTGATCTTCCTCGAGCCGAAGAGCCGGTACTGGACCAGGGAGGAGGGTGAGCCGACCGCGGACGGGCCGCCGATCGGCGTCGCACGGACGCTCCGCGACGGGGAGGGATGCACGGTCATCTCGTACGGCGCGATGGTGCATCGGTGCGCCGAGGCGGCGGACGCGCTCGCCTCCGACGGGATCGCGTGCACCGTGATCGATCTCCGCTCGCTCGTGCCGCTCGACGTGGACGGAATCGCGAGATCTGTGCGGTCGACCGGCCGCGCCGTCGTCGTGCACGAGGCGCCGCGGACGCTCGGGATGGGCGCCGAGATCGCCGCTCGGATCATGGAGGTCGCGTTCGACCGCCTCGAGGCGCCGATCGCGCGCGTGACCGCGCCGGACGTGCCGTACCCGCCCGCGTCGCTCGAGCAGGCGTATCTCCCGAGCGTCGAAGACATCTGCGAGGCGGTTCGCCGGACGGTGACGTTTTGATGCCCGAGCGGGTCTTCGTCCTGCCGGACCTCGGCGAGGGACTCGAGGAGGCCACGCTCGAGGCATGGCTCGTCGGCGAGGGCGACGACGTCGCGCAGAACCAGCCGATCGCCGAGGTCGAGACAGCGAAGGCCACCGTCGAGGTCCCGTCTCCGTTCGCCGGCCGCGTGACGACGCTCCACGTCGCAGTCGGCGAGACGGTCCCCGTCGGCTCCCCGCTCGTGACGTTTGTCGTGGACCGCGTGGAATCCACCGCCAAGCGCTCGTCGGTCGCGGCGACCCCCGCGGTCCGGGCGCTCGCGAAGGACCTCGGGATGGATCTCGCGGCGGTTCGAGGCACCGGGCCGGACGGACGTGTCACGCGCGAGGACGTCGAACGCGCTGCGCGCGGTCGTGATCGCGCCGACGACTCGGAACGGCACGCGCTCTCACCGGTCCGCGCGAGGATCGCGGCGAACCTCGAGCGGGCCGCCACGATCCCTCAGGTCACCACGTTCCGGACGCTCGACTGCTCGGCGCTCGAGGCGTTCCGTTCGGAGCTCGGACTCTCTCCGCTCCCGATCGTCGCCGCCGCGATCGCGCGGACGGCGCGCGGTCACGCCGGCTTTCGGCAGACCTTCGAGGCCGACGCGATCGTCGAGCACGCGGAGGTCTCGATCGGGATCGCGACCGACACGCCGAAGGGGCTTGTGGTGCCCGTGCTGCGAAACGCAGGCCGGCTCGGGATCCACGACGTCGCCGACGAGATCGCCAGACTCGCCGCGTCGGCGAGGGACGGCACGATCCGGCGCGACGAGCTGCGAGGTGCTACCACGACGATCACCAACACCGGCAGCTACGGGTCGGAGTTCGGCACCCCGCTGCTCAACCCGCCGGGCGCGATCACGCTGGGGCTCGGTCGGATCGCCCCACGACCGCTCGTGGCGGACGGTCACGTCGTCGCCCGACCGGCCTGTCTCCTCTCGGTCACGTTCGACCACCGCGCCCTGGATGGGGCCGACGTGGGCAGGGCGCTCAACGACCTGGCCGATCTGTTGCAGGGTCCGGACCCTCTCCGCTCGTTGCCGGCGTGAACGGCTCGGGCGCTATCCTGCGTCCGACATGCAGCGGCAGAACCTCGTCACGCCTGACGACCTCGGCAAACGCGTCTCGTTCCAGTTCGAGCTCCCGAACGGCTATCTGTCGGAGGTCGTCGGCACCCTCGAGTCGTACGACCACCCCGCCGAGACCTATCTGGTCCGCACGAAGGACGGCTCGCTCAAGCGCGTACCCAGGCGCGGGGTGCTGTTCGGCAAGATCGTCCCGTCCTGATCGCGCGAACGAAGGAGACCCTCACGATGGAGTCCGTCAACGGCCTGCCCACCGCGTTCATCCGCCGCCGGCTGGGCTCGGAGGACGCCCATTACGGGGGCGATCTCGTCGCCGGCGCAAAGCAGCTCGAGATCGTGGGTGACCTGATCACGGAGCTCGCGATGCGCTACGACGGCGACGAAGGGCTCTTCCGCGCGTATGGCTCGGTCGAGTTCCTGGCACCGCTGTATGCGGGCGACTGGGTCGAGGCCCACGGCCGGATCGTCGAGGTCGGGAACACCAGCCGGACCTGTGAGTTCGAGGTCTGGAAGGTGGGCGGTCCTCGTCACGACGTGTCGGCGTCTGCCGCGGAGTTCCTCGACGGGCCGGTCCTCACGTGCCGCGCGTCGGGCACGACGGTCGTGACGAAGGACAACCAGCGCTTCGCGCACTGAGCGAGCCGACAGCGGAGCGAGGAACCTTCAGGACGACAGCTCGGCGAGGAGCGCCAGCAGGTCGTCCATGTTGAACGGCTTGGGCATGAAGCGGTCGGCGCCGAGCTCGGCGGCCTTCGCACGGTCCCGCACGCTCGATCGCGCCGACAACACGACGACGCGCGGACGGTCCCGCTCGGGCAGGTTGCGCATCTCCTCCAGGACCGACCAGCCGTCCATGACCGGCATCATGATGTCGAGCAGGACGACGTCCGGCCGGCGTTCGCGCATCTCGGCCAGCGCGTGCCGGCCGTCGCGCGCCGAGTACGTACGGTAGCCCTCGGCCTCCAGGCTGAATTGCAGCATCCAGACGACCTGAGGTTCGTCGTCGACGATGAGGATGCGCGATGCTTCCTGCGCCACGTGGGTCTCTACCGGCATCGCCATGTCCATCTGGGCATCGGCCGGGGCCGGGCCATCATTGAGTCGCCGGGAATCGGCCTTGCGGCGGGTTTCTCGCCATCCGGACGGAGTAGCACGGTCCTGGGACGCCCGACCGTTTGGAGGACGGATGCCTAGTCAGCTTCTGGCGGGCCCGCGACCACCTGTCCGATCTCGACCGCGTCGGCGACGACGGCGCGGACCGCGGCGAGGGCGCCCGCGGGAGCAACCAGCACCATCCCGATCCCCATGTTGAACGTGGCCCGCATGTCGGCCTCGCTCGCGCCGGCGGCACGCTGGACCACGTCGAAGATCGGCGGCACGCGCCACGACGTCTCGTCGATCTCGGCGCGGAGTCCCGGCGGCAAGGCCCGAGGGACGTTCCCGACGATGCCACCGCCGGTCACGTGCGCGGCGGCGTGCACGGCCCCGTCCCGCACCAGCCGGAGCACCTGCGGTGCGTAGATCCGCGTCGGCTCCAGGAGCTCGTCTGCGAGCGGCCGTGTGAGCGAAGCGATCGCATTGTCCAGGGCGAGGCTTCGTTCGTCGATCGCGCGCCGGACCATGCTGAAGCCGTTCGCGTGGAGCCCCGAAGACGGCAGGCCGACCAGGACGTCGCCCGCGACGACCCGCTCGGGCCCGATGCGATCGTCCTCCGCCACGACGCCGACGCAGAACCCGGCGAGGTCGAACGCGTCGTCGTCCATGACGCCGGGGTGCTCGGCCGTCTCGCCCCCGAGCAGCGCGCATCCCGCGAGCCGGCAGCCCTCGGCGACCCCACGGACGATCGCGGCGACGCGGTCGGGAACCACGGATCCTACCGCCAGGTAATCGAGGACGAACAGCGGCTCCGCGCCCGTGCACACGACGTCGTCGGCGCACATCGCGACAAGGTCGACGCCGACCGTGTCGAGCCGACCGACACGCCTGGCGATCTCGATCTTCGTGCCGACCCCATCCGTCGCCGCCGCGAGGTACCGACCGTCGCCGAAACGGAAGAGCCCCGCGAACCCGCCGATACCGTCGGTGACCTCCGCGCGTCCTGCGACGCCGGCCACCCGACGGATCAGCTCGACCGCTTCCGCGGCCGCGTCGAGGTCGACCCCGGCTCGGCGGTAGGCCTCGCTCACGCCCGCGCCCAAGTCACGACTTCGTCGGCTGTTCCAACAGGAACTTCCCGGAGCCCTCCGGGACGGGGATCGGGTACTCACCGGAGTAGCAGGCGGTGCACAGCGTCCCGGCGGACGAGCCCGTGGCGTCGACCATCCCCTCGTGCGACAGGTACCCCAGCGAGTCGGCGCCCACGTACTCGCGGATCTGCTCGACCGAGAGATCGGCGGCCACGAGCTCCTGACGCGTCGACATGTCGATCCCATAGAAGCACGGCCACATGATCGGCGGACACGTGATCCGCGTGTGCACCTCTGCGGCGCCCGCCTCGCGCAACGCTTGCACGAGCTGCCTCGTGGTCGTCCCACGGACGATCGAGTCGTCGATGACGGCGAGCCGCTTGCCCCGGATCGCGTCCGGGATCGGGTTGAGCTTCAGCTTCACGCCGCGTTCGCGGAGCATCTGCGACGGCTCGATGAACGTCCGTCCCACGTACCGGTTCTTCATCAGGCCCTCGCCGTACGGGATCTGGCTGACCTCGGCGTACCCCTGCGCCGCCGAGTGGCCCGTGTCCGGCACCGGAATCACCAGGTCGGCATCGGCGGGCTGCTCCATCGCGAGGCGCCGTCCCAGCTCCCGCCGGACCTCGTAGACCGTCCGACCACGCAGCCGGGAATCCGCGCGCGCCAGGTAGACGAACTCGAAGACGCACAGCGACCGGCGCGCTGACGGGGCGAACCGGTCACGATGCAGCCCTCGGTCGTCGATCCGGACGAGCTCCCCGGGCTCGACGTCTCGCACGAACGTCGCGCCCAGGATGTCGAGCGCGCAGGTCTCGGAGGCGACGCAGAAGCCGTTCCGCAGACGTCCGATCGACAGCGGCCGGACGCCGTGCGGGTCGCGAGCCGCAAACACGCTCCGCTCGTCCATCACGACGAGGCTGAAGGCGCCCTCGAGCGTGGGCAGGACCTCGAGCAGGCCCTCCCGCAGGCCGCGGTCCAGCGTCCGAGAGAGCAGCGTGGCGACGAGGTCGGAGTCCGTCGTCGCCCTGCCGGGGGCCCGTCCGACGCGGTCGGCCAGCTCAGCCGTGTTCACCAGGTTCCCGTTGTGGCCCAACGCGAGCGAACGATCCCCGTCGGTCTTGAACGCCGGCTGCGCGTTGTCCCACGTCGTGGAGCCGGTCGTCGAATAGCGTGTGTGACCGATCCCCACGTCACCCTGCAGCGTCGCAAGCGTGGCCTCGTTGAAGACCTGGGAGACGAGGCCCAGCTCCTTGTACACCAGCAGGTTCTGGCCGTCGGATACGGCCATGCCCGCGGACTCCTGGCCGCGATGCTGCTGGGCGAACAGCCCGAAGTACATCAGCCGTGCGACATCTTCGCCCGGCGCCCACACGCCGAAGAGGCCACACTCCTCTTTCGGGCTCTCGGCTCCCACCCTTGGCCGATGCTAGCACCGGCTCCGACACGCCCCGGGACGCGGGCCGTCCATAATCGGACCGTGACCGGCACGCGCTGGATCGAGTTGTTCTGGAATCCTCCGCGGTTCCACTCCGCGCTGATCGGTTGGGTCGTGCCGATCGCGTCGGTCGCGCGGCACGCGAGCACGTGCTGACCGGGCTCGGCCGGCCATCGGTAGCTCCAAGAGCGCCACGCGTAGGAGGAGGTCGGCAGCGGCCCGAGCTTCGCGTCGTGCCAGGTCGCGCCGCCGTCCACGCTGACCTCGACGCGCTCGATCGGCGCGAACCCCGACCACGCACGGCCCACGAGCTCGACCTCGCCCCGTTCGGCGATCCGCTGCCTCGTGAAGAAGTCGGGGAAGCCGGGCGGAGCCATCAGCGCGCGCGGCTGGATCCTGGATACCGGCGTACCGGCCTCGTCGGCGTCGTCCGTCGTCCAGATCCGGTACGAGCCGGTCATCTGGAAGCCCTCGAACGGCTCGATCACGGCCGTCACGCTGCCGAGCCACTTCACGTGCGTCATCCCGTACCACCCCGGGACGACGACGCGGACGGGGAACCCGTGCTGCGGCATCAGCGCCGCGCCGTTCATCTCGTACGCGAGGAGCACGTCCTCGCGCATCGCCTCGGCGACCGGAAGGCTCCGCTGGTAGTCCTGCTCGACGTCGTGGTCCAGCCCGTGGTCGAGACCGGTCAGCACGATCTCCTCGGCGTCGGGATCCACGCCGGCGTCCTCGAGCACCCCCCGGAGCGGCGTCCCCGTCCACTCCGCGTTGCTGACGGCCTCGACGAGCCAGGGCTGGCTCTCGACGTGCGGCTCCAGGAGCGCCCGGCCGTTCCCGGCGCATTCCAGCGTGACGGTGAGCGAAACGCGGGGACGCGCCCGGAGGTCGTCGAGCGAGAGCGTCAGCGGTCTTCGGACCGCGCCGTCGACCGTCAGGCGCCACGACCCGGCGTCGATGTGAGGGATGTCGTAATGGATCAGCAGGTAGTGCAGTCCGGCCGGCGTGAGGTCGTACCGGAGCGCCTCAAGGGGCAACCCGTGGTTCCGGGCGGCGAGCTGGAGCTCCTCGACGCTGATGCCGGTGCGCACGTCCGCCATGGGTGTATCCAAGCACGGACCCGCTTCAACCGCCGAGGAGTGCGGGCAGCGCCTCCTCGTACGCGGCGGTCACCTCGTCGACGGCCGTCTCGAAGATCCGGTCGAAGACCATCCGTGGGCCGCCCGTCTCGCCGAGCCTGGCGAACGGGACGTGGAACGTGTCCGCCAGCTCCTCGAGCCTGGCCGCCCGCACGGGACGCACCGAAACGACCGCCCGCGACGCCGATTCGGAGAACAGCGTGATGTGCGGAGGCAGGTCGCCGGGCAGCGTGACCGCGAACCCGGTGCCGCCGGCGATCGCGCACTCGGCGAGCGCGATCGCCACGCCACCCTCCGCGCAGTCGTGCGCCGACGACAGGGCGTCGAGCGCCGCGGCCTCGACCAGCAGCCGCTGGAGCGCGCACTCACGTTCGAGATCCAGCGCGGGAGGACGGCCGGCCACCTCGCCGAGGACCGCCTCGGCGAACTCGCTACCCCCGAGCTCCGCGAACGTCTCGCCGAGCAGGTACACCGAAGACCCCGGGACAAACGACGGGCCGACCGCGAGCCGATGATCGTCGAGCACGCCGAGCATGCCGATCACCGGCGTGGGCCAGATCGCCGAGCCGCCTGACTCGTTGTAGAAGCTCACGTTGCCGCCGGTCACAGGCGTGTCGAGCGCCCGACACGCGTCCGCCATTCCGCGGATCGACTCGGAGAACTGCCACATCACCTCGGGCCGCTCGGGGTTCCCGAAGTTCATGCAGTTCGTTATCGCGAGCGGCCTGGCTCCGACGGTCGCGACGTTCCGGGCGGCCTCGGCGACGGCGTGGGCCGCGCCTAGGTATGGGTCGAGGTGCCCGAAGCGGCCCTTGCCGTCGGTCGCGAGCGCGATCGCCCTGACGCCGCCCTCGAGGCGGATCACGGCCGCGTCGCCGCCGGGCCCCACCACGGTCCCGCCCTGGACGATCCAGTCGTACTGCTCCCAGACCCACCGCTTGCTCGCTACGTTCGGCGAGGTCAGGACCTGGACGAACGCGTCGCCGGGCGGAGTCGTGACGGTTGCGAACGTGGGGTCATCCTCGATCAGCAGCTCGCGCTTGGACGGCGCCATGGGGCGCTCGTACGTGGGCCCCTCGTCGGCGAGTGACCGGGCCGGAACCTCCGCGACCGTCGCGCCGCCCATCTTGGCACGCAGGACGCCACCGGCCACGAGCGTGCCGACCGCGACGGCGGCGAGCCCCCACCGGCCGCAGACCTCCTCGACGGCGGGCAGCCGTTCCGGCGCCACGATCGCAAGCATCCGCTCCTGCGACTCGCTCGTCAGGATCTCGAACGACTCCAGATCGGGCTCGCGGAGCGGCACCGCGTCGAGCCGCAGGACCGCGCCCATGTCGGCGCGCGCGGCCGACTCGCTGACAGCGCACGTGATCCCGGCACCGCCGAGGTCCTGGAGCCCCAAGAGGAGGTCCCGCTCGACGAGCTCAAGGCAGGCCTCGACCAGCAGCTTCTCCGCGAACGGGTCGCCGATCTGCACGCTCGGTCGGCTCTCGGCCGCGTCGTCCTCGAGCGTGCGCGACGCGAGCACCGAGACCCCGCCGATCCCATCGCGCCCAGTTGCCGCGCCGATCAGGGCGAGGACGGACCCGTCGGGGAGCTCGCGCGATCCCGTCATCAGCCGCTCGGCCGGCGCGGTCCCGACACACATCACGTTCACCGAAGGGTTCGCGCCGTGTGGTTCGGCAAACGCGATCTCGCCTCCGACGGTCGGAACGCCGATGCAGTTGCCGTAGCCGCCGATCCCCGCGACGACCCCCGCGAACAGGTACCGGTTGCGCTCGTCGGAGAGCGGCCCAAAGCGCAGCGGGTCGAGCAGCGCGATGGGGCGCGCGCCCATCGACACGACGTCGCGCACGATGCCACCGACACCGGTCGCGGCGCCCTGGTACGGCTCGATCGCGCTCGGATGCGAGTGCGACTCCATCTTGAACACGACGGCCAGGCCGTCTCCGACGTCGACGGCCCCGGCGTCCTGGCCGGGACCGACGAGGACCTGCGGACCCTCCGTCGGGAGTCGGCGCAGGTGGATCTTCGAGCTCTTGTACGAGCAGTGCTCGGACCACATGGCGCCGTACATCGCGAGCTCGGTGGGGTTGGGGTCGCGGCCGAGCCGATCGCGGATCCCTTCGAGTTCGTCGTCGGTGAGCCCGAGCGCCCGATGAAGGGGCTGCTCGACCTTCACGATCAGACCTTGGCGACCGCGGACGACAGCAGCGACGCGAACAGGGCCTGGCCGCCCGTCGGACCGACGTCCGGGTCGACGGCGTGCTCGGGGTGGGGCATCAGGCCCACGACGTTGCCACGCTCGCTGCGCACGCCGGCGATCGACGCCGTGGAGCCGTTAACGTTAGACGCGTCGTCGAGCGAGCCGTCCGGGGCGCAGTAGCGGAACACGACGAGCCCCTCGCCCTCGATGCGGCGCAGCTCGTCGTCGGTGGCCACGAACTGTCCCTCGCCATGCTTCACGGGCATCCGCAGCACGTCCCCGGCGACGAGCCCATCGGTGAGCGCCGACATCGAGGTCTCGACCCGCACGTCGACCGGTTTGCAGATGAACCGAAGCGACCGATTGCGGATCAGTGCCCCGGGCAACATGCCGGCCTCGCACAGGATCTGCAACCCGTTGCAGATCCCGACGACGGGCCCGCCCGCGTCCGCGAACGCCGCGACCGCCTCCATCACCCGGGCAAACCGGGCGATCGCGCCCGTCCGGAGGTAGTCGCCGTAGGAGAACCCACCCGGCAGAATCACCGCATCGATGTCCTGGAGCGAGGCGTCGGCGTGCCAGATCGGCACGCCGTGGCCGCCCATCAACGCGACGGCACGCAGCGCGTCGCGGTCGTCGAGCGAGCCGGGGAACGTGATGACGCCGATGCGCGAGCGGCGCTCGCTCATCCGCTCATCCCGCCGCCTCCTGGACCGTCAGGATCCGGTACGTCTCGATGACGGGGTTCGACAGCAATCGCGCCGCCATCTCCTCGATCTGTACACGAGCGTCCTCATCGGAATCGGTCTCGACCGTTAGCTCGATGTGCTTACCGACCCGAACGTCCGACACGTTGGTCCACCCCATGGCCGGGAGCGCACTCTCGACCGCCTTGCCTCGCGGGTCGAGCAGGCCCGGCTTGAGCGATACCAACACCTCGAACCGACGGCGGCTCATCCGTGTTGCCGGCGCAGCCGCTCCAGGTCCACCGAGCACCGCTCCCAGTCCTGGTCGGACATGATCCCCATGCGGTGACGGTAGTGGGCGAACCGCTCGCCCGTCACACGGTCGTAGGCCTCGTGATACGTGAGGGCCGTCCGCGCGACGACCTCGGAGGGGAGCTCGGGCGGCGGCGGCTCGTGATCCCACCCGCTCGCGTCCAGCCAATCCCGGACGAACTGCTTGTCGTAGCTCGGTTGGACGCGGCCGGGCGCGTATCCTTCGGCCGGCCAGAAGCGGGACGAGTCCGGCGTGAGCACCTCGTCGATGAGGATCAGCTCGCCGCCGGCGAACCCGAACTCGAACTTCGTGTCCGCAACGATGATGCCGCGTTCGAGCGCGATCGCCGCGCCCCGCTCGTACAGGGTGATCGTGAGCTCACGCAGGCGCTCCGCGAGCCCGCGCCCGATCAGGTCGACGGTCTGGTCGAAGGTGAGCGGCGCGTCGTGGCCCTCGGTGGCCTTGGTCGTCGGCGTGAAGATCGGCTCGGGCAGCCGCGACGCCTCGACCAGCCCGGGCGGCAGCGGCACGCCGCACACGTGACCCTCGGCTCGGTACTGCTTCAGCCCCGACCCGGTGAGGTACCCGCGTGCGACACACTCGACCGGGATGACGTCGGCCCTCCGCACGAGCATCGCGCGCCCGGCGAGCGACGGCTCACTGCGGAAGGGCTCGGGGAAGTCGCGCCGGTCGGCGGTCACGAAGTGGTTGCCGACGAGGTCGTCCGTCCGGGTCAGCCAGAAGAGCGTGAGTCCTGTCAACACGCGCCCCTTATCCGGGATCGGGTTGGGCAGGACCACGTCGAACGCCGAGATCCGATCGGTGGCGACGAGAAGCAGCCTTTCATCACCCACGTCGTAGACATCCCGCACCTTCCCCTGCGCTCGGAGCTTGCCGGCGGTTGTCATGTGCCCTCCACCTGGATCTTCGCGAGCCGGTCGAACACCACGTCGAGGTTGCGCATGGCATGCCTCGGATCAAAGAGATCGCCGAGCCGATCGCCGAGCAGCGGGCGCACCTGCGGGTCGGCGGCGATCGCGTCCCGGAACGAGCGCTCCTCGTCCCAGGCCGCCGCCGCAGCAGCCTGGACGATCCGGTAGGCATCGTTGCGCGCCATCCCGGCATCGACGAGTGCCAGGAGCACGTTTTGGGAGTACGCGAGCCCGCCGCCGACCTCAAGGTTCGCGAGCATCCGCTCCGGGAAGACGCGGAGCCCTCCGAGCACGTCGGTCATCTCAGCGAGCATGAAGTGCAGCGCCGTGGTGGCGTCGGGGAACACGATCCGCTCCGCGGACGAGTGCGAGATGTCGCGCTCGTGCCACAAGACCTGGTTCTCGAACGCGACCGTCGCGGCCGCGCGCACGACGCGAGCCAGGCCCGCGATCCGCTCGCAGCGGACCGGATTGCGTTTGTGCGGCATCGCGGACGAGCCCTTCTGGCCCGGCGAGAACGGCTCCTGCACCTCGCGCACCTCGGTCCTGGCGAGGTGCCTGATCTCCGTGGCGAGCGCGTCGAGGGTCCCGGCGACCACGGCGAGCGTGGCAAGGTAGTCGGCGTGGCGGTCGCGCGGGATGATCTGGCTGCTCGCCTCGGCCGGTCGCAACCCGAGCCGCGAGCACACCTCCTCTTCCACCGCGGGCTCCACCTGCGCGTACGTCCCGACGGCCCCCGAGACCTTGCCGACCGAGATCTGCTCGCGCGCCCGCCGGAGTCGGTCCCGGCCGCGGTCGAGCTCGAACGCCCACAGCGCCAGCTTGTGGCCGAAGGTCGTCGGCTCGGCCACGACGCCGTGCGTCCTACCGGCCATGACGGTGCCGCGGTGCTCGAGCGCCATCCGAACGACCGCGGCGAGCAGCAGGTCCAGGCGGTCGAGCAACAGGTCGGTCGCCTCGCGCAGCTGAAGCGCGAGCGCGGTGTCGAGTACGTCGGACGACGTGAGGCCGAGGTGGATCCACCGACCCGCGTCTCCGACCGACGCGGCGACATCTTGCACGAACGCGGCAACGTCGTGCCTCGTGACGCCCTCGAGCTCGGCCACCCGCTGCCGGTCGAACGACGCGCGCTCCCGGACGGCGACGGCGTCCTCGTACGGGACCCGCCCGAGGTGCGCCCAAGCCTCGACCGCCAGGATCTCGATCTCGAGCCAGTGGCCGAGCCGGGCTTCCTCCGACCAGACTGCGGCCATCTCGGGGAGCGTGTAGCGCGGGATCACCGGCTCCCCTGCTGCCCGGGCGTCACAGCCTGAGGCCCTCCCCCAGGTCGTCCTTGAACCTCCACAGGCGCTTCTGCACGTCGGGGTCCGCCACGCCGACGATCTGGGCGGCCAGGACGGCGGCGTTGACGGGCGCGTCCACGCCGACGGTCGCGACGGGGACCCCGCTCGGCATCTGTGCCGTCACGACCAACGCCTGGTCGCCGGGCATCTGGTCTGACGCGATCGGCACGCCCACGACCGGGATCACGGTCCGCGATGCGACGGCCGCGGCGAGATGGCCCGAGATGCCGGTGCTGCAGATCAGCGCCTTGATCCCGCGCTCGAACGCCGTACGCGCGTACTCGTCGACGAGGTCGGGGTTGCGATGCGCCGACATCACGCGGATCTCGTGCCGCACGCCGAGCTTCTCGAGGATCGCGGTGGCCTGCTGCATCAACGCGAGCTCCGCCGGAGACGCGACCAGGACGCCGACGGTTGGTGCGTCGTCGTTCACGTCGCCTCCTCCGCGGCCCCGCGAGCGATGTCCCGCCGGTACCGCATCCCCTCGAACCTGATGCGTGAACAGGCCTCGTACGCACGGTCCCTGGCCTCCGACGCATCGGCGCCGAGCGCGCTGACGGCGAGCACGCGTCCCCCCGCCGTGACCACTCTACCCTCTCGCTCCTCGGTGCCCGCGTGGAACACGAGCGCTCCCTCGACGCGGGCGGCCTCCCGGAGCCCATCGATCGCGAACCCCGTCTTGTAGCTGCCCGGATAGCCGGCGGAGACGACGACCACCGTCACGCAGGCCTCCCGCCGCCAGTGTGCTCGGTAGGCGCCGAGGTTGCCCTCGGTGCAGGCGAGGAGCAGCTCCGCCAGGTCCGAGTCGAGTCGCGGGACGATGGCCTGCGTCTCCGGGTCACCGAACCGACAATTGAACTCGAGGAGCTTCGGCCCTTCGGCCGTCAGGACCAGCCCCGCGTAGAGCACACCTCGGTAGCGGACACCCTCGGTACGGAGCGCCTCGACGATACGCGCGAAGATCTCGTCCGCGACCCGGCGCTCGGTCGACCCGTCGACGAACCCGACCGGCGAGTAGGCTCCCATGCCGCCCGTGTTCGGCCCGACATCGCCGTCCTCGGCCCGCTTGAAGTCCTGGGCCATGGCGAGCCGGAGCACGTCGCGCCCGTCCGTGAGCGCGAACGCCGATACCTCGGGGCCCATCAGGAACTCCTCGATCACGACGACGTCTCCCGCCTCGCCGAACTCGTGCTCGTCGAGGCAGGCACGCAGCGCCAGGTCGGCGTCCTCCCGCGTCTCCGCGATCACGACGCCCTTGCCGGCCGCGAGCCCGTCGGCCTTCACCACGTAGGGCGGGTCGAACGCCTCGAGTGCGTTCCGCCCGGCCGTGACGTCTCGGACGGTGAGCGAGCGCGCGGTCGGGACCCCGTAGCGGAAGCACAGCTCCTTCGCCCACGCCTTCGAAGCTTCGAGGCGGGCGCCCGCCGCCGACGGCCCAAACACCGCGCGACCCTCGGCCTCCAGCCGATCGGCCAGGCCGGCGACGAGTGGGACCTCGGGCCCGATGACGGTGAGATCGATCGCCTCCCGCTCGACGAGGGCGACGAGGCCGTCCAGGTCGTCGGTCGCCACGCGGAGCCGGACGGCGTCCGACGACATCCCCGCGTTCCCGGGCGCGACGAACAGCCGGTCGATCGTCGGGTTCCGGGCGAGCCCCCACGTCAGCGCGTGCTCGCGCCCGCCGCCCCCGACGACGAGCACCTTCATCCGACCGCCAGGCTCTGTTCCCTCGCCGGCCCCACCGACACGACGGAGACCGGGACGCCGCCCAGCTCAGCGATCCTGCCGACGAAGCGGCGGGCCGGCTCGGAGAGCCCCGCGAACGAGCGCGCGGAGCCGAGGTCGTCCTGCCAGCCGTCGAGCTCCTCGTACACCGGCCGCGCCCGATGGAACAGGGACAGGTGCGGCGGGAAGTCGTCGAACCGCTCGCCGTCCGCCTCGTACGCGGTGCAGACCTTGACCGTCGGGAACCCCGACAGGACGTCGAGCTTGGTCAGGAACAGCTCGGTGAGGCCGTTGACGCGCGCCGCGTATCGGAGCACGACCCCGTCGAACCACCCGCAGCGGCGCTTGCGCCCGGTCGTGACGCCGAACTCCTGGCCGACGCGGCCGAGCCGCTCGCCGTCCTCGCCCGTGTCCTCGGTGGGGAACGGACCTGCGCCGACGCGCGTGACGTAGGCCTTCGTCACGCCGATCACGCGGTCGACCCACGAGGGTCCGATCCCCGCCGACGCCAGCGCGTAACCGGCGACCGGGTTCGACGACGTCACGAACGGATACGTCCCATGGTCGAGGTCGAGGAGCGTCCCCTGCGCGCCCTCGAGCAGGACCGACTTCCCCGCCCCGAGCCCATCGTGAAGCAGCTTCGACGTGTCGCTGACGTGCGGCCGCAGACGCTCCGCGTAGGCCATGTAGTCGGCGCAGATCCGCTCGCCGTCGAGCGGCAGCCGCCCGTACACCTTCGTGAGGACGAGGTTCTTCTCCTTCAGGGCCACGTCCAGCTTCTGGCGGAAGATCTTCTCGTCGAACAGGTCCTGCACGCGCAGGCCGATGCGCGCGGCCTTGTCGCCGTACGCGGGACCGATCCCGCGCTTCGTCGTCCCGAGGGCGTTCTTGCCGAGGAACCGCTCGGTCACCTTTTCGAGCTCCAGGTGGTACGGCATGATCAGGTGCGCGTTGCCCGAGACGACGAGACGCGACACGTCGATGCCCAGACCGGACAGCGTGTCCATCTCCTCGAGCAGCACCCGCGGGTCGACGACGACGCCGTCGGCGATCACCGAGACGGGGTGCGGATACAGGATCCCGGACGGGATCAGGTGGAGCTTCAGGACACGATTCTCCGCGATGACGGTGTGTCCCGCGTTGTTGCCGCCCTGATAACGGACCACGAAATCCACGTCGTCCGCGAGGAGGTCGGTCGCCTTGCCCTTGCCCTCATCACCCCACTGGGTACCGAGCACGATCGACGCAGGCATGACCGCAGGAGTGTAGCCCGGGGGTGAGGCCCGCCCAGCGCGAGGCGACGGAGGCCCGCGAGCCCGTTAGCGCTCGAGCCGGAACCGGATCTGGACCTGCGTGTGGTACTCCTTGACCTCGTTGCCCTCGATCACGGCCGATGTCGACAGGACGTCCATCCCCTCGATGTGCCGGATCGTCTTCGCCGCCTCGCTCAGCGCCTGCTGCGCGGCGTCACGCCACGAGTGGTCCGATACGCCGACCAGCTCGATCGTCTTGATGACCGCCATGTGCCCCCCTCGTCGTCAGCTCTTCGTCCTTGGCCCTGGTCGCAGGCCGGAGCCGTCTACCCGTTCTCGTATACCTCGATGAACCGGCGGTAGTTTGCCGCGATGCGCTTGGCCGCGTCGTCCCGACCGGCGTCCCCGTCCACGTACGCCTTGAGCGGATCCCACCAGATCGAGCGCCCGATCGCGAAGCCGATGTAGCCGGACACTCCCCGACCCGTCCGCAGCCAGTGATCGACGGCGGAGTCGTCCGCGCCGCGGCCGAGCACCACGCACGCCACGTTCGGGCGGTCCGCGCCGGCCCGGCATTGCGCCGCGATCGTCTCGCAGTCCTCCCGCTTGTCGATGCCCTCGATCTTCCAGATGTCCGGCTCGACACCCGCCTGCTGCAGCTCCGCGATCGCCCGCTTCATCAGCGCCGGCCGCGCTTGGCGGTCCCACCGATCCTCGTCGCCGCCCATCGCCTCGAGCTGGTGAGGCTCGGCAGGGACCAGCAGCTCGAACAGGAACCTGCGGTCACGCCCGTGCAGCCAGTCGCCGAGCCGCTTCAGGCGCTGGGACTGACGCGCGTTCATCGCCTCGTCGCCCTCGGGGTTGTAGCGCACGAGCACCTTCGAGAAGGTCGGGTCGAACTCCTCGATGTGCCCCCCGAAGTCGTCCCCGTACTGGAAGTCGAACTCGTCCTGCCCGCTCTTCTCCACCGGCATCGCGAGGGAGAGACCGTCGGCCTTCGCCTTGCGCGCGATGTCCGCACCGAACTGCTCGTCGACAAGCGCGCCGGCCGACACGCGTGCGACGCCCTCGTCGAGCGACCGCAGCAGCCCCTCGAAGATCACCGTCTTCGCGTCGGAAATGCGGGCCGTCTCCTCCTCGTTGGGCTCGCCCGTGACCCCGAAGAACTTCTTCTGGAACGACCCGCGATGGTCGAAGGCGAGGATGTACAGCGGCTTGTCGTATCCGAGCTCCATCTCGCTCCCCTCGTGCCCGTTCCCTCTACTACGGCTGCTCGAACGGGTTCGTCGGCCGGAGGACCTCCACCGGCAAAGGAGCCACCTCGTCGCGGAAGTAGTCCGCGTGCGTCGGCGAACACACGACGAACCCGAAGTGGATCGGCACGGCCACTTGCGGCCGCATCGCCTTCATCAGGCCGGCCGCCTCGCGCCAGTCCATCGTGTACGTGCCTCCGATCGGCACCATCGCGACGTCCGTCCGGAGCCGCTCGAGCTCCGGGAGGGCGTCGGTATCCCCTGCGTGATAGTAGGTTCGGCCGTCCAGTTCGAGGACATACCCCACCCACCCGTTCGTCTGCGGATGCATATCGAGGCGCTCCTCGACCACGTTGTAGGCGGGAACGGCCTCGATGTGGACGCCCATCACCTCGATCGTGTCCCCGGGCGAGACGGCCGTCACGTCGCCCCCCAGCTCCGATGCCACGTCCTTCGGCGCGACGATCCGCGTGGCGTCCTTGCGGAGTCGTTCGATCTCGCGCGGCTGGTAGTGGTCGAAGTGCGCGTGCGTGATCAGGATCACGTCGGCGGGCGGATCGTCTCTCGCCGTCCCCCACGGGTCGATGTACAGGTTCATCCCTTCGCCGGCGTACCGCACGGCGGACTGGCGGAACCACGTCAGGCGCTCGAGCACGTCGCCACCTCCGGTCGTCGACGGGGTGTCCCCGCTAGTCTCACAGATACCCGTGTCGTCGCGCGAGCCCGAGGTGAGCACGCCAAAGAGGCCGGAGGGCCTCCGTGCGAGCGTCTCGCTGCTCCAGCGTAACCGCGACTTCCGACGGCTGTACCTGGCCTCGCTGATCTCGCTAGGCGGGGACTGGTTCCTGGTCGTCGCGCTCATGGGCCTCGTGCTGGACCTGACCGGCTCCGCGGTGTGGGTCGGCGTCCTGATCGCGGCGCAGGAGGTCCCGTTCTTCCTGATGTCGTTCGTCGGCGGGCCACTGGCGGACCGTCTGGACCGGCGCCGGCTGATGATCGCCGCGGACGCGGCCCGCGCGGTGCTGTGCCTCGGGTTCCTGCTCGCCGGTGGCGAGAGCACGATCTGGCTCGCGTTCGTCCTCCTCGCCACGATCTCGTCGTTTTCGGCCGCATTCGACCCCGCCTCGGCGGCCGCGCTCCCCAACCTGGTGGACGGCGAGGACCTCGGGCCGGCGAACGCGCTGACCGGGTCGGCATGGGGAACGATGCTGGCCGTCGGCGCCGCGCTCGGCGGACTCGTTGCCTCGCTGAGCACCGACGCCGCCTTTGTCATCGACGCCGCCTCGTTCATCGTGTCGGCCATCCTGATCGCGGGGATCCGACGACCCTTCTCCCGCGCGCGGGAGCCCGACGAGCAACATCCTGGGATCGTCGAGGCGACGGTCGAGACCGCGCGATACGCGAGGCGCGATCACCGCGTCCTTGCCCTCCTCGGCGTGAAGGCAGGCTTCGGGATCGGTGCGGGGGTGCTCGTGCTGATCTCGGTCTTCGCGAAGGAGGTCTTCACGGCGGGCAGCGTCGGAATCGGCATCCTGATGGCGTTCCGCGGCGTCGGCGCATTGATCGGGCCCTTCGTCGCCCGGCGGCTCGCCGGGCGGGACGACCACCGGCTGTTCGGCACTATCGGCCTCGCGCTCGCGGTCTTCGGCCTCGGGTACGCGCTACTGTCGGTCGCACCCGGCCTCGCCGTGGGGGCCCTGCTCGTGATGACCGCGCACCTCGGCGGCGGCGCGCAATGGACGCTGTCGACCTACGGGCTCCAGCGGATCGTCCCCGACCGGATGCTCGGGCGGATCTTCGCGTTCGACTACGCACTCATCACCCTCACCCTGACGGTGTCGAGCCTCGTGACCGGATGGACGGCGGAGGCGTTCGGCGCGCCGGTCACCGCCGTCGTCCTCGGAACGATCGCGATGCTGTGGGCCGCCGTGTGGTCGTTGCTCACGACCGGCGTGCGCCGCGCGACACGCCGGATCACCTTGGCGCCGGCCGAACGGGAACCGGCCGTCTAGGAGCCGGCGGGTCGCTCCGGCGGCGGCGGAGGCGGCGTCCCACCGGCAGGAGCCGCCGGCGCGGGCATACCGGGCGCCGGCGATCGTTCGCTCGGCGCGGCACCCGGGGCCCCGAACGAGACGCCCGGCCCCTCCCGCGTGAAGTTCACCTGCGGCGGCCCGGCCTCGCGGATTCCCTCGGGGATCTCGAAGAACTCGGCCTCCTCGAAGTGGAACGTGTTCGCGATGAGGTTCGACGGGAACGACTGCACCCGCTGGTTGTAGTCGCGCACGTTCGCGTTGTAGAAGCGACGGGCCGTCTGGAGCCTGTCCTCGGTGTTCGAGAGCTCGGTTTGAAGGGCCAGGAAGTTCTCGTTCGCGCGCAGCTGCGGGTAGTTCTCCGCGACGGCGAACAGCTGGCGCAGCGCGGCGACGAACGGTCCCTCGGCCGCGGCCTGCTCCGCCGGTGACCCGGTCGCGGCCGATGCGGCCGCCCGCGCACGCGTCACGTTCTCGAGGACCTCGCGCTCGTGCGCCGCGTACCCCTTCACCGTCTCGACCAGGTTGGGGATGAGGTCGTAGCGCCGGCGCAGCTCGGTGTCGATGTTCGCCCAGGAGTCGTTGATCAGCTGCTTCTGCGAGACGAAGCGGTTGTACGAGATCACGACGCCGATCGCGACGATCGCGACGATCGCGACGACGCCGAGGACGATCCAGAGGATCTCCATCTCTCAGGTCCTTTCCGTGCGGAACCGGCGCATCAGCCTATCCGGGAGCGCCGACCCGGTACAGCTCGAAGACCACCCGCGGCACCTGGTTCCGGAGGCCCTGCAGCGTCCCGAGGAGCGGGATCAGCTCGGTCGGGCGGCGCTTCTTGCCGCAGCGTCGTAGCAAAGCAGCCACCGCTCGCAGATCTCGAACTCGAACGCGGGATCGGCGGACGACCGATGAAGGGACCGCGACGCTCACGGCCGCGGGGGTGCGCTCCGGGTAGCGCCCGCGAGGACAGCGACGCCGATCAGGATCAGCGCCACCGGCGCGAACAGCTCGGGCTCGATCGACCACACCTCCAGACGGTCGAGCAGGAACACAACGCCGGCCAGGATGAACGCGACGCCCCACACGATCGCCGACCGGTCGGCATGTCGATCAGCCACGGGTGACTTCCACCTGCCCCATGCCGACGGACAGCTCGAGGTGGAAGCCTGGCTCCGCCGCGCAGACAGTCTCCGTCCGGTAGTCGGGGCCGATCCCGCTGCGCTCGCGCCCGAACACCGCGACCTGTCCCATTCCGGCCTCGGCGTCGACGCTGACGCACGGGATCGTCGACGCATCGGGGGCGAGCACGACGAGCTGCCCGATCCCGACCCGCGCCTCGACCGTCGCTTCGTCGGCGTCGACGCCCGACCTCCATGACAACGCGGTGAGGTCGACCGTGAGCTTGCCGACCGCGAGCTCGTAGGACCGGTCGCCGAACCTCGGCGGGCGCTCGGTGCGGTCGCCGACGCCGCCGGTGAACGGGATGTCGACGATCGTGCTCACGACGAGGACCACCGTGATGAGCACGCCCAGCCCCACGAGACCCCCGCCGCTTCGCCCGTACGCCCCCGAAACGAGCAGCGCGACGCCCACGACGATCAGCCCGATCGGCAGAACGAGGCCGAGGTCGACCTCGATGACGTCGGCGGCATCCAGCAGCCACACGACGCCGAACGCCGCGAGCACCAGACCCAGCACCAGCCGCCCGGGCTGGAACGCACCCCACGGAGGCCGACGCGATGGCTCCCGCGCGATGGGCGGGCGGGGCTCCGTGGCGCTCACGATCGTTGCCTCGCCGCCTGCACGATGATCGCCAGTCCGACCGCGATGAAGGCGACCGGCCAGAAGTAGCGACCGAACCGAGGCGCCAGGATCTGGATCAGGAAGATCGCCCCGATGGCGATCAGGACGACGCCGACCACGAGCTGCCCCCGCTCGAAGCCGGACGTGGAGGCCGGGGCGACGTTGGGGGAGCCGTCCGATGCGTCCTCTTCCGGGATCAGGACCCAGGCGAGCAGGTACAGGACGACCCCTCCCCCGCCCGCGAGCGCGAGCACGACCATGACGATCCGTACGAGCACCGGATCCATCCCGAGATACTCGGCGATGCCGCCGCAGACGCCTGCCACGATCCGGTTCGTCCGGCTGCGGCGCAGCGTCTTGGTCGGCGACGCGCCCGGGAGATCGTCCGGGCGGTGCGGGAGCTCCGTCATGCCGGGCAGCCTACGCCTGGGGGGGGCCTGCCTGCGGCAACGTCCCCGGACCGTCGTCGGAGGCGGGCGCCTCGGGCTCGGCGAGGGCTCGTCGGAGCGCCGAGATCGTCCGCAGCGACTCAGTCGGCTCGATCCCGGCCACCGGCGAATAGCACAGGAGCATCCGGCCGCGGAGCTCGAACCCCCATCGGTCCTGCAAGCTCCGGACCCGATCCCGCAACCCCTCGGTCAGCACCGCGGCCGCCTTCCGCGGGTCGTCCGAGCGGATCTCGAACCCCTCCGCGAACGTCGCGTCGTCGATCGTCACGAGCGGCATCGGTGCACGGTCAGGCTCCGGGATCAAGAACGTCTTCGGCTCGACGACGACGGCGAACGCCTCCTCCGTCGGCGAGTCCGCGAGCACGCACGCGTACGTGCGGCGCACCGAGGAGGCGTCGGTATAGCCGAACGAGAACAGCTTGACGTCGTCGACGTCACCCCACTTCCCCCACATCACGTCCGCGATCGTCTGATCCGATCCGCGCGACAACAAGGCGAGTGGCAGCGACCAGAGCGAGAAGGGATCCGTCGCCGATCGCTCGAACCCCAGGCCGAACGCGGTGACGTCCTCCTTGGCGGCCTTGGCCCCGCGCTCGTACCGGATCGATACGAAGGCGACCGCGGCCAGCGCGATCACGATGACCACCCCCGGCGGCAGCGACGTCAGCAGGAACCCGAGGACAACCGCGCCCCCAAGGATGCTGAGGTAGAGCCTCCAGCCTCGCCAGTCCCCCATCCCCCGAGGCTAGCCGCGCCGGACCTCGAAGGCGAGCACCCCGTCCCCGGCGTCGATCTCGACCACGTCGCCCTCGGCCACCTCGCCCGCGAGGAGCTTGATCGCCAGCGCGTCCTGCACCTCGCGCTGGATCAGCCGCCTCAGGGGCCGCGCGCCGAACGACGGGTCGTACCCCCTGTCGGCGAGGTACGCACGGGCGGCAGGCGACAGCGTGATCGTCAGCTTGCGCTCCGCGAGCCGGCGCCGGAGGTGATCGAGCTGGATGTCCACGATCTGCGCGATCTCATCGCGCCCGAGCGGCTGGAACACCAGGATCTCGTCCACGCGGTTCACGAACTCCGGCCGGAACGACGCGCGGACCTCGGACATGACCTTCTCGCGACGCTCGTCCGGCGAGATCGACGGATCGGCGTACACGTACGAGCCGAGGTTGCTGGTCATGATCACGACGGCGTTGCGGAAGTCCACCGTTCGCCCCTGTCCGTCGGTGAGGCGCCCGTCGTCGAGCAGCTGCAGCAACACGTTGAACGCATCGGGGTGCGCCTTCTCGATTTCGTCCAGCAGGACGACGGTGTACGGTCTGCGCCGGACGGCCTCGGTGAGCTGGCCGCCCTCCTCGTACCCAACGTAGCCGGGGGGCGCGCCGAGCAGCCGCGAGACCGCGTGGCGCTCCTGGTACTCGCTCATGTCGATCCGGACCATCGCTCGCTCGTCGTCGAATAGGAACTCCGCAAGTGCGCGAGCGAGCTCCGTCTTCCCGACGCCTGTCGGCCCGAGGAAGATGAACGAGCCGATCGGTCGGTTGGGGTCCGACAGGCCGGCGCGGGAGCGCCGGATCGCGTTGGCGACCGCGGTCACGGCCTCGACCTGGTCGACGATCCGCTCGTGCAGGGCGTCCTCGAGGTGGACGAGCTTCTGCATCTCGCCCGCCATCAGCCGCGTCACGGGGATGCCGGTCCACGTGCTGACGACCTCGGCGACGTCCTCGTCGTCGACCTCCTCCTTCAGCATCTTGCGGTCGCGCTGGACTTCGGCGAGCTTCCCGTTCTCCTCGTCCATCTCCTTTATGAGCTGGACGATCCGGCCGTACCGGAGCTCGGCGGCGCGCTCCAGGTCGCCGTCGCGCTCGGCGCGTTCGGCCTCGCCGCGCGCCTCCTCGATCTCCGAGTTGAGCCGCCGGATCCGGTCGATGTGCTCCTTCTCGCGCTGCCAGTGGGCCCGCATCCCGCCGACCTGCTCCTGCAGATCTGCGAGTTCTCGCTCGAGCTTCTCCAGGCGTTCCGTCGACGCCGGATCGGTCTCCTTCCGCAGCGCCGCCCGCTCGATCTCGAGCTGTTTGATCCGGCGCTCGACCTCGTCGATCTCGGTCGGCATCGAGTCGATCTCGATCCGGAGGCGCGATGCCGCCTCGTCGATCAGGTCGATCGCCTTGTCGGGGAGGAACCGGCCGCTCACATAGCGGTCCGACAGCACCGCGGCCGCGACGAGCGCGGCGTCCTGGATGCGGACCCCATGATGGACCTCGTAGCGCTCCTTCAGCCCGCGTAGGATCGCGATCGTGTCCTCGACCGACGGCTCGCCCACGTAAACCGGCTGGAACCGTCGCTCGAGGGCCGGGTCCTTCTCGATGTGCTCGCGGTACTCGTCGAGCGTCGTCGCGCCGATGGCTCGCAGCTCCCCCCGGGCGAGCATCGGCTTCAGCATGTTCCCGGCATCCACGGCGCCCTCCGCCGCGCCGGCGCCGACGATCGTGTGGAGCTCGTCGATGAACGTGACGATCTCGCCCTCGCTCTCGGAGATCTCGCGGAGCACCGCTTTGAACCGCTCCTCGAACTCTCCGCGGTACTTGGAGCCCGCGACCATCGCGCCGATGTCGAGTGCGACGACGCGCTTGTCGGTCAGCGACTCGGGCACGTCGCCCGCGACAATCCTTTGCGCGAGGCCCTCGACGATCGCGGTCTTGCCAACGCCGGGCTCGCCGATCAGCACCGGGTTGTTCTTTGTGCGGCGCGACAGGACCTGGATCACGCGCCGGACCTCGTCGTCACGGCCGATCACCGGGTCCAGCTTGCCTCGTCGAGCGAGCTCGGTGAGGTCGCGCCCGTACTTCTCCAGGACCTGGTACTTCTCCTCGGGATTCGGATCGGTGACGCGCTGACGACCGCGTATCTCGGCGAGCGCCGTCAGCACGACGTCGCGTTGGAGCCCCGCCTCGCGTAGCAAGCTTCCGACGTCGGTGTCGCCGTCGAGCATCGCGAGGAGCAGGTGCTCCGTCGAGACGTAGTCGTCGGTGAGCGCCTGCGCCTCGCGGAACGCGGCGTCCAGCACCGCGATCGTCGCCGGCGAGAGCCGGATCTCCGTTCCCTGCGCGTAGACCTTCGGCAGCTTGTCGAGCGCCGCGTCGACGCGGTCGCGGACCGTCCTCGGCGAGATGCCGACCCGATGCAGCAACGGATACACGATGCCGTCGGGGTCGGACAGTAGCGCGAACAGCAGGTGGAGCGGCTCGATCGTCTGGTGGCCCCGCGCGGACGCCTGCTCGCGCGCGGCCTCCAGCGCCGTCTGGGACTTCAGCGTCAACTTGTTCAGGTCCACGTCCTCGTCACGTCCTCATTTCGATGTCTTGGCCCATGTTTTGGGCCATGTTTTCTGAGCCCAGGTTCTTGGCCGAGGTCCCCGTCATCTCCGTCCGCCGCGCCCGCGCGCGTCGTCCCAAGGGAACGAAACGACCGTGCGGAACGGCACGATCTCGACGGTCGCGGACGACGGCCCGAGCGGCACCGGACGGCGGCGGCGCATGCGGCGCACCTCGGCCTCGAGCTGCTCGTTGCGACGGCGCAGCCGCTCGACCTCGTTCTCGAGCTCCATGACCATCCGGACGCCCGCGAGGTTGACGCCTTCGTTCTGCGTCAGGTCCTGGATCGTCTGCAGCCGCCGGATGTCGCGCTCGGAGTACCGGCGGGTGTTGCCGGTCGTGCGCTTCGGCGTCAGCAGGCCCTTGCGTTCGTAGATCCGGAGCGTCTGCGGGTGCACACCGGCGAGCTCTGCGGCCACGCTGATGATGTACACGGCGCGATCCTCGCCCCGCTCCGCTCGCATGCGCTCCTCGGCCATGTCCCCTCCTAAGCGTCCACGCCGAGGTGCCGGCGCGGCGACTCCTTCTCGAGTTCCATGAGCTGCTTCACCAGGTCGCGCTCTTGCCGCGAGAGCTTGCGCGGGACGTCGACGCGCACGGTCACGAGCAGGTCGCCGTGCCCGCCCTTGCGCGGCGCGCCCTTGCCCTTCACTCGGAACGTCTGTCCCGATCGCGTGCCGGCAGGGACCTTCAGCTTCACCGAGCCGTTCAGGGTGGGCACGTCGACACTCGCACCGAGCGTCGCCTCCGCGAACGTGATCGGAAGCTCGACCGTGAGGTCGTTCGCCTTGCGTCCGAAGAACGCGTGCGGCACGACGTCCACGGCCACGTACAGGTCGCCGGGCCTCGCCCCCGCCGGGCCCGGCTCGCCGCGGCCGGCCAGGCGGATCCGGGCACCGTCCTTCACGCCGGCCGGGATCTTCACCTGCAACCTCCGCGTGCGACGGACGCTCCCCGATCCGTGGCACTCGGTGCACGGTGTCTGCACGACGCGACCCGAGCCGTGGCAGGTCGGGCACGGCTGTGCCACCGCGAAGAACCCCTGGTTCATCTGAATCTGGCCGGCGCCGCCGCACTGGGGGCACGTGATCGGCGACGTACCCGGTTCGGCGCCGCTGCCGCCGCATCGCGGACAGGCAGCGGGTCCGTCGAGCTGGACGGGGACGGTCGTGCCGCGCATCGCGTCGTCGAAGCTGATGCGCACGCCCGTCTCGAGATCCGAACCGCGGGCCGCGCGACGTGCGCCGCCGCGGCCGGCGCGGCCGGTGAACGCACCGAACAGGTCGCCGAGGTCGCCGATGTCGAAGTCCTCGAACCGGACGCGGCCACCGCCGGGGAACCCCCCGCCGGGGAAGCCGCCCCCCTGGAAGCCCCCTCCGGCGCCGCCCGCACCGAACCCGGCCGCGGCCATGTCGCGGACCTGGTCGTACTGCTTGCGCTTGTCCTCGTCGCCAACGACGTCGTATGCCGCCGAGATCTCCTTGAAGCGCTCCTCGGCTGCAGCGTCACCCGGGTTGGCGTCGGGGTGGTAGCGCTGCGCGAGCTTGCGGTACGCCTTCTTGATCTCGGCCTGCGTGGCGTTCTTCGCCACGCCGAGGACCTGGTAGTAGTCCTTCTCGAACCACTCGCGCCGGACGTCGCCGTTCACGGGCGACCCTCCTAGGAGTTGTCTCGAGGGCTATCGCTCGCGCCCTCGCGCCCGTTCCTTGAGCCCTCAGACCCGTGCTCAGCGTGACCGACGCGAACCCCGGCCGGCCGGATCACGCGGCCGCGCAGCTTGTATCCCTGGCGGAAGACGTCGGTCACGACGGGCTCGCCGTGGGATCCGGTCGTGCCCATCAGGGCCTCGTGCTCCTCCGGGTCGAACGGCCTTCCCTGTGCGTCGATCCGCTCGACGCCCTCGGACCGGAGCGTGTCCATGAGCTTGGCGTACACGAGCTCGACGCCGCGGTGGAACTTCTCGAGATCCGGCTTCTGCTCGGCGGCCATGAGCGCGAGCTCGAACTCGTCGAGCACCTCGAGCAGCTTGCGAACCACCGGCTCGGATGCCATCTCGATCGCGTGCGTCTGCTCGCGGAGGACGCGCTTGCGGTAGTTGGCGTACTCGGCCTGCAGACGCTGGAGGTGGTCGCGCAGCTCGGCGACTTCACGCCGCGCCTGCTCGAGCTCGGACGACGACGCGTGCGTGGTTGCGGCGGTCGCCTCGGCCTCGCTCGGGGTGGCGCCGGCCGCTTCCGCGGCCGGCGCTCCCTGGTCGGCGTGCACACGACGTCGGTCCGTCACCTTCACGCGCGGGCGCTCCTCACCCTCACCACGAGGGTCGCGCTCGTCGTGCTCGATGCGGTCCTTGTCCGTCACGATGCGTTCACCGTGATCCTCCGAGGCTTGGCCTCCTCGCGCTTCGGCACCTGGATCGTGAGGACGCCCTTGTCGAACGTCGCCTCCGCCTTCTCCGCGTCCGCGGTCGGCGGCAGCGTCAGCGAGCGCGTGAACTGCCCGTAGCGCCGCTCGATCCGGCGGACGGACTCGTCCGTCGCGTCCTTGTAGAAGAAGTCGCGCTGCCCCTTGACGGCCAGCGTCGAGTCCTCCACCGAGACCTCGACGTCGGCGGGGTCGATCCCCGGCAGCTCGAGGGCGACCACCAACCGGTCCTGCGTCTCGTACACGTCGAGGGCCGGAACCCAGCCACCGGACGGGGACGTCCCCGTCCCGGCCTCGCCGCCCCCATAGGTGCGGCCGAAGAGTCGGTTCAGCTCGTTCTGGATCGACATCAGGTCGCGGAACGGGTCCCAACGCTCGAGCATCATCTACGACGCACCTCCCTCATCGACGATCTCGCCCTCGACGACGTCACCGTCGGCTTCGGGCGCGGCCGCGCCGCCGGCGGCGGCCTGCTGCCCGCCTCCGCCCGGCTGGCCCTGTCCCTGCTGGTACATGGCCTGCCCGACCCGCTGGAAGACCTGCATCAGGTGGTCGGTGGCCGATCTGATGGCCTCGGTGTCCTCCCCCTTCAGCACCTCCTTCAGCTCGTCGTTCGCCTTGATCAGCTCGTTGCGCTCGGACTCGGGGACCTTGTCGCCCCACTCCTCGAGCGCCTTGTCGACCTGGTAGCTGAGCTGGTCGGCCGCGTTGCGTGTCTCGGCCGCCTCGCGCCGCTTGTGGTCCTCGGCCGCGAACTTCTCCGCGTCCTTGACCATCCGGTCGATGTCGTCCTTCGACAGCGCGGTACCGCCGGTGATCGTCATCTGCTGTTCCTTGCCGGTCGCGATGTCCTTCGCGGACACGTTCACGATGCCGTTTGCGTCGATGTCGAACGCCACCTCGATCTGCGGCATGCCGCGAGGCGCCGGTGGGATCCCCATCAGATGGAACTTTCCGAGCGAGCGGACGCCCGGCGAGTAGACGGTCTCGGCCTCGCCCTGCAGGACGTGGATCTCGACGGTCGTCTGGTTGTCGTCCGCCGTCGTGAATATCTCAGACTTGCGCGTCGGGATCGTCGTGTTCCGCTCGATCAGCTTGGTGAAGATGCCGCCCTTGGTCTCGACGCCGAGGGTGAGCGGAGTGACGTCCAGGAGCAAGATGTCCTTGACGTCGCCCTTGAGCACGCCCGCCTGGATCGCGGCGCCGACCGAGACGACCTCGTCCGGGTTCACGCCCTTGTGCGGCTCCTTGCCGCCCGTGAGGCGCTTCACGAGCTCCTGGATCATCGGCATCCGCGTCGCGCCGCCCACGAGGATCACGTGGTCGATCTGCGAGACGTCCTTGCCCCAGTCCTTGATCGCCTGCTCGAACGGGCCCGTGCAACGCTGCACGAGGTCCTCGGTCATCCGCTCGAACTCCGAGCGCGTGAGCTTCATCTCCAAGTGCAGCGGCCCCTCGGCCGTGGCGGTGACGAATGGCAGGTTGATCGTCGTCTCCGCGACCTGCGAGAGCTCGATCTTCGCCTTCTCGGCGGCCTCCTTCAGTCGCTGTAGCGCCATCCGGTCCTTCGACAGATCAACCCCATGCGCGTTCTTGAACCCGCTCACCATCCAGTCGATCACGCGCTGATCCCAGTCATCGCCGCCGAGCTGCGTGTCGCCGTGCGTGGACTTGACCTCGAACACACCCTCGCCGATCTCGAGCAGCGACACGTCGAACGTGCCCCCGCCGAGGTCGAACACGAGGATCGTCTGGTCGTGTTGCTTGTCCAGGCCGTAGGCGAGCGCGGCGGCCGTCGGCTCGTTGATGATCCGAAGGACCTCGAGCCCGGCAATCTGCCCGGCCTCCTTGGTCGCCTGGCGCTGCGAGTCGTCGAAGTAGGCAGGGACGGTGATGACCGCCTGCGTCACGGTGTCGCCCAGGTACGCCTCCGCGTCCCGCTTGAGCTTGGTCAGGATCTGCGCCGAAACCTCCTGGGGCGTCCACCGCTTGGCGTCGATCCCGACCGACCAGCTGTGGTCGCCCATCCGGCGCTTCACGGACCTGACCGTCCGGTCCGGGTTGGTGATGGCCTGGCGCTTGGCGACCTCCCCGACGAGGATCTCTCCGCCCTTGGAGAAACCCACGACGGAGGGTGTCGTCCTCGCGCCCTCCGCGTTGGGGATCACCACCGGCTCTCCGGCCTCCAGCACCGAGACGACGGAGTTGGTGGTCCCCAGATCGATCCCAACGGCACGTGGCATATGTCGGTCCTCCTCGGTCGTTCCGTCCCTACAAGGCTAGGAACACGAGCGCGGCTCTGTCAATTCCCTGGTGCAGAAAGTTAAGCGTTCTCGACTCAGGTTCGTGCGAGGCCAGGCCGGGCGAAGACCGGCCGCGCGTTGGGGGTAGACTCCGGCCGTGCTGATCCGGGCCGCCGTCCTGCTGCTCCTCGTGGCGGTGACGGCCGGGCTGTTTGCCCGGCGCGCGCGGCTGCTCTATCGGCTCGTCCGGCTGGGCAGGCCCGTCGACCGGAGCGGCGACCTCCCCACGCGCGTCGCCCGGGAGGGGACCGTGGTGCTGGGGCAGCGCAAGCTCCTGCAGCGGCTCGTCCCCGGGCTGATGCACGCGTTCATCTTTTGGGGGTTCCTGGTCCTGTTGACGACGATCGCCGAGGCGCTCGGACAGGCGTTGGACCCGGACTTCGCCCTCCCGCTGATCGGCCACATGGGCTCGCTGGGGCTCGTCCAGGACGTCTTCGCCGGCCTCGTGCTGGTCGGAATCGCCCTGGCGCTGTGGATCCGCAAGGTCGAGCGGCCCGAGCGGTTCGTGGGCAGCCATCTGCAGGAGGCGGACCTGATCCTCGTCTGGATCTCCGGGATCATCCTGACGCTGCTCGGCGCCAACGCCGCCCGGATCGCTCGTGGCATCGGCGAGGCGCCCGCAGCCTGGACGCAGCTGTCGAACGCGGTCGCCACCTTCTTCCGGCCGATGGGCGACACAGCGCTCGCCACGTTCGATGCCGTGTTCCTCTGGTTGCACCTCGTGCTCGTGTTCGGGTTCCTCGTCTACATCCCGTACTCGAAGCACCTGCACATCGTCATCAGCGCCGTGAACGTGTTCCTCGCGAACACGAAACCGCGTGGCTACCTCACGCCGCTCCGGATCGACCTCGAGAAGGCGGAGGCAGACATGTCGCTCGGCGCGGCGACGGTGACCGATCTGACCTGGAAGGAGCTGCTCGACCTGTACGCCTGCACGGAGTGCGGACGGTGTCAGAGCGCCTGTCCGGCGTGGAGCACCGGGAAGCCGCTGTCACCCAAGCTGCTGATCATGAATCTGCGCGACCACCTGTTCGAACGCGGACCGCAGCTCCTGACCGCCCGGACCGACGGCGCGGAGACCGTCGAGCCGGAGGCGCTCGTCCCCGACGTGATCGATCCCGAGGTGGTGTGGTCGTGCACGACGTGCGGCGCGTGCATGCGCGAGTGCCCCGTCGACATCGAGCACGTCGATCACATCGTCGACATCCGGAGGAACCTCGTCATGGCGGAGTCCGCGTTCCCGGCGGAGGCCGGCGCGCTCCTTCGGAACCTCGAGGCCGCGAGCAACCCATGGGGCCGGCCGCAGACGGAGCGCGCGGCGTGGGCCGACGGGCTCGACGTCCAGGTCCTTGCGGAGGGGGACGCCCCGCCCGAGTACCTGTTCTGGGTCGGGTGCGCGGCGTCGTTCGACGAGCGGGCGAGCGATGTGTCGCGCGCGTTCGCGCGGCTGCTCCAGCAGTCGGACGTCCGGTTCGCGATCCTCGGGCCGCGCGAGCTCTGCACCGGCGATCCCGCCAGACGAATGGGCAATGAGTACCTGTTCCAGACGCTCGCCGAACAGAACGTCGCGACGCTGAACGGCGTACGCGCCACGAGAATCGTGGCGAGCTGCCCACACTGCTTCAACACGCTCTCGAACGAGTATCCGGACTACGGGGGGCGATACGAGGTGATCCATCACACGGAGCTGCTCGCGGACCTCGTCGCCGGCGGCCGGCTCCGTCCAACCCACGAGCTCTCGGCGCTGCTCGCGTTCCACGACCCCTGCTACCTGGGCCGGCACAATGGCGTGTACGACGCGCCGCGATCGGCTCTCGCCTCGATCCCGGGCATCCGGACCCTCGAGATGCCGAGGCACCGCGAGCGTGGGTTCTGCTGCGGCGCCGGCGGGTCGCGGATGTGGATGGAGGAACGGATCGGCAAGCGGATCAGCGACGAGCGCATGGACGAGGCCATCTCGACGGGCGCCGACACGATCGGCGTCGCATGTCCCTACTGCCTGGTGATGCTCGGCGACGGGGCGAAGGCGCGCCGGGACGGGCCGGTCGTCGAGGACGTCGCGCAGACGTTGGCCCGCTCCGTCCTTCCGCCCGACCAGTAGATCCCTTCGACGTCCCCCGGTCCGCCACCCCGGCGCGATCGGGGCGAGGCTAGGCACGCGTCCCGCCCATCTCGCCGCCGCCTAGAGGCCGGGCACCGCGGACGGTTCAAGGGACCGGGCCCTTGTTCCGAAGGAAGAACTAGACCGAAGGGCGGTACCGGCTGTGCCGTGACTGCCTTCGGCGCGAGAGGCAGGTGGCACGCGGGCCGTGCCGGCGGACGATGAGGGAACGGTGGAGACGACGATCGAGCGCGACTCGGCCGAGTGCCGGAGGCTGGCGGAGCTGCTCCACCTGGACGCGGTCGGCATCGCGCGCGGGGGCGACGCTCGCCGCATCGCGTGGTGGGCGCGACCCGGCTCCCCGGCGCTGCCGCTGGAAATCGACGACGTCGTCGAGGGACGTGTGGACGGATGGGTCGTCACGGTGCGTCGCTCCGACATCGTGTTCGGTCGTCTCGCGCCAGGATCGTCGCCTCGGACAGAGCCCGCCCTGCGTGCGCTCCTCGAGTCGCTGGCGCTCGCCGACGACGCCGTCGCGCCTCGTCCCGGGGGCGGGGTCGCACCGAAGGACCCGCTGGCCAGGGACCGCACGAGGTGGGCGTACGCGATCCACGACGGCCTCACCCAGGTCGTCACAGCCGCCGTCCTCGACCTCGAGTGGTTGGCGCGCAAGGCCGAGTTCGAACCTGCCAGGGCCGTGGAGGCGCTCGACGACGCCGCGCGCGAGCTCCGCAAGGCGCTCGACGAGATACGCGGGATGCTCGCCGTCGTCACCCCGGACGAGCCCGGGGATGCGAACCAAGGCATCGACGAGCTCGTGCGCATGGTCGCGGCGCGATGGCAGCTGCCCGCCGACTGGTCGATCGAGGGCGACCTCCGATCGGTGCCGCGGCCGGTGCTGGAGGCGGCGTCCTCGGTGATCCGCGAGGGTGTCGCGAACGCCGCGAAGCATTCGTCGTCGCGTGACGTGGCGGTGAGGGTTCACGCCTCGCCGCAGGAGATGGAGATCTCCATCGAGGACCGCGGGCGAGGGTTCCGTCCCGAAGACAGGGGACTGCACGCCGGCCACCTCGGGCTGGAGATGATGCGCCGCCGCGTCGCGGAGGTGCGGGGAACACTGGACATCCAGTCCGAGCCGGGGCGCGGGACCCGCGTCGTCGCCCGGTTGCCCGTCGGCAAAGGAGACACACCGTGAAGATCTTGATCGTCGACGACCATGCGCTCGTTCGCCGTGGCATGGCACACGTCGTCCGCGAGTGCTTCAGCGACGCGGACGTGATGGAGGCCGGAAGCGCCGCCGAGGCGACGGCAATGATGCAGTCCGAGGACGTCGAGATCGCGCTCGTCGACGTCCGAATGCCCGACATGGGCGGGCTCGACCTGCTCCACGAGCTCCGGACGAGGTGGCCGGACTGCCCCGTCATCATGCTGACGACGTTCGACCACGCGAACTACGTGCGTCGCGCGCTTGCCGAGGGCGCCGCCGGATATCTACTGAAGGACGCGACGCCGGACGATCTCCAGCAGGCGATCAAGGTCGCGTTGTCGGGCGGCGGGAACGTCTTGTCTCCGCGCGTGATCCAGAACCTGTTCGAATCGATGGAGTCGTCGAGCGATGAGCGCGGCGACACGAATCAGCGACCTGCATCGAACCTAACGCAGCGCGAGACGGACATCCTGGCGCTCCTCGCGGAGGGCAAGAGCAACCGCGACATCTCGCGGTCCCTGTACCTGTCGGAGAAGACGGTGAAGGCCCATCTCGCCGCGATCTTCCGAAAGCTCGGCGTGAGCAACCGCACGCAGGCCGCGATGGCGGCCGTCTCGATGGGGATCGGCCCCGCGCGCTACCCGATCGACGTGAGCGTGGTCGGTGGCCCCTCGGGGGGCGCCCACTGATGCACGACGGCACGGGAGGACCCGGAGGGTCGGGATCCGGGCTCGACCCATGGCGCGCGACGAGGGCGGGAACGTGAACGAAGCGCAGGTGACGAACGGATCGCCCACCCCGGCGTCGGTCCAGGCGTACGAGGAGGATTGGTACCGGAGCCTGCGCGCGCTCGCCGAGCGTCGGCGCAGCGAGCTCGAGCAGGTCGAGTCCGAAGAGGACGAGGCCGCGACGGACGAGGCCGTCGAGCCGGCTCCCCCGACATCGCCGGTCGACGGCGCCGTCGATCCCGTGACCCCCACCGGGGTCGATTCAACCGAGAACGCGGCGGCTGCGCCGGACGAGCCCGCCGCGGGAGCGATCCCCGATCGCGTCGTCGACCCGTTCGCCCTCACGCCGCCCGACCTTGCGGCGAGGCTGAAGCCCGCCGAGCCCGGCGCCGAGCCCACCGCCGCAGAGGCGACCGCTCCCGAGCCAACCGCTCCTGAGCCAACCGCTCCCGAGCCAACCGCTCCCGAGTTCGGACCCGCCGAGCCGAGGGTGGCCGAGCCGAGCGCGCCCGAACCAAGCGCCGAAGAGCCGCCCCCGGCGCAGCCTGAGGCGATGGCCGAGCGTTCGCCGATCGCCCAAGGTTCCCCGATCGTGAAGTCGGAGTTTCGCCGGGTCGACCCCTTCGTGCCGCCGCGTCCCGCAGCCGCGACCGAGGAAAGGGCCGTCGATCGCCCGCCTCTCGCACCCGAACCCGAACCCGTGGCCGAACCGCGCGTGCCGGCGGCGCCGGTTCGTCCCGAGCCGCCCGTCGGGACTGACGCGGCCCAGACGCCAAGCGCTGATCTCCCGACGTCCGTCCGTCCGTCCGACGTCGAACCCCGGCCAGAGGTGCAGGTCGAACAGCAGCCGGAACAGCAGCCGGAACCGCAGCCGGAACCGCAGCTGGAACCGCAGCCGGAGCCACCGCCGCTACCTCAGACGATGCCGCAAGCGGTGCCCCAGCCGGTGCCCGGACCCGGACCCGCGGGCCCATCGCTCCGCTCGCGCGACCCCGCCGAACGGCGCGAAGCCCTGCTCGCGCTCGGCGACCACGAGCCCACGCACGATGAGCTGGAGGCGGCCGCATCGCTGATGCTTGACCCGGACGCCGAGATCCGGACGCTCGCTTTGCATACGCTCGCGCGATACCCGGGTCGGCTCGAGAGCGCGACGATCCGGCAAGCCCTTCAGGATCCGGCAGACGAGGTTCGAGCGCTCGCCGTTCGCGTGGCCGCCTCACGCGGTCCGCAAGATGTCGGGATGCTGATGCCGCTCGTGGGCGCACGCGGCTGGCCGGACACCCAGAAGGCCGTCTTGGAGATCCTCCCCTCCGTGCTTGCGCTCGCCGCCCCCGAGCCCGAGGAGCTTGACCCGCTGCTCTCCGCGGTCGCCGAGCTCGATCCGCCGCCACATGAATGGGAGCGGGAAGCCTTCGCGAAGGTCGCCGGCGCGATCGGAACGGCGCCGCTAATCGACGCTTTGACGCTGCCCGACCTTCGCCGGCTGGGCGCCGTGCGTCTGCTCTCCGAGGACCGATCGCAGACGGTCCGCGAGGCGCTCGCCGTGCGGGCGGGCGACCCGATCGACGAGATCCGCCGGGCCGGGACCGCCGCCGTCGAGGAGCTCGCGCGCGCAGCGGCCCCGTCGGAACCGGAACAGAGCGAACCGAAGGACATCTCGACGCTGGCGCGGAGCGTCCGCGACGACGCCCCTGCCGAGGTCGAGGCGGCCCTTTCGGCGCTCGCCGAGATCCCGCGCGAGGACGTCGTCGAGTGGGCCAAGGCGCAGCTCGCGTCCTCCGACCCCGACGCGGTGATCTTCGTCGCCGGCGTCGCGGTCGTCCTCTGTCTGCACGAGATCGCGACCCCGCTCCTTGAACAGACCGCGGCCCTGTCGGCCGAGCGCCGGCGCACGGTCGTCGACGTGCTCGCCGAGTTCCCGGAGCCCGACGATCTCGCGGTGTCGCTCACCGTCGTCGCCCTCGATAGGCGGCCGGAAGCCGTCCGCGTCGTGTGGCAAGCGGCGGGCCGGCGCGTGGCGCCACGGCTGCGCTTCCTCCTCGCGGATCCGTCGAGCGAGGTTCGCGTCGCCGTCGTCGACGTCCTGGGCCAGTCGGGCGACCCGGCTTCCATCGAGAAGCTTGCTGGCCTGGTCTCGACCGACACGTCGCCCGACGTCCGTGCGGCCGCCGTCCGGGCGATCGCGAGGGCAGGCGCGGAGATCGACGAGGTGACGCGCGCGCTGCAGGACGGCGACGCGAGCGTCCGCGCGGCTGCGGTCCGACACCTTCCGGCCGATCCGGCCGACCGCATCGGTCCGATCCTGGCGGAGGCGCTCGCGGACGGCGACGAGCGGGTCCGCCACGCAGCGATGGAGCGGCTCGCGGGCGTCTCGTCCGCCGATCGGCAGCTCGCCTGGTCAGCGGTCCAGCAGTGCCGGCCGGAGGAGCGGAGTGCGTTGCTCGAGGCGTTCGTCAGGAACGACAAGGGCCTGATCGTGGACATCGCGTTCGAGCACTTGCACTCGAGCGACGAGGATGAGCGTGCGCTCGCGATCGAGACCGTCGGTTGGGGCGCCTCGCAGGCGTCCGTCGAGGCAGCGATCCGCGCTCTCGGGGATCCAACCACGGTCGTTAGGCGCGTCGCCGCCGGCGCCCTCGGCCGGCTTCGGGACCGTTCGGCCGTCGCCGCGCTCGGGAACGCGCTTGGCGACCCCGACGCCGAGGTCCGCTCCGGCGCGATCCGCGCGCTCGGCGTGATCGACGACGAAGCCGTCCTTTCGTACCTCGTCGCCGCGCTCCAGGACCCAGACCAGTCGGTGCGCGAGACGGCGAGCCACGTCCTCACCGGATGGAGCTCGCCGGCGGTGGCCAAGCGGCTCGCCGGCGTCCTCACCGTTCCCTCGCTGCGCGAGTCCGCCACCGACCTGCTGCTGCGGATCGGCCCCACATCGGTCGAGCTGCTGATCGACGTGCTCCGTCAAGGCACGCCGGAGCTGCGCGGCACTGTGGGTCCGTTGCTCAACAGCCTGGTCGGCGTCGGAGAGTTCGTGCGCCGCATGGACTCGCTCGAACCCGATCGCCGTCTCCGCGCGGCCGAGGCACTGGGCGCGATCGGCGGACCGGAGGCCGTGGACACGCTCGTCGAGGCGCTCTCCGATCCGGACGAGCACGTCCGTCAGCGGGCGGCACAGCTGCTCGGCGCCCTCGGGGATGCACGCACCGCCCCGGCCGTCGCGGGGCTCCTCGACGACCCGGTGCCGGAGGTCGTGGCCGCCGCGCGCGAGGCGCTCGAGACCCGCCTGAACCGGCGCTCGAACGAGCGAAACGGCGACGACGTCTCCTAGCCTTTCCGGAACTCCTCGAAGAACCGGCTCGCGGTCGGTCCGCGCTGCCCCTGGTACTTGCTCTTGGTCCGCGCCGATCCGTATGGGACGTCGGCCGCCGTCGACAGGCGGAAGAACGAGATCTGCCCGATCTTCATGCCGGGGTAGATCGTGATCGGCAGGTTCGCGACGTTCGACAGCTCGAGCGTGAGGAACCCGTCCCAGCCGGGGTCGACGTACCCCGCGGTCGAGTGGATCAGCAGGCCAAGACGGCCGAGGGAGGACTTGCCCTCGAGGCGCGCGACCATGTCGTCGGGAATCGCAACGCGTTCGAGCGTCGAACCGAGCACGAACTCGCCCGGATGCAGGATGAACGGCTCACCGTCGGGGACGTCGACGAGCTCGGTGAGATCGGGCATCTCACGCTTAACGTCGATGTACGGGTAGCGCGAGTTCGCGAACACGCGGAACTGCGAGTCGACGTGGAGGTCGACCGACGAGGGCTGCACGCACGCCGGGTCGAACGGATCGATAACGATGCGTCGAGCGTCGATCTCCTCGCGGATCGAGCGATCGGACAGGATCACGGCGCCAGGATGCTAGCGGCTCGGGACCGACGCCGTTCGCGCGCTCAGCGGAGCGATCGCGAGACCTCGATCCACCGATCGAGCGCCGCGCGGGCGGCCCCGTCATCGATCGACGAGGCCGCGAGGCGGACGCCGTCCTCGATCGACCCGACCCGGCCGGCGACGTCGAGGGCGGCGGCCGCGTTGAGCAGGACGACCTCGCGGTGCGGTCCCGGTTCGCCCCCCAGGACGCGCAGGGCGATGTCGGCGTTCTCCTCCGAGTCGCCGCCCCTCAGCTCGTCCTCGGTCGCCCGGTGGAGGCCAAGGTCGGACGGGTCGAGCGTCCGCTCGCGAACCTCGCCGTCTCGCGTCTCGTGCACGGTCGACAGGCCTGTGGTCGTGAGCTCGTCGAGCCCGTCCTCACCGCGGAACACCATGGCGCGAACGCCCCTGCGCGCGAGCACCTCGGCGACGAGCGGCAGCATGCGCGCGTCCGACACGCCGACGACCTGGGACGCCGGCCGCGCCGGGTTCGTCAGCGGACCGAGGAAGTTGAACGCCGTTGGGACCCGAAGCTCGCGCCGGATGCCCGCGGCGTACGCGGCCGCCGGATGGAACACGGGCGCGAACATGAACGCGATCCCGGCCTCGTCCAGGCAACGCGCCACGCCGTCGGCCCCCAGATCGATCCGGACGCCGAGCGCCTCGAGCACGTCCGCAGAGCCGCATCTCGAGGACGCCGCCCGGTTGCCGTGCTTCGCGACGCGGACGCCGCAGCCCGCGACGACGATCGCCGCGAGCGTCGAGATGTTGAACGTCCCCGACCGATCGCCGCCGGTGCCGCACGTGTCGACCACCGGATGCGACGATTCGACCGGGTGCGCCATGGCGAGCGCCGCCGTAGCGAAGCCCTCGAGCTCATCGACGGTCTCGCCCTTCGTTCGGAGCGCGGTGAGGAAGCCGGCGACCTGCGCGGGTGTGACGTCCTCGCGCATGATCGCGAGCATCGCCTGCTCGGCTTCCTCGACCGACAGCGAACCACCGGCGATCAGATGCGAGAGCAGGGCCGGCCAGACGTTCGGGTCCAGCATGGGGTCCGCAGGCTAGCAGGTCGCACGGGGCCGAACGGGGCCGCTACACTGTCACGGCGCCCGGGGTCGCCGGGCCGCGATGCGGGTGTGGTTCAATGGTAGAACGCAAGCTTCCCAAGCTTGAAACGGGGGTTCGATTCCCCTCACCCGCTCCAATTGCGTAGTCTCCCGGGCTAGCGTTTGGCCGTGATCGACACGGCATCCCTGACCCGACCACCTCGGATCGGTCGAGGTGATGTGATCGCCGCCGTCTCGCTGTCATGGGGAGGGCCCGGCGCACACCCGTACCGCTATCGGGCGGGGGTCCGACAGCTCGAGGATGCGTTCGGGGTCACAGTGCGCGCGGCGCCGCACGCCCTCAGCGACCCCGCATGGCTCGCGAAGAACCCACGCGCGAGGGCAGACGACCTCATGTGGGCGTTCGAGGACCCCGACGTTGCTGCGATCGTCTCGACGATCGGCGGCGACGACTCGATCCGGCTCCTTCCCCTGGTTGAGGCTGACCTCATGCGCTCCCATCCGAAGGTCTTCCTGGGGTACTCAGACTCGACGATCACCCAGATGGCGTGCCTGCGGGCAGGGCTGGTGTCGTTCTACGGACCGGCCATCATGGCCGGGTTCGCCGAGAACGGCGGCATCCACCGGTACACGTTCGAGGGCGTCCGTCGCCTTCTCTTCGAGCCGGAGGAGCGTCTGCGCTGGCCCGACAACGTCGACGGCTGGACCGTCGAGTTGCTGGACTGGGACGACGCCGCGAACCAGGATCGTGTGCGATCGCTGCGGCCCTCCGAGGGCTGGAGATGGTTCGGCGACCAGGCCGCGGAAGGCCCGATCGTCGCCGCGTGCCTCGAGGTCCTCGACTGGCTCCGCGGAACCCCGTGGTGGCCCGACCTCGACGGTGCCGTGCTCGCCATCGAGACCTCCGAGGAGCAGCCGCCGCCCGCGGTCCTCATGAGGTTCATGCGATCCCTGGCCGCCTCCGGCGAGCTCCATCGGCTCGCGGCCGTGCTCGTCGGGCGACCGGGCGGAGCGCACCTCCCCGTCGACCACCACGGCGCGTACGACGAAGCGGTCGTGTCGGTGGTGCGGAACGAGGAAGGACTTGTGCACGTGCCCGTGGTGACGCGCATGGACTTCGGACACACCGATCCGATGTGGACGATCCCGATCGGGATACCGACCCGCGTCGATCCCGGACAACGGTGCGTCGAGTTCGTGACGCCGGGCGTCGCGTAGTCATCGGGTGATCACCTCTATGACGTCATCCGCGGCGACCACGTGGTCCCGGCCGACGAGCTGACCCGGGAACCGCGCGGACGGACCCCAGACGTGGGCGCCGCGGCAGCGCGCGCGTAGATCGGCGTGCAGCTGTCCGGCGACGTCGGCGATCGTCGAACCGGGTGCGAGCGCCATCGGGTCGGCGTCGGCAGAGCCGGGCCGTCGCGTGAAGACGCGTACCAGTCCGGTCAATCGCCAGACCGCGTCACGGAACCGATCGAGGCTGCCGTCGTCGAGCACCGAGACGGCGATCAGCTCGAACCCCGTCATCGCAGCGGCCAGGCGCGCGAGATGCGTCGGGTGTGCTTCGTCCGCCTTCGTTGCGGCGAGAATCGCGGGCAGCGTGATGCCCGCGGCATCCACCTCGGCCCGTACCTCGAGGAGCGGCTCCACCGGCGTCGTCGCGTCGTGGCAGTAGACGATCCCGTCCGCACCGCGAAGGACACCGAGCAGCGCGCGGCCGCCGCCACGGTCCTCACTGGCGCCAGCGATCAGCCCCGGGATCTCTACGACCTGGACGGGCAGCCCTCCGATCATCGTCACGGCGGCGACCGGGCGGAGCGTCGTGAACGCATAGTCGCCCGTCTTGATCTGCATCTTCGAGAGCGCCTGAAGCAGCGAGGACTTGCCGACGTTGGGAGGTCCGACGAGCGCGACCTGCGCGACGCCCTCGCGTCGGATCGAGATCGAGTCCCGGTGGATCACCTTCGACCGGCCTCGCGTCTGGTCGATCTCGCCGAGCACCCACTTGCGGATGTCGGCGTACGGACCGTTCTTGTAGTCGGGCAGGTCCCCGAGGATCGCGCGGAGTTCTTTGATGCGCGCGCTCCCGTCCTTGCCGACGAGGCGGCGCTTGATCACTTGCATCTGGACGCGGTGTGGCATCGGCACGACTCGAACCTCCTGGCGATGGTGCGGGAGGACGGTCGAACGCCGAGCGGCGACGAGCGCGTCTTGCTCCCGCCGCTTCCCTCGACGCTCGGTATGGGAAGCGGCGGCCTAGCCGGTCTGCCGAAGGACCCCCAGGCGCCAGCGCGCTTCGTCGCGAAGAGCCATGCGGGCGAGGATAGCGGATGCCTCGACCAGGGGTCACCCCTTCCCCAGGTTCGCGCGACCGGTCGGGCACACATCGTTCAGCGGACAGATCTCGCAGCGCGGACGCGGCGCCTTGCAGATCTCGCGACCCAGACGGATCAGCCCGACGTGCATCGGTACGCGCAGCTCCGGCGGCACCACCTCCTCCAGGATCCGGTGCGCCTTCTCGGCGCTCGCGTTGGGCGGGATCAGCCCGAGCCGCCGCGTGACACGGTGCACATGCGTGTCCACGGCGAGCGCGTTCCGACCGAGCGAGAACGCCAGCACGATCGCGCCCGTCTTCGGCCCCACGCCGTTGAGGGAGGACAGGTACGCGCGCGCGTCGGCGTCGGACATCCCGGCGAGGAACGAGAGGTCGTACCGTCCTTCGCGTTCGAAGATCTCGCGCAGGATGCCCTGGATCCGAGGCGCCTTGATGTTCGCCAGCCCGCCCGAGCGGATCGCGTCGGCCACATCGCTCGTCGCGGCGCGAACGACGTCGTCCCAGTCGGGGAACCGCCGGCGGAGCTCGGCGAACGCGCGGGCCGCGTTGAGGTCACTCGTGTGCTGCGACAGCACGGTGAGGACGAGCTCCTCGAGCGGATCGCTGCTCCGCGGCGGCGCCAGCGGCCCGAACCGGCGCTCGAGGCGCCGATGTATCGCTCGAACCCTGCGTCGGTCCGCCACGGCGCGCGCAGCCTATCCGAGCGGGGTTACGACGCCGGGTGGAAGTCCTTGAACTGCGTCAGGTGCGGCAGGAACGTCAGCGGCAGGCTGTCGGTCGGACCGTTGCGGTGCTTGGCGACGATCAGATCGGCCAGGCCCTTCTTGGCCGGATCGGAATCGTCGCGGTGGATGAACATCACGACATCCGCGTCCTGTTCAATCGCACCGCTATTATGAGATATGACTCCCCCGGAGCCGGCAACCCAGCTAGCGGGCCCGGGCACCGTCATATCATAGACAGTGTCTGTGCTCACCCGTTCAACGTGACGCACACGATCCCAGAACACGTCGCTGTCCGTCGCCGCTATGAGTTCGGCGTCACCGAGGAGGTGGCCGTACTCGGCGACGTGCGAGCGCGAAGGCAAGAGGGCGAAGTGCGACGTCCCTCCATAAGACGTCCCGCGCATCTCGGCCATCGACCGTGTGGTGATGCTCTTGGACCTCATGACGCGCCGCGCGGTCTCGAACACCTCACGCGGGAGCGTGTCGACGTTAGTGTTCGGAACTACTCCGTCGAGCGCCACGGCTAGCAGCCGCGCTGGTTCGACGCGAGGACCGAACGCTCCGACACGCCGAAGGAACCACCGCTGATCGGTTGCACCCGAGACGTGCACGTGCCACGAGGGGTCGTCACGGCGCTGCTCCACCCGCCTGATACGCGCCACGATGCCGAAGCGAAGCAGCAAGGATGCAACATCGAACGCCAGGCCCTCGCTGCTGGTCGCCAGGTAGACGACGCGACCTCCGCGTCTAACGTTCCTCCCAACCAGGATCGAGCCATCGGTCGCCCACAGATGACGAAGCAAGATCGCGACCTGATCCTTCGCGAGCCGGAACGCCTCCTCGGGGACCCGCTTGTCCCTCGAGCCCTGCCCGTAGATGCCGAGTTGCCTTAGCCAGGCGCTCACGCCAGTCGGCCGCCAACGCGTTCCGTTCCCGCCGATGAAGAGCTGGTGCCACGAACCGCGTCCACGGATCCGCTTCACCCGCGAGCCGAACTGTCCGGTGGCGGCACGAGCGACGAGGCGGCTGTTGTCCTCGGAGGCCGTCGCGTACCGCAGCGATCGCGCTCGAAGGTAGCTGCCGTCTCCGATGAGGTGCCCCAGCAACGCGACGCGGTCGGCGTGCCAGCGGACCGGCCGCGCGGGCTCGGGAACCCGGCTGGCGACCCCCAGCCGGTCCCCTTGACGGATGTCTCGGACGCGCTTCCATCCCGAGGCGCCAAGGAGCCGATGGTCCGCCGTGGCGCGGATCGTGCGACCGCTCGCCAGGTGGACCTCGAAGACCTCTCGTTCGCCGACCGGCCACACCTTGCAGCTCCGCGCTTCGACGACCCGCCCGTTCGTCCCCACGGCGAGTACATCCGGCTCGGTGCCGACGAGATCGCGGATCGGCTTTCGGCGCCCGTCTGCGAGCTGTACCAACGTGTCACCAGGAACGCACTCGCGGAGGTCGGAGAGCTGCGGGCGCTTGTCCTGCCGGCGCTCGGGGTCGCGGTTCAGCTGTGAGACGGCGATGACTGGGATGTCCAGCTCTTTGGCGAGGAGCTTGAGGCTCCGGCTGATCTCGGCGATCTCCTGCTGGCGGTTGTCCACGCGACGATGGTGCGACATCAGCTGGAGATAGTCGACGACGATCATGCCGAGGCCCTGCTTGCGCGCCGAGAGCCGGCGTGCCTTCGCGCGGATGTCGACGATCGTCACGTTCCCGGAGTCGACTATCGAGAGCGGTGCGTCGTGGAGGATCTCGGCGGCTTGCACGATGCGCGACCAGTCGTCGGCGCCCACACGTTTGTTCCGGATGCTGTCCCATGGCACGCGAGCCTCGGCGCACAGCAGCCGCATGCCGATCTCCCACCGCGACATCTCGAGCGAAAACATCGCCACCGGCCCACGGGCCTCCACGGCGACGTTCCGCGCGAGGTTCGTGACGAAGGACGACTTGCCGATCCCGGGGCGCGCGGCGACAACGATCAGGTTGCCGGGCTGCAACCCCGACAGCAGCGCGTCGACGTCGCGGAACCCCGTGGGCAGACCGGCGAACGCCGACTCGCGGTTCTGGATCCGCTCGAGGTCGGTCATCGCCTGGTCGACGAGCTCGCGCAGCGAGGCGACCTGCTCCTTCTCGTCGGGCCGCGCGACGTCGTAGACGAGCTGCTCGGCGTCGTCGGCGACCTGCTTGGGGTCCTCCGGGGCCGAGTACGCGAGGTCGATGATGTCCGCGGCCGCGGAGATCAGCCGGCGCAGCAGCGCGTGGTCGGCCACGATCCTGGCGTAGTTGGCGGCCGCGGCCGGCGTCGGCACCTGCTCGACCAGCTCGTGGATGTACAGGTGCCCGCCGATCTCTTCGAGCGCGCCGCGACGTCGGAGCTCCTCGACCGACGTGATCGCGTCGACGGGCTCGCCGCGCGCGTACAACGAGCGCAGCGCGTCGAAGACCTTGCCGTTAGCCGACCGGTAGAAGTCGTCGGGCTTGACCACCTCGACGACGTCCGCGATCGCCTCGGAGGACAGCATCATCGCTCCGAGAACCGACTCCTCCGCCTCCAGGTTGTGGGGCGGGACCCGGTCCGGCCTGAGACGGCGGACGTCATCAGCGGTACGAACCAAGAAGCCCCTCTCGCGCACGGTATTCGGAACGGCGCGGACGATACGGCGTGTGGCCTGTGAACCGCACTAGGAATAGGGAACGCATGCTTGGGACAGTGTGTGGATATGCCCGTCTGCCAGCCGTGACGCCGACCCCATTTGGCGGACTTGTTGCGCGCATGACGGCGTAATGATGACGAGCGGCACCGACAGTCGTCGTCGCGGCGACGTCGGCTGCGGCCCTTCCGACCCAAAGGGGAGGCACCGGATCCGTTGCCGCGAACCGACGGTGGAAAGACCTGTGGATACCATCGCCGCTGGTCGCGACCGAAGGCCCTTGTCACACCGGCCGCGACCAGCATCCCCCGCTGAGGAAAACCCTGTGGACGAGTTTGATCCCGACTCCCCTGGAGCGTCCCCGTACCGGGCCGAGCACGGATCAGCGCGGCCGCGGCGAGCGCGCCCCTGGCGCGCTCGCCGTCAGGACGCGGGCTGGATGTCGACCGAGATGATCGGGTCGACGTCCTGAAACAGGTGCACACGCACCTCGTGCGAGCCGACGCTGCGGATCGGCTCGGTCAGATGGACGTCGTGTCGGTCGACCACGACGCCGGTCTGCCGCTCGATCTCGGCCGCGATCTCGGCCGCCGTCACGCTGCCGAACAGCCTTCCCTCCTCGCCGACGCGCGCGAGAACGACGATCGGCGTGCCGATCAACTTGGACGCGACGGTCTCCGCCTCGCCCTTGGCCTTGGACGTGCGCACGGTATGCGCGCGCTTCAGGCTGTCGATGTGCCGGACGCCGCCGCGGGTCGCCCTGACCGCGAGGCCGCGCGGGACCAGGTAGTTGCGCGCGTACCCGTCGGCAACCTCCACGATGTCGCCAGGGTGGCCAAGCTTGTCGACGGTCTTCTGCAGGATGACCTTCATCGCGACGAGTACGGTAGCAACGCCATCTCACGGGCGTTCTTTACGGCCGCGGCCACGTCACGTTGGTGCTGCGAGCAGTTGCCCGTTACCCGTCGCGCGCGGATCTTGCCGCGGTCGGAGACGAACTTGCGGAGGGAGGACACGTCCTTGTAGTCGACGTAGTCGACCCGATCCTTGCAGAAGATGCAGACCTTCCGCTTCTGCTTCTTCTGCCAGCCCTTCTCGTCCTTTTCCTTCTTGCGTGGCTTTCCCTTCGGCTTAGCCGGCATCCAGTGGTGTCTCCTCGCTTTTCCCGGGGCCAGCCCCGACGGTGGCCGGGGCCCAGTCGCCGCCCGAGCGGCCCTGCCGCTCGACCTTGGCGGTCGCCCAGCGCAGGCTGGGACCGATCTCGTCGGCCTCGATCTCGACGACCGAGCGCTTCTCGCCGTCCTGCGTCTCCCACGAGCGCTGACGCAGGCGCCCGGTGACGATCACGCGGCTGCCCCGCGTGAGCGACTCCGCGACGTTCTCGGCAAGGTTGCGCCACGCATTGCACCGGAAGAAGGACGTGTCGCCGTCCTTCCAGCCGCCACCCTCGTCCCGCATGCGGGGCGTGACCGCAACCGAGAAGTTGACGACGGCCGCGCCGTTCGGCGTATACCGAAGCTCCGGGTCGTCCGTGAGGTTGCCGACGATCGTGACCTGGTTGTCGCTGGCCATCTTCCATCCACCTTCCTGTCCTGCCGCTCCCCGGCGATGGCGTGCCGGGAAGGGGGAAGCACCTGCTTGGGTCGCGTCCCTACGCCGTGGACGTCGCCTTGGCCTCGGGACGGAGGACCACCTTGAACCGCAGCACCTCGTCCGCGAGATGCAGCGTCCGCTCGAGCTCGGCGATCACGCCGGGGTCGGCCGTGAACTCCGCGACGACGTAGTAGCCCTCGCCCTGACGAGCGATCTCGAAGGCCAGGCGTCTGCGGCCCCAACGGTCGAGCTGTCCGACCTTGCCTCCACCCTCGGAAACGACCCGCGTGATGCGGTCGAGCACCCCGGAGATGACGGCTTCATCCGCTTCCGCGGGCAGGATGAGCATGACTTCGTACTGCCTCAGTTCTCCACCTCCTCTGGTCTGGACGGCCCCCACGGGGGGAGCAGGGAGTGGTCGGCGTCCAGAGTGTACCGGGTGCGCTCTGCGGCGACCCTAGCACCCTGCGCCGACACGGGATGCGCCGGGCTCGTGGGTACACTCCGGGCGCGAGCCGTGCACTGCCGGAAGGAGGCGCGAGCCATGACCGTGACCGTCCGCGACCTGCGGAGATGGAAGACCGAGGGCCGCCGGTGGGCGATGCTGACGGCGTACGATTTCCCCACCGCGCAGATCCTCGACCGGGCGGGGATCCCGGTGTTGCTCGTCGGCGACTCCGTCGGGCGAAACGTCCTCGGGTACCCCAACGAACTGCCCGTCACGATGGACGAGATGCTGCAGCACGTCCGCGCTGTCGTCCGCGGGACCGAGAACGCCCTCGTCGTCGGCGACATGCCGTTCATGTCGTTCCAGGTCTCCCCGGAGGAGGGTGTTCGAAACGCCGGCCGCATGCTCAAGGAAGGCGGCGCGCACGCCGTCAAGATCGAGGGCGCGCAGTTCGAGCTGGTCCGGCACCTCGCCGAGATCGGCATCCCCGTCATGGGACACATCGGGCTCACGCCCCAGTCGGTCCACGGCCTCGGCGGCTACCGGGTGCAGGGGCGCGGCGAGGCGGCTGCGAAGGTGCTCGAGCAGGCCCAGGCGCTCGAGAAGTCGGGCGCGTTCGCGATCGTCCTCGAGGCGATGCCTACAGAGCTCGCCGCGGAGATCACCGCCGCTCTCCAGATCCCGGCGATCGGGATCGGGGCGGGCGCATCTTGCGACGCGCAGGTCCTGGTGGTGCACGACCTCCTCGGCATCACCGAGAGTCCGCCGAAGCTCGCGAAGGCCTACGCGAACCTGCGCGAGGTCATGACCGAGGCCGTGCGCGCGTACGCGGCCGAGGTCGAGGCCGGGACGTTCCCGGGCGAGGACCAGACCTATCACTGACGCGACCCGGGGCCGCGACCCCTACACTCCCCCGCGTGAGCGGGGTCGCGTGGTTCGTCGTCGGCCTGGCCGCCGGCGCGGTCGGGATCTGGATCGTGGGCCAGATCTCGCGGCGCCCCCGACCCGCGACCGAAGCGAGCGGCGGGTCGGATGCGGCGGAGGCACGGGCCGAGCTGGTCTCGAAGATCGGGCACGAGCTGAAGAACCCGATCATGGCGATCAAGGGCCTCTCCTCGACCGGTAGCCGCCTGTACGACTCGCTCTCGGACGACGAGCGGCGCGACCTGTTCCGCACGATCGACGGCGAGGCCGGCCGGCTGAAGGCGATCGGGGAAGAGACGTCCACGGCGATGAAGATCGACGCCGCTCAGCTCCGGTACGACTTCCGTGACGAAGACGTGGGTGCCCTCGTCGAGCAGATCGCCTGGCGCACCCCGGTGGGCGACCACCCGATGGCCGTCCAGACCCAACCGGGTCTCTCCGCGCGCGTGGACCGAGCGCGCCTCTCGGAAGCGATCGGGCACCTCATCGACAACGCCGCGAAGTTCTCGCCGCCCGGCGCTCCGATCGCCGTCACCGCTCGGCCGGGCGGCGGCGACGTCGTCATCGAGGTCGTCGACGGCGGGCCAGGGATCCCACCGGACCGGCGGGAGGCGGTGTTCGAGCGCTACGGGGCGTGGCGTCCGACCGGGTACGAGGGCACGCCGGGGGCCGGCCTCGGCCTGTTCATCGCCAGGGCTCATGTCGTTGCGCATCGGGGCCGACTGGAGATAGAGGGGGGTCCGGCCGGGGGTACGATGCTCCGCGTCCGGGTGCCGGCAGGGGGTAGCGCGCGTGTCCGAGCATGACCAGGTGCGGACGACGCTGCTCATCGCCGACGACCACAAGATCCTGACGGATGCGCTCGTTATGGTCGTCGAGCGCGACCCGAGCCTGCGCATGGTCGCCCCGCCGGTCCACACGGCGGAGGAGGCCGTCGAGATCAGCCGACGTGAGCGCCCGGAGGTCGTCCTCATGGACATCGTCTTCAAGGGCGGGATCGACGGGATCGAGGCGACGCGCCGGATCAAGGAGGCGTCTCCGGCGACGAAGGTCGTCATCATGACGGCGCACGACGACGAGCGGCTGCTGGTCGACGCCGTCGAGGCAGGCGCGTCGGGGTTTCTCGGCAAGGACGAGGCGGCGGACGAGGTCCTGGCGGCCGCGAAGGCCGCCGCCGACGGCGAGGTCCTGATCGACCCCGCCACGCTGACCCGGCTCCTCCACCAGGTCGCCCGCGAGCGGGAGGCCCGACGCGACGCGATGGCGCTGTTCGACGCGCTGACCGAGCGCGAACGCGAGGTCCTCGGCCTGCTCGCCGAGGGCCTGCGCAACGACGACATCGCCCACCGGCTCTTCATCAGCCCCCAGACCGTCCAGACCCACGTCCGCAACCTGCTCGCGAAGCTCGGGGTCCACTCCAAACTCGAGGCAGTCGCGCTCGCCGTCAAGCACGGCACGATCACCGTCTGACGGCGTTCCGACGACGGTCGACGTCCGACTGTCTAACAACGGCTGCGGGGCGAACGACACGCTCTCCGTGCGGGCCGCCGATCACGACGACCGCGACCGAAGCCGGCACGATGTCGTGGACCCCGAACACCGTGGCGACCGATCTGCTCGGCTCGGCGTCCCCCGCCGCGGCGACCGAGCAGGGCGCCTCGGACGTCGACTTCTAGGTCAGCGTCCGGCTCCTCCAGGGATAATCCCCGCGTGTCCGAAGCGGCCAAACGACCGATCGGGCTTGGCGTCGTCCTTGCGTGCCTCGGCGGCACGCTCGTGCTCGGTGCCGTGCTCAAATCCCCGTGCGCCTCGGGTGATTGGACGGACGGGCGCCAGTACGCGCGCTACTGCTACTCGGACATCGTCCCGCTGCTGGGCACCGAGCAGCTGACGGGCGGACGATTGCCCTACCTCGACGGGTGCGCGGATGTACCGGGCGAGTGCGACGAGTACCCGGTCCTTTCCATGTACGTGATGCGGTTCGCGGCGTGGGTCTCCCAGGGCGTCGAGGGGTTCTTCTGGGCGAACGTCTTCCTGCTGTCGATCGCGGCGATCGTGACCGCGGTCTGCCTGTACGCGTTGGTCGGCACGAGGGCGTTGTACTTCGCGCTGGCGCCCACGCTGCTGGTGTACGCCTTCATCAACTGGGACCTGGTGGCCGTCGCGTTCGCCACCGGCGCCATGCTCGCGTACGTGCGGCGCGCGAACGTCTGGGCGGGGATCCTGCTCGGGGTCGGCACGGCGGCCAAGGTCTACCCGGCGCTCCTGCTCGTGCCGCTCGTCCTGCACCGCTTCCGAGAACGAGAGCCCGACCAAGGGATACACCTGTCCTGGGGAGCCGCGGGCTCGTGGCTCGCCATCAACCTCCCGTTCATCCTGGCGACCCCGCGCGACTGGTGGGAGTTCTTCCGGTTCAACGCGACCCGGCCCGCCGACTGGGATAGCCTGTGGTACGTCAGCTGCCATCGCTTGACAGGTCAGCTCTACTGCGAGCCCACGCCCACCATCAACATCGCGTCGGCGGTCGCGTTTGTCGCGACCGCCGCCTACTTGTACGTCTGGAAGCGCCGGCTGGCTCCAGGGTTCGAACGCTGGACGTTCATCTTCCCGCTCGTCGTCACGTTCCTGCTGACGAACAAGGTCTACTCGCCCCAGTACAGCTTGTGGCTGCTGCCGCTGTTCGCGCTCGCGTTACCCAACCTCAGGATGTTCGCCCTGTTCGAGGCCGCGGACGTGGCGGTGTTCGTGACGCGGTTCTCGTGGTTCGGTCGGTACGACCCCGGGGGCCCGAGCGGGTGGCCGATCGGTGCCTTCGAGATCGCGGTGCTGGTCCGTGCCGCGATCCTGGTCGCGTGCTTGATCGTGTGGGTGCGTCGCGAACGCGAGGCGCCGGAGCCAACCGACGTCGCGGTCGCGGCGGCGTCGGCGTGACCGGCCGCGTCCGCGAGGCGGTCCGGTACTCGTTGACGGTCTTCCTGGTCGTCAGGCTGGGCCTGTTCCTGCTCGGCCTGGCCACCGTCGCCGTCGTGCCGACCGATCGCCCGCCGGTCGGGGTCCCGGGGTGGCCGGCCGGATCGCTCCCCGATCCACATCCTGGTCTCCACGATGCCTTCACCGCATGGGAACGGTTCGACGCGTTGTGGTTCCTGCGGATCGCCGAGAGCGGCTACGTCGACGGCGACGGGAGCGCGGCCTTCTTCCCGCTGTTCCCCCTGCTGATCCGCGCCATGTCGTGGGTGATCGGCGGCCACCCCTTCGCGGCCGCGATGGTCGTGGCGAACGCCGCCTTCGCCGCGGCGCTATGCGTGCTCTACCTGTTCACGGCCGAGGAGCGCTCCGAGGAGACGGCCCGGACCACGGTGCTGCTCGTCGGCGCCGGCCCGGCGTCGCTCTTCTTCTACGCGCCGTACTCGGAGCCGCTGTTCCTGCTCCTCGCGCTCGTCGCGTTCCGGGCCGCACGTCACCGGTCCTGGGTGCTCGCGGCGAGCGCTGCCGCGCTCGCCGCGCTGACCCGCAGCGTCGGGATCGTGGTCCCGGCCGCGATCGCGGTCGAGGCCGTTCACCAGCGGCTCGAACGCCGAGGCGGCTCCCTCGTGCCGGGCCTCGCCGCCGCGGCCGTGGGTGCGCTCGGGACGGCGGCCTACCTGCTGTACTGGCAGCTCAAGGGCGGCGACTGGCTCGCACCGCTTCATCAACAGGCGAACTGGCTCCGCGAGTTCCAGCCGCCGTGGGAGACGCTCCTCGACGCAAGCTCCCTCGCCCTCCGCTACCTCGGCCAGGCCAACGGCGGCTACTACCTGATCGACTGGCTCTTGGTCGCCCCTCTCGTGGCCGGGGCCGCGTACGTCGCCGTGAAGTATCGACCGGCATACGCCGTGTATGTCCTGGCCGGGCTTCTGATCCCGCTCTCGTACGTGTTCGAAGCGAGGCCGCTGATGTCGACGCCGCGGTTCGTGCTGCCGCTGTTTCCGGCGTTCTGGGCGATCGCCGAGATCCTCGGACGGCTCGGCGTGCCGCGCACGGCCATCGTCGGCGTCTCGGCCGGCCTGCTCGGTGCGCTCACCGTGCTCTTCGTGAACTGGTACTACATCTTCTGAGTCCGCGGGCCCCGTTGGGGGCTCGTCCGCCCCTCGACGCCCGGTCGGGGGCTCCTCCAAGCGTGGGCGGGAGCGATCTCCAGCCGACCGCCGTCGGCGACCCGGACCCGATATCCGTTTCTCCCGGGGGGCTACATCTTCTGGCGGGGACGGCCGACATATAGGATGAGCCGGGCCGGGGGCCCGACTGAGCAAGGAGTCCGCCGTGACGATACGGGTAGCCATCGCCGACGATCATTCGCTGGTCAGACA
>JBKPHM010000011.1:0-4708 GCA_046729855.1 Actinomycetota bacterium | reverse complement strand
CGAGATCCTCACCGAGACGGTCGCCTGGGAGCGCTGGGAGGGGACGATCGAGTACACGTTCATGGCGCCGCTCTCCCGCCCCGTGCACCTCTTCGGGATGGGCCTGTTCGCGATCGTCTACGGAATCGCCAGAGCGATCCTGCTCTTCGGCGTCGTCGCGCTCTTCTTCGATCTCGATCTCAGCAACGCAGACTTCCTCGCTGCGATCGTCGTCCTGCTCGTTGCCTCGTTCTCGTTCATCGGGATCGGGATGATGACCGCGGTCCTGCCGCTGATCTCGCCGGAGAAGGGCACGCAGCTTGGGTTCATGGCGCAGGGGATCCTGCTCGTCATCTCCGGCGTCTACTACGACGTCGAGGTGCTGCCGGAGTGGATGCAGTGGTTCTCGACCTTCTCACCCGCGACCTACGCGCTCGACGGCCTGCGCGACGCGATCCTCGACGGTAACGGCCTCACCGCGATGGGCGACGAGCTCTGGCCGCTCGTCGTCATCGGCATCGTCTCGATTCCCCTGGGGCTCTGGGTCTTCCGCCGCGGCGAGCTGTACGCGAAGCGACACGGGAAGCTCAAGCGGTCGGGATGATCCGCCGAGCGGAGACGGATGCCGATCTCGCCGGCTGGTGCGAGGTGTGGACGGCGATCACGCCGCGCGAGCCCATATCCGTGGACGAGGTCATAGAGCGCCTGGCACGCCAACCCGAGCGGTTGTACGTCGTCGCGGAACAGGATCGACGGATCGTCGGACTCGGCTTTGCCGGGCCATCGGACTCGCCCCGCCGGCTCGCCCTCGCCGTGCGCGTCCTCCCTGAGGCGCGCCGGCACGGCCTGGGATCGCAGCTCTACGAGCAGGTGTCCAACCACGCGATCGCGCAGAAGCCCGATTGGGTGTCAGGCCTAGTCTCCGGCGCCGACCCGGAGGCGCTCGGGTGGGCCACCAGACGAGGGTTCGAGGAGTACGGACGGGACGTCGAGCTCGTTCGCGAGCTTCGCGGCGACGAGCGGTTCCCGCCTACCCCCGCCGGCCTCGCGATCGTCGAGGTGACCCCGGACCTCCGCGAGGCGGCGTACGCACTGACGAGAGAGGCGTGGCAGGACCTGCCGACGGGCTTCGCCGTGAAGACACCGGACTTCGACGAGTGGCTCGCTGAGGATCTCGTCGGGCCGATCGCCTTCGCTGCGCTGGACGACGGCGAGGTGGTCGGCTTCGCCGCGCTGATGGCCCGGGATGCGCCTGGCTTGCTCGAGCACGGGCTCACCGCGACGCGGCGCACCCACCGCCGCCGCGGTATCGCGACCGCGCTGAAGCAGACGCAGATCGCCTGGGCGGCGGCGAACGGTTACCGCGAGCTGATCACGTTCACGCAGGAAGGCAACGAGGGGATGCAGGCGATCAACCTGGCGCTGGGCTACATGCCGCAGCCGCCTTGGATTCGAGTGCGGAGGCGGCCGTGAGGCGGCTCGACGCCCTCACGGTCTATTACGGAATCGAGTTCTTCGAGGACATCGGCCGTCACGCGGCGTTCACGGTGTGGGCCGTCTATCTCGTGAGAGACGTGGGCCTGAACCCGCTCGAGCTCGTCCTCCTCGGGACCGTCGGAGAAATCAGCTACTTCCTCCTCGAGGTCCCCACTGGTGTCGTCGCCGACACCTATAGCCGACGCGCTTCGGTGATTCTCGGGCTCTTGATCAACGGCAGCTCCGCGATCGTCATCGGCATCACGCACGAGTACCCGATCCTGTTGGCAGGTGCCGTGCTCTGGGGCCTGGGCAGCGCGCTCATGAGCGGGGCCTACGAGGCCTGGATCACCGACGAGCACGGCGTCGACGGGATTGCCCGAGTCTTCCTGCGAGGATCGCAGTTCGGATACTCGGGCGCGATCCTGGGCGCGATCCTCGGGGTCGCCGTCGCGACCCAGGACTTGGGCGCCGCGCTCGTCTTTGGCGGGGCCGTCACGATCGCCACCGGCGTCGTATGTGTCTTCGTGATGCCGGAGCAAGGGTTTCGGCGGAAGCCGCGGGCCGAGCGGCTGTCCGCTGCACGAGAGCTGAAGAGGAACGCAGTGGTAGGCGCTCGGCTTATCCGAGGACACCACGTGCTGCTGCTCATCGTCGGAATCACGTTCTTCGCGGGCGCGGCCTCCGAGGGCCTCGACCGGCTGTGGGAAGCACACCTCATCCGCGATGTCGGACTGCCGGAGCTCTGGGGACTCGATCCGGTCGTCTGGTTCGGCGTCTTCAACGTCGTCGGCCTCGCCGCCGGCATCGTCATCACCTCGCTGCTCGTGCCCCGTTTCGCTTACGCGCGCGACGGCGAGCTGGCGGGAGCGCTGCTCGCGCTCACCGTGATCCTGAGCGTCGCGATGGTCGTCTTCGGCCTCGCCGCAGGCTTCGCGCTCGCCGCCTCGGCCTATCTCGTGGCTCGGCTGGCGCGCCGGATCACCGACCCCCTCTACCTGACTTGGCTGAACCGCAACGTCGATGATTCGAGCGTTCGAGCCACTGTGAATTCGTTGGTCGGGCAATCGGACGCCGTCGGCGAGATCGCGGGTGGACCGGCGATCGGAGTTGTCGGCACGCTCTCAGGCATGCGCGCGGCCCTGGTGACGTCCGGCCTCCTGCTGACGCCGGCCATCGCCCTTTACGGACGAGCGCTCCGCCACGGCGGCCGCGAGCCCGAGCTGGACGAGGCCGAGGCCGTCGCCTGACCTGTTAGTCTCCAGCCGCACGGAGGCAACGGAGCCTCGGGCGGTTGCCCGGGGCTTTTCGTATTCAAGGAGGCGTAATGGCGCAGGTTGAGTCGAGAACGCGAGCGACATCGAGCACGGAGGCCCGCAGCGAGGCGCTCGGGCGCGCCCAGGACGAGGGCGTCGAGTTCGTCTTGCTCTGGTTCACGGACATCGAGGGGCACCTAAAGAGCTTCGCGATCACCCCGTCCGAGCTCGAGGATGCCCTCGACGACGGCATGGGCTTCGACGGCTCGTCGATCACGGGCTTCAACGCGATCGAGGAGTCGGACATGGTGGCGATCCCGGATCCGGACACGTTCCAGCTGATGCCCTGGAAGGAGGGTGAGACGAAGGTCGCGCGGATGATCTGCGACATCGTCACCCCGGACGGGAATCCGTACGACGGCGACTCCCGCTACGTGCTCCGGCGGGCGCTCGAGCGAATGAAGAGCATGGGCTTCGACACCTTCAACGTCGGCCCCGAGCTGGAGTACTTCATCTTCAAGGACGACCAGGGCACGGAGACGCTCGACGAAGGTGGCTACTTCGCGATGACCACCCTCGACGCTGCCACCGAGCTGCGCCAGGAGACGGTCCGCTCGCTCGAGGGGATGGGGATCCCGATCGAGTACGTCCACCACGAGGTCGGTCCCTCACAGCACGAGATCGACATGCGGTTCGCGCCAGCGCTCGACATGGCCGACCACACGGTCACGTACCGCCTGATCGTCAAGGAGGTGGCCAAGAAGGCGGGCTTCCACGCGACCTTCATGCCGAAGCCGATCTTCGGCGAGAACGGCTCGGGCATGCACACGCACCAGTCGCTCTTCAGCGACGGGCGGAACGCGTTCTTCGACGAGGACGACAAGTGGCACCTGTCCGATGCAGGCAAGGCCTTCATCGCCGGGCAGCTGCGCCACGCGCGCGAGATCTCTGCTGTCTTCGCACAGTGGGTGAACTCCTACAAGCGGCTCGTGCCCGGCTACGAGGCGCCGGTGTACGCCGCCTGGTCGCAGCGGAACCGCTCCGCCCTGATCCGCATCCCGGTCTACAAGCCTGGCCACGAGCAGGCGACGCGGGCCGAGATTCGCTGCCCCGACCCGGCTTGCAACCCGTACCTCACGTTCGCGTGCCTACTCCACGCCGGGCTCGACGGAATCGAGCAGGGGTACGAGCTGCCCGAGCCGATGGAGACGAACCTGTACCACCTGACCGCAGAGCAGCGAGAAGAGCGCGGGATCACGTCGCTGCCGGAGACGCTCGGCGAGGCGATCGACGAGCTCGCCCACTCGGAGGTCGCGCGCAAGGCGCTTGGCCCGCACATCTTCGAGCACTACGTCGAGCTGAAGCGCAAAGAGTGGGACGAGTACCGCGTGCAGCTGACCTCGTGGGAGCGGGAGCGCTACCTGCCGGTCTTGTAGCCGCGTCGCCCCAGAACCGGCCGCTAACGACTACGAGCTGCGAATGCAGCTCGTAGTCGGCCGTCAGTTCGTCCTCCCCCCACAGATGGGGCAGGACTCCCTGCATTTTTGCTCTTTTGCGCGGTTTTTACTAGTGATCGCGCGACGACTACAGGAAAGCCCGAATCGCCTCGCGGGCGACGCTCAAGCCAACGACACCGCTCGATCCGTCGATCTCTCTGATCGCGTCGGCCGGGACCAGCTTTCGCCGGCGGGAGAGGAAGCCCGAGCGGACGGAGAGGGCGTCGGGAACATCCGGAGCGGCGCCGTACATCGGGCACTCGACCCGACCGACCACGCGCCCCCTGACATCGGCGACCAGGTAACCGATCGTCCGGCTGAGGTCGGGGAGCGCGGCTTCGCCCACAGCCGAGACGTTACGCCCGCCGTATCAACGTTTTTCGCGCTGCCGGTAAGAACTCTGTAAGCAGCGCAGCACGTTGCACGGAGCGCCGCCCGCGCAAGGCGGCGCTCCGCTCTTCCTCTGGTTTACGCCTGGCCAGGCCGGAGCCGGCGCCGGCC
>JBKPHM010000010.1:0-88676 GCA_046729855.1 Actinomycetota bacterium | reverse complement strand
CCTCGAGTGGGGTCCAGACGTCCGCAGCTACCCAACGATTGAAGCTGCCCTTTCGCGTTTCGGACGGTATCCGGGTGTACGTGGGAGTCTTCCCCCCGAGTCTCTGACGCCGACGAGTGAGGAGTCGCCCGACTTCGGAGCGACTGTGGACTCGTCGTTCCACGCCGACACAGTCAACGGACGTCGCTACGACATCTGGAAGAGCGGCGATGTTGTCCAGTCCGTGGTCATCGATAGCCATAGCGCAGGCTGGGTGATCAGCGCCTATGGAGGGTGCAGCCCAATCCCATAGGCCAGGCAGGATCTCCGCGCCGGCCCGTTCATGCCCCCTTGACGCTACATGGGCTGACCGAGCTCCGGCTCTCCGTTCCGGAACCGGGGAAGCGACTCCTCCCGCTCCCAGTCGCGGTGTGGCACACGACCGTCGGCAAGCGCGCGCTGAAGGGGATCGGCAAAGGCGACGACGTGCTCGTCTACGGCCAGCTCGCGCGGCGGTTCTACCGGAGCGGAGCGGGGGCGCGGAGCCTCACGGAGGTCGTCGCGACCGAGATCAAGAAGCTCGAGGCCGTCACGGCGAACTGACCGCGGCCACCGCGTCGAACGGCCGCATCACCAGGCCGGTGCGCGGCTTCGGCCAGAAAAACGTTGACTTCTGAGGGAGGCGTCCGCCGCGCTCGACGATGCCGCGGATCCGCAGCGCCGTCGTGGCCGGCAGGAAGACCGCCCCGGCCGCCTCCCCGGCGCGGACGGCCGTCTCGGCCTCGACCGCGTCCGGAGTGAACCTCAGGTCGTCGTCGCGCTCGGCGAGCACCTCCTGGTGGAGCGCGACCACGGTCGGTGGCTCGCCGTCCAGCTCGCCGACGCTGTGCAGCACGCGGCCGTCGTCGTCCAGCGCGACGACGCCGTACCGCAGCTTGTCGTCGTCGACCTCGGCGAGCACCTCCTCGAGGTCGCGCACACGCGCGCCGTGCGCCGGCGCGGGTGGAGCGGTCACGATGCGGTGGTACGGCAGGACCGGAAGGTCCTCGGTCGAGGCGTCGACGATGAGCATCATCACGTGGTCCCACGGGCCGCTTCCATGCCGTCGGCGCATCTCGTTGCGGAACTCGAGCGCGGTCGCGTAGCGATGGTGGCCATCCGCGATCATGAGCTCGCGCTCGCGCAGCCACGCCTGCACGTCGGCGTCCGGCTCGGCCGTCCACAGCCGGTGCCACACGCCCTGTTCGTCGGTCATCTCCGCGACGGGGCCGCCCGCGGTGGCGCGGTCGAGCAGCGTGCCGAGCGAACCGCACGGCCCACCGAAGACCGCCTGGATGCACGACAGGTTCGCCCGGACCTCGCGAATCAGCCGGAGCCGGTCCTCGATCGGAGCGGCCATCGTGCGCTCGTGCGGCACGATCGAGCCACCCCACGGCTCGATCTCGACGGCGCACACCAGCCCCCTGACGCGCCGCTCGACGCCGTGGATCTGGAACCGCAGCTCGTAAGGGTAGTACATCGGGCGAGGCGTGTGGACCAGGATGCCTTCGTCGATCCACCGGCGGATCCACGCACCTGCCCTCCTATACTTGTTCTCTCGCTCGTCGTCGCCCGGGGCGTCCTCGCCGAGCTCGAGCCGCGTCACGTTGTGCGGGCTCGCGTCGAGGTAGCGCCGTTGCTCGGCAGGCGAGATCGTGTCGTACGGCGGCGCGGTCACGCGTTCGAGGGGACCGACGCGAGCGGGATCGAAGAGCAGACCGACGAACGGTGAGATCTGGGACACGGCGCCTTGTATAGCAGACACCTCCAAGGCCAAAGCGCGTACGACCTGTTCTCGCGCGGGGTGCGCTTCCTCGAGGACGGGCACCCGCACCAGGCCGCGATGTTCCTGTCGCGAGCGAAGTTGATCGAACCCGAGAAGGCGTCGATCCGCACTGCGCTCGGGCGTGCGCTGTACATGAGCGGCCGCATGGCACGTGCTCGTCGGGAGTTCACGAAGGTCGTCCAGATCGATCCGGCCGACGACTACGGGCACTTCGCGCTCGGCCTCGCGTGCGAGCGGACGGGACAGCGTACCCGCGCGCTCGGCCACCTGAAGCTCGCGGTCGCGATGCGGCCGGACGTGGGGGAGTACGAGCGCGCGTTGCGCCGCCTCGCCGGCTGATGTCGCTCGCCGAGCGGTACGACGCGTTCCTGTTCGACCTCGACGGCGTGTTGTATCGAGGCGATCAGCCCATCCCGCAGGCGGTCGACACGGTTGCGGAGCTACGTCGCCGTGGCCGGGCGATCGTCTTCATGACGAACAACTCCGCGCGAACGCCCGAACGCGTCGCGGCCCGCTTGTCGGGGCTAGGGTTCGAGGCACGCCCGCGCGAGGTCGTCACGTCGGCCGGTGTGACGGCGGAGCTCCTCGCGAGTCGCGGTGGCGGTACTGCGTTCGTGATCGGCGAACGGGGCCTCAGTGAGGTGCTGGCCGGGCGCGGCGTCGAAGTCGTCGACGGGACGGCGGACGGCGTCGACCACGTGGTCGTCGGATGGGACCGTGGCGTCACGTACGACAAGCTGCGGACCGCGTGCCTGCTCGTCGAACGCGGCGCGGCCTTGATCGCGACGAATGCAGACGCGTCCTTCCCGGCCCCCGACGGACGATGGCCCGGGGCCGGCGCGCTGCTCGCGGTGGTCACGACGACGACCGGCGCCGTCGCCGAGGTGATCGGCAAGCCGCACGCGCCGCTTTTCGAGGCAGCGCGGGGCCGCGCCGAGGGATCCGCCCCGCTCGTCGTCGGCGACCGGCTCGACACCGACATCGCGGGCGCCGCGGCGCTCGGGATGGATTCGCTGCTCGTCCTCACCGGGATCACGCACGTTGAGGAGCTCGACCGGACGGGCGTCCCCTCGCCCACGTTCGTCGCCGACGACGTGTCGGCGCTCGTGGCCGAGCCCGAGCCCATCCGTCGAGTGGGTCAGTAGTAGTCCGGCCTCGGCGGCGCGAACGAGGGTGGTGCCTGACGCCGCGGGCGGAAGAACAGCCATGCCCCCGCCATGCCGAACACGAACCCGCCGACGTGTGCCCAGTACGCGACGCCGCCGCCCACCTCTCGGCCGAACTCGCCAAAGCCGCTGAATAGCTGCAGCACGAACCAGGCACCCAGCACCAACACCGCCGGCAGCTCGACGGCCGTGATGAAGAAGAAGATCACCAGCGTGTAGACGCGCGCCCGCGGGAACATCACGAGGTAGGCCCCCAGGACCGCCGCGATCGCTCCCGATGCGCCGAGGTTCGGGATCGCTGAGTTCGGGTCGAGGACGGTCTGCAGGGCCGCGGCGGCGATTCCGCCGAGCAGATAGAAGACGACGTACCCGAGCCATCCGATCCGGTCCTCGACGTTGTTGCCGAAGATCCAGAGGTACAGCATGTTGCCGCCGATGTGCAGCCACGACCCGTGCAGGAACATCGCCACGAACACCGACTCCCACCAGCTCTTGCCGCCGCACTCGCGTTCGAGCGCGTCCTGCAGCTGCGTCGCCTGCGCGGGCGTCGCGCGGAACTCCTCGGAGATCGCCGCGCGCGCCGCCGCGCCACCGTCGGCGAGCGACTCCTGGTGCGTGACCTCCCAGGGGATCTCGGCGTTGCAGAAGAAGAACAGCTGCTGCTGCATCTCGGTCCCGAACGTCGGCTGCCACAGCAGGAAGACGGCGGCGTTCAGGGCGATGAACAGCAGCGTAACCCAGGCGAACCGGCGGGTCGGATTGGCGTCGCGGAGCGGGATCACGTCACGACCCACCCCGACCGGTCCATCCGCGCGAGCCTAGCAGCGGCGCCCGGGAACCCGCTCGCGTCGCCGAGTATCCTGACGTCACGAGCGATGCCCGGAGGCGACTGATGGAGATGAACGACCTGCGCAAGTATATGGAGGCGACGGTCGGGAAGCTGACGCCCGCGAAGGCCCAGCAGGCGGCTCGGTCGATCGTGGGCGGTCAGGCGAAGGGGCGAGAGCAGGTCCAGCGCGTCGCGCAGGACCTCCTCGAGTGGTCCAAGTCGAACCGTGATCGCATGACCGAGACGATCCGGCGCGAGGTCGGCGAGCAGCTCCGCGGGATGGGGGTCGCGACCCGCGACGAGGTCGACGCGCTGAAGAAGCGCGTCCGCAACCTGGAGCGCGCGTCCGATGCGGCCACGAGATCGACGGCCACCAAGCCGAGCGCTACCAAGCGCGCCACGGCGAAGCGGACCACCCCGACGTCCCCCGGCGGGACGAGCGCGTCCTGAGCCCGGTCGCGGTGACGCGGCGGCGGCTGGACGCGGAACTCGTCCGGCGCGGCCTCGTCGGGTCGCGCCAGGAGGCGCGCGAAGCGATCGATGCGGGGTCCGTGCTCGTGGCCGGGCGTCCGGGCGCCAAGCCCTCCTCGATGGTCGCCGACGACGAGCCCGTCGAGGTCCGGCAGGCGGCGCGGCGGTTCGCGTCGCGCGGCGGGGACAAGCTCCACGCCGCGCTCGATCGCTTCGGGATCGACGTGCGCGGCAAGGTGGGACTGGACGCCGGCGCCTCGACGGGCGGGTTCACGGACGTCCTGCTGCGCCGGGGCGCCGCGCACGTGACCGCCGTCGACGTCGGGTACGGCCAGCTCGCATGGTCGCTGCGATCCGACCCGCGTGTCACGACGCTCGACCGGACGAACGTCCGCGCGCTGCGTCCCGACCAGCTGCCGTCTCGCCCACAGGTCGTTGTCGCGGACCTCTCGTTCATCTCGCTCGGGCTCGTGATCCCCTCGCTCGTCGCGGTGTCCGCCCGACCGGCCGATCACGTCTATCTCGTCAAGCCGCAGTTCGAGGCAGGCCGCGAGGTGGTCGGCGCGCGCGGGGTCGTGCGCGATCCGGCCGTCTGGGCGACGGTCATCCGCTCGGTCGCCGACGCGGCGCAGCGGTCGGGCCTCGTGCCCCGTGGAGCGATACCGTCGCCCGTGCGTGGCCCGGCCGGCAACGTCGAGTTTCTGCTCTGGAGCTCGCTCGAGGTGGGCGACGCCATCTCGCCGAATCTGGACGACGAGATCGTGCTCGCCGTGGAGGAAGCGCGCGCGCGGGGTGGGGCCACGTGAACGCCGCCGGTCTCGTCGTGCATCCAGCGCGACCACAGGCCATCCAGGTTGCGGATCGCCTGGCCGAGTGGCTCGAGGCTCACGGGCTCGAGGCCCGCCGGTTCGACGACGACGCCCACGACGACGATGAGGCGGTGCAAGCGTTCGGCAAGGGTCTCGACCTGATCGTCTCGATCGGCGGCGACGGCACGTTCCTGCACGCGGCGTACGTCGCCGCCCGGATCGACCGCCCGATCCTTGGCGTGAAGGTTGGCCGCGTCGGATTCCTAACCGAGGTCGATCCGCAGCTTGCCACCGTCGTCCTCGAGCGCGCGATCGCGGGGTCTGCCCGGATCGAGGAGCGCCTTGCCGTTACGGCCGAGCCGGAACCGGCGTCGTTCCCCACGCAGTGGGCACTGAACGAGATGATGATCGAGAAGAAGGCACGCCACCGGATCGTCCGGCTGGCCGTCTTCGTCGACGACGTGTACGTGACGACGTTCTCGGCCGACGGTGTGATCGTCGCGACGCCGACGGGGTCGACGGCGTATTCGTTCTCATCCGGCGGTCCGATCGTCACACCGACGATCCCGTGCCTGATCGTTACGCCGGTTGCCGCGCACATGGTGTTCGACCGGTCGCTCGTTCTGTCCGCCGACCAGCGCGTCGCGGTGGAGGTCGTCGGCGAGGAGGAGGGGCTGATCTCCGCGGACGGGCGCGCGAGCCTAGAGCTGCCCGTCGGCGCCCGCGTCCGCATCGGACGGGCGCCGAAACCGTCGCGTTTCGTGCGCTCAGAGCAGGCGCCCCCGTTCCACGCGCTCGTCCGCGAAAAGTTTGGGCTGCCCGGCGAGGACCCGGGGACCTGGTAGACGGTCGTGCTCCGCGATCTGCACATCACGGCGCTCGGCGTGATCGACGACCTGGAGCTGTCGTTCGGTCCCGGCGTCAACGTCCTGACGGGCGAGACGGGCGCCGGCAAGACGATGATCACGGTCGGACTGTCGCTGGTCATCGGGCGGCGAGCCTCGGCGACCCTGGTCCGTCCCGGGGCGCGCGGTGCGATGGTGCAGGCGCGCTTCGACCCGACGCCGGGGGCCGAGGCGGGCGGGTGGGCGGAGGACGGCGAGGTGATCGTCTCGCGGACCATCGCGCCCGATGGCAGGAGCACCGCCCGGATCGCTGGGCAGATGGCCCCGGTCTCCACGCTGGCCGACGTCGGCGCCGGGCTCGTCGAGTTCCACGGCCAGCAGGAAGACGTCCTCCTGCGATCGCACGCCGCTCAGACGGCGTTCCTGGACCGGTTCGCGGGCGCGTCCCACGTACGTGCGTTGCAGGCCTTCGAGGCATCGTTCGATCGGCTCCTGACCGCCGAACGCCGGCTCGCGGAGCTGTCGGCGCGCGAACGCGAACGGGCGCGGCTCGCGGACGTGCTCGCCCACCAGGTCCGTGAGCTCGAGACGGCCGGGCTCCGGCCCGGCCAGCTCGCCGAGCTCGAAAGCGACGAGTCGCGGCTGGCCCACGCCGAGCGGCTACTCGAACGGGCTCACGCCGCCGAGGAGGCGATCGCGGCCGACGACGCCGCGGGCGATCGCATGCGGTCGGCGGCCGCGGCGCTCGCCGCGATCGCGGATCTCGACCCGGCGGCCATGCCGCTGGCCGAACGCGTCCGAGCCGTCGCGGAGGAGGCGGTCGAGGCCGCCCACGATGTCCGCGCGTACCGGGAATCCGTGGAGCTCGACCCGGCGCGCCTGGAGGCGACCCGGGAGCGCATCGCCGCGGTCCGCTCGGTCCTGCGCAAATACGGCGACACCGAGAAGGAGGCGCTCGCGTTCCTCGAGCGGGCTAGGCGCGAGCTCGCCGATCTCGAAGACTCCGACCGTGAGGAGGGGGTCCTGGAGCGCGATGTGGCGAGTCTGCGGGCTCAGGTCCGCGCCGCCCTCGGGGCCGTGTCGGCGACGCGAGCCGAGGCGGCGCCGCGCCTTGCGTCGGCCATCGAGCGGGAGCTCGGCGAGCTCGGACTCGAGGGGGCTCGCATCGAGATCGCCCTCGCGCCGTACGGCCAGCCCACCCGGTCGGGGGCCGAGCACGCCTCGTTCATGTTCGCCGGGGGTCATGGGCAACCGACGATGCCCCTGTCGAAGGTCGCCTCCGGCGGGGAGCTGTCGAGGACGATGCTCGCCTGCCGCACGGTCCTCGTCGACCTCGACGACGTGCCGACGCTCGTCTTCGACGAGGTCGACGCCGGCATCGGCGGGCGCGCGGCCGTCGCGGTGGGCAGACGTCTCGCGGAGCTCGGTCGACGTCGGCAGGTGCTGGTCGTGACCCACCTGCCGCAGATCGCGGCGTTCGCCGATCGGCAGATCGTCGTCGAGAAACGAGACGGCTCCGCGACGGCCCGCGTCGTCGACGGGGGGGAGCGGGTCGCCGAGCTCTCCCGGATGTTGAGCGGCCTCCCCCAGAGCGAGGCGGCCGCCCTCCACGCCGAGGAGCTGCTCGCCGAGGCCGCCCGGAGCCGCACCCCCGTATGATCGGCGGCGGCACCAGGGATGCCTCCGGTACGCTTTGCGGATCGGCCGGCGAGGCCGGACGGAGGCGATCACGGCAGTCGTAACGAGGGCTCGCGGTTTGCGGCGCAGGCCCGGGCGCCGCCCGAGCCGGCGACTGGGAGCGACGCCGGCCGTCGCGCGCGTGGACGCGCGCACCAAGCGGCTCGTGCCGCGCCTACGCTACGGCGAGGTCGCCGTGATCGATCACGAGGACCTGGACCGCGTGTCCGCCGAGGGTCTGCTCTCGGCTGGCGTCGCGGCGGTCGTGAACGCCGCGCGCTCGATCAGCGGCCGCTACCCGAACCTCGGCCCGCAGCTCCTGGTGGCCGCGGGCATCCCGCTGATCGATGGGATCGGCCCGTTGCTGCTGCGCAAGGTGCGGGAGGGTGACCTGATCCACGTCGTCGGCGAGCGGATCTACGTGGGCGACCGGCTCGTCGGCGTCGGCGTCCGACAGGGCCGTGAGTCCGTCCGGCGCGCGATGGAGGAGGCGCAGGTCTCGCTCGCCGACCGGTTCGAGGGCTTCGCGCGGAACACGGCCGACCTGATGCAGCGGGAGCGCGACGTGCTGTTCGGTGGCGGGGGGTTGCCGGACCTCGCGCATGACGTCGCCGGCAGGCCCGTGCTCGTCGTCGTCCGCGGCTCTCAGTACAGGGAGGATCTGGCCGTCCTCCGCCCCTACATCCGCAACGTCCGCCCGGTCCTGATCGGCGTCGACGGCGGCGCGGACGCCTTGCTCGAGGCGGGGTACCGACCCGAGCTGATCGTCGGTGACATGGACAGCGTCTCAGACGAGGCCCTCGCGCTCGCCCTCAAGCGTCCGCGGAGATGGTCGCCTCGCAAGCCGACCGAGATCGTGCTGCACGCATACGAGGACGGCCGCGCGCCGGGGCGCGATCGCCTGGACGCCCTCGGGGTCCCGTACACGGTCGTCCGCGCGATGGGGACGAGCGAGGACGCCGCCTTCCTGCTCGCGCACCAGAAGGGCGCGGACCTGATCGTCGCAGTCGGCAGCCACGGCAACCTCCGCGAGTTCCTCGACAAGGGTCGCGAGGGTATGTCCAGCACGTTCCTCGTGCGGCTCCGGGTCGGCGAGATCCTGATGGATGCGAAGGGCGTGTCACGCGTGTACTCGCCGCGCCTGCGCGCTAGCGACACGCTGCTCATGGTCGCGGCGGCCGCCGTCGCGATCGGCCTCGTCGTCGCGATCGCGTCCCCGGCGCTGCGGCTGTTCGTGATCCAGCTATTCGAGAGCTTCCGCCAGTTTCTCTTCGACCTGAAAGAGCTCGTGTGATCTCCTTCCGCTACCACGTGTTCACCGTCGTCGCCGTGTTCTTGGCGGTCGCCCTCGGCATCGCCGTCGGGAACGCATACGTCCAGCCAGCGCTCGTTGGTCGTCTCGAGCGGCAGACGCACGATTTCCAGGAGGAGCTCGCCGACGTCCGCGCGAGGCTCGTGGACATCGAGCAGGCAACAGACGTCCTGCCGATCCTTGTCAACGGTAACCTCGCTGGGCGCCGCGTCGTCGTGGTTACGCACGTCGGGGTCGACGACCGCATCATGTCCCAGGTGCGCTCGTCCCTCGAAGCAGCCGATGCGGAGCTCGTCGCTGCGCTCGCGGTCACAGAGAAGATGTCCGCGTCAGGACAACCGGAGCGGGATGAGCTGGCCGAGCTGCTCGGGGTGGAAGCGAGCGACGACCCGGCACCGCTCCGACAAGGTGCCGCCGAGGTAGTCGCCGACCGGCTGGCGGAGGGCTCGCCCGACCGCGATGCAGACTCGGAGGCCGACGTCCTCAACGGTTTGCTCGAGAAGGGGTTCCTCTCGTTCCCCGAGGGTTCGTCTGTCACCGAGGGCGACCTCGAAGGCGTCGGCGGGAACGGGGAAATCGTCATCGTCGCCGCCGGGGGTGAGGACGAGCCCACGCCGGCGACGGACGAGTTCCTCGTGCCGTTCATCGCGGAGCTCCTGGCGCGCGGCGTAAGAGTGGCGGCGGGCGAGAGCGCGGGAACGAACTACCCGTTTGTGTCGGTGCTCCGCGACGACGCCGCGACGGACGGCCGGATCGTGACGGTCGACGACGTCGACCTGTCGATCGGCGGTGCCGCGCTCGTGCTGGGGCTCGAGCGGCTGATCGAGCTTGGGCAGGGCGGCGACTACGGGTTCAAGGGCTCCGACGTCACGCCGATCCCACCGCCGTGAGCCCGCGCGTCGTCGCGCTCGTCCCGGCGCGCAACGAGGCCGACCGCATCGGGGCCACGGTCCGGGCGCTGCGCGGGATCGACGCGATCGACGGGGTGGTTGTCGTGGACGACGCGTCGCGCGACGGCACGGCCTGCGAGGCCGCCGCGGCGGGAGCCGCGGTCCTGCGGATCCCGCGGCGAGCCGGGAAGGGCCGCGCCATCGAGGGTGCCCTCCGGCGGGTCCGCGGGGCGGACGTCTGGCTGTTCGCCGACGGCGACCTCGGCGAGACGGCCGCGGAGCTCGGACCGCTCGTCGAGCGGGTCTCCTCCGGCGCGGCCGACATGGCGATCGCCGTGTTGCCGCCGCAACCGGGTGGGGGGTTCGGGATGGTGAAGCGCGCGTCCGCTCGGGCGATCCGCGCCCTGAGTGGGTTCGATGCGACCGAGCCCCTGTCGGGGCAACGCGCCCTCTCCGACGAACTGCGCGCGGCCTGCGCGCCGCTCGCGGGGGGGTTCGGCCTCGAGACGGCCCTGACCGTCGATGCTGTCCGCGCTGGGTTCCGCGTCGAGGAGATGGCACTCGAGGTGACGCACCGGCCGACCGGCCGTGACCTGCGCGGCTTCGCTCACCGCGGCCGCCAGGGCATCGACATCCTTCGCGCCGTGGTCGTGCGATCCGCGGGCCTGCGATGACCTGGGACCGGCTCCTGGCCGAGAACTACCGCGGGGTCGCGGTGCCGCGGTCCCTGGGGGTGTTGCTGGCCCTGGCGGGCGCCGCCTGGACCGCCGGCTCGGCGCTGGTGTGGGACCTCGGAGCGCCGGCCTGGGGCGCGCTGGCCGGGTGCCTGCTCGTGTTCGCGGCCGGGCTCCTGGACGACCTGCTCGACGGCCGCGCGCGCGGTCTTCGGAACCACGCACGCGCGCTCGCCGAGGGCCGCGTCACGACCGGCGTCGTAAAGGCCCTGGTCGCGACCGGCTCCGCGGCGATCGTCGTCGGGCTCGAGCCGACTCGGGCGGGGTGGGTCCGGGTGGCGGGCATCGTCCTGCTCGCCGCGGCGGCGAACGTCTGGAACGGCCTGGACCTGCGACCCGGGCGTGCCCTGAAGGCCTTCCTGCCGGCAGCGCTCGCGTTCGTGGTTTTCGTCGGGGAGGCCTGGCTCGCGCCCGTGCTCACAGGCCTCTTCGTCGCCTCGCTCGTCGCGCGGCCGCTCGACCTGGGAGAGCACGCGATGCTGGGCGACGGGGGCGCGAACCTGCTCGGGTTCGCGGCGGGGCTCGGCCTCTACCTCGTGCTGCCGGGATGGGCGGTGGCCGCGTCGGCCGTCGCGGCCGTCGCCCTTAACGTGCTCGCCGAGACCGTCACGCTGTCACGTGCGATCGACGCGGTCCGCCCGCTGCGCTGGATCGACCGGCTCGGTCGACGCGACGATCACCGGTTCTGATCGCGAACGATCGGGCGAACTCTTCAGGACTCCTCAACTGAGCCTGAGGAGGTATGTCACCGACCTCTGCTACCATGCTCTCCCGAGGTGCAGAAAGAGCCCAAGTACATCTTCGTGACCGGTGGGGTCGCCTCGGGTCTCGGCAAGGGCATCACCACCGCCTCCCTGGGTCGCCTCTTCAAGTCCCGCGGTCTGCGTGTCGCGCTGCAGAAGCTCGACCCGTACGTGAACGTCGACCCGGGCACGATGAACCCCTTCGAGCACGGCGAGGTGTTCGTGCTCGACGACGGCGCGGAGACCGATCTCGACCTCGGCCACTACGAGCGCTTCACCGACGAGAACCTGCACCGCGGGGCCAACGTCACCACCGGCGCGGTGTACTCGGCCGTGATCCAGAAGGAGCGGCGCGGCGATTACCTCGGCAAGACCGTGCAGGTGATCCCGCATGTCACCGACGAGATCAAGGAGCGGATCCGCAACCATGCCGTCGCCGAGGCCGCGGATCTGGTGATCGTCGAGGTCGGCGGCACGGTCGGCGACATCGAGTCGCTCCCGTTCCTCGAGGCGATCCGCCAGCTCCGTAACGAGGTGGGACGCGACCGGTGCGCATTCGTGCACGTGAGCCTGATGCCGTTCATCGGTCCATCTGGCGAGCTCAAGACCAAGCCCACGCAGCACTCCGTCAAGGAGCTTCGCTCGCTCGGTCTTCAGCCCGACACGATCGTCTGCCGCAGCGATCGGGCGATCGGCCGGCATCTCAAGGAGAAGATCTCGCTCCTTTGCGACGTGCCGATCTCGGGCGTCATCAGCGCCCCCGACGCCGACTCGATCTACCAGGTGCCGCTCGTGCTGCACCGCGAGGGGTTGGACCGCGAGCTGGCGCACCACCTCCGCATCGACGCCGAGCCCGACCTCTCGGAGTGGCAAGACCTGGTCGACCGGATCACGTCGGCGACCGAGAGCGCCCGGATCGCGATCGTGGGAAAGTACGTCAACCTCCGCGACGCGTACCTGTCGGTGATCGAGGCGCTCCGCCACGGCGGCTTCCACCACGGCATCGGCGTCGACATCGTGTGGGTCTCCTCCGACGACCTCGAGACCGGGGACGCGGCATCCGTTCTCGACGGGGTGGACGGGGTCGTCGTCCCCGGCGGCTTCGGATGGCGCGGGATCGAAGGCAAGCTTCAGGCGGCTAGGTTCGCCCGAGAGCACGGCGTTCCATACCTCGGGTTGTGCCTCGGGCTGCAGTGCGCCGTGATCGAGTTCGCCCGGGACATGTGCGGCCTCGAGGGCGCCAACTCCAGCGAGTTCGACCCGGCGACCCTCCATCCCGTGATCGACCTGCTGCCCGAGCAGAAGAACGTGACCGACCTCGGCGGCTCGATGCGGCTCGGCGCGCAGCCTTGCTATCTCGTCGAAGGCACCCGCGCCGCGGCGACCTACGGCCAGCCGGTCGTCGAGGAGCGCCACCGGCACCGGTACGAGGTCAACCCCGCGTACCACTCGGTCCTGCGCGAGAACGGCCTGGTCTTCTCGGGGATGAACAAGGACCAGCGGCTCGTGGAGATCGTCGAGCTGCCCGACCACCCGTTCTTCATGGCCGGCCAGTTCCACCCCGAGCTCAGGTCTCGTCCGACGAGGCCTCACCCGATGTTCCGGGAGTTCGTCGGCGCGGCGCTCGCGCGGCACCGCGAGGCGCCCCAGCGCACAGTCGTGCTGCCGGGGTAGGCCGCGGGGCACGGTCGGCGGCATGGAGCCCGACGCCGCCCGCGACGTCTTCGACGGGCGGCTGCTCCATATCCGGGTCGAGGTCTGGGACGGCCACGAGCTCGAGGTCGTGCACCATCCGGGCGCCGCGGCCGTTGTCCCGGTGCTGCCGGACGGCCGCGTGATCCTCGTCCGGCAGAAGCGGCCCGCGATTCGCGACGCGCTCGTGGAGATCCCCGCGGGGATCTTGGACGTGGAGGGCGAGGACGCGCTGACGGCGGCCGCCCGCGAGCTCGTCGAGGAGACCGGGTACCGCCACCGCTCGATCGAATTCCTCGGCGGGATCTACACGTCGGCGGGCTTCAGCGATGAATACGTCCACCTGTTCGTCGCGTCGACCGAGGCCGAGCCCGAGCAAGCGCCCGAGCGAGGGATCGCGCTCGTGATCCGCCCGCTCGACGAGATGGCCAGCGCCGCCCGCGCCGGGCGCGTCCGCGACGCGAAGACGGCCGTCGGGTTGCTGCTCGCCGCCGCCCGGGCGTGACCCGACCAGCGCGAGGCGTCGAGTACGCTTGTCGCGCATCCTGGCCAGGGAGGTCCGTCCGTGATCGTCGGGATCCCGAGAGAGGTCAAGGACAACGAGTATCGCGTCGCGGCGACCCCGGAGGGTGTCCGAGAGCTCACGCGGGCCGGGCACGACGTCGTCGTCGAGGCGGGCGCGGGCGCAGGTTCGGCACTCGAGGACGAGGCGTTCGAGGCCGTCGGCGCGAAGATCGTGTCCGATGCAGACGCCGTCTTCGGCGCCGCCGACATGATCGTGAAGGTCAAGGAGCCGCAGCCGCAGGAGTATGAGCGGTTCCGCGAGGGCCAGGTCCTGTTCACGTACCTGCATCTGGCCGCCGATGGCGAACTCACTCGGTTCCTGATGGAGCGCCGCGTCACGTCGGTCGCGTACGAGACGGTCCAGCTGGATGACGGCAGGCTGCCCCTGCTCGCCCCGATGAGCGAGATCGCCGGCCGGATGGCGCCCCACGTCGCCGCCACCTACCTCGAGCGCCCGCACGGGGGGCGCGGCGTATTGATGGGCGGGGCCGCCGGGGTCGCGCCGGCGCAGGTCGTGGTGCTCGGTGCCGGGATGGCAGGCCTCAACGCCGCGTGGATCGCCGCGGGGATGGAGTCGAGCGTCGTCGTGCTGGACAAGAACCTCGATCGACTGCGCCACATCGATCAGATCATGCGCGGCCGGATCCAGACGGTGATGAGCAGCGGCCTCGCGATCGAGGAGCTCGTCGTGGAGGCCGACGTCGTGATCGGCGCGGTACTCGTCCCCGGTGCGAGGGCACCCCACCTCGTGACGGAGGAGATGGTCCGCGCGATGCTTCCGGGCTCGGTGATCGTCGACATCTCGATCGATCAGGGTGGCAGCGTCGAGACGGCGCGGATGACGACGCACTCGGATCCCGTCTACAGGGTGCATGACGTCGTCCACTACTGCGTCGGCAACATGCCTGGCGCCGTCCCGCGGACATCGACCTACGCACTGACCAACGTGACGCTCCCGTACGCGCTGGCGATCGCGAGCCAGGGCCTCGACGATGCAATGCGACACGATCCAGCGCTCGCGCGCGGCGTGAACGTGTACGGCGGCCGCGTGACGAACGAGGGCGTCGCCGACGCGCACGGGCTCGACCACGTGCCGGTCGGCGAGCTGATCGACGCCTTCCCTCGCTGACGGACGTTCGCGGATGGCCCGGGAGCCGCGCGTGCCGCCCGCCGTTCGGTCGCAGATCGACCGCTTCGTCGACCATCTCATCGTCGAACGTGGTCTGTCGGACAACACGGTGCAGGCGTACCGGCGCGACCTGCTCCGATACGGCGCGCACCTCACGCGCCGGCACGTCGACGACGCGAGCTCCGCGTCCGAGGACGACGTGACGACGTTCGTCGCCCGTCTCTCGTCGGCGCGTCATGGCGACGGCCGTGCGTACCGGCCCGCGTCGATCGTGCGGGCGCTGTCGTCCGTCCGAGCCTTCCATCGGTTTCTGATGCGCGAGCGCGTGACCGATCGCGATCCGACGGCCGCCGTCGTCCGACCCAAGACCCAGCGAGGACTGCCGCGGCCGATCACGGTCGACGACGTCGCGAGGTTGGTGGCCGCGCCGCGATCCACGACGCCCGACGGCATCCGGGACCGTGCGGTGCTCGAGACGCTGTACGGCGCCGGCGTCCGCGTGTCGGAGCTGGTCGGTATGGACGTGGACGACGTCGACCTTGAGCGCGGGAGCGTGCGGGTGCTCGGCAAGGGAGGGAAGGAACGCGATGTCCCTCTCGGTCGGTACGCGCGCGAGGCGATCGCCGCGTACCTCACGACGACGCGTCCGGCGCTCGCGACCGCGCGCTCGCGCGGCGCGCTGTTCCTGAACCGGCGCGGTGGACGGCTGTCGCGACAGGCGTGCTGGGCGATCATCCGCCGGTACGCCGGCGTCGCCGGCATCGACAAGCGGATCACACCGCACACGCTCAGGCATTCGTTCGCCACGCACCTGCTCGAGGGAGGGGCGGACGTCCGCGTCGTCCAGGAGCTGCTGGGGCACGCGAGCGTGGCGACCACCCAGGTCTATACGCTTGTCACGGAGGACCACCTCCGCGAGGTCTACTTCTCGGCGCACCCCCGGGCGCGCCGCGCGACCGGCGCGACGAGGAAGGAGAACGCGTGATCGACGAGGCGAAGCTGACGCAGCTGCGCGCCGCCCTCGGGGAGCAGCGCGAGAACCTCCGCAAGGAGATCGTCGAACAGGGCGGCGATCCCGACTCCGACGACGCCGCGATCGACGTCGAGCGCGGCTTCGCCGACAGCGCCCACAGCACGGCCGAGCGGGCGCGGCTGCTGTCGGTGATGAAGGCCCTCCGCGGCAACCTGCGAGAGGTCGACCGCGCGCTCAACAAGATGGAGCTCGGCACGTACGGCGTCTGCGAACGCTGCGGGAATCCGATCTCGATCGAGCGGCTCGAGGCGCTCCCGTGGGCGATCCTGTGCATCGACTGCAAGCGGGCCGGGGAGGGTCGCTGAGTGGCCGCCCGCGTCCCGCGGGTCGTCATCCTCGTGTGCGACTCGTTCGGGGTTGGCGACGCACCCGACGCGGCGGCCTACGGCGACGAGGGCTCGGACACGATCGGGAACTGCTCCCGCGCGGTCGGCGGGATCGACGCGCCAAACCTCGGGTCGCTCGGGCTGGGGAACCTCACCACGATCGCCGGAGTCGAGCCCACCGCCGGCCCGGGCACGGCGCACGGCCGGCTCACCGAGCGATCGGCCGGCAAGGACACGACGACGGGACACTGGGAGATGGCCGGGATCGTGCTCGACCGGCCGTTCCCGCTCTACCCCCACGGCTTCCCCGACGAGATCATGCGCCCGTTCGAGGAACGGATCGGGCGGAAGGCGCTCGGCAACGTGCCGGCGTCGGGGACCGAGATCATCGCCGAGCTCGGCGAGGAGCACCTGCGCACCGGGCGACCGATCGTCTACACGAGCGGCGATTCGGTCTTCCAGATCGCGACGCACACCGACGTGGTCCCGCTCGAGACGCTGTACGAGTGGTGCCGGATCGCCCGGGGGCTGCTTTCCGGTCCGCACAGCGTCGGTCGCGTCATCGCGCGTCCGTTCACGGGCCGGCCGGGTGCGTTCGTGCGGCGTCCCGAGCGACGCGACTTCTCCGTCCCGCCACCGGGGCCCACGCTGCTCGACCGGTGCCGGGACGCCGGCGTGTCGGTGTTCGCGATCGGCAAGATCCAGGACATCTTCGCGGGCCGTGGGATGACCGAGGCCCAGTACTCCGATTCGAACGAGCATGGCGTGGACCTGACCCTCGCGCACCTCTCCCGTCCCGGCCCGGCGCTCGTGTTCACGAACCTGGTCGACTTCGACAGCAAGTACGGCCACCGCAACGACCCGGTCGGGTACGCCAAGGCGATCGAGGCGCTCGACGCGAGGCTCCCCCAGCTCATCGCCGCGCTCGGCGGCGGCGTCCTGTTCCTTACGGGGGACCACGGGTGCGATCCGACGACGCCGTCGACGGACCACTCGCGGGAGCGGACGCCACTGCTGGTGGCCGGCCTGGCCGACGGTGGCCGCGAGATCGGCACCCGGCCATGCTTCGCCGACCTCGGGGCGACGGTGGCCGAGCTCTTGGGCGTCCCGTCCGGCGGCCTCGCTGGCGAGAGCTTCGCCACCGACCTCGAGGCGTGATGTCGCGGGCGGCTGGGGAAAAACCCCTCGACGTACGGTCGAGGTTCAGGTTGACCCTCTCGGACCCGCGAGACGTCGTCGCGGCCAAGCGCGACGGCAAGCCTCTGCGTGAGGACGAGCTGAACGCGTTTGTACAGGGCTACGCGAGGGGCGAGATCCCGGACTACCTGGCCGCGGCGTTCCTGATGGCGGCCTTCATCAACGGCCTCGACCCGAACGAGACGGTGGCCCTCACCCGGGCGATGGTCGACTCCGGACGCACGATCGCGCTCGATGGCGTCTCCCGACCGAGGGTCGACAAGCATTCGACCGGCGGCGTGGCCGACGGCGTGACCCTGGTGTTCGCTCCGCTGGCCGCATCGCTGGGGCTCGCGGTGGCGAAGCTATCCGGACGCGGGCTCGGGCACACCGGCGGCACGCTGGACAAGCTGGAGGCCATCCCGGGCCTGCGGACCGATCTCGCGGTCGAGGTCTTCGAGCGCCAGGTCGAGGAGGTCGGGTGCGCCGTGGCCGCGCAGACCGCCGACATCGTGCCGGCCGACGGCGCGCTCTACGCGCTGCGTGACGCCACCGCGACCGTCCCGTCGATCCCGCTGATCGCCGCGAGCGTGATGTCGAAGAAGCTGGCGGTGGGGAGCGACCTCGTCCTGCTCGACGTGAAGGCGGGAAGCGGCGCGTTCATGAAGACGACCGAGGACGCGGAGGCGCTCGCGCAGGCGTGCGTCCGCCTGGCGGCCAGCTGGGGCCGCCCGTGCCGCGCCGCCGTCACCGACATGTCGCAGCCCCTTGGAGAGGCCGTGGGCAACGCGCTCGATGTGGCCGAGACCGTGGAGGTGCTCTCGGGCCGGCACGCGGGACGGCTGCGCGACGCCTGCGAGCTGTTCGCCGCCGAGGCACTGTCCCGGCTCGAGGGCATCGCGACGGAGGAGGGACGGGGACGAGCGGCGGCGGCGCTCGACGACGGCAGCGCGCTCGAGACGTTCCGCAGGATGGTCCAGGCCCAGGGCGGCGACGCCCACGTCGCGGACGACCCATGGTCGGTCCTGCCGGCGGCGCCAGTGGTCCGGCCGATCGCGTCCGACCGCGACGGGTTCCTCGCGCGGATCGACGCAGAGGCGATCGGACGAGCGAGCGCCGCTCTCGGAGCGGGGCGGATGCGCAAGGACGACCCCATCGACCTTGCCGTCGGTATCGTGTTCCGGCCCAAGATCGGCGATCGCGTCGAACGCGGGCAGGAGCTCGGCATGGTCCATGCCCGCGACGAGGACGCCGCGGACGCGGGCGCGAACGCGGTGGGTACGTCGATCGAGATCGGCGAGGAGCCAGTCGAGCCGGTGGCGCTCGTCCACGCCTGGTTGGGCGGATAGCGCACGAAGGGGGTCCGGGTGAGCAACGTCACGGCCGCGCTGTACGTCGGCGTCTCGCTCGTGATCGGCATGCTCGCGCGCGAGTACGCGCGCGCGCGGACGGCGGACCGGCTCGGCGATCCGAACCCCGGGCGATGGGGGTGGCTGTCGCTACGCCCACGCGTGTGGATCGATCCGTTCGGCACCGTGATCCTGCCCGCGCTGATCCTGATCCTGTGGGCTGCGGGGCTCCAGGTCGTGCCGTTCGGGTACGCCAAGCCCCTACCACTCGACCCATCGGCCCTCCGCAGGCATCCGCGGGACGTGATCCTCGTCTCCGTCGCCGGGCCGATCGCGAACCTCGTTCTCGCCCTCGTGGCTGCCTTCGGCCTGCGGCTCGGCGTCGCTCAGGCCGGGTTCGAACCCTGTCGCCTGCTCCACGTGTTCGTGCTCACGAACCTCTCGCTCGCGATCTTCCACGTGATGCCGATACCGGGTCTCGACGGGGCTCGGATGCTCGCCCTCGTGATGCCGCCGGGGGCGCGGGAGGTCTACCGAAACCTCGAGCAGTACCTGATCCTGTTCATCATCCTTATCTACTTCCTGCTCGGTGCGTACGCTCTGGGCATCGTCCAGGCTCTGACCGACGCGCTGATGAGGGTGATCGTCGGTCCCATCGGCTGCTGACGCGGTTCGCTCCCTCGGCCTCCCGGAGCGCGACGGACGGCGCGATATCATCGCGCCCGTCACCCACCCCACAACGGATCCATCACGTGAGCGACGAGCGCGCCGACACCGCCACTGGTTTCGCGGTCGACCTACCGGTCTTCTCCGGCCCGTTCCGCATCCTCGCGGACCTGCTCCTCGCTCAGAAGATCGACGTGTGCGACGTGCCGGTCGCGACGATCACGGACGCGTACCTACGGTACGCCAGGGGAGCGGACGGATGGACGCTGGACGAAGCCACCTGGTTCCTCGCGGTCTGCGCAGTCTTGCTCGAGCTCAAGGTCGGGCGGCTGATGCCGCGCCACGACGTCGTGGACGAGGATGACCTCCTCGGCGTCTCGCCGGATCTGGCGTACGCCCGCAGCCTGGAGCTGGCGGCCTTCAGACAGGTCTCGGACGAGCTCGCCGGGCGGATCGAGACCGAGGCGCTCCACCACGCGCGGGACGCCGGCCCGGCGCCGGAGTTCGCGCACCTGTACCCGGACGTGCTGGCGGGCGTCACGGGCGAGGACCTCGCGCGAGTGGCCGCGTCGCTGCTGCGGCCGCCGCCCGCGCTCGACCTGTACCACGTCACCCCGATCCGGTACTCGATGGAGGACGCCCTGGCGGCCGTGACGTCCCACTTGGGCCGCGCAGGCCGGGCTCGGTTCCGCGACCTCGTGGCCGACTGTGAAGCTCGGATCCATGTCGTCGTCAGGTTCCTGGCGCTGCTGGAACTGTACCGTGAAGGGAAGGTTGACCTCTCACAGGCCGAGACCTTCGGCGAGATCCAGGTGGAGTGGCAGGGGGAGGTTCAGGGTTGAGGGTGTCGCCCGACGTCCGTCAGGCCCTCGAGGCGCTCCTGTTCGTGTCCGACGAGCCGGTGTCGGCCGCGGCGCTCGCGCAGGCGCTCCAGATCGACCGCCGTGAGGTCGATGCGCTCTGCGAGGACCTGGCGTCGTCATACCGGGAGCGGCGCGCGGGCATCGTGCTTCGGAACGTGGCCGGCGGGTGGCGGCTCACGACCGACCCGGACGTCGCACCCGTCGTCGAGCAGTACGTGCTCGCCTCGCGCCACACGCGACTGACCAAGGCCGCCCTCGAGACGCTCTCGATCGTCGCCTACAAGCAGCCGGTGACCCGTCACCAGGTCGCCGCGATCCGCGGGGTCAACTCCGAAGGCGTCCTGCGCGCGCTGGCCGACCGGGGGCTCGTGGCGGAAGTCGGACGCGAGGACGGACCCGGCCGGCCGATGCTGTACGGAACCACCCCCGAGTTCCTGGAACGCCTCGGCCTGCCCTCGCTGTCTGCGCTCCCAGCCCTCGCCCCGCTCCTCGGCGCCACCGAGACCGACCAGGACGCCGAGCGGGGATAGCCGCCGGATGGCGGAGGAGCGGCTCCAGCGCGCGCTGGCGCGGGCCGGGATCGCCTCCCGCCGGGCATCGGAAGACCTGATCCGGAGCGGACGCGTGACGGTGAACGGACGCGTTGCGACGATCGGCGACAGGATCGACCCGTCGGCGGATGTCGTCGCCGTCGACGGAGGTCGCGTCGCGCTCGCCCCCGCGCTCCGCTACTACGCGTTCCACAAACCCGCGGGCGTGACCACCACGATGCGGGACGCCCACGCGGCAGCGGACCTGCGGGCCTATCTGCCCGAGGGGCCGCGCGTCTTCGCGGTCGGCAGGCTCGATCGCGACACCGAGGGCCTGTTGCTGCTCACGAACGACGGCGACCTCGCGAATCGCCTGTTGCACCCGCGCCACGGCGTCGAGCGCGAGTACCTCGCCGAGGTCGACGGAATCCCGGGCGGCCGACAGATCGCTCGGCTGCGCAGGGGGGTCGATCTCGAGGACGGCCCGGCCAAGGCGGTCTCGGCCGCGACCGTTATGCGGGCGGGCGGTCGCGGTGCGGTGCGGCTCGCCGTCACGGAAGGGCGCAAGCGGGAGGTGCGGCGGATGCTCGCGGCCGTGGGGCTGCCGGTCAGCCGCCTCGTGCGGCTGCGGTTCGGCCCGGTCCGGCTCGGGCGGCTGGCCCCTGGGGCGGTTCGGGAGCTCTCGAGCGAGGAGGTCCGGGCGCTGTACCGCGCGGCCGGCCTCTGATCCCCGCGCCGACGGGGAGGGTAGCCTGTGCACCGCGCGGGAGCGCACGCATGGGGGATCTCACCGTTCGAGCGGCCAGGGGGGCGATCTGCGTGGCGGAGGATTCCGCCGGCGCCGTGCTGGACGCGACCGAGCGCCTGGTCTCGGAGATGCTCGAGAGGAACGCCGTCGCGGCCCAGGACATCGTGAGCGTCTTCTTCACGGCCACCCCTGACCTCCGCTCCGCGTTCCCGGCCGAGGCCGCGCGCCGGATCGGCCTGGGGAAGGTGCCGCTGCTGTGCGCGCAGGAGATCCCGGTCGCGGGTGCCATGGACCGGGTCGTCCGCGTCCTGATTCAATTCCACACGCCGCACGCGCAGTCCGAGGTCGCTCACGTCTACCTCGACGGCGCCGAATCGCTGCGCGATGACCTCTGAGCGCGTCGCCGTCGTCGGGACCGGGCTCATCGGGACGTCGATCGCGATGGCCGCCGTCCGCGCCGGGTGCATGGTGAGCGCCTTCGACACCGATCCGATGGTCCTCGAGCGGGCCGTGGGGCGCGCCCCGACGATGGCCGCCAGTTCCTCGCTCGCCGACTGCGTCGCGGAGGCCACCCTGGTCGTCGTCGCGACACCGGTCCCCGCGACGGCCGTCGCCGTCGCGGCGGCCCTCGAGGCCAGCGCGAGCGCGATCGTCACGGATGCGGCGAGCATCAAGTCTCGCGTGCTCCTTGAGGTCGAGCGATCGGCGGGGATCGAGGTGTCGTCGAGGTTCGTCGGAGGCCACCCCATGGGCGGCTCCGAGCGCTCCGGTCCCGAATGGGCCTCCCCGGCCGTCGTGGACGGTGCCGTGTGGGTGTTGACGCCCGGACCGAACACCGACGCCGACGCCGTCGATCGACTGACCGATTGGGTGACGCTCGTGGGCGCGAGGCCGGTCGTGATGGACGCGGATCGCCACGACCGTCTGGTGGCGATCGTGAGCCATCTGCCGCAGGTCGCGTCGACCGCGCTGATGGCTCTCGCGGCGACCGAAGAGGCCGGCGAGCCCGACATCCTGCTGCTGGCGGCGGGCGGGTTCCGCGACCTAACGCGCCTCGCGGCGTCGAGTCCGCAGCTGTGGAGCGAGATTCTAATAGCGAACCGGGGCGCGATCGGAGAGGCGATCGACCTGTACACGCGACGGCTGCGCGCGCTCCGCGATATGGTCGCCGCCGCGGACAGTGCCGACGTCGAGCGAACGTTCGCAGACGCCAAGCGCGCCCGGCTGAGCCTGTCGGCCAAGCCGCAGGTGAAGACGGGCGTTGCCGTCCTGCAGGTGCTGGTGCCCGACCGCCCTGGGGCCCTGGCCGACTTAACGGCGTCCCTCGGAACGGCGGGCGTCAACATCGAGGACCTGCAGATCGTGCACTCCCCTGAGGGTGGGCGCGGCACCGTCCATCTCACCGTCGTCGCGTCGGCGGCGCGCGCGGCCGCCGAGACCCTGGTCCGGAGCGGGTTCGAGCCCGTCCGGCTTGCGTAGGGGGCGATGTGCGGGCGAGGGTCGTCCCGGGCGGCGTGGTCGAGGGCCGCGTCACGGTGCCGGGGGACAAGTCGATCGCCCATCGCTGGCTGATGCTGGCGGCGACGGCCGACGCGCCGTCGCGGCTGTCGAACGTCCCGGTCGCGATGGACGTGGTGTCGACCGCGCGATGCCTCGAGCACGTGGGCGTGAAGGCTCGACCTCAGCTCGAGGCCCACGCCGGGAACGCTTCCGGTGGCCCCGAGAGCCACGGTTTCACGTGGCACGTGAGGTCTGCGGTGGCTCCGTCAGCCGAGGTCGAGGTCGATGGCGACGGTCGGACCGGGCTGGTCGCACCGGCCTCCGACCTGGATTGCGGCAACTCGGGAACGACGATGCGGCTGCTCGCCGGGCTGCTCGCGCCGATCGCGGGTCCGTTCGTCTTGACGGGCGACGCGAGCCTCAGCTCGAGGCCGATGGAGCGCGTCGCCGAACCGCTGCGAGCGATGGGCGCCGCCGTCACGACGACGAACGGCCACGCCCCCGTTCGCATCGCCGGGGGTCGGCTGCACGCGATCGAGTTCGAGACGCCCGTCCCGAGCGCGCAGGTGAAGAGCGCCATCCTGCTCGCCGCGACGGCCGCGGAGGGCCGGACGGTGGTCCTGGAGGCCGTTCCGACGCGCGACCATACCGAACGGGCGCTCGCGGCCCTCGGCGGGCCCGTGACCGTTCGGGGCGGGCGCGTCGAGGTGTCGGCGTTCCAGCACCCCGGGTTCGACGGTGTCGTCCCGGGGGACGCGTCCTCGGCGGCGTTCGTGCTCGCGGCCGCGGCGATCACCGGCGGCCGCGTCGTCGTCGAGCGTGTCGGCGTGAACCCGACGCGGACCGGATCCGTGGACGTGATGCGAAGGATGGGACTGGACGTCGCCGTCCGGCCGCTCGAGGAGCGCCTCGGCGAGCCGGTCGGGGAGCTCGAGCTGCTCGGCGTCACCGACCTCGTCGGGACGATGGTCGAGCCGGACGAGCTGCCCCTCGTCATCGACGAGGTACCGGTGCTCGCCGCGATAGCGGCGCACGCGCGCGGCGAGACGTGGTTCGCCGGCGCCGGCGAGCTCAAGCTGAAGGAGAGCGATCGGCTGGCGGCCACCGTGTCCCTCGTACGCGGCCTCGGGGGCGAGGCGGCTGTCGAGGGGGAGGACCTCGTCGTCGTCGGCGGAGGCCTCCGTGGCGGCCACGCAACCTCGGCGGGTGACCACCGGATCGCGATGGCGGCGACCGTCGCGGCGCTCGGGGCGGACCAGGCCTCCGAGATCGACGGGATCGAGGACGCGGCCGTCTCCTTCCCCGGGTTCGTCGCCGCGATCGGCGGGCTCGGGGCGCGGATCGAGGACGCCACGTGAGGGACGTCGTCGTGGCGATCGACGGGCCGGCGGGCGCGGGCAAGAGCACGCTGGCCCACCGCCTAGCGGCGGCGCTCGACCTCCCCTACGTGAACACCGGCGCGATGTACCGGGCGACCACGCGGGAGGCCGTGCGACTCGGAATCGACCTCGATGACGCCGAACGGTTGAGCCGCGTCGCCGCGAGGCTGCGGTTCGACCTCACCTCGACGGGCACGCCGCGGACGCTGCTGATCGACGGGCGGGAGCCGGGGGCCGAGCTGGCGGACCCCGAGGTCGAACGGGACGTGTCCACGGTGGCGGCTCACCCCGCCGTCCGCGAGGTGCTCCGCGACGAGCAGCGGCGGCTCGGTCGACACGGGGCCGTGATGGAGGGCCGCGACATCGGCTCGGTCGTGTTCCCGGACGCCGACGTCAAGATCTTCCTTGAAGCGCCGCACGATGAGCGCGTCGCCCGTCGCGCGCGCGAGCGGCGCGAGCGCGAGGCGGACAGCGTCGCCGACGCGCTCGGGGAGCGCGATGCCCTCGACGAGCGCGTGAACCCCTTCGTGCCGCCGCGCGACGCCGTCCGGCTCGACACGGGTGGACGAGACGCGGACGAGGTCCTCCAGGATGCGCTCCGCGTCGTCGCGTCTCGCGTCAGGGGCGCGGGGTGAGCGCCGCCCGCCTGCCCGTCGTCGCCCTCGTGGGCAGGCAGAACGTCGGGAAGTCCACGCTCGTGAACCGGTTGCTCGGGCGGCGCGAGGCGATCGCGCACGAGACGCCCGGCGTCACACGCGACCGCGTCGAGGTCGAGGTGGCGTGGCGCGGGCGTCGGTTCGTCCTGGTCGATACCGGCGGGTACCTTCACCGCGCCACCGGAATCGAAGCGATCGTGTCGGGGGAGGCGGCGAGGGCCGCCGACGAGGCGGACGTGGTCGTGCTGGTCGTCGACGCGAGGACAGGTCCGCTCGAAGAGGACGCCTCCCTGGCACGGCGCCTGCGGCGTGCGCAGGTCCCGGTGGTCCTTGTCGCGAACAAGGTCGACACCGAGCGCGACGAGGCGGACGCGGCAGCGTTCGTTGCTCTGGGGCTCGGCGAGCCGGTTGCCGTGTCGGCGCTGCATGGGCGGGGCGCCGGGGAACTGCTCGACCGGCTCGTGGAGGTCCTGCCCGAGCTCGACGAGCCGGCCGTCGAGCCCACCGCCGAGCCGCGGTTCGCCCTAGTGGGGCGGCCGAACGTCGGGAAGTCCTCGCTGTTCAACCGGCTGGTGGGGCAGCAGCGCTCGGTCGTGTTCGAGGAGGCCGGCACGACCCGGGATGCCGTTGACGCCGTGGTCCAGTGGGAACAGGGACCCGTTCGCTTCGTGGACACCGCCGGGTTCCGGCGACCGTCGCGGGCGCGAGGCGTCGAGTACTACAGCTTCCTGCGTGCGGAGCGGGCCCTCGAGCGTGCGGACGTCGCGATCGTGGTCCTGGACGCGAGCGACGGGTTCACCACCGAGGATCGGAGGATCGCCGCAAAGGTCGTCGACGAGGGGCGGGGGCTGATGCTCGTCGCGAACAAGTGGGATCTCGTCGAGAACAAGGACCGCGCGTACCGCACCTTCGTCGAGCAGGCGGCTCCGTTCGCGAGGGCGCCGGTCCACCGCGCGTCGGCCCTCCGCGGGACCGGCGTCGAACGCATACCACGGACGCTCGTCGCCCTGCACGAACGGTGGCGGCGCCGCATGCCGACCGCCGAGGTCAACGTGTTGCTCGAGCAGATCCAGGGCGCGCGCCCGCCGCCTGGGAACGCGCGATATCGCTACGCGACACAGGTGTCAAGCGGGCCGCCCGTGTTCGTGCTCTTCGGCGCGGGCGCGCCGGGTCGATCGTACGAGCGTTTCGTCGAGAACCGGTTGCGAACGGCGTTCGCGTTCGAAGGCGTTCCAATCCGCTTGCGGTTCCGCGCGCGCCGCGATCGACGTGTCAGATGAAACGCGCCGACATGCGATGTGTTCGGATGCCATGCGATCGAGCGATCGCGATCCCAGTCGGGCCGGCCGGATTTGAACCGGCGACCTTCTGACCCCCAGTCAGACGCGCTAACCAAGCTGCGCCACGGCCCGTCGCGCCCGGCATCCTACCAACCACGATCGTTCGACCGAATCGCAGATGGCCCGGGGGGGAAGGCCCCGGGCCATCTGAGCCGGCACCTAAGGCTTCCGTGCGCTTGGAGGCTGCGGTCCGGCGACTCCCAAGTGTAGGTCAAGATGATGGGAGAGTGCACCTACCCTCACACTCGACTTCAGATATGGCCCCTGACCAGCGGCGTTTCGGTGCCGTGGGCCGCCGGGACCCCGCCCGACGGGGGTGGTAGCGTCCGCGCGATGATCGGGCGTCGGTCGGGCCGCTCCCGGATCCTCACCCTCGCGAACCTGCTCTCGCTGCTGCGGATCGGGCTGATCCCGGTCTTCTTCGCGTTGATCGTGGGGCAGGGGACGGAGGTCGCGGGGCTGCTGCTGTTCGCGGTCGTGGCGTCGACCGACTGGGCCGACGGGTACGTCGCGCGGCGCACGGGTCAGGTGACCGAGGTGGGGAAGGTGCTCGATCCGCTGGCCGACCGCCTGGCGATCGGAGCCGCGCTAGTCGCCGTCGTCCTACGCGACGCGTTCCCGCTGTGGGCAGCCGCGCTGATCCTCGTGCGCGACGTCATCGTCGTCGTGGCCGGCGCGATCCTGCTCGCGATGCGGGGGATCCGGATCGACGTCCGTCGTGGCGGCAAGGCGGCGACGTTGCTGCTCATGATCGCCGTTCCATGCGTCGCCTGGGGCGCCCTCGACCTCCCGTTCGCGACGCCGGTCTCGGTCGTCGGATGGGTGTGCTACGGCATCGGCATCGCGCTGTCGTACGGGATCACGGTGCGGTACGCGGTGGACCTCCGCCGCGCCTGGTCGGGCGCATCTGCGAGCGACAACGGGTGATAGCGTCAGCGCGACGCGTGCTCGGGTGACGAACGAGGCCACGGCCACGCACGAACGAGGGGGGATCATGGAGTTCCCGGACGACCTGCGGTACACCAAGGAGCACGAGTGGGTACGCCACGAGGACGGCGGGCGCGTCCGGGTCGGCATCACCGACTACGCGCAGGACGCCCTCGGCGATGTCGTCTACGTCGACATGCCAGAGGTCGGGACGTCGGTCGCCTCGATGCAGCCGTGCGGTGAGGTCGAGTCGACCAAGAGCGTCTCCGACGTCTACAGCCCCGTCACCGGGACCGTGAGCGAGCGGAACGCCCTTCTGGAGGATCACCCCGAGCTGGTCAACAGCGCCCCGTACGGCGACGGGTGGCTGCTCGTGCTCGAGATCGCCGACGAGGCCGAGCTCTCTTCCCTGATGGACGCCTCGGGCTACCGTTCATACGTGCAGGAGGTCCAGGGGCAGTAGAGGTTCTGCGTCCGAACCCTCGACCGGACCTAGGCTCGAGTCCCTCAAGGCTCGACCGTTGACCCTTCGAGAGGCGTAGGATAACGTGCGGTCTCCATCGAGGGTTGAGGGATAGCGGCCTCACCTGCACCTTCAGCCCCGATCGGCGGCAGCGGGAAGACGGGAGCCGACCGCAGGAGCCGACGTGTACTGCACTCGATGCGGACATCCGAACAAGGACGAGGCGCGCTTCTGCGCGAACTGCGGAGCGCCGCTGCAGGAGGACACCACGATGGGGATCGCGCCCATCGAGGTCGAGGAGGAGGCCGCCGAGGAGTTCCCGTTCCCCGGCGAGCAGCTCGAGCCAGGACAGGGCTTGTTGCTCGTCAAGCGAGGGCCCAACGCCGGCTCGACGTTCTTGATCGACGCCGACAGCACGTCGCTCGGCCGCAACCCGGACAGCGACATCTTCCTCGACGACGTCACCGTCTCACGCAAGCACGCCGAGATCCGTCGGGACGCGGGGCGTTTCTCGCTGCATGACCGGGGCAGCCTGAACGGCACGTACGTCAACCGCGAACGTGTCGAACAAGCGCAGCTCGCCTCGGGCGACGAGCTCCAGATCGGCAAGTTCAAGCTCGTCTTCTTCCGGTCCGGAGAGTGAGGAGATGCCCACGCGCAATTACCAGTCGATCGGCGAGGTGCTCGTCTCCGTCAAGACCGAGTTCCCCGACATCACGATCTCGAAGATCCGGTTCCTCGAGGCGGAGGGGCTGATCCAGCCAGAGCGCACGCCCTCGGGCTACCGCAAGTTCTACGACAAGGACGTCGATCGGCTGAAGCACATCCTGCGGTTGCAACGCGACGAGTATCTGCCGCTCAAGGTCATCAAGGAGCGGTTGTTGAAGGCGGAGGGCGGGCCGGACAACGGCGTCGAAGAGCCCCCGGAGGACAGGGCGGTGGACGAGGAGATCGCGACGCCACCGACGGGGCTGCAGATGTCGATCGACGAGATGGCCGCCGCGACCGGCATCGAGAAGGAGCGGATCCGCGAGCTCGAGTCGTTCGGGCTCTTGTGCTCGCACGGTCCAGACGGCGCCCAGTACTACGACGGCGACGACTACGTGGTCCTGTCAATCGTGCGTGACTTCTTCCGGTACGGGATCGAGCCGCGACACCTCACGATGTACAAGCACTTCGGCGAGCGCGAGGCGTCGTTCTTCGAATCGATCGTCATGCCGCACTTGCGCCAGCGCAACCCGGACGCGCGGCGCCAGGCGACCGTCGCGCTCAGCGACCTCGCGAAGGCGTCGCGGAAGCTGAAAGCGGCGCTGCTGCGGAACAACCTGCGCCAGTACTTGCAGTCGCCCTGACGCGCCCGTGACCCGGCACGTATCTCGCACGGCCACAACAGCGGTGGGGATCTTGCTCGCGTCGCTCGTGGCCCTCCCGGCCATCGGGGCGCGCCGCTCCGCCGATGTACCCCCGCCAACACCCGTCCCGGCGCCCGGGGGTGGGACGTCGCCATCCCCGTTCCCGACGGCTCTCCGCACGCCGCCGCCGTCGACATCGGACCCGCAGGTGTCCGCCGGATCCGTGATCCTGGCCGACCTCGACACGGGACAGGTGCTGTTCGAGCGCGGCGCAGGCGTGGAGCGCCCGATCGCTAGCGTGACGAAGATCATGACGGCGCTGTTGGTCCTACGGCGAGCGCACCCGAGCGACGTCGTCACGGTGTCGGACGGCGCGGTCGCGCCGGGGATGGTCGGGTTATCGCAGCTCGGGCTGCAGGCGGGCGAGGAGATCACCGTCCGGGAGCTGCTGTACGCGATCCTGCTCCAATCCGCGAACGACGCGGCGGTGGCGCTCGCCGAGCACGTGTCGGGCTCGGTCGGGGCATTCGTCGGCGCGATGAACACGTTCGCCGAGCGGCTCGGGATGCGACACACACGGTTCTACTCGCCGAACGGCCTCGACGACCGCGGCTTCTCGACGGCGCAGGACCTCGTGACGCTCACGCGCGTCGCGTTCGAGGATCCGCTCTTCGTGCGCGTCGTGGGGACGCGGTTCCACGAGATCCCGTCGCCCAAGGGGCCGCCGCGCGTCGTGCAGAACCGAAATGTCCTGTTGTGGCTCTATCCGGGGACGCTCGGCGGCAAGACCGGTTACACCGCTCGGGCGGGGTTCTGCCTGGTTACGGTCGCCGAACGCGAGGGAGTGCGGTTGGTGGCGGCCGTGCTCGACGCACCCGGCGAGCCGTTCTCGGCCGCCGCGACGCTGCTCGACCACGGATTCGCCGCGTTCGACCGCCGGCAGCTTGTCTCCGCCGGGGAGCGGTTCGGCGCGGTCGATGTCCAGGGACGTGACGTTGAGGTGATGACCACACGCGCTTTCGAGGGACTCGTCCCCGTCGACGCCGACGTCTCTCTGCGCGTCCGTCCGCTGGACGGCGTGCTGTACCCGCCCGTGGCGGGGGAGCGGATCGCGACCCTCGCCGTCTCCGCCGGCGATATGCGCCTGGGTCGCGTCTCGTTGGTCCCCTCGGTGGTGCCACCCCCGCCGCCTCCGGAGCCGGGCGCGTGGTGGATCCGCGCAGCGTCGGCCGTCGTGGACGCCGTCTCCGGGCTCGTGAGCTCCCTGTTCGGCTGATCGCTCTGTTACGATCGCGGCGCATGACGGACGTCGTCAGCGTCTTGTTCGGGCGCGAGGACATCCGCCGGCGGATCGAGGAACTCGGCCGCGCCATCACCGAGGATTATGAGGGGCGGGCGCCCGTCCTGATCTCGGTCCTGAAGGGCGGCTCGATGTTCCTCGCGGACCTGCTCCGCGAGGTGCGGCTGCCGGCCTCGATCGACTACATGGCGCTGTCTCGCTACGGCGGCGCGACGGAGTCGATGGGTCGGGTTCGGATCGTGAAGGACCTGGACGCGGACATCGGTGGCCGCGACGTCATCGTCGTCGAAGACATCGTCGACACGGGGCTCACGCTGACCTACCTGCTCAGCGTGCTCGAGTCACGCAGCCCGGCATCGCTCGCCGTTTGCACGTTGCTCGACCGTTCGGTGCGCCGCATCACGCCGCTCGAGATCCGCTACGTCGGGTTCGATTGCCCGGACGTGTTCGTCGTGGGGTACGGGCTCGACTTCGAGGAGCGCTACCGCAACCTGCCCGACATCCTCGCGGTGCGCGACATCCATGCGCTCGCCGGCGACCCCGAACTGCTGCTGCCGTACGTCACGGGCGACCTTGCCGCTCCGCGTCCGCGCGACGACGCGGCGGCCGAGACCGGCGCCGGACCATAGGTCGTCGGCTGAGTGTCGCGTAGGTTGTCGGACCCGGGTGCCGGGGCTACAGTCGCCCTTGCGATGATCGAGATGACGCTCGCCGGCGTCCGGATCGAACTGCCCACGAACCAACCGATCGTGCTGCTCCGCGAGTCCGGCGGCGAGCGATTCCTCCCGATCTGGATCGGCCAGTCGGAGGCCGCCGCTATCGCCCTCGCCCTCCAGGGAGTCGTCACGCCGCGGCCGATGACCCACGACCTGCTCAAGAACATCCTGGAGGAGATGGCGGTCGAGGTGCAGAGCATCGTGATCACCGAGCTCCGCGAGGGCACCTTCTACGCCGTGATCAACATGCAGCGCAACGGCTCGGCGTTCGAGATCTCCTCCCGCCCGAGCGACGCGATCGCCCTCGCCGTCCGCCTGAACTGCAAGATCTTCGCGAACGAGGACGTGCTCGAGGAAGCTTCGATTCTGATCCCTGCAGGGGACGACGAGGAAGAGGTCGAGAAGTTCCGGGAGTTTCTCGAGAACGTGAACCCCGAGGATTTCGGCTAACCGCTCGCCGTCGCGCTATCCGTAGAAGATCTCGGTCACCCAGAACGCGTCCCTGCCGCAGGACGACCGTCCGTTGACCCTGATTACTCCGATGCCGACGCGGCGAGCCGCACGGTGCAAGATGATCCTGCGGTGCACGGCGCGATCCATCAACTCGCGGTGGATCGCGCGGAGCCTCGACGCGCACCCAACGACGGCCCCGCCGAAGCGGTCCCAGTCGTACGGCCTCAGCAGCTCGGTGAGGTTCCGCACCTCGTACAGGCGTTTGCGGCGGATCATTCGCCTCGTGTGCTGCAGCGCGTCCCGGGACAGCCGCAAGTTGACCCGGACGGGGCGAACGTCGTGATGTCGCCGCGCCACGTTGATGGTGTGAAACACACGTTCACGGTACGTGCGCGCGATGGCGAACCCGGCGATCGTGCCGAGCAGCAGCGTGGAGAGGACGATCACCGCGAGCGCTCGACTCGCCCGACGAACCGTCGTCGTCGTTCGGCGGCGATGCACGGGGACCGACCCTACCCGACGATCGGATCGGTTCCAAACACGCTGGGCAACGGGTCGGGAGGGAGACAGAGTGCCAGGATCGGTGTCGTTGACACCTATCCGGGCCGGAGATAGGCTGCGCACGCCCGCGTAATTACGGAGTTGTCATGGCCGAGCAGGGGTACCGCGTCCCAGAGGTCTGCAAGATCGTCGGGATCAGCTACCGTCAGCTCGACTATTGGGCCCGCACCGGGCTGGTCCGGCCCTCGGTCAAGGACGCGCGTGGGTCCGGCACACAGCGCCTGTACTCGTTCCAGGATCTCGCCCTGCTGCGTCTGATCAAGCGGATGCTCGACTCGGGGGTGGGTCTCCAGCAGATCCGAAAGGCGATGGGCACCCTCAAGGAGCTCAAGGAGCCCGCGCTCGGGACCACCCTGGTCTCCGACGGATCGCGCATCTACGCGGTCGACTCGCCCGAGGCCGTCGTGGACCTCCTGGGCAAGGGGCAGGGCGTGTTCGCGATCGCCGTCGACAAGGTATGGACGGACCTTCAGGGAAGCCTGGCCAAGGCGAGTCGGAGGAAAGGCCGCGGCATCGCCGCGGCCGGAGGGGCGTGAGCCCCGCAGCCGAGGCCGAAGCACCGGTCCCGAAGAGCGACGTCGTCCGTTTCGCCCATGCCAGCGAGGGGCAGTTCGCGCGGCTGCTGGACTTCTACCAGATCGAATGGGAGTACGAGCCTCGGTCGTTCGACCTCGAACGCGACAGGCACGGCAACGTGATCGCGCGGTTCACGCCCGATTTCTACCTGCCGCAATACGACCTCTACATCGAGATCACGACGCTCAACCAGAAGCTCGTGACCAAGAAGAACCGGAAGATCCGCCGACTGCGCGAGCTTTATCCCGGCGTGAACTGCAAGATCTTCTACCAGCGGGACTACCTGTCGTTGGTCACGAAGTACGGCCTCGAGGACAAGAGCGGCGAGCCCGCGGAAGGCTCCGCGCCCCCGTAGACTTGCAAGCGGCCCGATGAGGTTCGCTCCCCACACGGACGACGACGTATCCGAGATGCTGGCCCGGATCGGGCTCGAGCGGCTCGACCAGCTGTTCGACCGGATCCCGCCATCCGTCAGGCTCGACCGACCGCTGCAGATGCCGGACGGCGTCTCCGAGATGGAGATCGTGGCCGAGATGGCCGCGCTGGCCGGCCGCAACCGGACCACCGACGACCTGGTGTGCTTCGCCGGCGGCGGCGCCTACGACCACTACGTCCCGTCGGTGGTCTGGGCGCTCGCCGGGCGCTCCGAGTTCTACACGTCCTACACCCCGTACCAGCCGGAGCTCTCGCAAGGCGTGCTGCAGGCGTTGTTCGAGTACCAATCGGTGATCTGCGAGCTGACCGGCCTCGAGGTCTCGAACGCGTCGCTGTACGACGGCGCAACGGCGCTCGCCGAGGCCGTCAACCTCGCGAGGGCAACGGGACGCGACCGCGTGGTGGTCTCCGCCGGCGTCGACCCGCGGTACGTCGAGACCCTCCGAACGTTCGGCAGGGGAGCGGGGTACGAGCCCGAGATCTTCGAGGTCGACGGCGGGCGCGGTGGCGCACCGGACCTCGGCGACGACGTCGCGTGCGTGGTCGTGCAGCACCCGAACCGGTACGGGCTGCTCGAGCCGGTTCGGGAGCTGTTCGGGGCGGCCCACGCCGCCGCGGCGCGCACGATCCAGATCTTCGACCCGCTCTCCCTCGGCGTGCTGGCCCCGCCCGGCGAACTGCGGGCCGACATCGCTGTCGCGGAGGGCCAGCCGCTCGGCAACCACCTGAGCTTCGGTGGTCCGTACCTGGGCGTGATCGCGACGCGCCTGGACGACGTCCGCAGGCTGCCCGGACGGATCGTCGGCGAAACCGTCGACGTGGACGGCCGGACCGGCTACGTGCTCACGCTCCAGGCGCGCGAGCAGCACATCCGCCGCGAGAAGGCAACGTCCAACATCTGCACGAACCAGACGCTGATGGCGATCGCCGCGACCGTGTATCTCGCGTGGCTGGGTCCGGCGGGACTGGCCGAGCTCGGCCGGCAGTGCGCCGCCAAGGCCGCGTACGCCTTCGACCGGCTCACGTCGATCGACGGGATCGAGCCGCTGTTCGACGGCGCGCCGTTCTTCAAGGAGTTCCCGATCCGGCTGCCGCGTCCGGCCGCCGAGGTCCGCGACGCGCTCCTCGAGCGTGGGTTCCTCTCGGGCGTGCCGCTCGAGGACCACGACGGCCGCGGGCTCGTCGTCGCGGTGACCGAACGCAGGACGCGCGCGCAGATCGACGCGCTCGCCGACGCGATGGGGAAGGCGCTCGCGTGAGCGGCGCCCCCGTACGCACGCAGGGGCCGTCCGACCGGGATGGGACGATCGCGGACCTCTCGCGTCCGGGACGTACCGCGTACAGCCTGCCGGCGCTCGACGTCCCGCCCGCGGCGCTGCCGGCCGAGCACCTGCGGAGCGAGCCGCCGGCGCTGCCGGAGGTCGCGGAGCGCGACATCGTGTCGCACTACACGCGGCTCGCGCAGCAGAACTACGGTGTGGACACCGGCATCTACCCGCTCGGCTCGTGCTCGATGAAGTACAACCCCAAGGTCGCCGAGAGCACGGCCTCGATGCCGGGGTTCCAGCGGATCCACCCCCTGCAGCCGGACCACACGGTGCAGGGCGCGCTCGAGTTGCTGTGGCGGCTGGAGCGCGCGCTCTGCGACATCACCGGCATGGCGCGCGCGACGTTGCAGCCGCCGGCCGGTGCCTGTGGTGAGCTCACCGGGCTGTTGCTGATGCGAGCGCACCACGCCGGACGCGGCGAGGCGCGCAAGCGCGTCGCGATCCCCGACTCCGCCCACGGGACCAACCCGGCCAGCGTGCGCCTGGCCGGCTACGAGGCGCTCCACATCCCATCCGATGCCCGCGGGCTCATCGACGTGTCGGCGCTCGAGAAGCTGGTGGACGAGGACGTCGCCGGCCTGATGCTGACGAACCCCAACACGCTCGGCCTGTTCGAGGAGGAGATCGAGGCGATCACGGCGGTCGTGCACGGCATCGGTGGGCTCGTCTACTACGACGGTGCCAACCTGAACGCGATCATGGGGCGCTGCCGCCCCGGCGACATGGGGTTTGACATCGTGCACGTCAACACGCACAAGACGTTCGCGACCCCCCACGGCGGGGGAGGGCCGGGCGCCGGCCCCGTCGGCGTCGGGCAGGAGCTGGTACCGCTCCTGCCCGCACCAACGATCGAGCGCGGAGACGACGGCTCGTTCTTTCTCGACCACGACCGCCCCGCGTCGATCGGACGGATGCACGGGTTCCACGGCAACTTCGGCGTTCTGGTTCGCGCGTTCGCGTACGTCTTCCTGCACGGCGCCGACGGGCTCCGGCAAGTCGCCGAGCGCGCGGTCCTGAACGCGAACTACCTCGCCGCACTCGTGGGCGAGGACCTCCCCATGGCGTTCCCCGACGGCCGCCCGATGCATGAGTTCGTGGCCACCGCCCGGGCGCTGCGCGAGGCCACCGGCGTGCGCGCGATGGACCTCGCCAAGCGCCTGATCGACCTCGGGTACCACCCCTCGACGGTCTACTTCCCGCTCGTCGTCGAGGAGGCCTTGATGGTCGAGCCGACCGAGACGGAGACGAAGGAGACGCTGGACGCCTTCGCCGCCGCGCTGCATGGGGCCGTGGGGGAGGCGCACACCGAGCCCGACCTTCTGCACCAGGCGCCCGTGACCACGCCGGTGCGCCGTCTGGACGAGGCCAGGGCCGCCCGTCACCTCAAGGTGCGCTGGTAGAAGGTCGCATTCCGCCCGTCGGTCGCCCTAGTCACCGCTGATCATGTCGCGCTCAAGCCGGGGGATGGTCCGGCCGATACCGACCGGGAACGTCGGACCGACGACCTCGGTCGGAAGGTCCTCGACCACGGGTCGGGAGGCTCGAGATGGACGTCCGGACGACCAGGCGTACGGGAGCGGCCGTGCTCCCCGCCGCGCTCCTGATCGCGTTCCTGGTCGCGACCTTCTCACCGCCGCAGGCCGTCGGCGGCGAGCTGACGCGCCGCGAGCATGTGCAGGCGCTGACCAACGACGCCCGGGCCGAGCACGGCCGTTCACGACTCGGTATGGTCGATCGGCTCTCGAGGTACGCCGAGCGACACAGCCAGGTCATGGCGGACCGCGGACGCCTGTTCCACTCGGACGGCACCACGTTGCAGAGGGTCCTCGCCCCCTACGACTGGTCGATCGGCGGCGAGAACGTCGGCGTCGGCGGCGACGTTCGGAGCATCCAGGACGCGTTCATGGCGAGCAAACCCCACCGACGGGAGATCCTGCGGACGGCGTACGACCACATGGCTGTCGGGATCGCGCGCGAACACGACCGCCTGTGGGTGACGGTCATCTTCTACGGCTGAGCCCGCATGCCGTAGAAGTGCGAGGGGCCTCCGGGCCTGACCCGGGGGCCCCTCATCAACGCTCAGCGCGCCCGAACGACGCCGGTGGGGCTGGGGGCCGACGCCGCGCGACCTGGGCGTGATCCGTCGACGGCGCAGCTACTTTACATAACGTCCATTATCGGCGTTGACGGAGAGCGGTGCCGAGGGCCGCAGACGGGCTCGCAGCCCCCAGAGCGTCACCAGCCAGAGGGCCTCGGCCACGATGCGCCTGGAGATCTTCGAGCGGCCGTGCTCGCGTTCGGCGAACGTAATGGGCGCCTCGACGAGCTTGAAGCCGTCCAGCCACGCGCGGTACGCGAGCTCGATCTGGAAGCCGTAGCCGTCCGAACGGACCGTCCCGTCGATCAGGTGCGCGAGGAGCTCGCGGCGGAAGACCCGGAAGCCGCTCGTGGCGTCGTGCACCGGGAAGCCGAGCGCCAGCCTTGCGTACAGGTTGCCGCCCCGGGACAGCGCCCGGCGGCCGAGCCCCCAGTTGGTGACGGCGCCCCCCGGCACGTACCGACTCCCGATCACCAGGTCCGCCGCCACGGCGGCCTCCAGGAGCCTCGGGAGCTCTTCCGGTAGGTGCGACAGGTCCGCGTCCATCTCGACCACGAGGTCGTAGCCTGCCTCGAGCGCCCGGCGGAAGCCCGTCTGGTACGCCGAGGCCAGTCCCGCCTTCCGTGGGCGCTCGAGCAACGACACGCGCGGGTCGGCGGCCATCACCGCCCGCACGATGTCGGCCGTCCCGTCCGGCGACCCGTCGTCCACGACGAGCACGTCCACGGTCGCGGGCAGCGCGAGCAGCCCCCGCAGTACCCGCTCGATCGTGGCCCGCTCCTCGTACGTCGGCAGGATGACCAGGGTCCGCGCGTCTGCACCGAGGCTCTCGGGGAGCGCCCTCGTGCGTCGCCGCGGACGCGGGACTGCGACGAGGGCCAGCACCGCGATCCAGGATGCGAGCGGCACCCAGTCGCCGAACCGCACGTAGAGCGTGCTTCGGTTCGACGCGCGGATCCGCGCGCGGACGACGGCGGTCTCGAACAGCTCCGTCTCTCTCGTCACGGCGCCGTCCGGCCCGATGATCGCGCTCACGCCGGAGATCGCGGCATGAACGATCCACCGCCCCGTCTCGATGGCCCGCAGCCGACTCATCAGCAGGTGCTGCCGCGACGCAGCGGTATCTCCGTACGAGGCGTTGTTGATCGTCAGGACCAGGAACGCGGCGCCGTCGTGGACGAGCCCACGCTCGATCTCGGGGAAGCTGTTCTCGTAGCACACGGGCGTCCCGAACGGAGGCAGCCCGGGCGCGCGGACGGTCTCGACTCGCTCACCGGGGACGCGGTCGACGGGGATCTGGTGGACCGCCGAGATCCACGACAGCCTGGAGCGCCACGGCACGTACTCGCCGAACGGCACGAGGTGCACCTTCACGTACCTATCGATGACGTTTCCCTCGCCGTCGAAGAGCAGCGCCTCCGTCCGTTCGGCGCCGTCGTCGGCCCTGGTCACCGCGCCTGCCAGCGTTGGCGCGCCGACCGACGCGATCGCGGCCCGGACGGTGTCCATCGTCCCGGGATCCTCGAACGCGTCCGGGTCGAGCGCCGCCTCACCCCATACGGCGAGGTCGGGCGGACGGCCGACCAGCGTCCGGTGCGATCGCGCGTTCATCACGGCGATCTCCTGGTCCTCGTCGGCGGCCGGCAGCCCCGCCGCCTCCCGGACGTCGACCTGGATGGCGGCCACGTCCACCGCGCGGCCATCTGGGGGCGGCAGCGGGATCGCCGCCGGGGCCAGCACGATCGCGACCGCGACGGCGACAAGGCCCAGCGCCGCACGCGGCTTGACGCGGGCCCGTCGCAGCGCCTCGAGCAGCAGCGCTGAGACGCTCACCACGGCGAACGACACCGCCCAGACGCCCCCGACCGACGCCAGCCGCACGAGCGCCGCGTCATCCACCTGCGTCGACCCGAGTTGTCCCCACGCGAATCCTCCGAGCGGCCAGTGACCGCGCATGAACTCGAGACCGGTCCACAGGCAGGCCAGCCCCATCGCCGACACCACGGGACGGCCCGGCCATCGCACCGCGGGCGCGAGCGCCCCGAAGACCGTCGTGTACACGGCCGAGGCGACGACCAGGCCCGTCCACGCGAGCTCGCCGAACAGGAGGATCCAGTACAGGAGCGCGCCGAAGTATGCGATCCCGAACACGAACCCGATGACGGCGCCGCGGCCGGGTCCGGCCGGCTCGAGCAGCCACAGGAGCACGAGGATCGCCACGAACGCGAGCGGCCAAACCTCGGCGGGCGGGAGGGAGAGCGACAAGACCACGCCCGACACCGCGGCGAGGGCCGTCGCGAGCGGCAGCGGGAGCGTTCGGCTGCTCAGGCGCAGTCGCGGCAGAGCTGGCGGTTCTTGTCCTTCAGCTGACTCCGGTGCTTCACCAGATAGCACGACTGGCATATGAACTCGGTTGGCTGCGGCGGCACCACCTTGACCGCCAGTGGCTCCAGTCGCTCCTCGCGGCCGAGCGCGAGCATCGACTCGTCGTCGTCCTCTTCCTCGCGGGCTTCCTGCTTGACGAGCAGCTCCTGGATCGACTCGACGTCGTCGCCCTCCGTCGTGGGCGGCGGGACGCGGTCATCGGCCTCCAGGTCCTCGTCGCCGTCGGTCTCGTCGACGATCTCCTCGTCGTCGACCTGCTCTTCGATGTCTTCCGTGGTCATCGTCCCTCTTTCCAGGCCGGGGGATTGTACTGCCGGCGAACAACACGGCAAGGCCTTCCGGATGCAAACACGGATTCGGCGCTGGTTGTTCCCGGGATGAGCACGAGGACGGGACGTGGATGACGTAGACGAGGACCCAAGAGACCTTTGGGGCCGCAGCGCCGGGGCGCCGCGTTCTCTACTCAGCCTCTTGGGTCCTCCGGCGCCCCCGCCGAGGCGGCGACGCGACGCACACTGTAGGGCCGGCCCCCTGGGGTGTCAACCGGGCTGCTCCGAGGATTACCGCGCGAACACCTCGCGTCCGAGCGAGACGGTAAGCACGGGCGCGACGCCGTCGAACGCCTCGTGGGTGAAGGGATCGGCCTCGTAGGCCGCGAAGTCGGCGTGCGCGCCGGGCTCGAGCGAGCCCTTCTTCCCCTCCTGGTGCGCGAGCCGCGCGCTGCCGACCGTGAACGCGCGGATCGCCTGCTCGCGGGTCAAGCGCTGTATGGGATCGTGGTGCAGCTCGAACGCCCAGACACCGGCGAGCGGGTCGATCGTGGTCACCGGCGAATCCGATCCCGCGCCCAGTTCCAGTCCGCGGTGCAGCAGCGAGCGGAACGGGTTCATCCGAGACGCGCGTCCGCGCCCCAGGCCGATCTCGTAGAGTCCTCCCGCGCCTCCCCATTCGGCGTCGAACGACGGCTGCACGGAAACGGCCAGGCCAAGGGCCGCGGCCCGTTCGATCGCCGACGGGTCCACCAGCTCGAAGTGCTCGATCCTGTGCCGACGCGCGCGGAAGTGCCGCCGCCCGCGGGAATCGAGACCGCCGTAGACGCGTTCCCAGACCCTCAGGACCTGGTCGATCGCCGCGTCGCCGATCGCGTGCACGGCCACCTGTAGACCCGCTACGTGCGCCTCGTGGAAGAAGGCCGCGAGCTCGTCGTCCTCGCGATAGCCCACCCCGCACCCGGAGGCGTCGGCGTACGGCTCACTGAGCCAGGCCGTCCGCGCGCCGACCGAGCCGTCGATCAACAGGTCGCCTCCGATCGTGGCGAGCCCAAGATCGATCACCATCGCCACGTCCGTCGTCGCGACGTACGGGACCACGTCGACGGGCAGCCGGTGACGGTGCGCGAGCAGGATCTGCAGATCCCGAGCGCCGCGAAGTTCCGGCAGGGACATCTCGTGCACCGACGTGACGCCGTGCGCGACCGCGATGCTGGCCGCCTCGAGCTGGAGCTCCTCGATCTCGTTGTCGTGCAGATGCGACTCGACCCAGACGCGCACCCGGATGTTGGCCTCGCGCGTGACCCTGCCCGTCGGCCGGCCGTCGGCGTCGCGCTCGACCCCCTCCGCCTCGTCGCGCAACAACCCGGCCGCGTCGAGCGCGAGGCGATTGACGAGCGTCAGGTGGCCGTCGGCGCGGGCCGCCGCGAGGGGCCGGTCGGTCACGGCATCGAGGTCGTCGATCGAGGGGAGCGTGGGGTCCCACCATCGCGTCTCGTCCCAGCCGTGCACCAGCAGCGGCCCCTCCCCCGCCGCCGCGGTCTGCGACAGGACGGCGATCAGCCCTGCGGCGTCGTCGACCTCCCGGAGCTCGGGGTGGCGGTGATGGGTGCCGGTGCCGGTCAGGTGGACGTGCGAATCGACGAACCCGGGGACGATCGTCGTGCCGGGAAGCTCCACTACCCGGTCGCTGCCGGGTGGCGCCCCCGCGCCGACTCGCTCGACGTGTCGGCCGTCGACGAGGATCCACTCACCCTCGCCGGGGTGCGACAGCGTCCGAACAAGGGACGCCCGGTAGAGGGTGCGCATGGGCGGGCCGATGATACTGCGACCCGACGTCCGAAACGCCTGCCGGCGAGATGTCGACGCTCGCCGCGATCCTCGTCTTCCGGGCCGACGGCCGCAGGCCGAGCCGTGCCAGCGCGAGACGGAGGCCGGCGAGGACCCGTTCGGCGTCTCTCCGGCACGACGCGGCGACCCACACGTCATCGACCCACCTGATGTGGGTCCGGTCCGCCCGGACCAGATCCTCGTCGACCGAGGCGAGGACCGTGTTCGCGAGCACGGCGGACGGCACGGGGCCAACGGGCAGACCGCGGACGCCGAACGTGGAGAGCTCGCCGAGCAGAGCGATCAACGCCCGCGTTGTCCCTGGCGGCACCCCGGTCCGGTTGAGCGAGGCGGCGAGCGGGCCCGGCCCGATCGACGGGTAACAGTCCTCGACGTCGGCGATCACGACGAGCGGCGAGCGACAGAGATCGGACGCCATTGCGACGAACCGCTCGCGGGCCTGGGCGCTCGGCTCCAGGCGTAGGCGCGGCGGATGGATCGACGCGTACCGAACGCGGTTCGCGACGGCCCGCGGGCCGAGCCGCGACTCGATCGCGGGGGCGGCCGCGGCGACCAATGAGACGTACCGGTCCTGCCTGGCGGCGTCGAGTGCGGTCAGCAGGCGGACGCCGCCCCGTTTGGGGGCGGCGACCTGCCGGACGGTGGATGGGCGGGTGCGGTCGGCAAGCACGGCTCCTCCTCCTCTGCCGGGCGGCGCTGCCGGCCCGGGAGAGGCGGAGCCGTGTGCAGTTCGCATGCCGGTTGTACCCCGCGGCGACGGTGCGGCGCAATCGGCCGATCTGAGGCGCGGCGGGCTCCCCCATCCGGTCCTCCGTATCATCTGTGGATGCTCGACCGCCGGGACCTGGACATCCTCGCGGCGCTCCAGGACGACGCCCGGGCGACCTATGCCGACGTCGGACGGCGGGTCGGCCTGTCCCCGTCGTCGGTCCACGACCGCGTCCGCAAGCTCGAGCAGACGGGCGTGATCAAGGGGTATCGGGCGGTCGTGGACGCCGACGCCCTCGGGCTGTTCGTGACCGCCCTCGTGGCGATCACGCCGCTCGACCCGACGCAGCCCGACGACCTGCCCGAGCGGGTCTCCGAGTTCCCGGAGGTCGAGGACTGCCTGAGCGTGGCCGGCGAGTCCAACTACATCCTGAAGGTTCGGACGCGAACGACCGGCGACCTGGAAGACCTGATCCGGCGGCTCCGCGAGAAGGGCGGCGTGCAGACCCGGACCACCGTGGTGCTGTCGATCCCTTTCGAGGGCAGGCCCCGGACCGCCACATGAGCGCCGCCCGGGGGACGCCGGCCGCGGGACTCCATGTTCTGGCCGCCGAGGGCGATAATGCTTAGGTGAGACGGCCAGCCGCCCTCGCGTTCCTCCTCGGCCTGGCCGGCCTTGCCAGCCTCGTCCTGGCCGCCTGCGGCCAGACGGAGTTCCGCTACGTCCGGAACTCCGACACACGGACGGCCTTCAAGGTCCCGCGCGAGTGGACCATCTTCGACAAGCAGGCGTTCCTCCGGCTTCCGGCCCGACCCGAGGCCTCGACCCCCGACCCGATCGAGTGGCTGGTGGCGCTGGACGGTGACCCGAGTCCGGACGTCGCGCACATCCTCAACGCCGAGGACCTTGCCACCGAGCACCCTCAGGGGATCGCCCTGGTCTTCACGCTCAGCCCGGAGAACCGCGACCAGGCGAGCTTCGCGTACGTTCGCAACTTCCTGATTCCGGTCGACGATCTCCTCCAGCTCGGGAGCGACAACATCTCGATCCTCGCCTACGACGATTCGCTCACCGGCGACGAGGGGCTCCGGGGCAGCCACATCGTCTTCCAGTTCCGTCCGTCGGCGCTCGGGCAGCTCCAGGAGGAACAGGGCGGCGTGCAGGGCGGCGGCGGGACGAGCGCGTTCTCACCGGAGTTCGTGGTCGTGAATCAGGTCGCCTACATGGACGCGAACGCCGATAACGTGTATCTGATGGCGTTGATGTGCAGCGCCGAGTGTTACAGCGATCACCAGCAGGAGATCGACAACGCGATCGATTCGTGGACGGTGAGGCCATGAGACGCAGGAAGCGCGACCAGACGAGCGGCGTGTCGATCCTCGAACGGCAGAGCCGGCCGCGCGAGTCAGAGCGGACCACGAGGCGCCCGGTGCCCCTGTGGGACCGGATCAAGATCATGCTGCTGTTCGTCGGGATCTGGCTGGTGATGGTGTCCGTCGTGTGGACGGATCTCCGGGCGCTCGGGGCGCCGTTCGAGGACGTCGTCAGGATCGCGCTTAACGACTACGGCTGGCTGCTCGTCCTCGTGGGTCTCGAGCTGCTCCGTCAGTTCCATTACCTGATCGAGGAGCACTCGAAGGCGTACTACCGCTTCTGGCAGAAGGGCGTACTGGAGCGAGTCCAGCGTCGCACCGGCCACATGGACCAGTACGTCCGGTACCGGGTGGCACGAACGGCGAAGTTCCTGCTGTTCCTGTTCATCGTCAGCAACATCATGGGGCTGTGGTTCAACGTCGATCCGACGTGGATGGGGATCGTCGAGGCACCGGCGCGATTGGCGGCGGCGCTGCCGTTCATCTTCCAGCTGATCTTCGCGTTCTTCTTCGTGATCTTCCAGTTCATCGGGCTCTTCTGGTTCCTGTCGCGCGGCGGCGTCGACACGATCATGCCCGATGACATCGAGACGCGCTTCTCCGACGTGAAGGGCCAGGACGGCGTCCTCGAACGGCTGAAGGAGAACATCATCTTCCTCGAGGCGCCCGAAGCGATCGAGGAGCGCGGGGGGTACGTGCCGGGAGGCATCCTGCTGTGGGGGCCTCCGGGGACCGGCAAGACCCTCATGGCGCAGGCCGTCGCCGGCGAGACGGGCAGGCCGTTCGTCGCGGTCGAGCCGGCGGCCTTCATCAACATGTTCATGGGGGTCGGCGTCCTCAAGGTAAAGGGCCTCTACCGCAAGCTCCGCAAGCTTGCGCTGCGGTACGGCGGCGTCATCGTCTTCTTCGACGAGGCCGACTCGCTGGGCAACCGTGGAGCCCAGGTCGGCGGTGCGCCTCCGGGATGGCGTCCGGCCGAGGACCGCACGTCGCCGTGGACGACCGGGCTCGCGTGCAACGGCCTGGCCTACCTGTCGGACGCCGGAAGGACTGACGTCCTGATCTCGGCACTGCCGCACCCGGGGTGGGGGTCGCAACGCGAAGGCATCATCGCGGGCCTTGGCGGCATGGGCGGGGGCGGGATGGGGACCCTCCAGGCCCTCCTGAGCGAGATGGACGGTCTGAAGAAGCCCCGCGGGCTCATCAACCGGTACATCCGGAGGCTCCTCGGCATGCGGCCCAAACCGCCGCCGAAGTACCGGATCCTGCACATCTTCGCGACCAACATGCCACAGGCGCTCGACGAGGCGATGCTGCGGCCCGGCCGGATCGACCGCCAGTACAAGGTCGGCTACCCGCACAAGAACGGACGCAAGGAGACCTTCGAGTACTACCTCGCGAAGTACAGCCACCAGTTGACGGACGAGCAGATCGACAAGCTGGCGACGATCTCCCCGTACTCCTCGGGCGCGGACATCAAGGACATCGTGAACGAGGCGCTGGTCATCGCGATCCGCGACGGGCGGACATCGATCTCGTATCGCGACATCGTCCGGGCGAAGCAGCTGAAGGAGCACGGGCTGCCCGACGACCACGAGTACATCGAACGCGAGCGGCACGCGGTCGCCGTGCACGAGTCCTGCCACGCGGTCGTGGCGTACCGGCTGCGGAAGCACGCGCTCATCGACCTCGCCACGATCGAACGGCGGGGGGACGTGGGCGGGTTCGTGTCGTCGATCCCCCCCGAGGATCAGTTCGTCACGTGGCGCAGCGAGCGCGAGATCGACGTCATGACGTTCCTCGCGTCGCTCGCGGGCGAGCGGATGTTCTTCGGTGGCGACCACTCGACGGGCGTCGGCGGGGACATGCGCGGCGCCACCGGCCTCGTCACCCAGATGCACGCGTTCTACGCGATGGGTGGTGGCATCGCGTCACGGTCGGTCAACCTCGCGGCGATGCGAGGCGGGCAGACGGTGGAGACCGGGACGGACCGACAGCTGTACGACACCGAGTTCGGCAAGCGAGTCGAGGGCGGCCTGCAGGAGCTCTATGACCGCACGGCGGCGATCCTCGAGGAGAACCGCGCCGAGGTCCTCACGGTGGCACACGCGCTCGAGACGCACAAGACGATCACCGGCGAGGACGTGGCCGCGGTGATCGACGGTACCCAGGGCCCACTGATCGACGGACGGCCGTATCACGATGGGTTCTTCCGCTCGCAGCTCGAGCAGTACCACGAGGCCGTCGAGCGCGCGCACGAGGAGCACTCGGGTGTAGAGGCCCGGATCCCGGTACCGCTGCCGCCACCGCCCGTCGGGGCGCTCCCCGTCGAGGGCAACGGGCAGCCGACTGGCGTGCCGGCCCCCGCGGTCGAGGGAGACCGGCCCGCGCCGTAGCTTCGCTCCCGCCCGCCCGGGTCCTGGCGCGTGGGTATCCTTCCTCGGTGCGCCTCTACGACTCGCTGACGCGCGCCGTCCACGAGGTCGTCCCCGTGGATGGCGAACCCGTGAAGATCTACTCCTGCGGCCCGACGGTCTACCGCTACATCCACATTGGGAACATGCGCTCGTTCATGCTCGGCGACCTGATCCGGAAGGCGCTCCGGTTCGAGGGCTACGCCGCCCGCTGGATCATGAACATCACCGACGTCGGGCACATGACCGACGACGTGAGCGACACGGGCCGGGACAAGATGGAGCTGGCCGAGGCCGACGAGGGCCTGTCGGCCGCCGAGATCGCCGAGAAGTACACCGAGGCGTTCCTCGAAGACGCGGACCTGGCTGGGATCGAGCGTGCGGACCTGTACCCGCGCGCGACCGACCACATCCCCGACATGATCTCGCTGATCCAAACGCTGATCGAGAAGGGCCACGCCTACGAGGTGGACGGGACCGTCTACTACGACGTCACCACCTTTGCTCCGTACGGCAAGCTGTCGGGCAACACCCTCGATCAGCTCCGGGCCGGCCACCGCCAGGAGGTCGCCGCCGACCCGAACAAGCGTCATCCCGAGGACTTCGCGCTATGGAAGAAGGCCGGACCGAACCGCGCGCTCTCGTGGCCCAGCCCATGGGGGCAGGGGTTCCCCGGCTGGCACATCGAGTGCTCGGCGATGTCGATGAAGCACCTCGGCGAGCGCTTCGATATCCACACGGGCGGCAACGACAACAAGTTCCCCCATCACGAGGACGAGATCGCACAGTCCGAGGGCGCCGTCGGACATCCTGTCGTGTCGATCTGGGTGCACGGTGGCTTCCTCCAGATGGGCGGCCAGAAGATGGCCAAGTCCGCCAGGAACATCAAGCGCGTGACCGACCTCGCGGATCAGGGCGTCGATCCGCTCGCCTACCGGCTGCTGTGCTTCGGCACACGGTACCGCAGCGAGATGGAGTTCAGCTGGGAGGCGCTCGTGGGCCAGGACCGACGCCTGGTCGAGTTGCGCCGTCGGATGGCGGCCTGGGGCGGGCCGGCCGCCGAGCTGGGCGACGAGGCGACGGCGTTCGATGCCCGCTTCCGCGAGGCCGTCGCCGACGACCTCGACATGCCGCACGCCCTCGTCGTGCTGAACGAGACCGTCTCGTCGCAGGCGCCGGATCGCGAGAAGTACGCGCTGCTCGCCTCCTGGGACGACGTCCTCGGGCTGGATCTCGGGCGCGACGCTCGCGAGCGGTGGGAGCCGACGGCGGAGATGGACGACCTGGTCCGCGAGCGCGATGCGGCCCGCGCTGCCAAGGAGTTCGCGAGGGCGGATGAGATGCGCGAGCGGCTCCAGCGGATGGGGCTCGAGGTCATGGACACGCCGGACGGGACGAAGGTGCGTCCCCGTCGCTGACGTTCACCGAACGGTCACGACGTCCCTGGTCGCATCGTTCAGTCGGCGCGCTCCGTCTTCCGTGACGGCCACGATGTCCTCGATCCGGACGCCGAACCGGCCCTCGAGGTAGATCCCCGGCTCGATCGAGAACGTCATGCCCGGCTCGAGCGCGGTCCGGTTGCCCGACACGATGTACGGCTCCTCGTGCGTCTCGAGCCCGATCCCGTGGCCGGTGCGGTGGACGAACCGGTCGCCAAAGCCGGCGCGCTCGATGACCTCCCGAGCGGCCCGGTCGACCGCCTCGCACGGCACGCCCGGCGCGACCGCCTCGAACGCCGCTTGCTGGGCGGCCCGTACGACCCCGTATACCTCGTCGAAGCCGTCCGGCGTGCTCTCGACGGCGACGGTCCTCGTGATGTCAGAGCCATAGCCGTCGGCGAACCCACCGAAGTCCAGCACCACGGCGTCCCCGGGCGTGATCCGGCGGTCGCTTGCCCCGTGGTGGGGTGACGCGCCGTTCGGCCCCGAGCCGACGATCGTGAAGTCGACCCGCTCGTGGCCGTTCGCCCGAAGCGCGTCTTCGAGCTTGGCCGCCACGTCTCGCTCGGTCGCCCCGGCGAACGGCATCGTCGCAACCGCTCCGAACGCGACGTCGGCGCCCTCGCCCGCGCGCGCCAGGGCCGCCAGCTCCTCCTCGTCCTTGACGGCCCGCAGCGAGGGCAGCGCCCGCCCCGCCGGGACGAACGTCGCCGGCGTTGCGCCCTGTAGCCCCAGGACGTGCAGCGCCCAGGTCCGGTCGCTCAGGGCGTAACGTCCGGCGCCCACGAGCCTCGCCACCGCCGCGTAGGGATCCGTCCCGTCCGGCCACTCCTCGAGCGCCACGCCATCGACGCCCTCGGCGGCCGCCGCCGCCGGCCGCTCGAGGCGCGGCACGAGCATCACGGGATCGGCTCCGGGCGACAGGCGCAGTACCGTGAGGCGCTCGAGCGGCAGGGCGTCGTACCCGGTCAGGTACCGCAGGTCTGGCCCCGGCGTCACGAGGAACCCGTGGAGTCCGGTCGCGGCCACTGCGTCCGCGGCCTTGGCGCGACGCGCCTCGTACCGGCCCGTCACAGCTTCATCCTGATCGCCTGCGGCACGACCTCGAACGTCGCCGGGGTGAAGCCGAGCACCTCGCCGTCGGCCTCGATCGGCAGCGGCCGGTCCGCGTCGACCGTCAGCCGCTGGCGGGCGCGCAGCTCCTTGATGTGCGGGTGCGGGATGTGCTCTCCGCGGTAGACGCGCGGCAGCAGCGTGAACGCGTCCGACCTCGGGCCCTGGAAGATCAGCACGTCGAGCACGCCGTCCCCGGGGTACGACCGGGGCGAGATCCGCATCCCACCGCCGTAGTACTGGCAGTTGCCGACGATCACCATCATCCCCGGACCCTCGTATGTCTTGCGATCGGCCTGCACGCGCACGTCCGATAGGCCGAACCTCGGCAGCGTGAGCCAGAACGCCGCGAAGTACTTCGCCTGGCCCATCCAGGCGGGCAGCCGACCCGCACGCGCCGCGACGGCGCCGCCCAGACCTGCCTCGGCGACGTTCGGGAAGAACCTGACGGCCTGCCCGCCGTTGGCGTCGGTGTAGGTGACCTTGCCCACGTCGAGCGGGTACACGTTCTCACCGAGCAGATGCTGGCACGAACGCGTGACGTCTCCGGGAAGGCCGAACGTCCGCACGATGTCGCATCCCGACCCCGCCGCGATCACGCCGAGGACGGCATCCTCCACGATCGGTCGGCCGTCCCGCATCATGCCGTTCACGACCTCGTGGACGGTCCCGTCGCCCCCCACCGCGACGAGGTACCGCCCTCCGTCCTCGAGCGCCTCGGTCGCGAACCGAGTGGCATCGCCGGGACCCTCCGTCCGCAGGAGCGTGTACGGAAGGGCCCGCGCCTGGAGCGTCCGCTCGAGCTCGGGGATCTCCTCCCCCACCCGTCGCCGCCCCGCGTGCGGGTTCACGATCACGGTGAGCGGCCCGAACGCGCTGGGCATGGCGGTCGCCATCCTACCGGTGCGTCTCAGACCCCCGTGTACGAGACGACACCTCGGTTGACGCCCTCGCTCGCCTGCCGGACGAGGGCGGCCGTGTCGTCGCCCGCCACGTCCGAGATCTGCCGCAGCAGGTCGAGCAGCTGCTTGCAGTTGCGGACGAAGTCGCCCGCCGCCATCCCGACCTCGGCCAGGACCGCCTCGAGTGGCTTGCCTTCCGCCCAGTGGAACACGGCGGTCGCGAACCCCGGATCGAGCTCGCGGCAAAGTTCGACGTGGTGCGCGTCCTCGGCACGACGCACCCGCTGCCAGGTTCGGACCAGCCGCCGGTAGCGTTCGTCCGAGGCGGCGGTCGGCATCTCGGTCGGGCCCTGCGGGACGCGTTCGCGCGATTCGTAGACGACCGTCGAGACCACGGCCGCGGCCTCGCCCGGGGAGAGCCCCTCCAGCAGGCCGTCGCCGAGCGCCTCGGACACGAGGATGTCGCTCTCGCCGTAGATCCGCGCGAGCAGGCGTCCCTTGGGCAGGATCTCGAACCCGCGGACGTAGCCGAGCTCCTCGAGCACGCCGAGCACGCGGTCGAACTGCCGCGCCAGGGTCTCGGTCCGCGTGCGGATCCGGCGCTCGATACCCTCGATCTGGCTCTCGACCTGCGACGCCCGGATGGCCCACCGCTCGTGGCTCAGGCGGTCCGGGCACGCATGACAGGGGTGCTGCTCGGCCTCGCGTTCGAACCGGGCCGCCTCCCGCTCCACCGCGGCGTCGATGTGGCGACGCGCCGACGCGCGTCTGCCCGGTCGTACGTCGAGAGCCACGAGGCGGGCGGCGAGGTCCCGACGGTACCTCGCGCTCCGGACGCTGCCCGACCGCGGCAGCGGGATCCGCGTCAGCGCGACGGGCGCATCGTCGAAGTCGCGGGCCGACAGCCGGAAGGACTTCCGGTCCTGTGCCAGGACGGTCGGACGCCCCTCGCGGTTCGACAGCACCACGGCCAGGCCGCGGCGCTTGGCCCTGGGGACGAAGATGACCTCACCGGGACGCAGCGACGCGAGGGCGTCCCTGACCTCGTCGGCGCGCAGGCGGTCGCGACCCTTCCGGGCCGCCTCGCGGATCCGGTCGGCCCGCTCGCGCAGCGCCCAGTACTCGCCGAAGTCGCCGAGGTGGCACGTCATCCGTTCGCGGTAGCCCTCGAGAGTCGCCGTGTCGCGTTCGAGCTGCCGTTCGAGCGCGACGACGCCACGGTCGGCCAGGAACTGCGCGAACGAGGAGTTCAGGAGGCGGTGGGCCTGTTCGCGCGTGTAGTTGCGCACCAGGTTCACCGTCATGTTGTACGAGGGCCGGAACGACGAGTTCAGCTCGTACGTCCGCGTCGACGCAAGCGAGGCGACCCGCTCGAACGGGACCTGACGCTGGTACACGACGACCGCGTGGCCGAGCTCGTCGATCCCGCGCCGGCCGGCCCGACCGGTGAGCTGCGTATACTCCCCCGGCGTCAGCAGCTCGTGTCGCTCGCCCTGGAACTTCCACAGGTCTTCGATCACGACGGACCGCGCTGGCATATTGATCCCGAGCGAGAGCGTCTCGGTCGCGATCACGACCCGAACCAGGCCCTGCTCGAACAGCTCCTCCACGGTCTCCTTGAAGACGGGCAGCATCCCGGCGTGGTGGGCCGCGACGCCCGCCGAGAGCGCCTCGACGAAGTCGTAGAACCCGAGGGTCGCAAGATCCTCTTCATCCATCCACGAGGCCCGCATCTCGGCGAACTCCCGGATCCGCTCCGCCTCGTCGGGTTCGGTCAGGCGGATACCGGAGGCCATGAGCCACTCGACGCTCCGATCACAGCCGGCACGACTGAACACGAAGTAGATCGCCGGGAGCATCCCCTCCTCGGCGAGGACCTCGACGACGTCCTCGCGACGGGGGACGTAAACGCGGCGATGACCCTCCCTCGGACGCGGGATCCTGTGGTGTTGCGGCGTGCCGGAGCCGCGCCGGGTGTACGTCTTGTACCGGACCTCCTGGCGGTCCAGAGACACGATGTATGGGTTGGGCAGCAGGTGACCGTCCTGCTCGGCGTGCATCGGGTGCAGCTCGTGCCCGATCAGGTAGTGATGCTCGAGGGGCACCGGCCGCTTCTCCTCGATGACCACGCGCGTCGTCCCGCGGAGCGTGCCGATCCACTCGCCGAACTCCTCGGCGTTCGAGATCGTTGCGGACAGGCACACGACCGACACCGACAGCGGGAGGTGGATCAGCACCTCCTCCCACACGGCGCCCCGGTACGGGTCCTGCAGGTAGTGGACCTCGTCCAGGACGACCGACACCAGGCCGTCGAGCGTCGACGACCGCTCGTAGAGCATGTTGCGTAGGACCTCGGTCGTCATGATCACGATCGGCGCCTCGCCGTTGATCGTGTTGTCGCCCGTGAGCAGGCCGACCCTGGCGGCCCCGTGCTGCGCGACGAAGTCGCCGAACTTCTGGTTCGACAGCGCCTTCAGCGGGGTCGTGTAGAAGGTCTTGCCGCCGAGGCGCAGTGCCCGCTCGACCGCGTACTCGGCCACGACCGTCTTGCCGGCGCCGGTGGGCGCGGCGACGAGCACGCTCTCACCTCTGGACACCGCATCGATCGCATCGAGCTGGAAGGCGTCGAGCGGGAACGGGTAACGGGACGCGAACCGCGTCGGATCGGTCACGAGGTCAGTCTACGGACGCTCCGCGGCAGGTCCGGGGGCCGGGCGACGCGTCTCTACAGCCCGCAGCGCGTCAGGTGCTCGCCGAGGAGCCGCGTGAACTCGTCCGGTCGTTCGAGGTTCGACAGGTGCCCCGCCCCCTCGATGATCGCGAGCCGCGCGCCCAGGATCCGATCGGCCATCGGGGCGGACTGCTCGCTCGGGATCAGCGTGTCACCGGTCGACGTGACTACGAGGGTCGGCACGTCGATCCCGGCCAGGTCGGGCGTCGAGTCCGGTCGCTCCGCCATCCCGAGGGCCGCCGCCGCGATCGCCTCGGCGGGCTGGTCCGCGATCAGCTCGCGAACGCGACGGCGCACCTCGTCGGACGCGTGCTCGGACAGCAGCCCGGGAGGCCCGTCCGCGAAGAAGCCCTTGCCCTCGGCCCGCAGGCGCTCGGCGAGGGCGCGGCGGTTGATGGCGCCCTCGGGCGTGTCGGCGCCCGACCGCGTGTTCGCCAAGACGAGCCCGCCGATCCGTTCGCGCGAACGTCGCCACAGCTCGAACGCGACGTACCCTCCCATCGACAGCCCGCACACGACGGCCCGGTCGATCCCCGCATCGTCGAGGGCCCGGAGGGCGGACTCGGCGGCGAGCTTCATCGTCATGATGTCCGGCACGGCCCCCGCGCGGCCGAAGCCCGGGTGGTTCGGTGCCGCGAAGGGCAGGCGGTCGTCGAGCGCGTCCAGCTGTGGCTCCCACATCCGCGCATCGACCGGGAACGCGTGCAGCAGGAGCAGGCCGTCAGTCACGCCCCGCCGCCGGGCGCCTGGAACGGGAGCCCGGTCTGCAGCGTTCCCGCCTCGGCCTGCGCGTTCACGTAATCGTGGTATCCGTCGAGGAAGGTCGCCGTCCCGATCTCGTGAAGCGCCTCAGCCCGGTCGAGCAGCCGCTCCCGGACGTCGCCCTCTACGCGTGCCGCCTCAACGAGCAGCCTCGCCGCCTCCGCGTGGACCTGGAGACCGGCGTGCATCTTGGACCTCGCGCTGAACAGGTCGCGGACGAACGCCGCCCCGAACCCTTCATGGCGCGAAAGCGTCGCGACGTCGAGATCGCCGATCATCTTGGCGGCCTCGTCGGCGTCGTCGGCGTACCGCTCGGCCGTGCGCTCGACGTCGGCGGGCTCGCCGTCGCCCTTCCGGAACGCTTCGATCTCCTGCTGGAGACCGGCCTGGAGTTCGAAGCCCGAGGGCGGCACGGACTGGCCAACCCCAGCGAGCGCGGGCTCCACGATGCTGGAGAACTCGGTGATCGCCGCGCGCATCCCTCGTTCGAGCTCGTCGGCGCGCTGCTCGTTACGGACCTTCACGATCCCGTATGCGATCGCGGCCAGCGAGAGCAGGACGATCGTGGCGAGCACGCCCAGCTGGAAGGCACGCCGCTGTGGCAGCGGCCGCTTGACGTGCACGTACGCCGCGCGCGGCCCGGTGGCCACTCCGCGGCGCGCCTTCGGTCGGCTCTTCCCTTTGATCGCCATCGACTGCCTCGTTCCTTGGCCTCGTTCCTTGGCCTGGGCTAGTGCTTCAGGATGCGGGTCACGATGATAGCGGCCTCGTAGAGCAGCACCATCGGGATCATCATCGCGAGCATCGTGTAGGGGTCGGCGGAGGGCGTGATCACCGCCGCGAACACGGCGATGCCCATGATGGCCCCCCGCCGCCACTCGCGCAGCTGCCTGCTCGTGATCACGCCCGCGATCGACAGGAAGATCAGCACGATCGGGAACTCGAACGCCAAGCCGAACGAGAGCGACACGAGCATCAGGAACGTCAGGTACTTGTCCGCAGTCAGGACCGGCACGACGAGGTCGCCCGCGAACCCGAGCAGGAAGTCGAGGGCCTTCGGGAGCGTCAAGTAGGCGAATGCCACGCCGATGCCGAACAGGACCACGGAGCTCAGGATGAACGGGATGGCCAGCCGCCGCTCTCGTTTGGTCAGTCCCGGCACGATGAACGCCCAGAGCTGGTACAGCACAAGGGGCAGGGCGATCAGCAGTCCCAGATACACGACGACCTTCAGCTTCACGGTCACCGGATCGAGCGGCCCGCCGATCGTCAGGAAGCGGCATCCGGTGGGAGGCCGGTTCGCTTCGGGCAGGCTCCTGACCGTGTCGCAGAACGGCTCCTGGAGGAGACTCAGCACCGGCTCGTAGAGGAACCAGCCGACGATCGAGCCGAGCGCGATCGAGCCGAACGCGTAGAAGAGCCGGGTCCGCAGCTCCTCCAGGTGCTCGACGAGGGTCATGCTGCCCTCGGGGTCGCGGCGGGGCTTCCGCCGCCACCGCTGCGGAATCAGCCGCAGCCGCCGCTCAGTCGCGGGCGTCGGGGTCGTCGATGTCGACACGGAAGCTCTGCTGGAGCTCTTCGCGGGCCTTCCGCAGCTCGGCGAGACCGCGGCCGATCGTTCGCGCGATGTCCTGTCCGGACGGCGCCTCTTCGTTGGCCTCGGTCGCCGTTACGGTCCCGGTCGCGTCGCCTGTCGCGTCACCTACCGCCTCGTCACCGTTTGCGCCCGAACCGTTGCCGGAGGCGACCGGCGCGACGGTGTGGCCGCCGGCCGTGCGCCTCGGCCGGGCCGGACGCTTCGGCGCCGCGTCGCCGTCTTCCTCGAGGGTCAGGCGGAGGGACCGCTGGACCTCGTCCTGCGCCTTGCGGAACTCGCGGATCCCCTTGCCGATCGACCGCCCGACCTCGGGCAGCCGCTTCGGGCCGACCACGAGCAGGGCGACGACCAGGATCACCATGAGCTCGAGCGGACCGATGTTGAACATGATCGAAGCGGCGCCCGCCGCGGGGGCGATTGTACTGCCGCGGTCTCAGCTTCGGCCGGACGGGCGCTCGGACAGCCCCGTCGCTCTGCGGCTGGCCTGGTCGCTCTCGCGCGTGATCTCCCTCGAGACGGCGGTGACCTCCTCCTGGAAGCGACGCAGAGAGCGCCCGAGCACGAGGACGTGCCGGACCAGGCCGATCGCGACCGCGATCATCGCGATGGTCGTGACGAGGCCGACGCTCAACCAGACGATGAAGGGCGCGGACACAGAAAGGATGCTAACGGAAGCCGTTCGGCGGGGCCGGAAGCGCTCTAGGTCTGCGAGGCGAAGAATCGTCGGATGTAGTCGTCGTCTTCCAGCATGAAGTGGAAGTCGATGACGTCGTCGGGCGTGAGGAGCGGCCCGGTCCCCCGCCTGCTCGGCGGGCGCTCCGCGTCCTCGTCCCACAGCGGGTCCATCCGCTCCTCGACGGTCTCGCCGGACATCACGTCGACACCTGCCGACACCAGCAGCGCCACGATCTTGCGGTCCGCACGCTTCTCCACGGAGTCCATGCACGTCGGGCATGTGAACCGGTACGTGCCCTCTCGGCCGCCCTGGAGGACCGACAGGAGGATCGCCTCTGGTCCCATGTCGACCTCGCCGCAGCGGGGGCAGGTGGTCCGGATCGTGGTCATGACACGAGCTGTATCGGCGGCGTGGCCGAACCGGTTTAGGCCTCGGGTCCCCCATCCGGGCTACTCGGGACGTACCGTTTTCGAGTCAGGCTCGCGACCTCGCGAACACGGTCCTTTAGCACCGGCGGGTCGAGGATCTCCACTTCGGGTCCCAGGCGCAGCACGAGCCTGGCCACCCACTCCAGCCGCGATGCGGGGAACACGGCCTCCAGGCCCCCGTCGGGGAGCTCCTCGACCTGGTCGACGGCGTAGTACTCGGCGATCCAGCGACCGTCGGGCCCGACGCGGAGCCGGATCGGGACGTCGGCCTCGGTGGGCGTGTACAGCGGCCGCCCGGCGCCCCGCAACCCGCGAGGCTCGAACCGCTCGCCGGACGGCTCGACGGACCGGATCCGGTCGACCCGGAACAGACGCTCCTGGTCCGAGCGATGGTCCCAGGCGGCGACGTACCAGTTCCCCATCGCAAAGAAGACCTCCTCGGGGTCGATCGCGCGCGTCGTCGTCTCGCCCGTCGACGCCGCGAAGTACCCGATCACCACGCGCTCGTGGGCGCGCACGGCCTCGCGGAGCCCGTCGAGCGTCTCGAGCGGGCGGCCGTCCTCGGCGACCTCCACGTGCTCGGCGAGACGTTCGAGGTCCTCACCGAGTGCGGACGCCAGCTTGGCGAGCGCCGAGCTGAGCGCCCCGGGCTCCTGAGGGCCCGGCATGGCCGCGACCTGCGTCCCCTGCAGGAACAGCGCCCGCGCCTCGGGTTTGGTCATCCGGAGCGGCCGCGCGAAGTAGTCCGCCATGTCGATCCACACGCGGCCGTCCTGGATGTCGACCCCGATCAGGTCGCCGGGTCCGTATGGCGGCAGCCCGGACAGGAACAGTCGCTCGAGGTCCTCGAGCAGCTCGCGCTCGTCCACGTCGAAGGCCGTCGTGAGGTCGGCGATCCTCGAGCCCGGGTGCCGCACGATGTAGGGCACGACGACGAGCAGCCGACGGAGCCGCTCCGACGCCTTGGTGGGCGCCCTCCGCTGCCGCTCAGGCAATGACGGCCTCCAGACGCCGCACGATCTGCTGCCGAAGCGCCTCGGGCTCCAGCAGCACGGCGTCGGGTCCGAACGAGAGCACCCACGAGACGATCGCGTCGCCGGGCGGCGCGGGGACCGTCACCTCGACCCACCCGTCGTCGCGCGTTCGCTCGACCCGCGCGTCGCGGAGGGAGCGCGTCGCGTACCAGGCGACGTCGGGCGAGAAGGCGATCCGGGCGCGGTCGTGCGCCTCCCCCGGCCCCCAGGGACCGGCCTGGACGTGATCGGCGGCGCGGAAGCCCTCCGGCGGCGGAGGGGCCGCGTCGTCCGGACGGACATCGCCCCGGATCCTCGAGAGCCGGAACGACCGGATCTCGCCGCGCTCGCGGTCCAGGCCGACGACGTACCAGTGTCCTCCTCGGAACACGAGTCCGTAGGGATCGACGTGGCGCTTGGACTCCGTGCCCCTCGACGTCCGGTAGGCGAAGCGCAGGCTGCGGTGCTCGGTGACGGCGTCCGCCGCGACGCTCAGCTTGGGGTCGGCCGCGCCCCCGTCGGCGGCGAGCGGGGCGGCCGCGGCGCCGCTCAGCAGACCGCCCTCGGCGCCGTACAGCAGCTTCAGGGCCGCCTGCTCGGCCGTCTCGTCCGTGCCGCTCGCCCGTGCCGCGACGAACAACGCCGACACCTCCTCGGGCGTGAGCTCGACCTCGGGCAGGTAGTACTCCGCCTTGTCGATGACGTAGCCCTGCTCCACGTCCCAGACGTCGGTCGCCTGCACGCGGATCGGGACGCCGACGTCGCGCAGGATGTCCTTGTCGCGTTCGAACATCCGCTTCGCGGTCGACGCCTCGTCCTGCGCGTACGCCTCCGGCATCGCGTCTCGGATCTCGTCGAACGTAAGGGGGCGGGGCGACTCGAGGAGCAGCGCCACCAGGTTGACCAGGCGCTCGAGCGGATGCATCCGCGCGGCATCATACTCGGGCGATGCCTGCGGACCGGAGCGACGACGACGCGCCGCTGATCCGGCTCCGATGGGCGACCGTCGCGACGATCGATACGGCTCGACCCGGCGTGACGGAGCTGACCGTCGACCTCGACGGTCGACCGCAGGACGCGTTGGCCTACCCGGCGCTCGTCGGCGGCGTCGCGCCTGGCGATCGAGTGTTGCTGAACACGACCGCCGTGGAGCTCGGGCTCGGGACGGGCGGCTGGCACCTGGTGGTCGCGGTCGAGGACGCGCCCGCGACCGACGTGCGCCACGACGGACGCGTGATGAAGGCGCGCTACACGCCGGTCCAGGCCGCCGTGCCGACGGTTGAGGAGAAGCACCGGGACACGCTCGAGCGGGCTCGGGGTCTCGACGGCATGCCGGTCGTGTGCGCACCGCTGCACTCGATGATCGCGCCGGTCGCCGCCGGTGCGAAGGCGTCCGGGGAGGCGACCGTCGCATACGTCATGAGCGACGGCGCCGCGCTGCCGGGCGCGCTCTCGAACCTCGTGCCGCGCCTGCGCGAGGCCGGGCTGCTGGACGGCGTCGTGACGTGCGGGCAGGCGTTCGGCGGCGGCGACCTGGAGGCGGTGACGCTGTGGAGCGGGCTCCTGGCGGCCCGGCACGTCCTGGGCGCGGAGGTGGCCGTCGTCGCCGATGGGCCGGGCAATCTCGGCACCGACACGACGTGGGGCGTCTCGGGTCTCGCGTCGGGCGAAGCGCTCAACGCGGTCGAGACGCTCGGCGGCCGCCCGGTGGCGGCGCTGCGGATTTCGTTCGCCGACCCGCGCGAACGCCACCGGGTCGTCTCCCACCACTCGCTGACGATCCTGGAGAGGATCGCCACGGCACGGACGAACGTCGCCGTCCCGGTGCTCGAACACGAGCCGCAGCGGCGAGCCGTGTGGGACGCGCTGCGGGGCCGCGGCATCGAGGATCGACACCACCTCGTCGAGGTGGACGGCGGGCCCGCGATCCACGCGCTCGGCGACGCCCGGGTCGAGGTCACGTCGATGGGCCGCTCCCCCGCTGCCGATCCGGCCTTCTTCCTGGCCGCTGGCGCGGCCGGCGTGCTCGCCGGCCGGATGGCCGCGGGGTCGCGACGCTACCGGTCACGGCCCGGCTGACGTCGCGGAACGGACGGGGCGGGCGCTACGTCGCCGGCCTCACATGTGCGCGATCAGCTGCTCGACCCGCTCGTCGACGCTGCGAAACGGGTCCTTGCACAGCACCGTGCGCTGGGCCTGGTCGTTCAGCTTGAGGTGCACCCAGTCCACCGTGTAGTCGCGCCGCTTCTGCTTGGCGTACCTGATGAAGTCACCGCGGAGCTTGGCCCGGGTCGTCTGCGGCGGCTCGCGCATCGCGCGTGAGATCTCCTTCTCGCCGACGACGCGGTCCGCGCGATCTTGGCGCTCCATCAGGTAGTAGAGCCCGCGGCTGCGGTTCACGTCGTGGTACGCCAAGTCGAGGAGCGCGACCTTCGGCGAGGACAGCGGCAGGCCGTGCTTGTCCCGGTACCGCTCGATCATTAGGTGCTTCGCGACCCAGTCCACCTTTCGCGTCAGTCCCTCCGGCTCGCCCGCCGTCAGCGCATCGAGCGCGTCGCGCCACTCGAGCAAGAGCTGCTTCGCCTGGGGGTCCGGACCGCGGCGCGCGACGAAGCGCTCGGTCCGCTCGAAGTACTCCTCCTGGATGTCGATCGCGGTGAGCTCGCGTCCGTTCGCCAGGCGGACGCGCTTGCGGCACGACATGTCGTGCGAGATCTCGCGGATCGCGCGGATCGGGTTCTCCAGCGTCAGGTCGCGCATCACGGTGTTCGACTCGACCATCCGCAGGACCAGGTCGGTGATACCGACCTTCATCCAGGTCGTCGTCTCGTTCATGTTGGAGTCGCCGACGATCACGTGCAGACGGCGGAACCGCTCCGCGTCCGCGTGCGGCTCGTCGCGCGTGTTGATGATCGGCCGGGACCGCGTCGTGGCGCTCGAGACACCCTCCCAGATGTGCTCCGCGCGCTGCGCGATGCAGAACTGCGCGCCGCGCGGCCCGTGGAGAACCTTGCCCGCGCCGCAGTAGATCTGTCGCGTCACGAAGAACGGGATCAGGACGTCGGCCATCCGCGCGAACTCTCCCTGGCGCGCGACGAGGTAGTTCTCGTGGCATCCGTACGAGTTGCCGGCGGAGTCGGTGTTGTTCTTGAACAGGTAGACCTGCCCGCTGATGCCCTCCTCGTGCAGCCGGACCTCGGCCGCTGCGAGCAGCGCTTCAAGGATCCGTTCCCCGGCCTTGTCGTGGGCGACGAGATCGACGACCGAATCGCACTCGGGAGTCGCATACTCCGGATGCGAGCCGACGTCGAGATACAGGCGCGCCCCGTTCTCGAGGAAGACGTTCGAGGAGCGGCCCCAGTGGACGACGCGGCGGAACAGGTACCGCGCGACCTCGTCGGGCGACAGGCGGCGCTGCCCGCGGAACGTGCACGTCACGCCGTACTCGTTCTCGAGGCCGAAGATGCGGCGGTCCACGGAAGGAGTGTAGGCCCGCCCGGGACGAACGGCGGGACGCCCGTCAGCCCACGATAACGCTAGCTTGCGAGAATCCTGGCCACCTCGTCGTCGGTCAGGCGCCGGAACTTGCGGCGCTGCGGCCGGGTCCGGTCCAGGATCCCCGCCTCGAACGCGTCCGGCTCGAGCTGGCGACCCTCCGCCGACGAGATCGCCTTGACGCCCTCGCGCACGGCGTTGGCGAGGTCCCAGCCCTCGGCGTACGCGGTCTCCAGCGCGCCCGTGAGCTCTTCGGCGTGCCCGCCGATCCCGACGTAGCCGTGCTCATCGCTGACCGAGCCGTCGAAGACGATGTGGTAGAGCTCGTTGTGTCCGTCGCCGTCGGTGACCTCGCCCACAAGGACCTCGACCTCGTACGGCTTCATCTGTTGCGTGAAAATCGTCGACAGCGCCTGCGAGTAGGCGTTGGCGATGTCCTTGGCCTTGACGTCCTCCCGGTCGTACGAGTAGCCGCGGAGGTCCGCGAGGCGTACGCCCGCGATCCGAAGGTCTTCGAACTCGCTGTACTTGCCGACGCCGGCGAACGCGATCCGGTCGTAGATCTCGGAGATCTTGTGCAGCGACGCGCTGGGGTTCTCCGCCAGGAACAGGAGACCGTCCGTGTACTGGATGCCGACGACGGACTTGCCGCGAGAGATGCCCTTGCGTGCGTACTCCGAGCGATCCTTCATGAGCTGCTCGGGCGCGACGTAGGGCATGAACGACATCAGCGCCGCCCTCCCCCAGGGGCAACCGCTCGCGCGCTCGCGCTCGCTCCTTGAGCCCCGCCGTCTTCCTGGGTCACGGCGTCGTACGCCGTACGGACCTCGTCGTCGGGGACGTCACGGACGCCGTCGGTGCCCACCACCAGCACCAGCGGGTAGATGCCGCGCGACGGGTCGACGCCACCGGTAGCCGCGTCCTCCTGCGAGGCGTCCACGAGCGCCTCGACGGCCACGCGGACGGCTTCGGCCGCGTCCATGTCCGGCCGCCAGCGCTTCTTGAGGGAGCTCTTCGCGGGACGCCCGCCCGAGCCCGTCGCGTGGAAGTCCTCCTCCTCCCACCGACCGCCAGTGGCGTCGTAGTAGAAGATCCGGCCCTGGCCGCGCCGCTCGTCGTAGCCGCCGAACAGCGGGACGACGACTAGGCCCTGCAACGCCAGCGGGAAGTTGCCGCGGATCATCTGCGCGAGGCGGTTCGCCTTGCCCTCGAGCGAGAGGCGGTCGCCCGTGATCTTCTCGTAGTGCTCCAGCTCGAGCTGGAACAGCTTCACGATCTCGACGGCCTGGCCGGCCGCGCCGGCGATCGCGATCGCCGAGCGGTCGTCGGCCGCGAAGACCTTCTGCATCCTGTCGTCGGCGATCGAGTACCCCTCTGTCGCCCGCCGGTCCCCCGCGAACACCACGCCGTCGGCGAACTTCAGCCCGAGCACCGTCGTCCCGTGCGGCAGGCCGGGGACCTCACTGCCCGCCCCCTGGACGTGGGTCAGCAGTTCCGGTCTCGTCCCGGCGACGAGATCGAAGAAGCTGGGATTGGCACCGATGGGGCCGCCGCCGAGGAGCGGCGGCGGGGCGGCTCCGTCGGTCATTCGCCGCCCTTCTGGACGTAGCTCTTGATGAACTCCTCGGCGTTCTCCTCCAGGACGGAGTCGATCTCGTCGAGGATCTCGTCCATCTCTTCCTTGAGCCGCTCGGTCTTGGCGGCGCCCTCGACCTGGCCGGCGTCGTCGCCACCCTCGCCGCCGGACCGGCGCTGCGTGCGCTTCTGCTCCTGCTCCTGCGGCATGTTCGATCTCCTCCCGGGAACGTCAAGATATCCTACGGGACGGCGCGGACAGGTCCGGCCGCGCCGGAACGGGCGTCGTCGAGCCGCCGGTTCACGGCGTATGGCATCGCCAGCACCAGCCGCCGTTCAGGACTGCAGCAGCGAGACCAGGGTGGCCGCGTCCGGCGCCTCGTCGAGGACTCGCTCGACGTGCTGGCGCGTGCCCCTGAGCGGCTCGCGCATCGGGATCCGCTGCAAGGCGTCCCTGCCCGTGTCGAAGATCATCGAGTCCCACGAGGCTGCGGCGATCGCCTCGGGGTACTTCGCGATGCACCGGCCTCGGAAGTACGCGCGCGTGTCGTCCGGCGGCTCCATGACGGCCCGCTCGACCTCCGCGTCGCCCGTCAGCCGCTCGACCTTGCCGCTCGCGACGAGCCGGTGGTACAGGCCCTTGTCGCGCCGGACGTCGTGGTACTGCAGGTCCACCAGCCGCAGCTTGGGGTCGGACCACTCGAGCCGGTCCCGCTCGCGGTAGCCCTCCAGCACGCGGTGCTTCGCGACCCAGTCGAGCGTGCGATGGAGCGAGAGCGGCTCGGCCTCGAGCCCGGTGAGGACCTGCTCCCAGCGCTCGAGAACGTCCCGGTTGGCCGGCGTGTCGTCCTCCTGCTCCACGTACTTGCGCGCCCGCTCCAGGTACTCCCATTGGATCTGGACGGCGGTGAGCCGCCGGTCGTCGGCCAGCCTGACCGTCTCCGCGCACGTGAGATCGCGCGAGATCTGGTGCAGGGCGGCGACGGGATTCGCGAGCGACAGGTCCTGGAGGTAATCGTCCTCGATCATCTCCAGGACGATCGAGGTCGTCCCGACCTTCAGGAACGTTGCGACCTCGCTCATGTTGGCGTCGCCGATGATCACGTGCAGACGTCGGTACTTGTCGGGGTCGGCGTGCGGCTCGTCACGGGTGTTGTCGATCGGACGCTTGAGCGTGGTCTCCAGCCCGACCTCGGCCTCGAAGAAGTCCGCCCGCTGCGTCAGCTGGAACCGGTGGCGATCCCGGTCGTCCCAGGGCGCCTCGGCGCCGAGCTTCCCCGCTCCCGTGAAGATCTGACGGGAGACGAGGAAGGGCGTGAGGTCCCGGACGATCGCGCCGAACGGCGTCGCGCGGTCGACGAGGTAGTTCTCATGGGTGCCGTACGAGTTGCCCTTGCCGTCGCTGTTGTTCTTGAAGATTGCGAGCCGCTGCCCGGGCGGGAGCACCCGCTGGATCTCCTCGAGGGAACGCTCGAGCACACGCTCGCCCGCCTTGTCGTGCACGACGAGCTCGCGCGGCGACGCGCACTCGGGCGTCGAGTACTCGGGGTGGGCGTGGTCGACGTAGTACCGCGCACCGTTCGGCAGGATCACGTTGGCGAGGCCCAGGTCTTCCTCGGCGGGCTCCCGGACCTGGACCGGCTCGAAGCCCCGAGCGTCGCGCAGCGGCGACTCCTGCTCGTAGTCCCAGCGGATCCGCCGCAGGGCGCCCGCGAACGTGCTGATCAACAGCGACGAGGACAGGACGGGGTTGAAGTCGGGCGAGCCGATCGCCGAGATACCGTACTCCGTCTCGGTCCCGACGACCTTGGGGATGGCCATCCGAGAAGCCTACAGGTACTGGCCCGCGCTGATCCGTTCGACCTGCCGCCCTTCGCTGCCGATCCCGTCGCCCAGGAGCGTCCGGACGTAGACGATGCGCTCGCCCTTCTTGCCCGAGATGCGCGCCCAGTCGTCCGGGTTGGTCGTGTTCGGCAGGTCCTCGTTCTCCTTGAACTCGTCGCGAATCGCGTGCAGGAGGTCCTCCTGCTTGATCCCCTTCTCGCCCATCGACAGGAAGCGCTTGATCGCCTCCTTCTTGGCCCGGCGGACGATGTTCTCGATCATCGCGCCCGAGTTGAAGTCCTTGAAGTACAGAACCTCCTTGTCCCCCGAGGCGTAGGTGACCTCGAGGAAACGGTTCTCATCCGAGGCCTCGTACATCCGGTCGACGGTCTGCTGGATCATCCTGCCGACCGCCGCCCGCATGTCGCCGGTGCGCTCGACCTCCTCCGGGTGGATCGGGACGGCCGCGTTCAGGTACTTCGTCATGATGTCCGCGGCCTGCTGCGCGTCCGGCCGCTCGATCTTGATCTTCACGTCGAGGCGGCCAGGGCGAAGGATCGCCGGGTCGATCAGGTCCTCCCGGTTCGAGGCACCGATCACGATCACGTTCTTGAGCGTCTCGACGCCGTCGAGCTCGGAGAGCAGCTGAGGGACGATCGTCGATTCGACGTCGCTCGAGATCCCCGACCCCCGCGTGCGGAAGATCGAGTCCATCTCGTCGAAGAACACGATGACCGGCAGCCCCTCCTCGCTGCGCTCCTTCGCGCGCTGGAAGATCTGGCGGATCTGCCGCTCGGTCTCACCGACGTACTTGTTGAGCAGCTCGGGGCCCTTGACGTTGAGGAAGTACGAATGGGCGTCCTCGCGTCCCGTCCGCTCCTTCACCTTGTCAGCGAGTGACTTGGCCACGGCCTTAGCGATCAACGTCTTCCCGCAGCCCGGCGGGCCGTACAGCAGCACGCCCTTGGGCGGCTCGAGCTGATGCTCGGCGAACAGCTCGGCGTACAGGAACGGGAGCTCGACCGCGTCGCGGATCGCCTCGATCTGCCCCTCGAGGCCGCCGATGTCCTCGTACGAGACGTCGGGGATCTCCTCGAGGACGAGCTCCTCGACCTCCTCCTTGGGCAGGCGCTCGATCGCGACCATCGACCGCGGGTCGATCAGCAGCGGGTCGCCCGCGCGGATCGCGTCCTCGCGCAGGCTCGCGGCCAGGGAGGCGACGATCTCCTCGTCGCCGTGGCCGATCACGACGACCCGGTCCTCGCCCAGGCGATCCTTCACCGTCATGACCTCGCCCGCGCGGTCAGGTGCGAGGATCTCGACCACGTTCAGCGCCTCGTTCAGGATCACCTCGACCCCGCGCCGGAAGCGCTCGGACTCGAGCTCCGGCGCGACGTTGACGCGCATCTTGCGACCGGCGGTGAACACGTCGACCGAACCGTCGTCGTTGGTGCCGAGGTAGACGCCGAAGCTCGCCGGCGGCTGCGAGAGCTTCTCGACCTCCTCGCGCAGGCCCTCGATCTTGTCGCGCTCGGCCTTCAGCGTAGACGCGAGCTTCTCGTTCTGGGCCAGTGCACGGGTCAGGTCGTTGCGAGATTCGAGCAGCTTCTCCTCGAGGATCTTGACCTGACGCGGCGCGTTGGTCAGCCGGCGGCGGAGCAGCGCGACCTCGTCCTCCAAGAAGCGCACCTGGGTCTGAAGCTCGTGGATCTGCTTCTCGTAGCGCTCCTGCTGTTCACGTGGATCGGCCTCGCGCATCGCCGCACCTCCCGCGGTAGGCGAGTATAGACCCCGCTCCGACGTCCCCAAGGACGCTGAGCGGTCCTATTCGGTCCCTTTCGTTTCGGCTGTCAACGGCCGGACCCTTACCGCCCGTCGCCGAGACGTGCTGCACCCCCTGCGGATGGATACGTTGGCGTCCCCTACCCGGGCTCGGGTGAAACCGGCCCGGAGGTCCGCCGCCCCACGGTGATGAAGCCGGTGTGGGCGACCATCCGATGGTCCGGTCGGACGCTCCGCTCACCGACGTGCCAGCCGCGGCGCATGACCTCGAACGTCTCCACCTGCTCGAACCCGGCTTCCCGGAGCGCCTGCACGACCTGCTGGATCTGGATCGTCGTCGGCACGTAGGCACACACGATCGTCCCGGGGTCGAGGACCGGCGCGACCGCATCCACCACGAAGCCTGGCTCCGGCAGGTCCAAGGCGACCCGGTCGAACCGCTCCCCCGTCGCGGCCACCTCGCGGACGTCGTCCTCCCGTAGATCCACGTGGCCGGGGATCTTGCCGAAGAAGGCCTCGACGTTTCGGACGGCCTTTTCGTGGAAGTCGGACCGAACCTCGTACGAGACGACCCGCCCCTCGGGGCCGACGGCGCGCGCAAGCGCAATCGTCAGCGCGCCGGAGCCCGTTCCGGCCTCGAGGACTCGGGCGCCCGGGTACACGTCGGCCTCGACAAGGATCGCCCCGATGTCCTTGGGGTATACGACCTGGGCCCCACGCGGCATCTTCAGGACAAAGTCCGCGAGCGTGGGCCGGAAGCAGACGAACGACATCCCCGACGCCGAGTGCACACGAACGCCCTCGTCCGACCCGATGATCAGGTCGTGTGGCAGCGCGCCGCCGTGTGAGTGCCACACCTCGCCGGGCGACAGCCTGAACAGGTACCGGCGGCCCCGCTGATCGATCAGCAGCGCCCGCTCCCCCGGCTCGAACGGCGAGCTCACGCGCCGCCCCCCGAGTAGATCTCCGCTGGGAGGACCTCGTCGGAGAGCTCGGCCGACACCTGTTCGTCGCTTGGCCGGTCGGCCTGGGATGCGCCGAGACGCTCTCCGACCATCTGCGCGCGGTCGAGGTAGCCGAGGTAGAACGATGCCTTCGTCCCGGGCGACGTGGCCTCGAGCCGGTTCATCGCCTCCTTGTAGCGGAGCTGCGTGTTGCCAGCCACGAGCGGGCACTCCTCCACGATGTCGCGGACTCTTCGACCATCGGCGACCTCGAGCTCGCGATCGGGATTGCGCAGGCTGACCTTCACGCAGCAAGGCTAGCGTAGCGACGCCCTTGGACGATCGTGGGCTACCCCAGCGCGGTGGGATTGACGCCCAACGTGAGGGTGAGCGTCTCGCGACGATCGTCGGGGTGGACCACCTCGACATCAATCCGGTCCCCGGGGTCGTGTTCGCCGATTGCCTCCACGAGCGACTCCCACCCCTCGATCGACGTCCCGCCGAACGAGACGATCACGTCACCGACGTCGATCCCCGCCGCGTCGGCGGGCGCGTCGGGAACGACGTCGACCACGACCGCGCCGGTGTCGACCGGCGGGTCGATGCCGAACTCGATCGGGACCGCCGGGTCCGACGCGTCGGTGCTCGCGACACCGAGGAACGCCACCGGCTCGTTCGGGTTCTCGGCGGCGTCGAGGATGACCGGGCGCGCGAAGTCGATCTGGATCGCGAAGCCGACGTTCTCCGCCGACGCGGCTCCGACACCGGCCGTGTTGATCCCGACGACCCTGCCGGCGAGGTCGACGAGCGGCCCTCCGGAGTTCCCGGGGTTGATGGCAGCGTCCGTCTGTATCAGGTGCGAGTACACGCGCTCGCGATCGGGCCCGCACTCCTGCTCCGGGCAGCCCTGGTCGGGTACCGAGATGCGCCGCGTCAGCGAGGAGACGATTCCCGTCGTCACCGACGGCCCGCCGGCGAAGCCGAGCGCGTACCCGAGCGCAACGACCTGCTGCCCGAGTTCGAGCGATCCGGAGTCGCCGAGCGAGACGGTCGGCAGGTCCTCCGCATCGATGTCGAGGACGGCCAGGTCCGCGGCGATATCGCCGCCGATCACGCGAGCGTCGTACCGGTCGGGCTCCGCGTCCGACGTGAGTACCTGCACGTCGGTGGCGCCCTGGACGACGTGGAAGTTCGTTACGACGATGCCGTCCGATCGTACGATGAAGCCGGTCCCTTCCCCCTCGCCCTGGGACGTCGTGCTGACGACGTTGACGACGGCCGGGAGCACGCGGTCGACGACGTCCACGACGGCGTCACGACCCCTGGCGAAGTCGGCCGAGGGCGTGGGGAGGTCCGCGCGGACCTCGGCGCCGGTGTCGGGGGCCCGTCGGCCGTCGCTCTGGCTCGTGCACGCGCCCACCGCCAGCGTGAACGCGACGGCGACCGCGAGCGCCGTCAACCGCGAGCGCTCGATCCGACCGGCGTACATACACAGAGGCTACCCGTCCGGCGAAGATCGCGAGCCGCGCGCCCCACCCGACGCGCCCGCGCCGCTTACGAGGACGTCGTCAGCGGCGCGGCGGGCACCTCCTTGCGCGGGTCGATGAACGGGATCGCGGCGGTCCGTCCCTTCAAATGTCCCTGTTCGGACTCCACGTCCAGCTCGGTTCCGGGCTCGGAGAGCTCGATAGGGACCCACACGTACCCGATGTTCCTCGCCAGCCGGGGCGACCAGACGGCGTCGGTCACCTTTCCGACCTCGCGGCCGTCCTTGTGGACGGGCCAGAACCAGGTCAGCTCGGCCCGGAGCTCGTCGCCCTCGAGCTCGATCCCCACGAGCTTCCGCTTCACGCCGCTGCGGCGGACGCTCTCGAGCGCGTCCTTGCCCATGTAGTCCTGCGGCTGCTCCTCGACCAGGTGCTCGAGACCCATGATCTCAAACGGGTTGTTCTCGAGCGTCATGTCGGAGTTCAGGTTCATGATGCCGGCCTCGATCCGCCGCGCCTCAACGGGCGCGACGGCACGGATGCCGAACTCCTCGCCGGCCTCGAACACCGCGTTCCAGAGATCGTCCCCCCGCGAGGGATCGAGGATATTGATCTCGAACCCCTGGACCGCCGTCCATCCCGTGCGGCTCACGAGGACCGGGATGTCCTTGACCTCGAACCTCTCGCACCAGTAGTACTTCATGTCGTAGATCGCGGCGCCGACGAGCTTCTCGAGGGTCTTCGCGGCCTTCGCGCCCTGGATCTGCATCGGGTACGCCTCGGGGTACGTGATGTCGACGTCCATCCCCGCCTGTGAGGCGACGCCGAGCGCGTACAGCCCGGCGTCCGAGTCGGCGAGCTGCATCCACCACGTGTGCGCGTCGACGTGGAGCAGGACCGGGTCGTTCACGATCCCGCCGTCGGGCGCAGTGACGATCATGTACTTGCCTTGCTTCACGGCGCACTTCGTGAGGTCGCGGCACGTCAGCATGTTGACGAACCGGTCGGCGTCGCGCCCGGCGATCTGGACCGTCCGCTCGACCGCTACGTCCCAGACCGTCACGTCGTTCAGCAGCGACCAGTACTCGACCTCGGGATCGTCGTAGTAGGCGGGCAGCAGCATGTGGTTATACACGTCGTACGCGGTGCATCCGGCCCGCCTCGTCGCGTCGAAGAACGGCGACCGGCGGTACCACGGTCCGAAATAGATCGTGGCGCTGTTCTCGAGCATCTCCTTGCGCTCGTTCACCACTGAAGGTTCCTCCTCAGCCGACGCACGATAGGAGCTTGAATCATCGTTCAAACAGCCGGAGGTGCGCAAGCCGGCGAGACCGCGCGGGTTGCTTGCAGCTCGGGCCGTTCCGCTGAACGATGCCTCAGGGCCGCCGGCTCGGGATCAGCCGACCGGGATCTGCTTGCCCGGGTCCACGAACGGCATCTCCACGACCCTGGCCGTCCTGTCACCCCACTCGGTCTCGACCCTGACCGATGCCCCGAGCGTCGAGCGTTCGACGGGCAGCCATGCGTACCCGATGTTCTTGCGAAGGCGCGGCGAGTAGATGGCGCTGGTCACCTTTCCGATCTTCGCGCCGCCATCCTCGCGGATCGGCCACTTGATGTTGTTGAGGCCGGGGAACGGCTCGCCGTCGAGCTCGACGCCGTTGATGCGGCGCGTCACGCCGTGCTCCTTGATCGCGCGGAGGGCCTTCAGGGAGATCGCCGCGTCGTCGGGCAGGTCCCAGTCGACCAGGCGCTCCAGACCCATCTCGAGCGGGTCGTTCTCGTAGGTCATGTCGGCGCCCCAGTTGAAGATCGCGCCCTCAATGCGGCGGATGTCGCTCGGGCCGGTCGCCTTGATGTTGTACCGCTCCCCGGCCTTCATGATCGCCTCGTAGACCTCGGTCCCCTTGGTCGTGTCGGTGAGATACACCTCGTACCCGACCTCCGACGTCCAGCCCGTGCGCGTCACGACGACGGGAGCGCCGCCAATCTCCGCCCGGCGCCACCAGTAGTACTTCAGATGGAGAATCTGCTCCCCCACGAGGTCGGTCATCAGCTGCTTGGACTTCGGCCCCTGCACCTGGAGCGGCGCGACGTCAACCTCGCGGATCGTCACGTCGAGGTCGGGGTACGCGTTCTTCAGCCCGCGCGCGAACAGGAGCGCATCCGAGGACGCCAGCGCGAACCAGAACGTGCGCTCCTCCATCCGCGTGAGGACCGGATCGTTGATGATGCCGCCGTCGCCATCGACGATCAGCACGTACTTCGCCTGCCCGACCGCACACTTCGAGAGGTCGCGCGGCGTGAGCAGCTGCGCGAACCGGAAACCGTCCGGTCCCGAGATCTCCAAGCATCGCTCGACGGATACGTCCCACAAGGTGACGTCGTTCAAGAGCGCCTCGAACTCCGCTTCGAACGTGTCGAACCGGATCGGGAAGTACATGTGGTTGTAGACGGTGAAGCCCTTGGGGTCGTACTTCTGCGTTGCCTCGTAGTACGGGGTCCGCCGGTTGCGCGCGCCGCGCTGAACCAGGCTCATGTCGAACGCCATGCTGGCATCCTCCTCCTGGCGGGAACGGCGGTATCGTGCGTGCCGCGCCGGCACCCGGCAAGCGAACGGTCTGACTAGGGGTCAGGGAGCCGCGAACTCGCCGACCTCAGACCGCGACCGACGTCCGCCGGATCCGAGGCGGCGTGGCGACGACGCCGTCGAGGTACCCGCGCGCGACCATCGCCATGAACGAATGCACCTCGTCTTCGGCCGGCGCGAAGGGCCCCTGGCGCTGACCCCGGGACGCGAGACCCCGCCGCACGGACTCGCACGCCCGCCAGTCCTCTCGGTTGGTCACGTCCCAGAACTCCGACGCGTACGCGGGATCGAAGCCTGGACGCTCGACCGCCTCGGGCGGGAAGAGCCACTCGCACTCCACGTACGTCTCGCCGGGGCCGATCGGCTCCATGCGGTGCGTCATCACGTAGTCCGGGTGGAGACTGATCAGCAGGTTCGGGAACAGGCCGATGTAATAGACCTCGCGCAGCCGCTTCGGATCGAGCCCGCGGAGCGGCACGCCGCCGCTCTCGCCCGTCATCGACATCGTCGCCGCGTGGTCCATCAGTTCCATCGTCCCGCCGACCCAGCAGCCGGTCTGCGTGAGGTTCTCCCCCGAGTCCACGGGCGTCACCCGGCACAGCGCCGGATGGATGCTCGGGCAGTGGTAGCACTCGTGATAGTTCTCGGTGATCGTCTTCCAGTTCGCCTTCACGACGTACTCGTGGCGCTCGGCGGCGAGCAGCCGCTCCGGCTCCCACGGTCCAAGGAGCGTGTCGAGGTTCCCGACATGGTCCGGAAGCGGCGGGGCATCCGCCGACGCGTTCGCGAAGACCCAGCCGTGCCATTCCTCGACCCGTGCCTGGATCAGCGGCCAGTCGGCCCGGTCGAACCCCGGGACCTCGCCGAAGCGTGGGGCGCCGGCGAGCGCGCCGTCGAGGGAGTAGACCCACGCGTGGTACGGGCACTTGATCGCGCGCAGGTTCCGCGTTTGGCCGGGTTCGAGGAGCTCGTGGCCGCGGTGCCGGCACGTGTTGTAGAACCCATGCAGGACGCCGTCCTGTCCCCGGACCAGCAGGATGCCCTCGGTCCCCGCCCGGACGGCCCGCTGGTCGCCGGGCACCGCCAGGTCGGCGGTGCGCCCCACGCACACCCAGGATCGCTCGAAGAAACGGTCACGCTCCCAGGCGAGCACCCCCTCCGAGAGGTAGGCCTCGGCCGGCAACGTCCGGCACTCCCCCAGCGACGGCGCAAGGACCCGGTGCAGCTCGCTTCCTTCGATCGGCGGCTGCACCCGGGGCGCGGCGGCGGTCGCGGTGGTCATCGCGGCTCCTGACTGGTCGGACGAGGCGGTTTGAACGGCCGTTCAAAATCCTATCCCGAACGGGCGGCCCCGTAAAGCAGGCGCGCTGACCTGCGGATCCGCCGCCGGCGGGTGACGGCGGCGCAGGGTCCCAGCCGGGTCAGCCGTACGCCGGGTCCACGTGAACGGAAACCCCCTCGACCATCGTCAGCAGCGGCCGGGCCAGGTAGATCTGGTCGCGCGGATGCTCGAACGGGTTGCGGTCGAGGACGACGAGATCGGCGAGCTTCCCCGGCTCGATGCTCCCCGTCACGTCGTCGAGGTGGTTCACGAAGGCCGATCCGATCGTGAACGCCGCGATCGCCGTCGGCAGGTCCAGCCGTTCGTCGGGCAGGAACGGCTCGGTCGCCGCCGTATCGTCCCCCGCGTTCGCGTAGTCGGGGAAGGCCGTTCGGTTCACCGCCACGTGGATTTCCCAGAGCGGGTTCGGGCTCGAGACGCCCCAGTCGCTCCCCATCGCGAGCGTCGCACCGGCACGGTGCAGGCTCGCAAACGGGTACTGCCAGCCGGCCCGCTCGGGACCCAGGAACGGGATCGTCAGGTTTCGCATCTGTCCCTCGTTCATCGCCCACAAGGGCTGCGCGTTGGCCACGGCGCCCAGCCGCCGGAACCTCGCGACGTCGTCCGGGTGCACGATCTGGATGTGCGCGAGGTGATGCCGGTGGTCGCTCGGACCGTTCGCGGCGCGGGCCGCTTCGAGCGCGTCCAGGCACTCTCGCACCGCACGTTCGGCCAGCGCGTGGAAGTGCACCTGGAACCCCAGCGCATCGAGCTCGGTGACATACGCCCGGAGCGCCTCGGGGTCGATGAACGAGATCCCGAACCGGTCCGTCGGTCGCCCCGCGTCGTCGAGGTACGGATCGAGGACGGCGGCGGTGAACGTCTCGACGACGCCGTCCTGCATCACCTTGACGCTCGTAGCGCGGAACCGGCCGACGGCGCCTCGCTCGCGCTTGTCGATCAGCTCCGGGACCTGCTCGGCGCCGCGGTGCCGGTCCCACCAGAGCGCCCCCACCACGCGCGCCGTCAGCTCGCCCCGCGCGGCGACGCTGCGGTATGCCTCGTACGTCTCGTAGGAACCGCCGACGATCGCGTCCTGCCACGCCGTGATCCCGAGGGAGTGCAGGTACCGCTGGGCCGCGACGAGCCCCTCCTCCCACTGTCGCTGCGAGGTCGGCGGGAGCAGCTTGCGGACGAGCGACATCGCGCCCTCGTGCAGCGCGCCCGTCGGGCGTCCGTCCGCGTCGCGTTCGATCCGGCCGTCCGGAGGGTCGGGCGTCTCTGCCGTGATCCCGGCCATCTCGAGCGCGCGGGTATTGACCCACCCGGTGTGCCCGTCGCGGTTCGGGAGGAAGGCGGGGCTGTCGGGCAGCAGTCGGTCGAGCGGGCCTTTGTCGGGCGTCCCGTTCGGGAACGCGTCCATCGACCAGCCGCCGCCCAGGATCCACTCCTCGTCCGGGTGCGTCGACGCGTACTCGGCCACGATCCGCTCGTACTCGGCGAGCGAATAGGCATCGTTCATGTCGCACTGGAGCATCTCGAGCCCGGCGGACGGCGGATGGACGTGCGCGTCCTGAAAGCCGGGCAGGAGCATCCGGCCGCGCAGGTCGTGGACCTCGGTCCGTGCCCCGATCAGCGACCGGGCATCGTCGTCGGTCCCGACGGCCACGATCCGGCCGTCCCGAACCGCGACCGCGCGCGCCCAGCCGCGGACGGCGTCCACGGTGTAGACGGCTCCGTTGACGAACACGACGTCGGCGTCCACACGCGACCTCCCTCGGCTCGGGCGCGCGGAGCATACGCGGGCGGGACGAGGTGCTGCCAACTGGACCGGGTCACGCGAGCGCGACTAGCTCCAGAAGGTCGTCGCTCCAGAACGCCAGCGTGCCCTCGGGCATCATCAGCACCCGTTGCGGCGCAAGCTCGCGGACGAAGCCGACGTCGTGGCTCACGATCACCATCGACCCGCGCCACGTCGAGAGCGCCTCCGCGATCGCCGTCCTCGATGGCGGGTCGAGGTTGTTCGTCGGCTCGTCCAACAGGATCAGGTTGTGGCGGCCGGCCACGAGCTGCACCAGCGCGAGCTTCGTCTTCTCGCCGCCTGAAAGCGTGCCCGCGTCCTGGAACGCCACGTCCCCGCTCAGCCCGAACATCCCGAGCAGCCCTCGGAGCGCACGATCCTCGGCGGGCGACTCCTGCTTCACGTGCGACAGGACGTCGCGTCCGTCGACGATCCCCTCGTGCTCCTGCGCGTAGTAGCCGAGCGAGACACCGACGCCGGGACGGAACGACCCCGCGTCCGGGGCCGTCACCCCCGCGAGGATCCGTAAGAGGGAGGTCTTTCCCGCTCCGTTCAGCCCCATCACGAGCAGCCGCTCCCCGCGCTCGACGTCGAATGAGACCTCCTCGAAGACGGGCGGCCCGCCGTACCCCTTGGTCAGCCCGTCTGCGCGAAGCACGACGCGGCCGCTGTGCGGCGGCTCGGGGAACCGGTAGGCGAACCGCCGTTCGTGCTTCGGCGCCTCGATCGCATCCGACCGCAGCCGCTCGACGCGTGTGTCGAGGGTCTTGGCCTTGCGCGCTCGCTTGGCGGTCTGCCCGCGCATCGAGTCGGCCAGGGTCTTGAGCCGATGGATCTCGGCCTGCTGTCGTCCGGCGAGCGCCGTGAGCCGGATCTCGTCCTGCCGGCGGGCCTCCCGGTACTGCGAGTACGTGCCCCGGTACGTGACCACGCCGCGGTCGTCCAGGTGCAGGACGCGCGAGATCGAGCGATCCAGCAGTCCGATGTCGTGACTCACCACGACGAGTCCTCCCTTGTACGTGGCGAGGAACCGCATCAGCCAGTCGCGGGCATCGACGTCGAGGTGGTTGGTCGGCTCGTCGAGCAGCAGGAGGTCTGATCCGCCGAACAGGATCTTCGTGAGCTCCAGCCGTCGTCGCTCGCCGCCCGAGAGCGCGCCGACGGGCAGGTCGAGCCGGTCCTGCGGCAGCCCGAGCCCCGCCCCGATCCTGCGGGCCTCGGCCTCACCCGAGTACCCGCCGGCCGCCCGGTACCGCTCCTCGAGCCGCGTGAACCGGGCGACGTCTCGCTCGCTGTGGTGCTCCTCGAGCGACAGCCGCAGCTTCTCGAGCCGCTCGCCCATGTCTGCGAGGCCACGCGCCTGCAGGATGTGCACGAGGCCGGTGTGCTCGTCGGCCGAGCGGTGCTGGCGCGGGTCCTGGCGGAGGTACCCGACGGCGCCGCGGCGGACGACGGTGCCGGCCAGCGGCGCCGACTCGCCCGCCAGCACGCCGAGCAAGCTCGTCTTGCCGGCCCCGTTGCGGCCGACGACGCCGACCTTGTCGCCGGTCCGGACCGTCAGCGTCACGCCCTCGAGGAGGGGACGACCCGCGGCCTCGACCGCCAGCCCGCGGACCTGGAGGACGTTCACGGCGACCTCGCAGGCGTACGGCGTCGCGAGGGGGCAAGCAGCGTGTCTTCGCGGTGGTGATCGGGTTCGTGAGCCATGTGGGTGACCTCCCGGTGCATGCAACGACCGGCGCCGAGAGGCGCCGGGTGGTGCCGAGGACGGTCACTTAGCTCACGGAGGCAGTGTAGCGCTCGCATCCTGGCGCGTGTAGTCGCGTCGCTATACTCGTTCGCTCACGCGAGGGGACCTCGAGGGCGACGATGGAGCTGACGACACCGAGCGAACGCAGACCGGCGTCCGCGCTGGTCGCTGCCGGCATACTGATCCTGGCTGTAACCGCGCTGTTCGCCGCGGTCGGCGTCGAACGCGCACTCGCCGCCCTCGACCCCGACCGGCTGGACCGCGACACGTTGCTGGCCGGGATCGAGTTCGGGCTGAATCCCGAGGCGGTCCAGAACCTGGCGGGCATCGCGGCGGTCGTTCTACTGCTTCTGTGCCTCCTCACGACGATCCTGGGGATGGGCGTGCTGCTCCGCCGCGAGTCCGTTCGCCTCGCCGCGATCGGGACGTTCGCGGTCTTCGCGGCGGTGATGGTGCCGCTCGCGCTCGCGGGCGTGCTCTCGGGTGAGCCAAGCACGAGCACCTGGGTCGGCCTGGGCGCCGGTGTCGTCGACGCCATCGTCGTGTATTTGCTTGCGAAGCCCGAGACCAAGCGCGAGTTCGAGCTCGCCGAACGGGCGCGCCAGGCACGGCGCGACGAGCGTTCGGCGCGGCGGCGGGCCGCGCGGACCGGCGCGCCGGCAGGCTCATAGTCGGCCGGCAGGGGTCGGGTTGCTGTTCGACGACCTGGCGGCGGCGTCCGAGGACGTCGCCGGCACCAGCGCTCGGCTGAAGAAGATCGAACGCCTCGCATCGGCGTTGTCCACGCTGGAGCCGGCGGAGGCCCGGGCCGCGATCGCATACCTCTCGGGCGCGCTCCCGCATGGAGCCATCGGCGTCGGATGGGCCACGCTGCGCGACGTGTCGGGCCCGCCGGCCGAACGCCCGACGCTGACGGTGCTTGACGTCGACCGGGCGCTGCGGGAGATCGCCGCGGTCGCGGGGCCCGGATCCCAGGGGGCTCGGCGGGGGATCCTCGGGGACACGTTCGCGAGGGCAACCGAACGGGAGCGCCGGTTCCTCGGCGGCCTGCTCACCGGCGAGCTGCGCCAAGGCGCCCTCGAGGGAGTGATGGTCGACGCGGTCGCCCGAGCCGCCGGCGTGGCCGCCCCTTCGGTGCGCCGGGCCTCGATGCTCGCCGGCGACCTCGGGATCGTCGCGGCGGCCGCGCTGGCGAAGGGCGCAGCCGGCCTGTCCGAGTTCCGGCTACAGGTGCTCACCCCGGTCCAGCCCATGCTCGCGCAGACGGCCGCCGACGTGGCCGAGGCGATGAACCGGATCCGCCAGGCCGCGGTCGAGTGGAAGCTCGACGGTGCCCGGCTGCAAGTGCACCGGCTCGGCGAGGACGTGCGCGCGTTCACGAGGAACCTCGCCGACGTCACGACGCGAGTGCCGGAACTCGTCGAGGACGTCCGGTCGCTGCCCGTCGACGCGATCGTCCTGGACGGCGAGGCGATCGCGCTGGATGCGGCGGGCCGGCCGCATCCGTTCCAGGTGACGATGGGTCGGTTCGGCAGCCGCCGCTCCATCGACGAGCACCGCGCGAGGCTGCCGCTGTCCAGCTTCTTCTTCGACTGCCTGCACCTGGCCGGCGAAGACCTGCTGGACCTGCCGTCCGCCGAACGGTTCGACGCGCTCGAGCGATCGCTGCCCCCGCGGCTGCGCGTGCCTCGCGCCCTCGCGGCCGACACCGACCAGGCGACGGCGGTCCTGGACGCCGCGCTGGCTCACGGGCACGAGGGCGTCATGGTGAAGGCCCTCGACGCGCCGTACGAGGCGGGACGGCGCGGTGCAAGCTGGTTGAAGGTCAAGCGGGCCGACACGCTCGACCTGGTCGTCCTGGCGGCGGAATGGGGTCACGGGCGAAGGAGCGGATGGCTGAGCAACCTGCATCTGGGAGCGAGGGTCCCGTCCGGCGGCTTCGTGATGCTCGGGAAGACGTTCAAGGGCATGACCGACGAGGTCCTCGCGTGGCAGACCGAACGGTTGCAGGAGCTCGAGACCCACCGCGACCGCTACACCGTCTACGTGCGTCCGGAGCTAGTCGTCGAGGTCGCCTTCGACGGCGTCCAGGCCAGCCGCCGCTACCCCGGAGGCGTGGCGCTCCGGTTCGCGCGCCTCAAGGGGTACCGCCCCGACAAGCGGCCCGACGAGGCCGACACGATCGAGACGGTCCGCGCGATCCACACGACGTCCCGGACATGACCGCCGCCGTCGTCCGGATGTGCATGATACTTCGACGCAGTGCTGGATCTGATCTGGGGAATCTTCGACGACGTCGCCGACACGTTCCGGAGCGTGGTCTTCGGCGGCGCGTACTCACGCCGTCGGCGCGAACGGATCCCCGTGCCGGACGTCCGGAACCGGCCGTTCAACGAGGGCTGGGAGGAGCTGGTGCTCTCGGGCTTCGACGTCACCGTGACGCGTCTGGAACCGAACCCCGCGCCCGTCATGGGAATGATCGTCGACCAGAGTCCCCCGCCGGGGACGATCGCTCGACGGACCGCACGCGTGCACGTCTCGGTGCTGCACCCGCGTGACCCCCGCGCGGCGGGCAGACCGCGCCCTCGGCTGGTCCGCGCCGACGACGTCGAGGTTCCCGACGTGCGCGGCGCCGGGTTCGCCGACGCATGGGATCGGCTCATGAGCGTTGGTCTGCTCGTCCGCGTCGACCGCTCCACGCCGGATCCGCGACCGGTCGTCGGCTCCGTCCTGGCGCAAGACCCACCTCCGGGGTCGATCGTTCGCCGCCGCGCCCAGTTCGGCTCACGGTCCAAGGCCCGGATCAGCTGCGCGCCTGACCGCCGCTCACGCGACCTCGCTCTCCGGCGGATCAGGCCAGGATCTTGCTGAGGTCTGGTACCTCGGCTCGCGCCGGGCCGGTGTGCTCTTCGTCGCTGACGTGCTCGACGCGCTCCACGTCGGCGGCTCGAACCCGCAAGACCACTTCATCCCTGCCGTTCACGAAGTCGATCCATGTGCCCTCGTGCCCGTGATCGACCATCTCCGAGGCCTCGAGGACTTCGGGATGTCTCTTGCTGCCGTAGGTGATCTTGAACTTCATGGTCGCCCCCCAACGTCCACCGGATAGCTCAGTAGGTTCGCCGAAGCGGTTGGCCGAACCTCAGATTCTTCGGCAACCTGGAATGGATCCTGAAGGGCGCGGCCGGAACCATCGTCGGCTCCCTCGGATACGCCGGGCGCAGGAACGATCCACCGCCAGGACTATCCGTGATCGCGCGTCAGAAACAGCGCTGGCTCGCCACAGGTCCGCCCCGGAACTGGCGGCGGTTGCGGCAGTGGCTGTCGGACGACCTCCTATGGCGTGTTGGGATCCGCGTACGAACCACCGAAGATGTCTGTGTTCCCGAAGGTCGCCGCGCAGACCTTCTGGATCTCCGGCCGGCCGGCGACCGATCGGGTTTCCTGCACCGTTGGCCGCCACGTGTTCACCGCGTCGCACGGCGAGGCGCTCCGGGCGTCGTTCCACACCGCCACGGCGTAGGCGTCCGTGGCGGCGACGTACACGTAGTCGCCAAGGAACTCAAGGATGATGTTGTTCTGGGCCGAGCCTCGTGGGTCCCCAACGGTGCCACGGTGGAGCGTGGTCCAGTTGGCCAGCGCCCCGCCGACCACGTCGGCGTGCTTGACGACACCCACGAGCCCACGAGGGCTCGTGGTGTTGTTCCGGAACGGGGTGGTGAAGGCGTTGTACACGAGATACAGGTCCCTGCCGTCCGGCGAGAGCGCCGGAGCCGAGTAGTAGCCGCGGTCGCCGGCAGTCTCCACGGCCACCGGATCGGACCAGGTCGCGCCGCGATCCGCCGACCACCGCACGTACACGTGCTCGACCCCATTAGTGTCGAATCCAGCCCACGTGAGGACCATGAAGTCCGTGGCGCCAGCTCCGGTGGGTGTGCCGTTCGAGATGCTGACGCTGGGAGCCGCCGAGAGGTCGTTTCGGGCGCCCGCCAGGCCGTCCTGGACGCACCGCAGCGTGGTGCCGTCCCACTGGAGCTGGTAGCAGGGATCCGCGGCACGGCCGAGGGGCCTGGGTCTGGTCCAGCTTACGCCGCCGTCGAAGGACTTCACCATGAAATGGGTTCCCACCGGCGGGAAGAAGAAGGACGGGTTCTGGAACTGCTCGTAGAAGACGTACACGACGCCCCGGCTGTCCGTGCGGACTGTGCAGCCGGACTGCCCCCACCGGCCGGGCGCCACGTTATGGCCCGGGCTGACCTGCCTGTTTGCCCACGTCTCGCCTCCGTCCCTGGAGACGGCGACGGTCATCGGGGCGGCGCCCCCGCTGAACTTCGCGTAACACACGTACACGTTGCCGAAGTGCGGGCTGCTCGCGGCGTTGTCGGCCCAGATCTGCTCCTTGTCGCTGAAGGTGGCCGAGGCCTGCTTCGAGGCGATGACCGGGTCCATCCAGGCGGAGTTGCGGCCCGCGGCCGCTCCCGCGATGTCGTCCGTTCTAGAGACGGCGATCCCCTCTATGCCTTTGAATGCCGCGGCGCCGGTGAAGTTCGACACGAGGTTCGCGTAGTACAGGCGAGAGCCATTGGCCCACGAGAACGTCCCGCTCGCGTCTGCCCTCGGGCCGAACGCCAGGGCGGGGTCACCATCGGAGACGAGACCGTTCTCGAAATACCGGGGCAACGTTCCGATGGGACCGGCGTGGGGCTTGCAGGGGTTCGGCTCGTCACCGGGGATCCCCAGGCAGTCCCGCGCCGTCCATCCCGTGTAGGTCGGCTGGGTCCAGGTGTCGCCGGAATCGAAGGAGAAATAGATGCCGGATCCCCCGACGTCCGGCGTGAACGGGCAGTCCGTGTCGGGGCCGACGTTGCACGCCTCCATGTCGATGTTGTCGTTCGCGCCGGCTGCCACCACGTTCGGATGCATCGGGTCGATCGCGACGGCCGGCTCGTTCTGCTTGTTCTGGGAGAAGACGAGATCGTTACTCCCGACGGTGACTTCGGTATCGCCTCCGTGTGTCGCTGCGGCAGGCATCTGTCCCAGCGCCACCAGGGTCAACAGCGCCGATACGACCAGCGCCAGCAGGAGTCGAGATCTCACAGGAGGACCTCCTCCCTTCGGGGGACGACAACCTACGCCGTTTGGCGGAGTTGCGCCATCCCCCATTTAGACCAAACGCCCTAGCGCGGCTGCTTCCTGATGAAGTATCTCTGGTATGCCCCCGGCGGACGCGTGCGCCGCCTCTCACGAAGGACCGCCTGGCAGGCGACCCGGAGCGATCCCCGTCCCCGAGATCCCCAGAAACACCTCCAGCGGCGAAACCGGATCGTGTTCCCAGGCGTTAAGAGTGCGAGGGACGAGGATGCGGGAAGACGTGACCTCGCCGAGGACCTCGTGCAGGACGCCTTCGTGAGACTCGCTGGACGACTCCTTCACCTGCGCAATCGCGCGGGGTTCGATGCCTAATCTGCGGCAGTCGAGTGCTTGGAGCTGGGCCGTTCCGCCTCATCGCTGCCGGCGGTGTGTAGTCCAGCTGCCGCTGTTCCAGTCTCAGCTCCCGAGCGGCCGCCCCGAGCACCTGTTCCACATCGCGCAACGCTGAGGCGTCGTCCGAGTGCCCCAGCTCACCGACCGGATCAGATGGCATCCGCGTTCACGGCGTCTATACCGAGGAGCAACAATAAATAGACAGAGATGACGTGCCGACCCGCTCACGGAAGTGACCTCGCGCACCACGCGCTCGGTGCTGGTGGCGATGCGTCTCGTGGTCCTAGCCATTCCTCTATCGTCGCACGGACAGCGGGAACGACGTCGTCTTCACTCGTGTCCGTCAAGCCTCGGGCGTGGCCACGGGCCAGGATGCGTTACGAGATGAGCGAAGTCCGTTACCAGCAGCGCTAAGGGTATCCATCCTGCCTGCTCGGGGTGTCTGCAGCCGCTGGCGCCCCCAGCTGCGCCACGACCTGCTCTCGATAGGCTCCAGGCAGAACCATCAGCTCCTCGTGGCTCCCCCGCTGCACGATCCTTCCTCCTTCCATCACGGCGATGAGGTCGGCGTCGACGATCGTGCTCAGCCGGTGCGTGATCACGATCCTCGTGCAGCCGAGCGCGCTCAGGTTGTCGTGCACAGCTTGTTCGGTGGCGCCGTCGAGATCGCTCGTAGCCTCATCGAGGAGAAGGACGGTGGGGCGATGAGCCAGCGCTCGGGCGAGGGCGATGCGCTGCTGCTGACCTCCCGAAAGCGACGCGCCCCCGTCCACGAGCAGCGTGTCGTACCCCATCGGCATGGCGACGATGTCGTCGTGGATGCAGGCGAGCTTCGCCGCGTCGACAACCATCTGGTCCGCCATCTCGGGGTTGCTAAGAGCGATGTTCTGTCGGATGGTCGCTCCGAACAGGTAGGGCCTCTGGGTGACGATGCCGAACTGCCGACGCAGCGATCGAAGTTCGAGCTCGGCCAGGTCACGTCCATCGAAGAGGATCCGCCCCGACGTGGGGGCATACATGCCGAGGAGGAGGCGCGCCAGGGTGGACTTCCCGGAACCCGAGCGTCCCGCGATCCCCAACAGCTGGCCAGGCTGGACCTCGAGTGAGACATCCTTCACCACCACGGGCGCCAGCGGCCCGTAGGCGAACGAGACGCCCTCGGCCCTTACCCGCCCGGAGAGGCGATGAGCGGTTGTTACCTCCTGCCCTTCCTGCTCCCGCTCCGCGTCGAGCACATCGCTGATGCGCTCCATGTAGCTGCGCAGCAATTGAAGCTTCAAGCCGTTCTCGATCAGCGTGGCGAGCGGCGCCAGAAAGCCGGTCGCGAGGGCAGCGGCTGCGAGCATGGTCCCGAGCGAGAGGCTGCCATTCAGAACTTGGAACCCCCCGTAGACCAAGATGGCCAGCGGCGAGCCCAGCTGGAGGGTCCCTGTGACGGTATCCACGAGCGCTTCCAGCCGTCCCCGGTGCAGCGCCACGTTGACCTGGTCGATGAACAACCGTTCCCAATGCTCGGCCGCTCGCCGCTCGGCACCGGCCGCCTTCAGGCTCTCGATCCCGGCTAACAGCTCATAGGTGTAGCTTTGCGACTTGGCTTGGACCTGCAGGCTCTCCGACATCAGATGCTGGTTGCGTCGCCGGGCGAGCACGAGAACCATCACCTGCAGCAGGGCTAATCCCAGCACGAGCGCGGCCAGCGGGGGGCTCAGCAGGACCAGCAGAACAAGGTAGAGACTCGCCAGGCTGCCATCGATCAGGGCCGAGATGGTGCCGGTGGTTAGGAACTCGCGCACGACGGTGTTGCTTTGCAGGCGCATCATGAGGTCGCCGGCGGACCGTCCCAGGAAGAAGGCATACGGAAGGTCGACCAGGTGCTCGACGAATGCGGTCGTCAGGCGTACGTCGAGGTGCGTGCGCAGTTGCAGGAGCAGGTGGCTCCGCAGAAGCGTCGCGAGGAAGAAATAGCCGACCACGCCAGCCATGGCCGCTCCGATCACGAGCAGCAGGTGGCGATCGTTGCGCGGGACGATTTCATCCACGAGGACGCCGGTCAGCAGTGGAAGCGCGAGTGCCAGCAGTCGCAGGAGGACCGATCCCAGGAGCACCCGCGTGAGCCTTCGGGACTGGCCGAGCAGCGGTCGGAGATACCGCCACGTGCCCCCGGTCCTCAGCTTGGATATCTGGAAGTCCTCACCCGGCTCGAACGTGATGGCGACACCGGTATAGGAGCGACGAAAGACCTCCATGGACAGCCGCCGGCGCCCTAGAGCCGGGTCCATGACCTGCACGCCGTTTCTCCGTAGGCGCTCGAAGACGACGAAATGCGTGAAGTCCCAGTGGAGGATCGTCGCGGGAGGCAGGTGTTCGAGGTCATCGATGTCCGCCGTCACGCCCCTTGCCCGCAAGCCATACCGCTGCGCCGCCTGCGTGATGGCCAACGCGTCGACGCCGTCGCGATTGGTGCTCGTCATTTGCCGCAGCTCGTCGAGCGGCACCTGCTTGCCGTGGTAGGCAAGCACCATGGCCAGACAGGCAGCACCGCAGTCGGCCAACCCCATTTGTCTGACCCAGGGCAGGCGCTGGCGCACTACGATTTCCCACCTTCCCCTAGCGTCCCGCGCAACTGTCGAAGGAACAGATCGAGAATCGTCGGCGACCCGAGTACGACGACGGCCTGACCCTCGACCGGCGACGCCGGCAACGAAGTCACATCGGCCTGCGGAGCGAGGACCCCCTTGACCAGTGTGGCCGGCTGGGAGGACGAGGGGAAGCCGGCTCGGCGGAGGCCAACCTGATCGGCAACCCTGGCGCTGAGCACCTGGCCGGTAAGAGTGCGCCCCTCCGGGCCGTTCATTTGGAGGCGGACGAGCTGGCCGGGCCGGAGATCCGGGGCCGCGTCGTCCGGGACTAGGGCCACGAAGGTCCGTTCCTGCGCGTTGATCACGGCCGACCCGGACGTTGTCTCGGATGTGCGCGCGATAGTCGTGAAGGCGACACCCGCCACGACCAACGCGAGCACGATCCAGTATGTCCACCTGGTCCAGGGAGGATCGATCCGCAGAACGCCGCCTTGCGGCTGGCTGGCTCGGAACTCGAGCGCCTCTTGGCGAAACAGGGATGGTCGTTCGGTCATGGCACGGCCGTTCGGCGTCCAACCTGTGCACTGTAGGCGCGGTCGAGGAGTTCATAGAGCACGAGCTCGTGGGCCCGCTGAGCCGAGCGCAGCAAGCGATTGACGTGCATGTGTGCATAGCTCATCGCGATTTCCGCCAGCGTCGCCGACAGACGCCCGGTCTGGCTGAGCCGGCGCAGTTCCGCCGCCACGGGAGCGAGCTGGAGCGATCGCCGATGCAGCGCCTCCAGTCCCTCGGCGAGGGGCGCCGGCGCAGCTTGTCCGGGATCGAGCAACGCCTCCACGCGAACTCTCTCCGCCCTGTAGCGCTGGCTCACCCGGCTCCTGAAGTTCCCGTCGATGTCGAACTCTCGGCCGAAGCTCTCCCGCGCCCTTCGAGCCACGGACCGCTTCTCCTCGAGCGTGAGCCCGAGATCGTCGAACAGCAGATCCGTGCCGCGCATGGCCAGCCGCCAGCGGAGGTCGAGCCCGGCGTCGCCAGACAGCGATCCCAGGATGGTGAGCACGGCCTCGCTGTCCGCGGCGAATACCTGCTCGGCCAGCTCGATCCCTCGGTCGCCGCCGTAGCGCTCCACCTCCCGCTCGTAGGTGTCCAGCTGCATGCGCCACAGCTTTCCCGCCTCCAGGTACTCGGCCGAGGCTGCTTCGAGATCGGGCAGCACCTCGGCGTGGAGCCGGCCGGGCTGGCCGTGAAGACGCAGGCGCACGTGCCAGTCGGGATCGGCATAACGGATGAAGAACCAGGCGTCGGCGGCGCCCGAGGCCAGCGAGGATCGAACCAGTGGGCCCACCATGTGGTTGAGGAGCTCGTCGGCCGTTCCCGTTCCCGTGTAGAGCTTGGCAAAGAGCCATTCCGAGCCCGGCGGGAAGCGGCGACGTACCGGCCTTCTGGTCACGTGCGGGGCCACGATGTCGGGCTCTCGCCGGGGCGGAGCCGCTTGGACGAACGGAACGATCAACTCGTGCACGAAACGGCCTTCCGGGCCGGTCACGCACAGTGCATCGGGGTCGGGGAACATCTCGACGAGCACTGCCTGCCGTCGCCCCCGGAGCTGGTGAGTGAGCGCCCCGACGCTCAGCACGTTGTCGAGGTCGATGACGAGTTGGTGGTCACGATCGACGAGGGCCACGTATCGCGGCAGCCGCCGCTCGGCGCGCCACGTCTGCACGGCAGCGAACTGCTCGGCACCCCGTGCCTTGCCGAGCGCGCGCAGGTCGGCCTCCGTGAGGTGCCAGCGGGCGCGGGACAGTACGAGCCGTCCACTCACGACCCGAGGCAGGAAGGGCGCTTCCCGGAGCGGACCCCAGTCCCACGCGAGCTCTGATTCCACGTCTTGGCGCTGGAGCGCGCACAGGAAGCGGTACACGCCCAGGTTCCGCCAGTCTTCGTCGTGAGCGGTGGTGAGCCTCGGCACGACCTCGCGCCCAAGGCGCCGGGAACGCAGCACGATCCGGTCGTTCCGCACCGATACCAGCAGATCCGTGACAGGGATCTGACGGTCGGCCGGCGCGCCGGAGCGGCCGAGATAAGGGATCTCGTACTCGCGCAGCACCGGACGGCACAGGATGTTGCCAGTTCGGCCGTCCGGAAGATGAACGATCTCCGCGAACAACTGCTCGGGGCGGCGTGCCTCCTCCGCCTCGAGGTGCGCGCGGACGAACTGGAGCATGCTCTGGTCGGCGTGGCAGAAGCGGCCGAGCATAAGCGCGCCAGGCGGGCCGTCCACGTACTGCAGGTGTACGCGGAACGCACCCTGCGCGATAGCGCGCTCGGACTCCGCCGCCAGCGTGGCCACCACATAGAAGGCATCGGGGAGTGGACGGTGCTGTGGCGAGGCCAGCGCCTCGAGGTCGGATGCCCCGAGCGCAATCTCGTCGGCCCCCTCGGCAAGCGCGTTCGCCAGCTTCTCCAGGAGCAACGCGTCGCGCGCAGTCCATGACATCGCCTCTCCACCACCAGCGCGGAACGGGAGCCCAGCCAAGAGCGGAGAGGCGTCGCTCAAAGGCGAGTCGGACCGCTCGAAGCCGATGCCGATCTCCTCGTCCAGCGCTTCGACCAGCGGTATCTCCCGCGTCTCGTAGCGCCGGAGGTATGCCTCTCGAAACCGCGCCAGACCTCCAGGTCCCCGGGGACGGGCCAGCTGGTGGAGGATCCTGACGCCTCGTGTGATCTCAGAGACGACCCCGCTTCCAAGGGTGGCCTCCTGGGCGGGTTTGACGAGGTCGACCTGCACCAGGCGGGACAGGTTGGGCTGAGCGGGGAGCTCCTCAAGGACCGAGGCGACGGCTCGATAGCGGTCGGGGGAGGCGCCGAGCCCCGCTGCATCGATCGCCTCCAGGCCGGCCCGCGCCTCGTCGAGGCGGTCGGCGATCGCGGTCGTCTCGGCATGAGCGCGGAGAGTGGCGACCAAGCCGTGCACCGGCTCATCTCCCGTGATGACCGGACGAGCGTCGCTGATGAGGAGTTGGTTCTCGACCAGCTCCGCCACGTAGTGCTCGGCCTCGGCCTGGGTGATCTCGTCGTCGACCAACACCTCCGCTGCCGCCGCCGGGGTCGTTCCTCCTCGAGCATGCTCGAGCACGGCGGTGAGATAGGAACTCCTCTCGACGGCGACGAGGTGGTAGGAGCGGCCGGTAGCGGTCAGCCGGGCTTCGGCCAGACGCAGGCGACCAGCTGTCTCGTAGAGGCTCGAGTTGGGCTGGTACACGAAGAGCTTGCGGAGCTGAGGGTCCCGCTCGACGGCGTCGGCCAGCCCCCACAGATAGTCCATGTCGAGCCGGCTGTGACGTCGGTACCGCTCCCGCGCCTTCAGGTGCAGCCTGGTCTGCTCGCCGATGGTGCCAGTGGTGCATCCCGCGAACAGACCGAAAGGGGTGGCTCGGGCCGCCGCTCGGGTGAAGTACGACACCACGGCGGGCTCGAGCTTGCGGCCTTGTCTGCTGTCGGGATCCTTCTGCCAGACGTCGAGGGCCTCGTCCACACTCGGTGAGGCGACGAAGATCGCATCTCGCACCTCGGGACGAGTCACTGCCGCCAAGAGCCGCGCCCGGAGTGTGGCCCGGTCGCGCTCGAGGGCCGCTTCCAGGCCCTGGGAGTTGCCGAGCGAGTCGACGGCTTCCAGTCCCTCACCCCAGGCCGTCATCTCCTCGAACGGCAACAACGGAGTTCGCAGGACGAAGAACCCCGACGGGGCGTACGGCTGGCCGGCCTTGTCGCGCTCAGTCACCTGGCGTACCCGGATCAGGCTTCGGCGTCGAGACAAGGAACATCCGGTCCCAGGTGGGCTCGATGGATGTGGCCGCAGCCAACAGGACGAGGGCGACCCCGGCGGCTCCCTCGACGAGTTCGATGCCCGTCCACGTCCACAGTTCCCGCTGGGCCGGGTCCCAGTTTCCCTGCACCCACGTGCCGCCGCCGGTGTCTCTCGCGACACGGTAGAAGCCGAGAGTGCGCTCGAGCCAGTAAAGGGCGGCACGGCCGAGCTTGGGTTCCCCGGTGGCTTGGTACATGCGGTTGTAGATGTGGGCCAACCCAGCCGAGCCGTGGCAGAAGTTGGCGTTGACGACACCAGTCTCCGACGCCGGCCGTTCCGCTGCCCGGCAGGCCAGCGCCACCGCCGTCTGCTCCCAGCCGGCATTGTCCACGCCTCGAGCCGCAAGCAGAAGGGCGGCCGCGATGCCCGGATCCCCGTAGCACCAGGCAGAGCGGGCTGGCCACGGCTGGACGGCTGGCGCCACCCAGACGGGGAAGGTAGGGCCCGCCTCGGTCGGCACCGAATGCGCCAGGAGCCAGCTCACGGCCCCCTCCAGGAGCGGGCGCGCCGCCGCCGGTTCGACCCCGGCGCCGCAGATGCATCCAAGAAGAGCGATGGTCCCCGCGACGCCGTGCGCGACGCCCAGATCTGCGCGGCCTGCCGGGTACTGCATCTGGGATTCCTGGTCCAGTATTTCCGATGGTGGCGTCCACCAGTAGAGGCCGTGCTCGTCTTGCCGCGCGCACTCGTGAAGCCGCTCGACCACCCAGCGGAGGCATTCGACCGCCACGGGGCGCGGATACCTTTGTAGGGCGTACACGCCGAGACCGGTGAGGCCCACGATGAGGTCGTAGGGCGCCGACCAGCGCTCATCGCGCGACAGGAGCCCCAGGAGGGCGTCGTCGACTGCCGCGCTTCGGTCCCCCGCGTCCGGGTCGAGGAGGCGGTCCACCATTTCGGCGGCCCACGCCACCCCCGTGAATCCCCCGTAGAGGGAAGCGTTCGTCGCCTGCGTCGACACCGCCTCGATGGCCTGGTCGAGACACTGCCGTGCGAGGACGTCCGCCTGCGTCATGCGGCCGGTCCGGGCCAGCCACGTGTAGAGGAGGGCCAGACCGGCCTGTCCCCTGCCGAGCGAAGGGTCTCGCTCGCCGGGTGATGCAACGATCGACGTGCTGGAATGAGCGATGGCGTCGACCGCCTGAAGAGCCGGCTCCGCCGCCGCACTCGACAAGATGGGTCGCCAGCAGCCCGCGGCGCCCGCGTTGTCTGGCTTCGTCATACGCCCGGCACGAGTGCGCGCAGGAGAAGGAACAGAGACGGCGTCGAGTGCAGGATCGCTTGGCACTCCGCCGCTCACACCTCCCGCGCGGCGCCGCGGTGTCTTCCTGCGGCGGCCATCGTGCCGACCCGAAAGGGGATCAGGCAGCCGGCATGGCACGTGCGCTGCCTGATCCCTTCGAGTCGAGACTGTCCCAGCAACCCATGTTACGCCTTCGGGCTTGCCGGCAGTCCCGTGTTACACGTCGGGATCAGGTGCAGCTGTTACCCGGGCCCTTGGTGTTCGGGCAGGTGTTCGGTCCGCCATTCGGCGGCACGTGCCCGCCACTCTGGTCGCCACCGACGATCAGGGAAAGTTCCTTCTCGTCGAGCGTCCGAAGGGTCTCCTTCGCGAATGTCAACTTCTTCTTGTTCACCGAATCCCTCCTTCAGGACGGTCGGCCCCCATTGCCCCGCACGTGCGCGGGGGAAACGGTCTCGCTCCCCCGCCGCTGTGTCACGTGTTAGAAGCAGCCCGGCGCCTTGGTGTTCGGGCAGCCGTTCGGTCCGCCCTGCGGCGGGGTGTTCGCGCCGCTCTGGTCGCCACCGACGATCAGGGACAGTTCCTTCTCGTCGAGCGTCCGCAGGGTCTCCTTCGACAACGTCAACTTCTTCTGCTTGTTCACCGAACCCCTCCTTCAAGCCGGCCTATCGTTCGACCGGTCGTCCTGGGGGCCCTCTCGACCCTCGTAGGTCAGGCTCCTTACGGATGAACACCTACCCCTCCCCCAGGTGGTTCCTCCGGCATCTCGAAGCTACCGGCCGTTCGGATGGCACGGAATCCGACGGGATGCCGGAATCCACACGGCAGGAA
>JBKPHM010000009.1:0-11578 GCA_046729855.1 Actinomycetota bacterium | reverse complement strand
GGACTCCCGCTCGAGCATCGTGTCGAACACCAGATTGGGTGGCGCTTGGATGATTCGCTGGAGCCTCAGCTCGTGCACCACGACGTCGCTCCCTTCCGCCGCTCGACGATCGCCTCGAGCCGATTGAGACGCCCCTCCCACTGACGCCGATAGTGCTGGATCCATCTCGTGACGTCGCCGAGGTCGCCAGGACCGAGGCGACACTCGCGCATCCTCCCCTTCTTCTCTGTTCTCACGAGGTTCGCGGCCTCGAGCACCCGAACGTGCTTCAACACCCCGGGAAGCGAGATGCCGTACGGCCTCGCGAGCTCCGTTATCGAGGTGGGGCCGCGAGCGAGTCGCGCCAGGATGTCGCGTCGCGTCGGATCGGACAACGCCGCGAACGTGCGATCGAGGACGTCAGACTTAACCAAGCGGTTCAGCATGATACTAACCGCGCCTCACCGTCAAGTGCAGCGCGGGTCGGAATGATGGCCGGCTCCCGCCGGTGAGGGGCTTCTCGACAAGTGCGGAGCTCCCGTTGCCTCGGCGTCGTTGGAACATGAACACCGGCCGAACGGTATCTGTACCGGTGGCTGAGGACGCTCGACGCCCTGTGCCAGAGAGCGCCGCATTAGGTCTCCAGGAGGTCCCTACAGCCCGAACATGAAGTTCGAGGTCAGCAGATGCTTGGCGCGGCGAAGAATCGCTATTTGTCAGTAGCGTCCGCAGAAGTGGTGTACGACCGACCGGCTGAAGGTCGTTGAACGAGAGGACCACCGCGTCATCCTCATCGAGATTCTGTGGGAACTCGAGAGGAGGAGCACGGTGGTCAGGAACAGGATTGACGCCCTGGAGGACTTCCGCAAGCAGCTCGAAGGAGCAGACGTCGACCTGCTGCGGGAGATGGTGAAGATCTTCGCCGAGCAGCTGATGGGAGCCGATGCCGACGCGCTGTGCGGAGCGGACTACGGTGAGCGCTCGAGCGGGTGAACCGGCGAAACGGCTACCGGGAGCGCCCCTGGGACACCCGTGCCGGCACGATCGCCCTGCAGGTCCCGAAGCTGCGTGAAGGCACCTACTTCCCCGAGTGGCTCCTCGAGCCGCGCCGGCGCGCCGAGCGAGCGTTCGTCCAGGTGGTCGCGGAGTGCTACGTCCGCGGCGTCTCGACCCGACGCGTCGAGGGCCTCGTTCGTCAGCTCGGGATCGAACGCATCTCGAAGTCGCGTGTCTCGCAGATGGCCACCGAGCTCGATCAAGCCCCTGAGGCCTTCCGCACCCGTCCCCTCGAGGGCGGCCCCTACACCTACGTCTGGCTCGACGCGCTCACCCAGAGGGTCCGCGAGGACGGTCGGATCGCCAACGTCTCGGCGCTCGTGGCAACCGGCGTCAACGCCGCCGGGTTCCGCGAGATCTTGGGTCTTGACCTCGTGACCTCCGAGGACGGAGCGGTTGGCTCGCCTTCGTCCGCTCGCTCGTAGCCCGGGGGCTCTCGGGGGTGCGTCTGGTGATCTCCGATACACACCCCGGACTCGTGGACGCGATCGCCTCGACGCTTCCTGGCTCGAGCTGGCAGAGGTGCAGGACCCACTTCCTGCGCAACCTCTTGGCGAAGGTCCCGAAGTCGGCCGGCCCGTTCGTCGCGACGCTCGTGCGTTCGATCTTCGCTCAGCCCGACGCGGCAGCGGTGAGCGCCCAGTTCGACCGTGTGGTCGAACAGCTCGATGAGCGGTTCCCCTCCGCGGCCGAGATGCTCGCGGACGCCGGCGCCGACATCTTGGCGTTCACCGCGTTCCCGCAGACCCAGTGGAAGCAGATCTGGTCGAATAACCCGCAGGAGCGTCTCAACAAGGAGATCCGCCGGCGCACCGACGTCGTCGGGTCTTCCCCACCCGCGCCGCCGCGATCCGCTTGGTCGGGATGGTGCTGGGCGAACAACACGACGAGTGGCAGGTCGTGCGTCGCTACATGAGTGTCGACTCGCGCGCCAAAGCGCGACTCGAGGTAATCGCAGGCGAGGCGGTCGAGGAGGTAAAAGGGCGAGCTCGTCGCAGCGAGCTGATGATCAGGATGACGCTGTGGAGTTACACCATCTTGACGGACGCGACCAATGAGTCCCGAGAACACTCTCAAGGTGGCCCCCGATCCGATCCGAGAGCCTTTGGCGCGATCAACCCCCGGCACGCCGAGCAAACGCGTCCATGACCCGAGGCCAGCCACCCGCCCACCGTGCGGCGATGGCCGTTCCGTCCGGCCCGAGGCGCTCGAAGCCCCGGTGCGTGAGCGACACGGCCGTCCCCTCTGGCTCCGGAGAGAACGTGACGTCGACCTCGGTCTCACCGGTCCAGTCGGGGTCGTGCCAGGTGAACACGATCCGGTGCGGGGGGTCGCACAGCGTGACCCGGCCGACCTGCAGCTCGTCGCCGTCTATAAACCGCTCGAAGAACCGACCATCGACCCTCGGTTCCAAGTAGATGTCCTTGGCGCGGTCACCCCCGTACGAGTAGCCCTCCTCAAGCGGCCACCACTCCCCGATCCCGTCGGTGAAGAGCGCGAAGGCCTCGGTCGGCGAGAGCGGGACGTGGACAGCCTGCCGAACCGCCACCTCCTCCACGTTCGGGCCGGAGCCTCGGTCCACCACCTCAGCCCTCCACCTCGTCGGTCCGGGCGTCGCGAGCTCGCTCGGCGGCTCGCGCGTACCGGGTGAGCGCCGCAGACCAGAACGACTGAGCGTAGTCGCGCAGCGAGGCCATCCCGTCCGGGTTGACCCCGTAGATCCGCCTGGTGCCTGCCGCTCGGTCGGTGACGAGGCCCGCCTGCTTCAGCACCTTCAGATGCTGCGAGACGGCGGGCCGTCCAACCGACAGCCCCCGCGCGATCTCCACGACCGGCTTGGGGCCATCGCGAAGACGCTCCAGGATCGTCCGCCTCGTCCCATCCCCCAGAGCCTCCAGCACGGCATCAAGAGCCGGAGATAGTGCGTCTTGACTAACCGTGCGTGCTGACGTACCGTTCATCAGGACTAACCATAGCAGGTGCGACCGTGTGACGAAAGGAGACACGAGGGGACGGGAAGAGACCTGCGGGTCAGGCCTCGCCGCCTGGCGGGGGGAGGGAAGGAGGCACGAGATGGGTGCTCCGGTGACGTGGTTCGAGATCAACACCGCGGAGGCGAAGGCGGTGCGCGAGTTCTACAGCGAGCTCTTCGGATGGAAGCTCCAGGTGCTCGAGGAGGCCGGCTACGCCCTCATCGACACCGGCCTGGAGGGCGCGATCGGTGGGGGCATCGGCGAGGCCCAGGGGCCGAGCCAGGTGGTCTTCTACATCGAGGTCGGCGACCCCCAGGCCTACCTCGACCGGATCGAGCGGGCTGGTGGCAAGACCGTGGTGCCTGTGACGGAGATTCCGGACATGGTCACCTTCGCCCAGTTCGCCGATCCCCAGGGCAACGTGGTCGGCCTGGTCAAGAGCGCGTAGATGGCGGCGTGTCCTGGCTCGACGGATCGCGCGAGCGAGCCCTCGCCCGGTTCTGGGGCCTGGCACTGGCGGCGTTCCAGCGCGTCGCCGAGTCGAGGGTCGCCCGGATGAGCGGAGGACCGGGCATGGCCACCCTTGTGATCGAGTATCGGGTTGACGAGTACGCCGGCTGGAAGTCGATGTTCGATCGTGATCCGATGGGGCGCAAGGTCTACGGGGTGATTGGTCGGCGGATCCAACGGGACGCCCAGGATCCCAACCACCTTATGCTCAGCCTGGAGTTCGGTTCCGTTCAGGCGGCGAGGTCGTTCCTCGCCGCGCTCCGACCGGTGTGGGAGATCTCAGGCGCCAAGCAGGCGTGGATCCTGGAGGAGGCCGAATCCGCGTGACCGAGCGGTGCCCTCGAACCGCGAGCGGCTGAGGTCCGTGAACTGTCGGTGAAAAAGAAGGTGAGTCGGAAGATGAAGTTCGATCGATACACGGTCACCCTGCTGATCCAGCGTTCCGACGCTCCCGACCTCGACGAGGACGAAGCGGCCGCGCTCCAAGACGTGCACATGAGCCATCTGGCGGACCTGCACGAGGACCGAATCCTGCTAGCGGCCGGACCACTCTTCGACGAGCGCTACCGCGGGCTATCGATCTTGAACGTCGCGCCGGAGCGGGCCCAGGAGCTCGAGGACAAGGACCCCGCCGTCCGTGCCGGGCTGTACTCGATTAAGGCCATACCCTGGATGCTTCCAGGCGGCCTCATCACGTTCTCGCCCGGACGCCTCCCTCGCTCGGTTGCAGAAGCTGCCGGCGGCTGACGTAGCTCGGCGCCGCGTCAGGGCCTGGAGCCGACCGCAGCGGCGAGCCGCTCCAGGTACTTCCGCCAACCCTCGGCGTGCCGAGGCCTTCGGGCGGGCGGCAACCCGCTGTGGACGATCTGCACGCGCGTCCCGCCCTTCTCCTTTACGAGCAGGACCTCGACGACGCTCGCACCAGGCGGCAGCTCATCCGAACCGGCGAATCCCCAGGTGAAGACCACCCGTTTGGGCGGCTCGAGCTCCTGGTAACGACCTCGGACGGGCGTGCCCTCGATGTCGATCGTGAACTCGCCATCCGGCCGGGCGTCGAGCAGGGCGTACTCTCCCATCCAGCGCACCATCGACTCGGCTTGCGTGAAGTACCCGTAGACCTCGTCCGGTTCCGCTTCGACGAACACCGATGCCCTCAGCGGCTCACCGGGCACGACGCTTCCTCGACTCCACGTCGGTCTTGAGCCGACCCAGCCCCTCGGGCCACAGCTTGGCCATGAACTCCCGAACGGCATCCAGTCCCTCGGGGCGAACGACGTAGAGCCGGCGCTGCCCCTCGGCCCGGACCGCGACCAGGCCCGCCTCGCGCAAGACCTGGAGGTGCTGGGAGACCGCCTGCTGGCTGATGTCGAAGTGAGCGGCGATCTCGTTCACCGAGCGAGGCCGGTCCCGGACGAGCAGGAGCATCGCCCGGCGGCGGGGCTCGGCCAGCGCCGCGAACGCCGCCTCGGAGCGCATGCCTGCAGGATACAAGACTTGTCTTGTACAAGCCGATTCTTGTACAATGCGAGCTCGGTGAGGCGAGCAATCGGTACGCGGCATTCGTTCGGGGGATCAACATGATCGGCCGGCGCACCGTGAAGATGGCCGATCTCCGCGAAGCCTTCGAGTCGATGGGGTTTGTCGACGTCGCGACGATCCTGGCGAGCGGGAATGTCGTCTTCGGAACGAGGCGTTCGGACGTCGCCGCGCTGTCCCGCGCGATCGAGCGGAAGCTCGAGGCTCGGCTCGGGTACCGGGTGGGCGTCATCGTTCGCACCCCGGACGAGCTCGAGGGGATCGCCGCGACGCACCCGTTCCGCGCGGTACAGCCGGGTCCGAGGACCAAGCTCCTGATCACGCTCCTGTCCTCGCCGCCCGACGTCGCCATCCGGGGCCCGTACGCGTCTCCCGACGGAGACTTCACGGTCCTTCGCGCAACGGATCGGGCCGTCTTCAGCGTCGTGAAGCTCACCGAGGGCAAGCGGAGCAGCGGCCTCATGAGCTTCCTCGAGCGTCGGTTCGGATCGGAGCAGACGACACGGAACTGGAACACGATCCAGAAGGTGCTGCAGGCACGGAAGGGGGCGTCATGAGCATCGACGTACGAGCGCTCGTCACCGAGTACGTGGAGGCGGTCGGCGAGCGCCGGTTCGACCGGTTCGAAGAGCTCCTGCACCCCGACGTCGAGTTCGGCGGCGCGACCGCCGTCGAGCTACGTGGCGCGCCCGCGGTCGCCGAGGGGTTCCGGAGGCTCGGACCGATCATCGTCCGAAACGACATCAAGCGGCTGATCGTGGAGGACGACACGGCCTTCGTCCTCTACGACTTCGTGACTGACACGCCGGTCGGTCCGGTGCTGACGGGCGAGCTCCTGACCGTGGAGGAGGGTCAGGTGCGCTCGATCACGTTGCTCTTCGACTGGCGCCGGTGGCCCGAGGTGCTCCAGGAGCTGGAGCGACGGACCGCGCAACCCGCTGTCGCGGATAGCTGAGGCATCGTCTGTCGATCGTCACGTCGGTGCACTGGCGGCGCCGATGGCGGCCGAGGACGGCGCGATGCTCTAGCCTCACGATCAACCGACGGCCTTCGAAACCGGTTCACATGGTGATGTGACGTGACCGACACCGTGGCCGTTCGCCTACTTCGTGCTCGTTCGTCTGATCGGATTGTTCACCCCACGTGGCGGTGTTCCGCAACCGCAGCTCGAGAAGCCATGCCCCCGCCAGGATCCTCTTCAAGTTCGCCCCAAGGATGAACGATAACGGTCCGGTCACCAGTGCTCGTACCGAAGGCCCTTCCTCACGTCACGACATCACGCCTACGGACCTCAAAGCGTCATTCCAAGCTCTAACGAATAACGCGATAGTCGACGATCAGATAGCCAGTCGGTGAGATCTCGCCTCGAAGCGATTCGAGCTGAATCGATGGCAAGCCGTCGAGGAGTCTGCGTCCGCGGCCGGCGATCATCGGCCCTATCGCGAGCTTGAGTTCGTCGACAACGTCGGCGGCGAGCAGTGACTGCGCGACCGAGATGCTTCCCTGGACGCCGACGTCGCCTCCGGGCTGCTGCTTGAGATCCCGAACGAATTCGACCAGCCCGCCGCCAGTTAACCCAGAGGGCCGATGTCTTCGCGGCTTTCGCCCCTTCCGCGCGCCCGGTGACGCGATCGCGGATCGTTGCCGTGGGCGGCGGTAGGCACCGGGCTGCGAGCCGTTATTCGCCGCGCGTCCACGGCTGCTAGGTTGGCGCGGGGTTCGCAAGGATCGACCGGTCGGAGGGCCGAGCGTGGCGATCGAGAACGAGACCGCCGTCCCAGCCCGAGCCGGGCGGCGGGAATGGGTCGGGCTGGCCGTGATCGCCCTCGCCTGCATCCTCTACGTCATGGACCTCGAGGTCCTGCATCTCGCCGTACCGGCAATCAGCGAGGACCTGCATCCGACAAGCACCCAGCTGCTTTGGATCATCGATATCTACGGGTTCTTCGTGGCCGGGTCGCTGATTACCATGGGCACGCTGGGCGACCGGATCGGGCGACGGCGGCTGCTCATGATCGGCGCCGCGGCGTTCGGCGTTGGGTCGGTGGTGGCGGCGTTGTCGAACAGCCCCGAGATGCTCATCGCGACCAGAGCGCTCCTCGGGATCGCCGGAGCCACCCTCGCACCCTCGACGCTGTCATTGATCCGGAACATGTTCCTCGATCCCCAGCAGCGAACCAGGGCCATCGGCATCTGGATCACGAGCTTCTCAGCGGGTGCGGCCATCGGTCCGTTGCTGGGCGGGGTGGTCCTGAGGTTCTTCTGGTGGGGAGCGGTGTTTCTGCTGGCCGTGCCGGTGATGGCGCTGCTGTTAACCCTCGGGCCGCGTTTGCTCCCCGAGTATCGAGATCCGAACGCGGGCAAGCTCGACATCACCAGCGCGGTCATGTCGCTGGCCGCAATCCTCGCGGTGATCTTCGGCGTCAAGCAGATCGCTCAGGACGGAACTTCGCCGCTGCCGATCAGCATCATCGGGGTGGGGTGCGCCATCGGCGCGGTGTTCGTGCGCAGGCAGCGGAAGCTCACCGACCCGTTCATTGACCTTCGGTTGTTTCGGGAGCCCGCGTTCACCGCCTCGCTGGCGACGTACGGATTGGGGATCTTCCTGGTGTTCGGGGGCTTCCTCTTCATCCCGCAGTTCCTGCAGCTGGTGCTGGGGCTGTCACCGCTCGAGGCTGGGCTGTGGACCCTGCCCTGGGCCCTGGCCTTCATCCTGGGGTCGAACCTCACCCCGGTGATCGTGCGCCGGGTTCCCGCGGCTTCGCTGATGGCAATCGGCCTGCTGATGGCAACGGCAGGCTTCGCCATCCTCACGCAGATTGACACGTCCTCAGGGTTCGGAATCATCGCGCTTGGCTCGGTCCTGTTCTCGCTGGGCACGTCTCCGCTCTTCACGTTGACCAACGACCTCATCATCGGATCGGCGCCGCCCGAGCACGCCGGTGCCGCGGCGGGTATATCGGAGACCGCCGCCGAGCTCGGCGGGGCGCTGGGAATCGCCATCTTCGGAAGCATCGGCCTCGCCATCTATCGCGGCGGCATCGGTGGAGCGATTCCCGCCGGCCTTCCGGTGGAGGCTGCCGCAGCGGCCAGGGATACCCTGGGAGGCGCCGTCCAGGTGGGCGCGGAGCTTCCCGGTCAGATCGGTGCCGCGCTGATCGCCGCGGCACGCCAGGCCTACACCGACGGTCTGCATCTCGCCGCGGCCATCAGCACCGTCGCAACGCTGGGGCTGGTTGCGTTCGTTTGGGTCACGCTGCGGCACGTTCGGGCCCCTGCGAGCCCTGAAGCGGAGGCGGAGGGCGAGGCTGTGCTGACCGCGCCCGTCGATCCCGCGTGCGTCCGGCCGTCGCCCGAACTCGTTAGGTCGTCGAGCGAGCCGCGTTCAGACTCGCCGTAACCAACGATCGCGGGGAGTCGGTTCGTGCCGATGTCTCCGTAGACGACGCCCAGCGCTCCAAGGACCAGCACCGCCCGGCCGGTCGAACCTCGAGACGAGCGAGTTCCGTATCGAGAGTCGCTTGGCCCCTCACGTCCAGCCACGTTGGCGGCGACGGTGGCTGGGCCGGGTTATCGGACCGACGGTAAGTCGGAGCGACGATGGACCTCGTGACGACCCTCCGCAGGACAGCGATCGCCGTCGGGTTCGTGCTCGGCCTCTTCTTCATCGTCCGTGCGATCGTCGAACTCCTGACCAACGACTACTCGGACTCGACGTCGTACGCCGCGAATTGGGAAGGGCCGAGCCTCGCGGGCGTGCTGCTCGTGCACCGCGGCCTGGGCTTCCTACCCGCGGTCGCGATCGACGTTTACCTCTGGCGACGCCTGCGTCCGCCCGAGCGATGGATGGAAGCCGAATAGTAGACGGGTGGTCGACGACGGGCGCAGAACTCGTCGGCCGAGCGACAGGATGGGTGGATGTCAACCTCACGCGAAGCACTCCGACGCGCGAATCAAGCGTGGAGTCGGCCATCGCGCCGAGACCGATCCGTTTGAAACCTGACGGCCGGCAGGGCTGTGCTCTCTTCTTGGTCCGGACTGCGCCGCATCGCCGACTCGCCCTCGAGAGAGGCGGGTGACCTGGTCGCTGGTTGCTCGCGGCGCTGGGATCGCACCGTGGTGCCCCGGCAGGCGATCAGCGGCTTCACGCCAAGATCCCGGACCTGGCGGCACTGCTTCAGGCGGGGGTGCGTCGGCTCGGGACTGGTCCTGAGCGTGTCGGCGCACCGGTATGCAGAGCGGGCGTGAAGTGACATCGTGGGACCGTGCAAACGGTGTATGAGGCCGTGGGCGGCATCGAGGGCTTGCTCAGATTGGCCGGCGCCTGGCACGCCCGAGTGTTGGCGGACGAGATCGTGAGCCATGCCTTCAGCCACGGATACCACCCGGCGCACACCGAGCGGCTGGCCGCCTACTGGGCGGAGGCGTTGGGCGGACCGAGGACGTACTCGGAGGAGTACGGTGACGAGACCTCGGTTGTGCGGATCCACCGCGGCAACGGCCGGCACGAGGAGATGGACCGCCGGGCGCTCGCCTGCTTCGATCAGGCGCTCGTGGATGTCGGCCTCGCTGATGACGAGCGGCTCCGACATGTGCTGCACGACTACTTCGCGTGGGCGACGACGACCACGATGACCCGTTACCACCGCTCCGCGGACGATGTGCCGGAACGTCTGCCGATCCCACACTGGTCTTGGGAAGGATTGGCTCCCGGAGCGGCCCCTGAGTAGGGTCCGTTCCGACAGTCTCCACGCCGTCGTCCTCACCAGAGAAGACTCTGACCCGGCGACCAGAGGCGTCGTCGACCGGTTGTTGGCGCGTTCTGGAATTGGCGACGATAGCAGCACCTCGACGTTCGCGCCGGTCGCAGCCACGACCCCAGGACAGGCTCGTAGGACAGAATGGCCGGCAGGCGGTCGACCAGCGACTCGAGCTCGTCACGTGATCGCCGCCGCGTGGACCCGAACGAGAGCCTCCCCCGGCCCGGAAGGAAACGTCGGAAGAGCCGTCCGAGGAGCTGCTGCTCACGTCGATCCATCATCTCGGCGCTCGGCGGCCAGCTTCGACGTCGAGGCGGCGCCGGGTGCCGGAACGACCGTTGCCGGCGCCATTCCGATATCGTCGGGCCCAGGGGACTGATTTGATGGGGATGCGGTCGACCGAGGTGGACGGGACGGGCCGAGCGCTTCGGATCGTCGCCGGCGTGCTCGGCGTCCTGCTCGTGCTGCTCGTGCTGCCGTACACCGTCGTCTCGGTCGCTTCGAGCGCACCCGATCAAACGATCCACCGGTTCCACAACGCGGCGGGCGCGATCGCCAGTCTCATCGCTGCTGCTGCATTGCTGGTTCTTGCCTGGCGCCCGCGCGGCAACCCGGCGGCGGTGCAGTTGGTTTGCGTCGCGGGGGTCGTCTCCCTCGTGGCGGGCTTCCTCGCGGGTGATCCGATCACCGGCCTCTACTTCATCCCCGCCATCGTCGCCGTGGTGGTCGCCGCGGTCGACCCGTGGCGGACAGTCGCTTTGCGGTCCTGGACGGCTCGCTGGTCGCTCCTCGCCGCTGCGGTGATCGCCGCCATCCCCTCGATCGCGTACACACTCACGCAGGCGAGCCTCCAGCGGCATGGCCTCCCAGCCGACGTGCACGCCCAGATGCATCACTACAGCGGCCTCGCCGTCACGGCGCTGGCCATGCCGGCGACGGTCCTCGTCGCAGCCGTAGGCGCGCAAGGCTGGCACCTCGTTGCATGGATCGGCGGCGTCGCCTTCGCGCTGTTCGGGATCGTCGGGCTCGCGTTCGCCCACTACGTCGGCGCTCCGGCGTCCGGATGGGCGTGGGCGTCGATCGCGGCCGGCGTGGTCACGGTCGGCGCCGCCGAGGTCGAAAGACGTCGAGCGCCGGATGAACCCTGATCGAGCCGCGGCCCGGCGGATGCGCGGGTCATGCGGTTCGCTACGCGTCGCCCGCCGGGGGTCATCGGCGGTGGGTCTCGACTAGTCGGGTTCGCGCCCGCGGTGATGATGCCGTGCTCATAGGCGAAGACGACGGCCTGGACCCGGTCGCGGAGGTTGAGCTTAATGAGGATGCTGCCGACGTGGCTCTTGACGTCGCTTCGGTCACGCCGAGTCGCTTGGCGATCTCGCTGTTCGAAAGTCCCGGATGACCAGGGCGAGGACCTCGCGCTCCAGGGCGTGAGTTGCTCGAGGATCGCTGCCGGTGGTTCGAGCGGGCTGGCCTGGGCGATGATGGCCGCCGCGCGGCCGGAGATCGAGCGGTCGGCACGCGAGTCTGCCGGCGGACGATCGACCCGATTTCTACTCCGGGAAGCCAACCCGACCTCCCCTGGTAGAAAGTTGGTAGAAATTCCGCCGACCCCTCGGCTGCCATTGTGCGACTTCGGGAGATGCTTTCCGGATCGGCTCCGGCTGATGCTTTACGCAGTTCCACCAGATCTTTGACAGCTCCACCAGATGTTTGACACCGGCGCCCGGCCTGCTCTCGTGGCCATCGCGGCCCTCGGGAGGAGGT
>JBKPHM010000008.1:0-2363 GCA_046729855.1 Actinomycetota bacterium | reverse complement strand
GATGATCGGCATCGAGAGCTCTGTTCCGAGGACGGTCGTCGTCGTCGTCACCTCGCCGACGTCGACAAGCACGCGCGGGCGGAGCCGCCAGTGATCGAACGCCTCGACGTTGCCTCGGACCGCGTGCTCGTCGCCGGCGCCGCCTGCGAAGTACCCGTACGCGGCCTCGTCCAGCGCCTCCTCGGCGATCCGTTCGTAGTCCCAGACGTTGAGAGGTCCCTGGTCGGGCTTCATCTGCGCAGAATATGGGCGTTCGTGAGCGACCTACCGCAATACCCTCAGGACGCCGCGGACCGGGAGGCGGCCGCGCCTGCGCCGGGGGCCGGGCGGGATTTCGCAAGCTGGGGCAGTCGGGTCGCGGCGTACCTGCTCGACACGCTTATTCTGCTCGTTCCGCTCGCGATCCTCTTCGTGATCGTAATCGCCGCGGATCCAGGCGACACGAGCGCCGCTTGGGGCGCGCTGGGACTCGCCTACCTCGCGACGCTCGTTCTCCCCTTCGTCTACTTCACGGTCCTGCACGGAAACGAACGAGGGCAGACAGTCGGGAGGCGCGCGCTGGGTATTCGGGTGGTCGGAGATGAGAGCGGCGAATCGATTGGCTACGGCCGTGCCCTCGGCCGCTATGCGATCACGTTCGTTTTCGGCATCGTCGTGATCCCGATACTCCTCGACTACCTCTGGCCGCTCTGGGATCAGAAGAACCAGGCGCTCCATGACAAGGTCGTCAGCAGCGTCGTCGTGCGCGCTTAGAGTCGGCACCAAGTCGTCACGAAGACCGTCCGTTTCGCCGCCTAGAGTCCACACGTGGCCCAGCCCGCCCTGAAGTTCGCCTGCTCCGAGTGCGGCCAGTCGACCGGACGCTGGCTCGGCCGTTGTCCGGGCTGCGGCAGCTTCGGGACGCTCGTCGAGGAGTCGGCGGCACCGACTCACGGGAAGGGCGCAGCGGCAAAGCCTGTGCTCCGGCTCGTCGACGTCGAGGTCGAGGACGCGAAGCGGATGCCCACGGGGGTCGCCGAGCTGGATCGCGTGCTCGGCGGCGGGCTCGTTCCCGCCTCGCTCGTGCTCGTCGGCGGCGAGCCCGGCGTCGGCAAGTCAACGCTGTTGCTCATGGCGCTCGCGGCAATGTCGAAGGACCACCGGGCCCTGCTGGCTACCGGTGAGGAATCGGCAGCGCAGGTGAAACTGCGAGCCGCCCGTCTCGGCGGCGCCGAGCGGGTCGAGATCCTGGCCGACACCGACCTCGACGCGATCTGCGCAACGCTCGAGGCCGAGCGACCGGCGGTCTGCGTGATCGACTCGGTGCAGACGCTCTACTCGGCCCATGTCGGCTCGGCGCCGGGCTCGGTGGCGCAGGTGCGCGAGGCCGCGGCGCGCCTCCTACGAGTCGCCAAGGACGCGCGCGTCGCGCTGTTCCTCGTCGGGCACGTCACCAAGGACGGGGCAGTCGCCGGTCCGCGCGTGCTCGAGCACCTGGTCGACTGCGTGCTCCAGTTCGAGGGCGATCGCTACCACGCTCACCGGGTGCTGCGGGCGGCGAAGAACCGGTTCGGCTCCACGAACGAGCTCGGCGTGTTCGAGATGACGGGAACAGGGCTCGTAGGCGTGCCCGATCCCTCACAGCTATTCGGCGCGGCGCGAGAGGAAGAGATCGGCTCGGCCGTCGCCTGCGCACTCGAAGGAACGAGGCCGCTGCTGCTCGAAATCCAGGCGCTCGTCTCCCCGACCGACCTGGCGATGCCGCGCCGGGTGGGCACGGGCGTCGATCCGAAGCGGCTGGCGATGATCGTCGCAGTCCTCACTCGCCACGGCGGGATCGCTCTGGGGCAGGCGGACGTGTTCGTCAACGTCGCCGGCGGCCTCCGGATCGACGAGCCGGGAGCGGACCTCGGCGTCGCACTTGCGATCGCCTCGGCGGCCCAGGGGGTGGCGGTCCCGGCCGGAACGGCAGCCTTCGGGGAGATCGGACTAACCGGGCGGCTGCGTCCGGCGGCCCAGGCCGAACGCCGGCTCGAGGAGTGCGCCAAGCTCGGCCTGACCACCGCCATCGTCCCCGCAGCGACGAAAGTGCGCCCGGGGGTGGGGGCGACTGCGGTCGAGACGCTGAAGCAGGCGATCGGCGCCGCACTGATTGCCAGCGCTGAACCTCGCCGCTAGCAGGGATTTTCTGTTCAGGGCTCGGAAAATCCCTGGAAAAAGTGGCTTTTTGGTATTTCTTTCGCTATACTGGCTGCCGGTCGCCGGCGGTCTAGTCACCCGCCGGCGGTTTGCCGTGTAAACGTCTGGGACCGGGGAGGTCGGGTTGTACAAGATCGGCGACAAGGTGGTGTATCCGCACCACGGGGCAGGCACTGTCGTGAAGA
>JBKPHM010000007.1:0-22520 GCA_046729855.1 Actinomycetota bacterium | reverse complement strand
CGCGTCTTCCTGGCGGCGGCCCCCACCAAGTGGCGGGGGGCGGACGCGATTCGTGCGTCCGCCCCCCGAAGGGATTGAGCGGCCGAGCGGCTAGTCCTCGCGCGAGACCAGCTCGGGTTCCTCCGACTCCGCCGCCGGCAGCACCTCCACCAGCCGCTCGACCTCGCGACCCTCGACCCGCAGCTGCGGGAGCCACTGCAGCCACGACGGCAGGTACCAGTTCACGTCCCCCAGCAGCTTCATCGCCGACGGAACGAGGATCGACCGCACGACCGTGGCATCCAGGAAGACCGCGACGGCGAGCCCGAAGCCCATCTGCTGGAGACCGGCGATGCGCCCGGTCGAGAACGCGGCGAACACGGCGACCATGATGATGGCTGCGCCAGTGATGATGCCGCCAGTCGTGCGCAGGCCGAACGCAACGGCCTCCGAGTTGTCGCCGGTCTTGTCGTACTCCTCACGGATCCTCGTCAGCAGGAAGACCTGATAGTCCATCGAGAGACCGAACAGGATCGAGAACAGGAACAAGGGGAGCCACGACTCGATCGCGTCGACCTGGATGAAGCCAAGCGTGTCCGCTATCGAGCGAGCGAACTCCGGGCCGCCCTTCTGGAAGAGCAGGACGATCAGTCCGTAGGCTGCACCGACCGACAGCAGGTTCATCAGGATCGCCTTCGCGGGCACGACGACCGAGCGGAACACCACCGTCAACAGCAGGAACGAGAGCCCCAGGATCAGGGCGATGATGACCGGCGTGTAGAAGTCCGAGACGTCGAAGAAGTCCTTGACGAAACCGGTCTCGCCCCCGACGAGCACGCCGGACGCCGGACCGAACGCCTGCGGGATGTAGTCCTCGCGTAGACGCGTGACCGCAGCGACGGCGGCCTCACTCGACGATTCCGACGCCGCCCCGACGAACGGGATTCGCATGAGCGTGATCGCGCCGTCCTCGCTCGTCACCGGCGGCGCCGGCTCACCGAACGCGCGATCGTCCGAGACGGCGCCCTCGAGCGTCTCGAGGCCCTGTGTGACCGACGGGTCCGTCGCCGAGCCCGGCACGACGACGTCGGCGGTCGACTGCTGGCCCGCCTCTGGGAACTTGGCGACCAGGATGTCGAACGCGTCCCTCGTCTGGATGCCCTTCGGGACGGTCGACATCCCCGAGAACCCCGTCTTGATCCCGCGGCCCTCGTCCTCGGGGTGTCCCTGCAGCCAGTACGGGATCGACAGCGCCGCCATGAACGTCGCCGACAGCACCAGCCACAGCACGGGGCGAGCCATGACGCCTCGCGTGACCGTGTCCCAGAACCCACCGCGCCGCCCGTGCTCGAGCGTGCGGCCGCGGCCGAACAACCAGCCGGGCTTGACCAGGTGATCGGCGAACAGCGCCATGATCGCGGGAAGGAACGTCATCGACAGCGCGATCGAGACGAGCACCACGATGATCGCGCCACCCGCGAGTCCACGGAAGATCGTGGTCGGCACGAGCAGCATGCCGGCCAGAGCCAACACGACCGTCATCCCGCTGAAGAACACGGCGCGGTTCGCCGTGGCGCCCGACCGGCCGATCGCCTCGAGGTTGTCGTATCCGCGAGCCCGCTCTTCCCGGTACCGAGAGACGATGAAGAGCGAGTAGTCGATCCCCACAGCCAGACCCATCATCGAGATCAGCTGCGGCACGAAGAAGCTGAAACGCCAAAGGATGCCGATCACGCCGACGAGCCCGAGTGCCGTCCCGATCGCGAGGATCCCCATGACGATCGGCGTGATACCGGCGATCAGCGATCCGAACACGACGAGCAGCACGACGATCGCGACGGCGACGCCGACGAACTCACCGCGTCGACTGTCCTCCTCGGAGATCTGCTTGAGGTCCTCGGTCGAGGTGGGCTCGCCGAGCATGTACATCTTGGTCCCGTCGCCGGTGTATTCCTCCCTCAGCGCGTCGAGCTCGTCGACATGCGACGCCGTCTGATCCGTGTCGCCGGCCAGGATCGCCGTGAACAGTACGGCGGTGCCGTCCTTCGACGGGATCGGACCGAGTGCGGCGGTCTCGGGGTCGCTCGCCAGTTCTTCCGGCAGCGGGTAGCTCTGGGGAACCTGGGAGACGACTTGCGGACCGAGGGCCCGCAGATCGTCCAGCGCCGCGTTGACCCGCTCGGCGAAGGCGGGATCGAGCACCGCGCCCTCACCGCCGGTCATGACGATCGTCTCGGGGATGACGTCGCGCTCGAGCTGCCGCTGCTCCAGGATCTGCTGGGCGCGTTTGGCCTCTGGGTTGTTCGTGAAGTCGAAGTCCGTCGTCAACGAATCCGAGAGGATGGTGGCCGACGCGACGAAGCCCGCGACGAGGACCACGACCCAGATCGCCACGGTCCTCCACGGGTGCCGGCTGCTCGCCCTCGCGAAGGTCTCCGGGTTCAAGCGCATGTCCGACCCCTTCCCTCCGAACCCGGCTTGTCCCCGGGCGTACTTACGGCATATGCTTACGGCGTCAGTAATATCCACGTACGCCGTAAGTGTCAACCCCCCACATCAGAAGGATCCGACGAGGAGCTGAACGTTCGGTGAACACGAAGGCAGGCAGGGTCGCCGAGAGCCCGAAACGCGAGCACCTGACCCGGGAGCGCGTCGTTCGCACCGCGCTCGAGATCATGGACCGGGAGGGCCTCGAGTCCGTCACGATGCGCCGCGTCGGCCGCGAGCTCGGCGTCGAGGCCATGTCGTTGTACAACCACGTCCGAGACAAGGAGGACCTGCTCGACGGCGTCACCGAGGCCGTTATGGCCGAGTTCCGGTGGGAGAACATGGACGACGATTGGGTCGAGCAGGGCCGCGACGCCGCGCGCGAGTGGCGGAGGCTCCTGAAGGCGCACCCCGGCGTCATGCGGCTGCTCGTCGAACGCGACCATCCAATGACGTCCGCCGAGATGCTTCGGCCGACCGAGATCGCGCTCGCCGTCCTCCGCCGGGCCGGACTGACGGAGCGAGACACGGTGCACGCCTTCCATGCGATCGGCGGGTACATCTTCGGCTTGGTCACGATGGAGATCGGCAACCTCGCGCCGGGCCGCCCCGATCCGACGGGTCGGTTCCGCTCCGGCGACACGGCCCACCAGATCCCACCCGAGTTTCCGTGCCTTGAGCAGATGCTGCCTTGGTTCGTGGAGTGCGACATGGATGCCACGTTTGAGATCGGACTCGACCTGCTGCTCGAGGGCATCCGCGCGAAGGCCGCCTCGAGCTAAACCAGGACGCCGAGCTCCTTTCCGACGCGGCCGAACGCGGCGAGTGCTTCCTCCAGGTCGGCCGCCGCGTGCTCGGCCGTCACGATCGTCCGGACGCGAGCGCGTCCCTTCGCGACCGTCGGGAACACGATCGCCGGCGTGAAGACACCCTCCTCGAAGAGCCGGCGGGCGAACGTCTGCGTCGTCTCCTCGTCGCCGGTGATGACCGGCGTGATCGGCGTCTCGCTCTCGCCGGTGTCGAACCCGAACGCCTCCAGTCCCGCCTTGAACGACCTCGTGTTGTCCCAGAGCCGCTGCAACCGATCCGGCTCCTCCGCGATGATGTCGAGCGCCTCGATGCAGGCCGCCACGACCGCAGGCGGCGCGCTCGTCGAGAACAGGTAGGGGCGCCCACGGTTCACCAGCCACCGGATCAGCTGGGTCGAGCCCGCGATGAACCCGCCCAGCACGCCGATCGCCTTCGAAAGCGTGCCGACCTGAACGTCCACGCGCCCGTGCAACCCGAAGTGATCGACCGTGCCGGCGCCGCTTCGTCCCAGCACGCCGCTCGCGTGCGCGTCGTCGATCATCATGATCGCCTCGTGCCGTTCGGCGACCTCGACGAGCGCCGGTAGCGGCGCGATATCGCCGTCCATCGAGAACACGCCGTCGGTGATCAGCAGCTGCCTGCGACCGGGCCGTTTGGTCTCGACGAGCAACGCGTCGGCAGCATCGACGTCCTTGTGCGGGAACACCTTGATCTCGGCGCGCGAGAGCCGCGCGCCGTCGATGATGGACGCATGGTTCAGTTGGTCCGAGACGATGACATCCTTCCTGTCGAGAATCGCCGCCACGGTCCCGGCGTTCGCCGCGAACCCGGACTGGAACATCAGCGCGTCCTCGGCGTGCTTGAAGGCGGCAAACCGCGCCTCGAGCTCGCGATGGATCGTCATCGAGCCGGCGATCGTGCGGACGGCCCCGGTGCCGGCGCCCAGCTCCTTGGCCGCGCGCGAGGCGGCGGCATTCATTCGGGGATGGTTCGCCAGACCGAGATAGTTGTTCGACGCCAGGTTCACGACCTCGCGTCCGTCGAACCGCGCCCGCGCGCCGGTCGGACCCTCGAGCGTTCGCGGGCGCAGCAGCAGCCCGTCGCGCTCGAGCTCCGAGAGCCGCTCCCCCAGGTAGCCGAGCGCCCCGCCCGACGTCACGCCGTCATCGCTCCGGGGAACATGATGACCTTGGCCGAGCGACCGGACGCCGTCACGTCGAACGCCTCCTCGAACCGGTCGAGCGGGAACCGGTGCGTGATGACCGGCGTCACGTCGACGCGGCCCGTCGACAACAGCGTCGTCGTCTGCTGCCACGTTCGGAACATCTCGCGGCCGGTGATCCCCAAGATCCGGGCCTCCTTGAAGATCACCTGGTCGTTCAGGTCCAACGTCACGGGCCGGTCCGGCAGACCGAGGAGCGACATCCGCCCTCCCCTCGCGAGCATCCGCGTCCCCTGGTCGATCGCCCGCGCGTTGCCCGACATCTCGAGGACGACCTCGGCACCGGCGCCGTCGGTCTCACGCAGTACGACGTCGACCGGGTCGTGCGCGAGCGGGTCGACGAGAAGGTCCGCCCCCATCTTCGCGGCGAGGTCGCGGCGGTACTCGTTGGGTTCGATCGCGATCACCTTCCACGCGCCGAGCGCCCGCGCGATGCCGACGGCGAACAGACCGATCGGTCCGCACCCGATGACAGCGACCGGGTTCGTGAGCAGGTCCTCGCCGCCCTCGGTGCCGAACGCCGCGTGCACCGCGTTGCCGAACGGCTCCATGACCGACGCGACGTCGGGTTGGATCCGGTCGCCCACGATCCAGGCATTGGGCGCCGGGATCACCACGTACTCGGCGAACGCTCCTTCGGTGTCCACGCCCAGGATCCGGAGGTTCTGGCAGATGTGTGCCCGGCCGGTGCGGCAGGTCGAGCAGATGCCGCACGCGATGTGCGTCTCGGCCGCGGCGAACGCGCCGCGGCGGATGTGATGGACCTCGGGTCCGACCTCCTCGACGTAGCCGGCGACCTCGTGACCGAACGTCATGGGCACCCGGATCCGTCCCTCGGACCATTCGTTCCAGTCGAATATGTGGAGGTCCGTCCCGCAGATCGACGCGGCGTGGACGCGGAGCAGGACCTCGCCCTCTCCGGGCTCCGGGATCGGGACGTCGACCAGCTCCGCGCCCGGACCCCGGCCCGTCTTGCGCAGCGCGCGCATCGTCGCGCTCATCCTCCGGCAGGGTACCCGACGGGACTGCGACGATGCCGCTGCGCGCCCGGAACACGGTGGCCGCAGGGCACGTCCAACCGCCAACTTCGAACCCGTCCGCCGTTCAGCCGGCGCCGTTGAAAGGATGCGCTCCGATGAGGACGAAGATCGCGGCCGTCATGCTGGTTCCGCTCGCGCTGCTGGGCGCCGGCTGCGGCCGGTTGAACGACGCCGGAGGCTCCGGGGGAGGCTCGGGACCCGAGCCGATCGTCCACCCGACGGGCTCGGACGAGTTGATCCTGCGGGTCGCCTATGAGGGCGGCTTCGTCCCCATCGAGTACACCCTGCGTCAGCTGCCCTCGCTGTCCCTCTACGGCGACGGCCGCATCATCACCGAAGGTCCTCAGATCGAGATCTATCCGAGCCCGGCGGTGCCGAACCTCCTCGTGCGGACCGTCAACGAAGACGGGATCCAGGCGATCCTCCGCGCGGCTCGCGATGCCGGGCTGATGGCGAGTGAAGCCGAAGCGCGCTACGACTACCCGTGTGTGACGGACGCCCCGTGGACCGTCTTCACCGTCACCGCCGATGGTCGCACGAAGGTCGTGTCCGCGTACGCGCTCGGGCTGGATCAGGGAGCATGCATGGACGCGGACGTGGAGGCCCGGGCCGCCCTGGCCCGATTCCAGACCAAGCTCGGTTCGCTCGACGAGTGGCTCCCCGAGGGATCGGTCGGCGCCGAGCAGCCGTACGCAGCCACGGCCGTCCGCCTGTTCGTGCAGCCGTACACCGGATCGCCCGACCCGGCACTGAACCAGGAGCCGAGCGACTGGCCGCTCGCGGGCTCGCTCGCGCGACTCGGCGATCCTGTTACGGACATCGAGGGCGTGCGGTGCGTCGCGCTCGAGGGCGAGGACGCGGCCGCGTTCCTCGAGGTCGCGGCCCAGACCAACCAGCTCACGCCGTGGCGTAGCGACGGCGAACGATTCACGATCGTGATCCGGCCGCTCCTGCCCGACGAGTCCGGCTGCTGACGTCGACGCGTCCCCCGTTCGGGGGTCCCGCGCCTGCCGCATTCAAGCTGGGGTGGGGTCCATGCCGATACCCCCAACAGAGCCTACGGAGGGGTCTGACGGCATTGAACGCCGACAACGAGTCCTCGCCGCGTTCCGAGCACCCGCTCGGGGCGCTCGAGGCTGTGCAGACGCTGCTCGACCATAGCGATCGTCTGCCGACGGACGCCGTCGAGATGCTCCGGATGCTGTCGGGAGAGCTGCGGCGGTCCGAGGAGGAGCTCCACGAGGCCCACGAGAAGTACCGGGCGCTCGTGGAGCAGATCCCCGCGATCGTGTACATCGACGTCGCCGACGAGTCGATGGTGACGACCTACGTGAGCCCGCAGATGGAGGCGCTCCTCGGGATCACGCCGCAGGAGTACATGGACGACCCGCACCTGTGGACCAGGCACCTGCACCCCGAGGACCGTGACCGCGCGCTCGCCGAGTACATCGCAGGGCGCGACGCGGGCAGTGGCTTTACCTTCGAGTACCGGCTGATCGCGCGGGACGGGCGCGTCGTGTGGTTCCGGGACAGCGCCACGGTCGTCCGCGACGCAGACGGGAACCCGGCGTTCATTCACGGCGTGATGCTGGACATCACCGACCGCAAGGAGGCCGAGGAGCAAGCCGCATTCCTCGCGTACCACGACAACCTCACCGAGCTGCCGAACCGCGCGATGTTCGAGGAGCTCCTCGGGCTCGCGATCGCACGTGCCCGGCGGCACGACGTCGGCGTCGCCGTGATGCTGATCGACGTCGACGACTTCAAGCTCGTGAACGACAGCCTCGGACACGAGGCCGGCGACGAGCTGATCCGCCAGCTCGGGGAGCGGCTCCGCGAGGCGACGCGCGACACCGACCTGGTTGCGCGGCAGGGCGGCGACGAGTTCCTCCTTCTGCTCGCCGACCTCGAGCGGACGCCGTCGAGCGGCCTGCCGGACGGCTCGGAGACGCCGGCCCTGATCGCCGAGTCGGTCGTAACGCGGATCCAGGAGGCCCTGCGGACGCCGTTCGAGATCGGCGGCACCGAGGTCTACGTGACGGCCAGTATCGGGATCAGCATGTTCCCGAACCACGGGCAGGACGCCCTCGAGCTGATGCGCAACGCCGACACCGCGATGTACCGGACCAAGCAGATGGGTCCGGGCGGCTACCTGATGTACGCCAACGTGATCGAGGACTTCCGCGGCAAGCTGTCGATGACCACGCGGCTGCGCAAGGCGGTCGAGAACCAGAACTGGATGCTCCACTACCAGCCGATCTTCGACCTGCTCGAGGGCAGGATGGTGGGCGTGGAGGCGCTGATCCGGTGGAACGACCCCAACGGTGGGCTGGTGCCGCCGGGCGAGTTCATCCCGCTCGCCGAGGAGATGGGTCTGATCGACGTGATCGGCGACTGGGTCGTCGAGGAGCTGTCGCGCCAGGGCATGTCCTGGCGCGACGACGGGCTCGAGCTGGAGATCGGGTTCAACCTGTCCCCGCGACAGCTGTGGCAGCCCGACGTCGCGCAGCGGCTGATGTCGCGGCTCGAGTCCGGCGGGATCGATCCGCGCTCGGTCATGGTCGAGATCACGGAGTCGGCCGCGATGACCGACCCCGACCGGACGCAGCGGATCCTGTGGGACCTGCACGGACGCGGCCTGCGCCTCGCGATCGACGACTTCGGGACCGGGTACTCGTCGTTGTCGCGCTTGAAGCACCTTCCGGTGGACGTGCTCAAGATCGACCGGTCGTTCGTGCGCGACATCCCGGACGACCCGCAGGCGGGCAACATGGTGCAGGCGGTGATCCAGCTCGCGGCCGGGTTGAACATGACGCCGCTCGCCGAAGGGATCGAGACCCAGGATCAGTGGCTCTTCCTGGTCGAGCGCGGCTGCCGCTTCGGCCAGGGCTACTACTTCTGCCGGCCGGTGACCGCCGACGAGATCCTGGCGCGGCAGCGCCGCACGACCTCGGTCTGAGCGCCGCGTCAGGCGGGCGCCGCGGCCCCGCGCACGACCAGGAAGATCATCCCGTAGTGGCACGCCGCGGCCGCCACCATGAACGCGTGCCACACCTCGTGGTAGCCGAACGTTGCCGGCGCCGGGTCGGGCCTCCGCCGCGCGAGGACGATGGCGCCCAGCGTGTACAGGACGCCTCCCACGATCATCAGCAAGGCCGTGACGGGCGAGACGTCACGCAGGATCTGCGGCAGGACGACGACCGCCACCCATCCCAGGGCGACATACAGAAAGCCCGTGAAGCGTTGGAACCCCTCGACGCGCGCGAGCTTGAGCGTGACGCCGACGACCGCCCCGCTCCAGACGATGGCGAGGAGGACCACCGTCCACGGCTGATCCAGGACGAGGACGCAGACCGGCGTGTAGCTGCCGGCGATCAGAAGGAAGATCATCGAGTGGTCGAGCCGCCGCATCCACCGCCGGGCAGCCGGCGACCACATGCCTCGGTGGTACGCGGCGCTGGTCCCGAGCACCGCGCTCAGTGTGATCGCGTACACCACGGCCACGGCCTTCGCCTGGGCGCCGACCGCCGTGAGTATCAGCGCGATCCCGGCCGGCACCGAGACGACGAACGCGACCTGGTGCAGCCGTCCGCGGAGCCGCGGTCGGGCGGGCTCGGACACGGCGAGCATCGTACGACCCCCTACCAGTGGCTTCCGGGCCATGGACGAGGCCGCTCATCGATATCGCCCGCTAACAACTGATCCCGCTCCGGGCCTAGGCCGACAGCGCGCCGCGGACGCGCTCCGCGATCCGAGCGGCTGAGATGCCGGCCCAGCCGCGGAGCTCTTCGGGGGTGCCGGAGCCCGGCATCTCGGTGACGGCGATCTTCATGACCCTGCCGCGGAGCTCACCGACGCCGGCGACGGCGTCCAGCACCGCGTCGCCGAGGCCCCCCTCGATCCAGTGGTCCTCGACGACGACGAGCAACCCGGTGTCGGCCAGCGCCCTCCGGAGGGTCTCGGCGTCGATCGGCTTGACGGAGTAGCAGTCGATCACGCGGGCGGGGACGTTCGCGCCGGCGAGCATCTCCGCGGCCCCCAGGCACTCGTGCACCGTGATCCCCGCTCCGACAAGCGCGACGCGGTCGTCGGGTGTCCCGCCGTGGACGACGCTGCCGCCGATACGGAACTCGGCGTCCGCGTCGTACAGTCGCGGCGTCTTCTCGCGCGTGGTGCGGATGTACGAGATGCCTTCGATGTCCGCCATCGCGGCGGTGACCTTCGCGGCGCTGTTCCCGTCGGCCGGGTACAGGACGGTCGAACCGTGGACGGCCCGCATCATCGCCAGGTCCTCGAGCGCCATCTGCGACGGTCCGTCCTCTCCGATCGAAACGCCCGCGTGCGAGCCGCACAACCGGATGTTCGCCCGGCTGATCGCCGCCATCCGGACGAAGTCGTACGCGCGCGTGAGGAACGCGCCGAACGTCGCCGCGAACGGCACCTTGCCGAGGGCCTGGAGGCCCACCGCGGTGCCGAGCATCGCCTGCTCCGCGATGTACATCTCGACGAACCGCTCGGGCGCGACGTCCAGCACGTCTTCGGTGTGAGTCGAGTTGGAGACCTCGCCGTCCAGCGCGACGATGTCGCTTCGCGCCGCGGCGAGGGCTCGGAGCGCCTCGCCGAAGGCCTTGCGGGTCGCGATCGCCTGATCGTAGGTGGGCAGGTCGACCTGCCCGTGCACGGCCTCCGGCGGCGTCCACGGCTCGGGCTTCGGCGGCGTGATGTGGATCTGCCGCTCCCCGCCGAGCTCCTCGATCGCCTGCTGCGCCTGCTCCTCCGAGAGCGCCTTGCCGTGCCAGCCCTCGGCGTCGGCCAGGAACGAGACGCCGTGCCCCTTCTGCGTGCGAGCGACGATCAGCGTCGGGCGGTCGGCCTCCTCGGCCCGCCTGTACGCCCGGTCGATCGTCTCGACGTCGTGCCCATCCACCTCGAGGGCGTCCCAGCCGAACGCTCGGGCGCGCTCGACGTACGCCTGCCCGTCCCACTGCAGCATCGTTGGTCCCCGCTGACCGAGCCGGTTCATGTCCAGGATCGCGATCAGGTTCGACAACCCGTGGAACCACGCGTCGCCCAGCGCCTCCCACACGGACCCCTCGGCCATCTCGGAGTCGCCGAGCAGCACCCACACGCGGCCGGGGGCGTCGTCGAGCCGCATCGACAGCGCCATCCCCATGCCGATCGGCAGGCCTTGTCCGAGGGATCCGGTGGCGACGTCGATCCACGGCATGTCTGGAAGCGGAGCGGGGTGGCCTTGGAGCGGGCTACCGAAGCGGCGGAACGAAAGCAGCTGTTCGTCCGTGAGCACGCCGACGGACCTCAGCACCGAGAAGATCAGCGGCGAGGCGTGGCCCTTTGAGAGCACGAACCGGTCGTTCGCGGCGTTCCTCGGGTCGTCCACGTCGTAGCGCAGGTGCTCGGCCCACAGCACAGCGAGCAGGTGCGCCGCCGACAGCGACGAAGTCGGGTGCCCGGACCCGGCGGCCGTCGAGCTCCGGATCGAGTCCACGGCGTACTGGGCCGCAAGTTCGTTCCACTCCCGGACCCTGTCCATATCGCCTCCTCGCGCCGGAACCGGCACAGCTTACGGCCGGACGAGCCATGGTCCGTCGTCCGTCGTGTCGCCGAATCCCTACCCAGACGCGCGTCCCGCCATCGGCGATGGCCGCCCCCGACGCGGTCGCTGGTAGCCTGGGCGTATGGCCGACTACCGAGAGGTCCGCGTCGAACGGCTGCACGTCAAGGTCCCGAACACGGACAAGCTGCGCAAGACAGCTGCCGGCAGGCACCGGCACCTGTTGGCCGGCGGTTGGCGGGAGGTCGAGCGCAAGCAGGACATCGACCACGTGTGGGTCCGGTACGAGCGGACCGGCCTGACCCCGCTTCGCCTGCGTCTTCCGCGGGCCGAGCAGGAGAGCGCGCGCCCCGACCGCCGTGGGCGCGGGCAGGGGGGACCGCCCGGTGGTCGTCGCCGCGGGCGGTAACGTCCCGGCCGCATCGCCAGGCTGACCGGAAGCATCGCGAACGGAGGGGGACCGCGGCTCGGGTCCCCCTCGCGGCATCGGAGGTTGTTCCGTTCGCGTCAGGCCGGCCGTACGTTCGCGGCCTGCGGGCCCTTCTGGCCCTGCGTGATCTCGAACTCGACCTGCTGGCCTTCCTCGAGGTTGCGGTAGCCCTCGCCCGTGATCGCGCTGAAATGCACGAAGACGTCCGGGCCACCCTCCTGGGAGATGAAGCCGAAGCCCTTCTCGGGGCTGAACCACTTCACGACACCGGTTGCCACAACGATCCCCCCTTCCTTGGCCCCGCACGGGTCGCGTGTGTCGCGCCCGCCGGGCCGCCGGCCCTCGGACCGGCGAGGGAACCGCTCGTGTTACTTGGAACCGATGCTGCCCCTCGCGGGGAGGGTATCACCCACCTCGGGGCCACGGGCCCTGCCCTGGCCGCCGCCGAGCCGAAGGATGTTCGGTTTCCGGCCGGTTGCTCCGTACGGAGCCGCTGGTACCCTCTGCTCGGGAGCGGTCCGTTCGCCGGTTCCGCCATCGTGGGCGCCGGCGAGGGATGATGCAGGAAGAAGGGAGGGCGAGATGGCGCACGAGCACGTTCCCGAACAGGAGTCGAGGGTTCGTCCCCAGCGCGAGATCGGGAAGGCGCACGCCTCGGACCAGCCCTTCCGCTACCCGCCCGACCGCGAGTTCGCCGAACCAGACTGGACGCGCCTCCCGGGCTACCGCGACGTGACGAGGGAGCAGTGGGAGAACGCGCAGTGGCAGCGCGCGCACTCCGTCAAGAACCTCGGCGAGTTCAAGCGCGCGCTCGGCGACTTCCTGGACGACGAGCTCTACACCGACATCGAGCGCGACCAGCAGGCGCGGGCGACGATGTCGATGTTGATCCCGCCTCAGATGATCAACACGATGGACGAACGAGACCTGCGGAGCGACCCCGTCCGGAGGTACATGGCGCCGATCTACAGCGAACGCGAGAAGGATTTCCCCAGCCACCCGATGGCCACCCGCGACTCGCTGCACGAGGCCGACATGTGGGCCGTCGAGGGCCTGACGCACCGCTACCCGACCAAGGTCCTCGCCGAGCTGATCCCGACGTGCCCGCAGTATTGCGGGCATTGCACACGCATGGACCTGGTCGGCAATGACACCGCGCAGATCCTCAAGTACAAGTTCGAGATGAAGCAGCAGGACCGCTGGGACGAGATGCTCGACTACCTGCGCCGGACGCCGTCGGTCCGCGACGTCGTCGTCTCGGGCGGCGACATGGCGAACGTCCCGATCAAGCGCCTCGAGGACTTCGTCTCAGCGCTGTGCGACATCGAGAACATCCGCGACATCCGCATCGCGACCAAGGGTCTGATGGGGATTCCGCAGCACTTCCTCCAGGACGACGTGCTGGCCGGGTACGAGCGGATGGCGAACAAGGCAAACGAGCGCGGTGTCGACATCGCGATCCACACGCACGTCAACAACGCCCGCCAACTCACGCCGCTCGTCGCGAAGGCCGTCGGCAAGCTTCTCGACATGGGCTACCGCGACGTCCGCAACCAGGGGGTCCTGCTGCGCGGGGTCAACACGACGCCAAACGACCTGCTCGAGCTGTGCTTCACGCTGCTCGATCACGCGAAGATCATGCCGTACTACTTCTACATCTGCGACATGATTCCGAACGCCGAGCACTGGCGGACCGCCGTGTGGGAGGTGCAGGACCTACAGTTCGCGATCATGGGGTACCTGCCGGGATTCGCGACGCCGCGGATGGTCGTGGACGTTCCGTTCGTCGGCAAGCGCTGGGCTCACATGGTCACCAGCTACGACCGGACACTCGGCATCTCGTACTGGCGCAAGAACTACCGGACCGGGATCGAGTACGACGATCCCGAGGCGCTCGAGCGCGACCACCCCTACTACGACCCCGTCTCGACGCTGCCGGAGGAGGGGCGGGAGTACTGGCGGGAGTACCAACGCAAGAACCGAGGCCGGGAGCTCCAGCCCGTCTGAGGCCCGCCGCTCCGGCCGCCGTGCCGCCGACCGGCCGACCGCCGGTCGACCGCGCCACCGTCCTCGCGCTGGGGCTGGTCGCCGCTTCGTTCCTGACTTTCCAGCTCGCGTTCCTCGCGCCGCTCGACCGCGCGATCTCCTGGGACGAAGCGGTCTACGTCTCGCAGATGTCACCGGAGCGGCCGGCGCTCGACTTCGAGGCCTCTCGGGCACGCGGCATCACGCTCCTCGTCGCGCCGCCGGTCGCGCTCGGGGCGTCGCTCGGTGTCGTTCGCGTCTACATGGCCGTCGCGTCGGCCGTGGGGCTCGTCGCCGCGTTTTGGCCGTGGCTTGCCGTCGCGCGATCGGCGACACCGGTGGCTGCGCTGATCTTCGCGTCGTCGTGGCTCGCCCTGCTGTACGCCTCAGAGGTCATGCCGAACCTGTGGTCCGCGCTCCTGGCCCTCGCGGCCAGCGGTCTCCTCGCTCGGTCGATGGTCGATCGTCGGCGAGGCCGCCGCGACCTCGTTGCCGCGGCGGGCGTCCTCGCGCTCCTCGGCCTCTTCCGGCCGCCGGACGGAGTCCCGATACTGGTCGCGTACGCCGTCGCGTCCATCGGCGCCACAGGGGCGGCCCGACGGGTCGCGGTCGCTGCGACGGGGGTCGTGCTCGGGTGGCTCCCGTGGCTCGTCGAGATGTCGGTCCGATTCGGTGGGCCGACCGGGGCGTTCGCGCGGGCATCGGACAAGGCGCACGTGTCCGCCGCTGGCGTCGGCGGACGCCTGTTACAGCACCTCGACCTCACGAACGGCCCCACGCTCGGTCCCGTCCACGACCCGAGCATCGTGTGGGGCGGCCTGCTCTGGTGGACCGGGACGCTCGTCGCGGTTGCGATCGGCCTTCGTTCGGCGAGCGGGACGGACGCTGCGCGACCGGCCATCCTCGCTGCGGTCGCCGGTGTCCTCCTCGCCATCGAGTATCTCGTCCTCGTCGCCGGAACGGCGCCGAGGTTCCTGTTGCCCGCCTACGCGCTGCTCTCCGTGCCGGCCGCGATCGGCGTCCGGCACGCCGTTCGGTCGCTGTCCTCGAGAGGCGCCCGCGTTGCGGTGGTAGTGGCCCTCGCCGTCCCATGGCTCCTCTGGCATGGGGCGACGGCCGTTCGGGTCGAGGCCGAGACCGACGTCGGACGCCAGTCGCTTCAGAGCGTGGGGGCGTCGCTCCGCACCCTGGCCGGGGGAAGGCCGTGCGCGTTCACGAGCACCGGCGGCCATCCGCAGATCGAGTACGCGAGCGGATGCGTCGGAGCCGGCCTGATCGGGGCCGGGGACCAGGCCCTCGCGTGGTTGCGCTCCCTCGCCGCCCGCGGCTACCGGACCTACGTCGTCGTGCGGACGCCGGCGGAACCACCGGCCGAGCTTGGGTCCGGCGTGCCGACCCGCGCGTTGTCCGCGCCCCAGGGGCGACGTTGGCTCGTGTACGATGCCGCCCCTTCCGAGGAACCGATCGGATGAGGTCTCCCCTGCTCAAGGCCCCGAGCCGTGCGATCCGAGCCGGCGTCGTGATCGTCGTGGCGCTGGCGGTCGCCGCCGTGGCCATGGCCGCCAGGGAGGACGGGCCACGGTGGAACCCGCTGCCACCGGCCGACTACGGGACGCGGCCGCAACGGGTGAACGCCGACAGCTTCGAGACGGCCTGGCCGATCAAACACGTCGTGTTCGTCATCAAGGAGAACCGGACGTTCGACCATCTCTTCGGTCGGTTCCCGGGGGCCAACGGGGTCACGGCCGGGCTCGACGAGGGTCGGGAACGGCCGCTCACGCGGGCGCTCGAGCGTCTGCCCGAGGACATCGTCCACTGCTACAAGTGCGCGCTAAAGGCGTGGAACGGGGGGAAGATGGACGGGTTCGCCACGGTCAGCGAACCCGCCGACCGGTACGCGTACACGCAGTATCGACCCGAGGACATCCCGAACCTCTGGTACTGGGCCGAGCGATACGTCCTCGGCGACAACTTCTTCGCCAGCGCGCACGGCCCGTCGTTCCCGAACCACCTGTACACGATCGCCGCGACGAGCGGCGGCGCGCACGACAACCCGAATCAGGACCAGGAGCTGCTGCGCGAACGACACCAGCAGACCGGACTCTTCAAGCCCTGGGGGTGCGACTCGATCCCGGAGGCGTACGTGACGATCACCGACAGCGAGGGGCGAGAGAAGAACGTCCCGCCGTGCTTCGACTTCCTCACCGAGGGAGACCTCCTGACCGACGCCGGCATCCCGTGGGCGTACTACGCGGCGACGCAGTACCAGAGCGGCTACCTGTGGTCGGCCTACGACGCCGTTCGTCACATCAGGGAGGATCCCGAGGTCTGGGCGGAGCACATCTTCCCGGTCGATTCGTTCGACGAGCACGCGCACGAGGGACGCCTGCCGCCCGTGACGTGGGTGACGCCGCGGTTCGAGCTGTCGGACCACCCCGAGTACAGCATGTGCCACGGCGAGAACTGGACGACCCGCGTCATCAACGCGGTGATGGAAGGCCCGGACTGGCAGGACACCGCGATCTTCCTCACCTGGGACGATTACGGCGGGTTCTACGATCACGTGTCGCCGCCTCAGGTGGATGGGTTCGGGTTTGGGATCCGCGTGCCCCTGCTGATCATCAGCCCGTACGCCAAGCGCGGCTACGTGACGCACGAGCCTGGCGAGTTCTCGAGCGTGCTTCGGTTCATCGAGGACAACTGGGGACTCGGGCGATTGACCGACCGCGATCGCGAGGCGACGCCGCTGCTATCGGCGTTCGACTTCGGGCGGGCACCCCGACCCCCGGATCCGCTGCCGCTTCGGACCGACTGCGAGGGCGAGAAGTTCCCGGACTGACCGGCCGTCGGCCCGGGCCGGGCGCCCAGAACCTGTACCGAGTGACGTCCGCGGTCGGGTAGCGTACGCGCGATGCGTCGGGTGGGGGGCCTTCTGCTGTGCCTGTCGCTGACGGTGGCGCTTCGGCCGGCCTCCGCGCAGATGGCGACCGACCCGCGGATCGCGCACGCCGCGTGCGCGCTTCCCACGGAGTACCTCGAACGCATCTGGCGAGGCACGGACCTGCATCGCTCAGGCGAGATCCTGATGGTCCCGCGCTTCCCGAACTTCGTCGGGAATCTGTCCCACGCCGGCCCATGGCCCTACCTCCAGGAGATCCCGATGTTCTGGTACGGCCCGGGACATATCGTGGCGGCGGGGCAGGTCGAGCGCGAGGTCACGCTCGCCGACGTCGCCGCGACCTACGGAGCGCTCCTCGGTCATCCGTGGCCGCACGGCACGGCGATGCGCGAAGCGCTCGTGCCCGACGAGGAGCCGCCGGCGCTCGTCGTCACGATCGTCCTCGATGGCGGGGGCCGGGACGTATTGGAGACGTGGCCGAACGACTGGCCGGTCCTGCGCTCGCTGATCCCGGAAGGCACCTGGTACGAGCACGCGATCGTCGGGTCGTCCCCGACGACGACGGCGGCATCGCACGCGACGCTCGGGACAGGTGTCTACCCGCACCAGCACGGCGAGATCGACATCGACATGCGCGTCGGCCCGTTCATGATGCGCTCGGACGGCAACGGCGTGCGCCTGCTCGTGCTGCCAACCTTCGCGGACATCTACGACGCGGCACGTGGCAACGAGCCGATCGTCGGCACGGTGGCGTCGGGGATCTGGCACCTCTACATGATGGGTCACGGCTCGCTATGGGGGCATGGCGATCGCGACATCGCGGTCCTCCGTCCGCCGAGCCTGGAGGGTGGCCCGTCGAGCTCACGGTGGCGGCTGCCCGAGGACGTGCGTCCGTTCTTCGCGTTCCCCCGGTACGTCAACGACGTGCCGTCGTTCACGCGGTACCTCACCGTCCTGGACAGGCAGGACGGGCGGCTGGACGAGGCGTGGCGCGGGCTCCCGTTCTCGATGCTCGAGGACGGGTTCGACACACCGGCGCGGATACCGTTCCAGACCGACGTGATCGAGGAGGTCATCGCGCGCGAGGGGTTCGGCGCGGACCACGTTCCGGATCTGCTCTTCGTGAACTACAAGGTCCTCGACAAGGTTGGCCACCTATGGAGCGTGAACGGGCGGCAGATGAAGGACACGCTCCGGTGGCAGGACGAGTACCTCGGGCGGCTGATCGCGTACCTGAACGAAAACGTCGGGTTCGGGCGGTGGGTCCTGCTGCTCACGGCGGACCATGGCCACCAGTTCGATCCGAAGGTCAGCGGCGCGTTCCGCATCTCGCACGGCCAGCTCCGCCAGGTGATCGACGACGCCTTCGACGACGGCGACGGTCGCGCAGTCGTCGAATCGGTCCATTCGACCCAGGTGTTCCTCGATCTCGAAGAGCTCGCCGACGTCGGCGCGACGGCCGACGACGTCGCGCGGTTCCTGCTCGACCTCACCCAGTCGGACGGCGCGGCCTACGGGGCGACAGCGGTCGCTCCGGGCGCGCCCGTGTTCGACGCGGTGATCCCGCGCGACCGCCTCGCAGCGCTCCCCTGCGTCGCGGCGCTGGCAGGGTGAGCTTCCGGGATCAGTCGAACGGGCTGCCGATCGTCCGCGAGAAGGCCCAGGTCGGCCCGAGCTGGCGAAGCGTGGTGCCGTACGGGCAGTCCTGGCGGAGGGGGAGGATCAGCTTCTCGAAGTTCGGGTTCGCCCAGTCGAACGCGCCCGACAGCGGGCTCGCATTCGCATCGCGTTCGGTCATCGGATCCAGATCGAAGATCTGCTCGATGAAAGCGAGCACTGACGAGAACTCGTACTCGGTCTGGTCGACGTACCCCCCGTCCCGGTTGTCTCCCTGCCGCGTGTACGGCGAGATGATCAGCGCGGGCGTGCGAGGCCCGAGACCCATGATGTCGTACTGGGGCGGCGCGACGGGGTCGTAGAAGCCGCCGAAGTCGTCCCATACCAAGACGATCGCCGTGGACCTCCAGAACTTGCTCTTCATGATCGCGTTCACGAGGTTCACGGTCCAGTTCTCCCCGGCGCAGACGCTCTTCTCGCCACCCGGGTGCTCGTTGTAGGACTCTGGCGGAACCACCCACGCGACTGCGGGCAGGTCGCCTCGCCGGATGTCCCGAGTCACGCGGCCCGGGTCGAGCACGTGGTTCCACATCGGCCCGAACCGGACGTGCCGGATCATCTGCAGGGCGTTCATCCACGCGTTGAACTCGGCGTAGTACGCCCACGAGATGCCCTTCTCCTCCAGCTGATCCGGCAGCACGGGCATGTCGAAGCACAGCCGCATGCGGCCCCAGTAGTTGCCGATCTCGTACCAGTTCTCTCCGTTGGCCACGATCTCGCGCTCGAGCCGCATGACCTCGCGCCGCTCGCCCGGGTTCAGGTGCGGGTCGAAGCGTGACGCGTACTCAGAATCGTCGTCGCAGTAGCCGTTCGGCTGGCTGGCGTCCCCCTTGTTGTCGACGATCCAGTTCGATTGGGCGGCGACCGTGTACAGGTGCTCGGGCAACGTCGGTCCGTACATCGACGTGAAGAAGTGGTCGGCCAGCACGAACCGATCCGCGTACGCCCAGTAGTTCGGGATGCCCCTACGGTCGAAGTACTGGTACCCGGTCAGGTCGCTGCCGTAAAGGATCTGCTTCTCGGCGTCGACGGGCACGGGCCCGTTCATCCGGTTGAATCCGTTCATCTTGCCATCGTTGATCGCCGTCAGGCCGCAGCGGAAGCAGTGCGTCAGGTCGTGCGGCGACACGTCCTCCGCCTTCTCGAGGCGGACCTCGGGACCGTCGACGCACCCGTCCGCGTTGCAGCGGATCGTCCCCCCGGACGTGGAGCCCTCCGCGCCCGGGTACGTCGCGAAGTAGTTGTTGAACGTTCGGTTCTCCTTGATCACGAAGACCACGTGCTCGATCGGTGGTTCCTCGGGGATGCCGGCGGACGGTGACGATGTCGGCGACCCGCCATCCCCGCCGGTCGCCGTGGGCGTGGGCGTCGTCGTCGCGCCGGACGGCGCGAGCCCGACGTCGTTCGGGAGGCCGCCGGAGCGAGCGAGCGCAAGGCCGCTGACGGCGAGGATGCCGATCACGACGAACAGGAAGAAGCCTCGCCGGCGCGCGACCTGTTGCTCTCGCCGCGAACGTTGGCGGCGCCCGCGCGGGACGGGCAGGCGTGACCCGGGTCCGGGCGTGTAGGCCATGGCGCCGCGAGCCTATCGGCACGCCCGGCCCGCGTCCCGAGTTTCGTCAGGGCCGATCGAGCCAGCCACCGCCGCGCCCGTGCTTGGCCGCGACGATCCCGGCCGCGATCGAGAGCGCGATCTCCTCGGGCCTCCGCCCGCCTAGGTCCAAGCCGAGCGGCGACCGGATCCTCGCGAGGTCCTCGTCGCCGAAGCCCATCCGTCGGAGTTCCTCGACGTAGGGGCCGATGTGCCGCCGGCTGCCCATGACGCCGATGAACCCGGCCGGCGAACGGAGCACATGGCCGAGCATCGCCGCGACCCCCGGCGCGTCGTGGTCGGTGAAGACGATCGTGCTCGAGGCGTCGAGCTCGAGCTCGTCGAGCCTGGTGAACACCGGCAGCGAATCTCGCTCGTCGGGGTCGACCCGGTCCTCCCGTGGTTCGACGAGCGACACGCCGTAGCGGAGCCGCTTCCCGAGGCCGATCAGGTGGCGCGCGACGTCGGTGGCGGAGACGACGATCATCTGGTCCGGCGGCCGGTGCGGCTCCAGGTACACCTCCACCGAGCCGTGCTCGTGCACGTACGTCCGTGTCTGCGGCTCGCCGGCGTCGGCGATCTCGACCGCGTCGCGGGCGGCGGCCTCGTCGAATTCGGCGCACCCGAGCGTCCCGTGCACGGGACCGCTCGGCACGACCTGCATCCAGCTGCCAACGCGGCACGGAGGCGACCCCTCGACCTTGACCGCCTTGACCTCGACCCACGTCTCGCCGAACGGCCGTCCCGGAGCCTGGTCTTCAGCGTGGTCTCCAGCGGGACGCGCGTGCCCGGTCGGATGGGCGCCCATGCGTCCAGCGAGCAGCTCGAGGGCGTGCGGCAGGACCGGCGCGATCGCCTCGATCCCCTCGCGGACGCTCCTCGGGCTGCCGGGCAGGTTGACGATGAGCGTCGACCCCCGGCTGCCCGCGACGGCCCGGGAGAGCGCGGCCATCGGCGTCTGCGCGAGACCGGCGCTCCGCATCAACTCGGCGAGGCCGGGCGCCTCGCGGTCGATCACCGCGCGCGTCGCCTCGGGTGTCACGTCGCGCGGGCCGAAGCCGGTTCCACCGGTGGTGGCGACGAGCGCGATGCCCCGGTCGGCGAGCCGGCGTAGCGTCTGCTCGATCCCCGGGCGATCGTCGGGGACGACCAACCGTTCGCCGACATCAACCCCGAGGTCGCGGAGCATCGCCTCGAGGACGTCGCCGGACTCGTCCTTCCGCGTCCCGTCCGAGACGCCGTCGGATACCGTCACGACCGCAGCGGTGACCGCACCAGCCATGTTGCGTCCATGGTAGAGCCAGACCGTCAGCCACCACTTCGCCGACTCGCCGTTCCGACCGTTCCGCCGCATACGATGGAGTGACTCAAGGAGCGGCTGTCCGTGAGCCCGCTGCGAAGAGGAGACCCCTGACATCGAGGAGATCGAGGAGTAGGAGGCCCGACGATGGAAGCCTGGATCGACCGGCTCGCGCGGGCGCTGGGCGAGGAGCCGCTGTCGCGTATGGAGGCGAACGAGCTCCTCGGGGTCGCGCGAGACGTCGCCCACCGCGTCGAACGCAAGATCACGCCGCTGTCGACGTTCGTGCTGGGGGTCGCCGCCGGACGTGCGACGACGGGCGGCGCGGCGCGCGCCGAGGCGCTGCCGGGGCTGATCGAGCGGCTCCGCGCCGAGCTACCCGAGGCCCCCCCGCAGAACGAGGACTAGCCGGTTCGCGGCCACTGCCCGTAGGCTTGATGCATGACCGACAGCTGGACCCCACCGGTCACGCCGGCGCCGACGGGAGGCGCGCTCGTGGACACCTTCGGCCGGGTGGCGGACGACCTCCGGATCTCGGTCACCGACCGGTGCAAGTTCCGGTGCACGTACTGCATGCCGGCCGAGGGCCTGAAGTGGCTCCCGAAGACCGAGCTGCTGACGTTCGAGGAACTCACGCGGCTCCTCGCGTTGTTCGTGCGGCTCGGGGTCCGCTCGCTCAAGGTGACCGGCGGCGAGCCGACCGTCCGCGCCGACCTGCCCACGTTGATCTCGATGTTCCGCGACGTGGGGCCGGACCTGGACATCTCGCTCACGACGAACGGCCTGCTCCTGGACAGGCTCGCGGAGCCGCTGGCGGCAGCGGGTCTCGACCGGGCAACCGTGTCGTGCGACTCGTTGCTGCGGCACCGCTTCGAGGAGATGACTCGCCGCGACGCGCTCGGGCGCGTGCTCGCGGGAATCCTCGCCGCGGACGATGCCGGCCTCCGGCCGATCAAGATCAACGTTGTCGTGATCGGAGGCACGAACGACGACGAGGCCGTCGAGTTCGCACGCTGGTCGCGTGAGACGGGCTACATCGTGCGGTTCATCGAGTACATGCCGCTCGACGCGCAGCACGCCTGGGAGCGCGCCAAGGTGGTCCCCTCGCGGTCGATCATCGAGGCGATCGACGCCGTGTATCCGCTCACGCCGCTCACGGCCGACGCCGAACCGGCACGGCGCTTCGCGTTCGCCGACGGTTCCCCAGGCGCGATCGGCGTGATCAGCTCGGTCACCGAACCGTTCTGTGACACCTGCAACCGCCTGCGTCTGACGGCCGAGGGCGAGGTCCGCGCGTGCCTCTTCGCCCTAGAGGAGACGGACCTCCGCGGGCCGCTGCGGGCCGGAGCAAGCGACGACGACCTGGAGGAGCTGATCCGCAGGACGGTCTGGCGCAAGTGGTCGGGCCACCGGATCAACCATTCCGACTTCGTCCAGCCCGACCGCAGCATGTCGATGATCGGCGGCTGACGCTGTTTCCGGTTTTTC
>JBKPHM010000006.1:0-5505 GCA_046729855.1 Actinomycetota bacterium | reverse complement strand
GTTCCTACGGAGCTGATCCGCGGCGACGTCTTCTACTGGGGCGCGCTGATGGCCGCGACCCTGATTCCGGCCATCCCGCTGGCCCTGCTCTACAACGCGTTCCTCAACCGTTTCATCGCCGGTTTTACCGGTGGCGCGTTTCGATGAAGTGTGAAAAAGGGAGAATGTCCTAAACGTCTCAAGGGAGGTGGTCTGAGTGAAGGACCGGCGTGAGCGAGTGGACATGTCGCAGGTCCACGACGAGCTCACGAGACGCGAACTGATTCGCCGCGCCGGTCTCGGCGCCGTCGTGCTCGTCTACGGGAGCACCGGCGTCAAGACTGCGGTGGCCGGGGTACCGAAGTACCGGCACAAGGAGCTGGCGGGAACGCTCCGGATCATGCAGTGGAGCCACTTCGTCCCCAAGTACGACACGTGGTTCGACAACGTCTGGGTCAAGCGCTGGGGCCAGGCGAACGACACCGAGGTCAAGGTCGACCACGTCAATCTCGCGCAGCTGCCCACGATCGCGGCGTCGCAAGTTGCCTCGCGGAGCGGCCACGACCTCTTCCAGTTCTTGTCGCCGCCGGCGGCGTACGAGGACCAGGTCGTCGCTCTCAACGATGTCGTCAGCCAGGTGCAGAAGAAGGTCGGCAAGCTCGGCACCGTCGGCCACAGGAGCACGTACAACCCGAAGACGAAGAAGTACTTCGGCTTCGCCGACAACTACGTGCCCGACCCGATTCACTACCGCAAGGACCTGTGGGGCGAGGTGGGGCTCAGGCCGACCACGTGGGAGAACATCCGGCAGGCGGCGCCGAAGCTGAAGGCGATGGGCAACCCGGTGGGGATCGGGATGTCCAACGAGCTCGACTCGAACATGGCGCTGATCGCGCTGCTGATGAACTTCGGCTCGTTCATCCAGACCCAGGACGCGCGGGTCGCGATCAAGAACAAAGGCACGATCGAGGCACTCAAGTTCATGCGCGACCTCTACAAGCGTGGCATGACCAACTCGGTCTTCGCCTGGACGGCCTCGTCGAACAACGACGAGTTCCTCGCCGGCCGCTTGTCCCTGGCGCTGAATGCGATCTCGATCGCCCGAAGCGCGGAGCAGCGCGATCTCCGCTTCAACAACGACATCGGCATCCTGCCGATCGCCAAGGGGCCGGCTCCACGGCGAGGGCTCGAGCACGTGATGGGCGTCTACGTGATCTGGAAGTTCGCCCAGAACAAGGCGGCTGCAAAGAAGTACCTGGTCGACATCGGCACCAAGTACACCGGGCACTTCCTGAACAGCTACTTCTACAACTTCCCCACCTTCCCGCGCTCGGTCTCGAACATCAAAGTCCGACTGGCGAAGCAGACCGACTACCCGAACGAGCTTCGCGGCCGGTACACGGTCCTCGACGAGATCTCCAAGAAGTACACCTTCAACGTCGGTTACCCCGGCTACTCGAACGCCGCGATCGACGAGGTGTTCTCGAAGTGGGTGATCCCGGAGATGTTCGCGCGCGTGGCCAGGGACGAGATGAGCCCGGACGAGGCGATGCGGGCAGCCCACCGCAGCATCTCGAAGATCTTCAACAAGTGGAGGGCGCGGAAGAAGATCTAAAGGGCGTGGGGGAACCCCTGGTGCCCCCACGAGCCCCCTCCTTGCGAGCGGAGTCTCCAGTCAACAGTGGACGGAGCCGGCATTGCGCCTGCTGCGTCCGCTGTTCTTTGCGCTTTGTAAGCCTCCCGCCGGGCAAAGCCCCGCTCCGGCGGCGGATCGCACTCGCTCTCGAGCGGTACTAGTTCTCTTCGTCGCCGACGGCGAACTGGTCGGGCGAGACGTCGTCAAGGAACTTGCGGAACTCGTCGACGATCTCCTCCTCGTTCACCTCTTCGCCCTCGAACTCGATCGCGGACTCTTCGATCACACGCTCGGCGGCATAGATCGGCGCTTCGGCCCGGACGGCGATCGCGATCGCATCCGAGGGGCGCGAGTCGATCTCGATCTCGGAGCCGTTCTGCTGGACCGTGATGCTGGCGTAGAAGGTGTTGTCGCGGAGCTCGGTGACGGTGATCCGCGTGACCTCGGCATCGAGCTGCTCGAGCATGTCCGCCATGAGGTCGTGGGTCATCGGGCGCGGTGTCGCGGCGCCCTGGAGCTTCATCAGAATCGCGGCCGCCTCGGGATGCCCGATCCAGATCGGGAGGAACTTGTTTCCATCCGCGGTCTTGAGAAGAACGATCGGCTGCTTGCCGACCAAGTCGAAGCTGACCCCGTAGATGACCATCTCAAACATAGGCGAAGAGGCTCCAGGCCTGTTCGGATGATAGCCCGGGGGTCCTGCCCGGAAAGCGGAGGGCCTTGCGCTACCATCGTCGCTCGCGGGCGATTAGCTCAGTTGGTTAGAGCGCCGCTCTGATAAGGCGGAGGTCCGTGGTTCGAATCCACGATCGCCCATCGCGTAGCGATCGTCTGCATGCATCGCAGACAGGTGGAAGGGGTCTGCGGAAACCGGGAGGTTGCCCCAGCTCGAAGCAAGTGCCTGCCTCGTTAATGGAGCAGTGCGGTTTCGAGCGCTTCGGCTAGCTCCGCGAGCTCGACCTCGTCGGCGAACGAGATCTCGAGCCTGCTCGCCGTCAGCCGGACCGAGCGGCCGGTCAATCGCTCGGCCGCCGTCCGCACACGGTCGGCCAGAACCGGGTCGGCCGGCACGCGGGCACGCCGGGGTTTCCGGCGCGCGCCCGCCCAGCGAGCCGCGCGCTCGGCCTCGCGGACCGAGAGGCCGCGACGCACGATCTCCCGGGCCAGCCGCCGGCGTTCGTCGTGATCGGGGACGGCGAGGACTGCCCGGGCGTGACCCTCGGTCAGCTCTCCGCGTTCGAGCATCGCCAACACGTCCTCGGGTAGATCGAGCAGGCGCATCCGGTTCGAGACTGACGGCTTCGACCGGCCCACACGCTCAGCGATCTCACCCAGTCCGAGCTCGAACTCGTCCAGGAGCAGCGCGTAGGCACGCGCCTCCTCGACCGGTGTGAGCTGCTCCCGCGCGACGTTCTCGACGAGGCTGAGCAGCAGCGCGTCTCGATCGCCCGTCTCCCGGACGATCGCCGGAATCGTCTCCAGACCGGCCTCGCGGGCCGCCCGCCAGCGCCGCTCGCCTGCGATCAGCTCGTAGCCGCCGGCGGCGCGGGAGCGGACGACGACCGGCTGGACGAGGCCCTGCGCCCGCACCGACTCGGCGAGCGCAGCCGTCGCCTCGTGGTCGAACCGCCGACGAGGCTGGCGCGGGTTCGGGTGGAGGTGATCGAGCGGTAGGTGCGCGAGCTCGGTGGTCGGTCCGCCGCCCATCAATATCTCGAGCCCACGGCCGAGTCCTCGGCGGGCGGGAGCCGGGTCAGCTGCGCTCGACAAGCTCCATCGCCACCTTCCAATAGGCGTCGGCGCCCGAGGAGCGCCGGTCGTAGGCGATCACCGGGAGACCGTGGCTCGGCGCCTCCGCGATGCGAACGGACCGCGGCACGCGGGTCCTGAAGAGGAGCTCCCCGAAATGGCGCTCCAGCTCGGCCGAGACGTCGGCCGCCAGGCGCGTGCGGCGGTCGACCATCGTCAGCAACAGGCCGGCGAGCGTCAGTCGCGGGTTGAGCCGGGCGCGAATGGTCTCGATCGAGCCGAGGATCTGGGCGACACCCTCGAGGGCGTAGTACTCCGCCTGAACGGGAACGAGCACGCGGTCGGCCGCCGCCAGCGCGTTCACCGTCAGCGGTCCGAGCGAGGGAGGGCAATCGAGGAAGACGTAGCGGTAGCGCGCGGCGGTAGGCCGTAATGCTTCGGCGAGATAGCGCTCCGCGTCGCTACGAAGCGCAAGCGAGGCGGCGGCACCGGCGAGGTCCGAGCGCGACGGGATCAGCTCCAGGTTGGCAAACCGCGTGCGGGCGGCGAGCTCGCTCGCCGGCGCGCCGTCGAGCAGGTCGAAGCTCGAGATCCCGTTCGCCCGCTCCCCCAGTCCCGAGGTCGCGTTGCCTTGCGGATCGAGATCGACGAGCAGCGTCGGCTCGCCGGCCTCGGCCAGGCAGGCGGCCAGGTTGACGGCCGTGGTCGTCTTCCCGACTCCGCCCTTTTGGTTGGCGAGGGCGTAGATAGCCATCAGTGCTTCTTCGGGTGATGTTGCCGCGTTCCTGGCGAGCGAAAAGCAAGCCAGGGTGCGGATGACATTGTCCGAAGGAGCACAGGGCGAGGCTACTCAGGCCAACGGACGTTTCCTGGCCATTCCGGCACGCCGCGGGAACCCCTTCGGCGTCGGTCCCACCTTCCGAATCACCAGCAGCCCGTCGCGCAGCTCAGGCGGCGAGCCCGCAAGCTGCTCGGCGACGCGCGCCACCCGGTCGACCTCCACGGTCGGGCCGACCCAGAGCACAACCGCTCCGCGGCTCCCAACGAGCGGCAGGCACCACTCGGCAGCGACCGGCGGCGGAGCGAGCGCCTTTGCGACGGCGACGCCGAACCGATCCGTCTCCTGGTCCTCGGCCCGCCCCCACACGACCCGGACGTTCGGAAGCTCGGCCTCCCACCGCCGGAGGAACTCCACCTTTCGCCGTTCGGCCTCCAGCAGCGTCACGTCGCGATCCGGCAGCGCGGCGGCGAGAGGAATCCCCGGCGCGCCGCCGCCGGAGCCAACGTCGACGATCGGTCCTTCGAACTCGCTCACGATCTCGGCCCCGCGCAGGCTGTCCTCGAGCAGGACGCACCGCGCCTCGTCGAGGTCGCGCAGCGACGTCAGCCCCGGAGCCTCGAAAACTGCGTTGAGCCAGCGCTGAAGGCGCTCGTCCGCGTCAGGGGACAGGTGGAAGGGGTCTGGGGAAACCGGGAGGTTGCCCCAGCTACTCGGCACCGGCCGGAAGGACAACCACGAAGCGGTTCGGCTCGGTGCCTTCGCTCGTCGTCTCGACCCCGGCGAAGTCCTGAAGCCTCAGGTGGACGATCTTCCGCTCGACTGCCGTCATCGGCTCGAGCTCCACGCGCTGCCCGGTCCGGAGCGCCTGCTCGGCCGCACTCGTGGCCAGCGAGCCAAGTGTCGCCTCGCGGCGAGCCCGGTAGCCCGCAGCGTCGACGACGACCGAGACGCCGACGCCTTCCCGCGCGAGGATCGCGTTGCAGAGGTACTGGATCGCATCGATCGTCTGGCCGTGGCGCCCGATCAGCAGGCCGAGGTCGCGCCCGGTGCACGTCGCGACCAGCGAGCCCCCGTGCTCTGAGATCTCGACCCGGCACGAGGTTCCGAGCGACGAGGTGATCCTGGCGATCAGATCGCGAACGAGGGCGGCCGGCTCCGACTCCGCGGCGGCAGTGGGCGACGGTTGCTCCCCGTCGGACTCGACCATCGCCACGACCCGTGCGGGTGAGTAGCCGACGCCGAGGATCCCACGCTCGCCTTCGGAGACGACCTGGAAGCGAACGCTCGACTTGTCGATTCCCGGCTGCAGCTTCTCGAGCTCGCGCAGGGCGGCCCACTTTGCTTCCCCGACCGTCTCGCC
>JBKPHM010000005.1:0-7208 GCA_046729855.1 Actinomycetota bacterium | reverse complement strand
GGAGTACTACCTGAACGCCGTCTTCCCGATCCTGATCGAGAAGGGCGAGCGCGTCTCGGCCGTCAAGGTCGATACCGGCGGCATGATGGGCCCGAACTCGCGCGCCGACCTCGCCCGGCTCGGTGCGCTGCTCCGCCGGCGCGGTGCAAATTGATGTCGCCGGCCCGCCCAGCAACATTGAACTCCTCGCTGCGCGGGACGGTTCGTCGGTCAGGAGAGAGAGCCACCGGGCGTACGGGTCCCGCCCCCCCGCACAGGAGGGCATTGCGTGGGCGTCGTCTCACATTCGATGTATCGCGTTGTCGAGAGTACGGACTGGGGGCGAGATCGCGACCTCGCGGCGTCGATCCCACATCTGCTTGCGCGGCGGCATGCCGACAACGATATCGCCGTGCTGCAGCGCGTCCTCTCAGTCAGCGGGGTCCACCCCGAGCCGGTTCGTCACGAAGGCCAGCACGTCGGCCTCGATGCCGATCTCCTGGTCGAGCGATTGCCCGACGCCGTGGCCGCCTGACTCGACGCGGAGCAGGATCGGCCCATCGGACGACGTCGCGGCCTGCAGGCGTGCCGTCATCTTCTTCGCGTGGTAGGCGTCGACGCGCGGGTCGAACTCCCCGGCGGTGAGCAGCACCGTCGGGTACGCGGTGCCGTCCACGACGTGGTGATAGGGCGAGTAGGCGTACATCGCCGCGAACTGGTCCGGATCCTCGACGGTGCCGAACTCGGCAACGTTGTATGCGCCGTTGGGGTGCAGCTCGACGCGCAGCATGTCCAGGACGGGGACCTCGGCGACGACGGCCCGGGCTACGTCGGGGTGCTGCGTCAGCACCGCGCCCATCAAGAGACCGCCGTTCGAACCGCCCCGGATGGCAAGCCTGTCCACCGTCGTGATTCCCGCCTTGATCAAGTGACGGGCGCACGCGGCGAAGTCATCGAAGGAGTTCTGCTTGGTGAGCAGTCGTCCGGCCTGGTGCCACGCATCGCCGTACTCGCCACCGCCCCGGATGTTCGCGACGGCGAGCACGAACCCTCGCTCGAGCCAGAGCAGGTGGCTCGGGAAGAACCACGGCTTGATCGAGAGGCCATAGCCGCCGTACCCTCCGAGCAGCGTCGGCGCCGGGCCGGATCCGACCGTGCCGGTGCGTGCGATGAGGGTCATCGGGACCTGAGTGCCGTCGTCGGACGTGGCGAAGATGCGGCGCACCTCCATGGCCGAGAAGTCGAGTGGCGTCGTGGCGATGAGCGCCGTCCGACGCGGGCCCCCGCCGTCGCGGACGATCCACCACTCACGAGGCGACACGAACGTCTCGACGGAATATCCGACCTCGTCGTCGGCCAGCCGGACGATGGAGTCGATCGCGCACACCGATGGCAGGTCGACGCCCGGACGCGGCGTGCCATCCAGATCAAACGAACGAATGCTCGACACCCCTCCGTCCATGTCGAGCACCCAGAGCCTGGAGTCGGTCACCGCCAGGCCCTCGATCGCGAGCGACGACTCCGGCACGACGACCGACGCGTCCTGCACCGTCGTGGGGTGCGAGAGCTGGAGCCTGAGGATCTGCCCGTTCGGAGCGTCCTCCCGCGAGAGCAGGAAGATCTCGTCCTGCGCTATCGCGGCGCGGACGATCCTGTCGCGGATCGCCGCAAGCATCCACCAGTCGCCCGCGTCCTGCGCCCGAACGAAGACCTCCCACTCTCCCCCGTCCCCACGCTGCGCGAGGTCGAGCACCCAGCGTCCGCCGGGCGACGACGAAAGGAAGTTCTCGACGATCCGATCGTCCGCGAACACGCCGGCAAGGTCGCGACGGTCATCCGTTTCGCCGATCTCGTGGAACCAGACCTCCTGGTAGAAGGGGAGATCCTCATCACCACGCTCGCCGGGCGCGGGGTAACGCGTGTACCAGAACGCCCGAGAGTCGCCGCGCCAGGCGAGCGATCCCCCCATGACGGTGATCCGCGGGATGCGGACGTCCACGACCTCGCCGGTCGACGTGTCGAACAGATGCAACGTGCCGTTTTCGGTGCCGTGCTCGGACAGCGAGACGGCGACCAGGCGCCCGTCGGGTGACGGAACGTACCAGTCGATCGTCGTCGATCCGCTCGCGTCGAGGGTATCCGGGTCGACGACGACGCGCTCACTCGCCGCATCGTCGAGATCGACCACGGCGACGAGGAACGGCTGCTGCTTCGGCGGCTGATGCTTCAAGGCGAAGTATGTTCCGCCCCCGTACCGCAGTTCGGCGTGGGACGTGGCTCGCGCCCCGATGACTTCCTGGGCCCGCCGCCGGATGGCACGATAGGACGGAAGGGCGGTCAGATAGCCCATCGTCCGCTCGTGCTGCGCCTTCGACCACATCTGGGTCTCGTCGGACGACGCGTCCTCCAGCCAGCGGTAGTCGTCCGTAACGGCGACGCCGTGATACGTCGTCGTCACCGGTTGGCGCATCGTCTCGATCCTGGTGATGTCCGCCATCGCTCCTCCCGTGTCCGACCCGTCGTGCGGCATGCCCGAGTGTGTCTGAGTTCACCACAGGATCCGAACGTGCGAAGGTCAGGGTGAGGAGGCCGTTCCGCGGCCAGCGAGACGATGGAGGCACGCTCGCGGAAGGCGCCCCGCCCTCGAGTTCCGGAACTCCTCGTGAACGGCTCCGTATCCCCGAATCTCACGCGAAAGCCGTGTTCATTCGGCTCGTCAGGGCATCGACGCGATCTGGATCAGGTTGCCGCACGTGTCGTCGAGGACCGCAGTCCTTGTCGGGCCCATCTCGGCCGGCTCCTGCGTGAACCGCACTCCCAGCGATCGCAGGCGATCGAACTCCGCGTTCACGTCCTCGACCGCGAACGAGGTGAACGGGATTCCGTCGCTCACGAGCGCCTCCTTGAATGGTCGCGCCGCGGGGTGCTCGTCCGGCTCGAGCAGGAGTTCCGTGCCATCCGGGTCGTCGGGTGACACGACGGTGAGCCAGCGGGCCGCGCCGAGCGGGATGTCCCTCTTCTTCACGAAGCCCAACACGTCCGTGTAGAAGCCCAGCGCCTTGTTCTGGTCGTCGACGAGCACGCTCGTCACGCTGATCCTCATGACCGCCTCCTCCCCTTTCCTCTTGGCCATCGCTGCACGATCGTTTGTAGCGGTGTCGGGTCGATGTGGTGAAACTTGTATCGGCCCTCTCGTCGCGTGGTGACGAGCCCGGCGTCCTCGAGCACTTCGATGTGCTGCGAGATCGCCTGCCGCGACGACGTCAGCCCGTGTTTCATCGCCAGCCGCGCGCAGATCTCAAACAGGGTCTGCCCGTCGCGGTCGGTCAGTTCGTCCAGGATCGCCCTCCTCGTCGGGTCGGCGAGCGCCTTGAACACATCACTCACGAACCAGGGATGATAGGCAAGTATTCACTTGCCTGTCAATCGGACGTAGAGGCCGCTCACGTGGGCGCGCTTCGGGGGCAAGCGATTCAAGCGTCAGGATGTGCGAGGAAGCGGGGACGACGCGACCGTCCGGGCGGCCTCGAGGGGGTCGCCGTCGAGAACCGAAACGCCCAGGCGCGCAGCATCGTCCGCGCTGAGCTCGCCGCCCACGGCGACGGGGACGACCGCCGTGATACGAGCGAGCGCGGCACCATCCTGCGTTTGCCAGCTCTTCGACACCGACATCACAACCATCGCTGGTTCGAACGAGCGGACGACGTCTTCGAGTGTCTCGAACGGGGTGTCGGCGCCGAGGAAGATCACCCGCCATCCGCGTTCGGCGATCGCGATGCCGAAAATGATCAGTCCGAGCTCGTGCCCTTCGCCGGGCGGGCACGCGAGCACGACCGAGGGGCCGAGACCAACGTCCCACCCTCGAGCTAGACCGAGCAGCCGCCCGCGGATCAGGTTCGATGCGAAGTGCTCCTGCGCGACGGTGATCTCGCCGCTCGCCCACCGCTCGCCGAGGCGGCGGAGGTAGGGGAGCAGCACGTCGCCGAGAACCGTCTCGACCGAGAGGGCGCTGAGCAGACGGTCGAAGGCAAGGTGTGCCCGATGGCCGTCCATCGCGTCGAGCGCGGCCTGGAGGTCGTCTCGGGCATCGGCCGGCACCGGCAACGCTACGGGTTCGCCGCTCTCTCGCATCGCGAGGACGCGGCTCGCCGCCTCCGCGGCAGACAGCCCGTCCGCGATCAACGACCGGACGCGCCGAACGCGGGCGACGTCCTCGTCCGAGTAGAGGCGGAACCCTCCCGCCGAGCGTGAGGGGGTGAGCAGCCCGTAGCGCTGCTCCCACGCACGCAGCAGCTCCGGGGATGTCCCCGTACGCCGCGCGAGCTCCCCGATCCGCAGGTACCCCGTCTTCGGCGCCATGGCGAGACTGTACACGGTTCCTCGACAGAAATCTATACAAACTCTTGACACTCGAACAGGGGTGGGTAGGCTCTGTCTCGACAAACCCTCGACAGGAAGGAGGCGGGTCATGCGGAAGCTCGACGGCGCGGCCCTCGCGCTGGTGATCGTGGGAGCCCTGAACTGGGGTCTCGTCGCAATCGCCGAGTTCGACCTGGTCGCCACGATCTTCGGCCTGGAGTTCGGCGAGACGAACGCGCTCACGCGCGTGGTCTACGGGCTCGTGGGGCTGTCCGGGATCTGGACGGCCGCTCGGTTCGCGGCGCTCGTGGGTGGCGAGCGCAACCAGCCAGTCATCTCCCGCGCGTAACGGGCCAGATGACGCACGCCGGTGACGATCGGAGCCCCGGCCGCGCGAGCGGTCGGGGCCCGACCGGTCGATCCGTGCGAAGGAGCGAGCTTGCCCAGGGACGCACCAGCGCCTAGGCCGTCTCCACGATCGACGCTCGCCCGACCAGAGGAACGTCTATGGGGCAGAATGGGCGCCCTCAACCCCGGCAGGGATCAGCAAGTATTTCAAGTCATGGGCCCGTGAGGCTGGAGTTGCGGGAATCGCTCGAAGACCGAGAAGATCCCGGGCTCTCCAAACCTCTTAGATTCGACCCCGTCCTGAGATTCAAAATCGGCGCTCGCGGCGTTTCTCGCCTTCAGCGGCAGAACGGGATCAGTCCGACGCTCGCCGCCACCACCATCCATAGGATGTCTACGAGTTTCGGCGTTTCGTGCTTGCGCACTCCGTAGGGCGCCGAAGCCGATTCTTGAGACACCTGCGCAAACGCGGCGTCGATGGACGGGTATTACTCGTCGGAAATCCATCAGAAGGTCGTAGTCGTGACCTTCGTACCGTCACTAGGGTCAGGATCGGCCCGGTCCCAAATTGAACCTCCGTCGGGTCCACTTGACAGCCCAATTCGCTCGCTTCTGCGCCAAGGGCACTCTCGACTCACCAACTACATTGCCCGACGGCGAGAGGAAGGACACGGTCGTTTCGCGGCTATCTTGGGGAGTTCGGCAAGCCAAACTCCACTGCTCGAAGTGGTGAACAACTGCTCACCCAATGGAGATATTACCTGGGCGCTCCGAGCACCAGCCGGCAAGAGACCGAAAGCCAAACCTCCTCCCTCGTCCCAGTACCGGGAAAGGTCGGCTGTGGTGGCGCATCCTCCTGAACCATTGATATCAGCCGCGACAAGAAACAGGTGTCTCCGATCTGCACGGCGTCCTACGACAACCTGCCTGCCCCCAACGTCCGCAGTGAGGAGCGCCTCATCACCAGGGCGACGTCGCCCTCCGCTCTCTTCCACCGATCTTCAGTCTAGTAGCAAGTCCATTCCTTCTCATAGCCGAAACCGGCCGAGTACCAAACTCCTTTGCCAGCCGGTAATCTCTGAGTTGGAGTGGTTCCAGTAGGTGTAGGTTCCGGGCCGTGCACAGTCCCATGGACCCGCCGTTGCATCCAACCAGTCACAGGAGCCACAGGAGTTGGTCCTCGTTCTTTGAGTCTCTGTGGCCATACCAGCGCCCGCGCTCCAAACCGCACCTTCAGCCAGAGGTTGGGGAAGTTGCGGTCGTGGAAGCGACGTCGACGCCCACCGTCATCAGGCCAGATTGGTCGTGCCGCGGGTCGACCGCCGCTAGCGTCATCGGTTCCCGCGGACGTGGACGGGTAGGGCAGCGCAGACGCACAGGGAGGTCACCGTTGAGCCGAGTCGTGGTTCTCAACAGCGTCACCGTGGACGGTGTCATGCAGGGCCCGGGCCGCCCCGACGAAGACACCGCGGGGGGTTCGAGTACGGCGGGTGGGCGATTCCGTTCGCCGACGACGTCGCGATGCAAGCGATGGGGGCGCACATCTCGGCCCAAAGAGGCTTCCTGTTCGGACGACGCAGCTACGAGGACATACTCGGACACTGGAACTCTGTGCCGGATAGCCCCTTTACGGAGCCCTTGAACAACGCCCCGAAGTACGTCGCCTCGATGTCCACCGAACCGCTCCGCTGGCCGAACTCCACGCGGCTCACCGGGGACGTGCCGAAGGCCGTCGCCGAGCTGAAGAAGGAGCCGGGGGGCGACCTGAACATCATGGGCAGCGGCGTGCTCATCCGTTCGCTCCTGCCGCATGGACTGATCGACGAGTTCATGTTGATGATCAATCCCGTCGTCCTCGGCACGGGCCGTCGTCTGTTCGAGGACGCGCCGCCGACCCCGCTACGACTCGTTGACAGCCGGATCACGACGACCGGCGTCGTCATCGCTACGTACCAGCCGACGGCATCGGCGGCGAACGGCGAGGCGGATGAAGACGCCCGTGAGAGCTGACGGTACCGCGGTCGAGGTCGTCGCCGCCGTACGTCGCAGGAGCAGTTCCTGGGCCGCGTAGTCGCGAGCGCCATCCTCGACACCGGCTCGAAGTCATGCGTGCGTCCGCCGAGCCGCTGTCGGCGTTGTGGAGCGGTGTTCTGAAACTCGGCGTAGAAATGGACGGATCACCGTCGAGCTCGAACCTCCTCCAATGGGCCAGACAAGCGGGCCCAATGGGCTTAGGGCAAACGATGGTTGTTTCGTAGGCCTATGGAGGTAGAGCACATCCCCCGTCAGGGCCATACTCCATCCACCAGAAGCCTCAGGAGGAGGGTCATGAGGGGACGGATCGGATTGGCGTTCGTCGCGGTGGCGGTCCTAGGCGTGCCGCTCGGTGGGTTGGCAGCGCAGGCGCAGTCGGCGACTGTCGTCATGGGCACGCCGGAGGACGACCAGATCGCGGGTATGGTGGGCCCCCAGATCATCCACGGGCGAGGCGGCGACGACCGGATCAACGGTGGCAAGGGTCC
>JBKPHM010000004.1:0-7360 GCA_046729855.1 Actinomycetota bacterium | reverse complement strand
ACCGAGGACTGCTCCGCCGACGACACGACCATCCTTCCTTGCCATCTTGAAGATGCGGTCCCGGAGGCGGTCTCGCTCATTCACGCTGAACATGGAGAGAGTTTGGTCTTGAACACTCGCAAGGACAACACCACACGGTCTGTGGGACGCGAGAGACGGCCAAGTCCGTCAACGTGGTGTAAGTCCACAGCGTCATCCTTGATCGATCAGCTCGCTGCCACGAGCTCGCCCTTCACCTCCTCGGCCGCCTCGCCCTCGATCACCTCGAGTCGCGCCTTGGCGAGCGACTCGGTGCTCATGTAGCGGCGGACGACCTGCCACTCGTCGTGTTGCTCGCAAAGGACCATCCCGACGAGACGGATCACCGCATCGCGGTTCGGGAAGATGCCGACAACGTCGGTGCGGCGACGGATCTCCTTGTTGAGCCGCTCCTGAGGATTGTTGGACCAGATCTGCTTCCAGTGCGCGAACGGGAACGCGGTGAAGGCCAGGATGTCGGCCCCGGCGTCCTCAAGCATCTCGGCCGCGGCGGGGAACCGCTCGGAGAGCTGCTCCACCACTCGACGGAACTGAGCCCAGACCGCCTCGCGGTCGGGCTGGGCGAAGATCGATCGCACGAGCGTGGCGACGAACGGGCCGGCCGACTTCGGGACCTTGGCGAGCAGGTTGCGAAGAAAGTGGGTCCTGCATCGCTGCCAACTCGCACCGGGAAGCGTCGAGGAGATCGCATCGACCAGCCCGGGGTGGGCATCGGAGATCACCAACCTCACCCCGGAGAGCCCCCGTGCCACCAGGCCGCGGCAGAAGGCGAGCCAGCCGGCGCCGTCCTCGCTGGTCACGACGTCCAACCCCAGGATCTCCCGGCACCCGGCGGCGTTCACGCCGGTTGCCACGAGCGCCGCACAGCTTTGGATCCTGCCCGCCTCGCGGACCTTGAGCGCCAGCGCATCGATCCAGACGTAGGTGTAGGGGCCACCGTCGAGTGGACGGTTGCGGAAGGCCTCGACCTTCTGGTCGAGGTCCTTGGCCATCTGCGAGACCCGCGATTTGGAGATGTGTTCGATCCCGAGCGTCTTGACCAACCCGTCGACGCGGCGGGTCGACACGCCCTTGACGTAGCACTCGGCCACGACCTGGACGAGGGCGCGCTCGGCACGCCGGCGGGGCTCGAGGAGCCATCCCGGGAAGTAGCTGCTCTCCCGGAGCCTGGGGATCGCGAGGTCGATCGTGCCGACCCGGGTGTCCACCGTTCGCTCCCGGTAGCCGTTGCGGCGGTTCACGCGCTCATCGGACCGCTCGCCGTAGCCGGCGCCGCAGATCACCTCGGCCTCCTCGGCCATCAGTCGCTCGGCGAAGACCTTCACCAGCTCCCGCAACACGTCGATGCCGGCCCCGTCCAGCTGCTTGCGGAACGCCTCGACAGCGTCCATCGTTGGATCGACCACCGCGCTCCTCCTCTCGGAGTTCCTCACAGATCTCGTTGAGGATGACGCGGTGGTCTTCTCGTTCAACGACCTTCAGCGGGTCGTTCGTACACCACGTCCGCGGACGCTACTGGTCGGCGAGGCGATCCTCCAGTTTGGAAAGCGTGCTAGGTGTCGTGGTGGTCATGTGCGCATCCTGCTTCATGACTGCTCAGCCAAGGGAGGCCCGAGGACCCGCCCTTGAGAGCCCAACCGTCCCAGGGCCATCCAACACGGTGATGCGTTGCGCCTGACGCGGTCGCCGAACGCTTCGCCGAAATCACGGAAAGGTGTTGCGGCGTGAGCTGCGGACGGACCAGAACGGAGCTCGGGCTCCCCATCGGGTCGTGGGTCCCGCCGGGTTCCGGCCGTTCGGCCCTGAGCGGGTCCCGGCCCCTATTGGAAGCTGCCTACGTCGGAGCGGGGGGAGTGATGTGGCGGGAGCAATCCTGATCGTCCCGGCGGCGCTGTTCCTGGCGCTCTTGGCGATCGCGATCGTCTACGTACTCGGAATCCGGTCCAGGAACTCAACCGTGCGAAATGCAGCCCGTCGCTTCCACCGGGCGGTGGGCAATCCACTCCAGATGCGATCGGCGGGCACGTCAGGTACGTACGCATCCGTGATCAGGCACCAGGGTCGGACGACGGGTAGGAGCTACGAAACCCCGGTCTGGGCGGTGCCGACGGAGGACGGGTTCGTCATCGCCATCGTGTACGGGCCGCACACCGATTGGCTGAAGAACGTGTTGGCGAGCGGCGCGGCCACGATCGTGCGCGAAGGCAACACCTACGCTGTCGACAAGCCCGAGATCGTTCCACTGGAGAGCGCGAGGGCGTACTTCCCGCGCAGGATCCGACGAATCCAATCGCCCGTTCGCGTCGAGCGGTGCCTGCGCGTTCGGCGCGTCGAGGTCGCGAGGACGTCCGCCGCGTAGGGCTCTTGGGACCTGCGGCAGACGTGTATGGCGAGCAAGGAGGAGACGATGAAGGAGCAGAGCGAAGACCAAGTGATCCCGTACCCGAAGGCCAGGCGCTTCATGGAGGAGGCGATCCGTTCCACCCACCACAAGCCGATGATGCACGGTTTGCTGGAAGTCGATGTCACGAAGGCTCGGGCGTACCTCCGGGACGTGAAGGCAAGGACCAGGGAGTCCCCCTCGTTCACCGCGTTCGTCATCGCCTGTCTGGGACGAGCCGTCGACGAGCACAGATACGTGCACGCCCTTCGGAAAGGCAGGCACCAGCTCATCCTGTTCGGCGACGTGGACGTGTTGACGTGGATCGAGCGGGAGATCGCGGGCCAGTCATACGTCCTTCCGTGCATCGTCCGAGCCGCCAATCGCAAGACGTTCCGCGAGATCCATGACGACATCAGGGCCGCGCAGGTCCAGGACGTGACCAAGATCGATGTGGGAGGCGCGAAGGCGTCGCAGCTCCTGCCGGCCTCGCTCTTCCGCCCGTACTTCTCGCTCGCCACCCGGATCGGCAAGTGGTTCCCGCAGGAGTGGAAGAAGCGCTGGGGGACGGTGACCCTCTCCGCCGTCGGCATGGTCGGCAAGGGCGCCGGGTGGGGCATCCCTCCTTCATCCCCGTCCATCTGCTGGATCACGGTCGGCGGCATCGGCCGGAGGCGGGAGACCGTCGACGGGCAGAGCGCCACGGTGGACTACCTGAGCCTGACGGTCAGCGTCGATCACAACATGGTGGACGGCGCGCCGGCGGCCCGGTTCACCGAACGGTTGAAGGAGCTGATCGAGAGCGGCCATGGCTTGATCGACGACGAGGAGGCGAGCCCTGCGCGCAACGGGACCACGCTCCAGCCACAGCCCGCCTGACGTCTCCCGCACCCTTCGCCTGACGACCGTTGAGACGGAACACGCGCCTCACATGATCCGGCCCAGACGCGTGCGCGTGACCAAGGTCAGGCCGAGGGCAAACGAGCCCGCGATAGCACCGGCCGCGACGAGCAGGGCCTTGATCTCGAGCGGCACGTCGACCGCACGAAGGCAGAGGGCCGCCACGATCAGCGGGAGCCCCTGGAACATAAAGGCTGCGTAGGCGGCGCGTCCCATCGCTCGGGCGGGCCGGCCGGCGCGATCCCAATGTCGCTGGGCGAACGCGAGCACCCAGATGGACGCGGCGACCGACAGCGCACCTCCGATCGCGGCGAGCACTACGGCCTCCCAGCGCCAGCCGCCCCCGAACGCGTCAACGGACCGATCGGGGTCCTGAGTCGAGGCGAAGGCCGCGATCAGCGCGACGGTCGCGACCAGGGCCGCCCAGCCGCACCCGCGGCGGATCCGTTCGGGGACGGGCCGGAGCCACCCGCGCCTCGCGCTCGCGATTCCCAGGCCGAACAGGCCGATGCATTCTGGCCACTGCCAGACGTGCGCGTTCGTGATCTGGAGCGAGTCGAGGGGAAACCACACCCGGACGACGAAGGTGGCGATGGCGATCCCTGCCCCTAGCGCGGCGAGGTGGCGGGCCCGTAGCCGTCCTGGCGTGACCACGCCGGGCGCGCGGCGGCGCGATCGCCATGCGACCCAAGCGGCATACCCGAGCGAGAAGATCAGCAGGACCTCCACGAACCACAGTGGCCCGTTGTCCAAGATAGGGTCGTCCGCATACACGTCCCACAACGTCCAATCCAAGCCCGCCGCTGCATACAGGCCGTACGTCATCAGGGGCCAAAGCACGAACATGAAGGCTGCGAGGGGGATCCCGAGCCGGATGAGCCGGTCGCGGGCAAAGCGCCAAGGACCCTTGCGGTCCAGCGAGGCCGGCGTGAGCAGACCCGCTACGAGGAAGAACAGGGCCATCACGAACAGCGCGAACGGTAGGATCAGTAACCCGAACACTGCCTGGGACGCCGTCCCCATCTCACCCTCGGCGACGTCGGCGTAGGTCCAGTTCATGCCCGCGTACCCGGCGATCGCGTGCCCAGCGATCACACCGGCAACCATCACCACCCTCAGGTTGTCGAGGTAGGCCAGGCGCTTGTCCCCGACCGGACGCACCTCGGTCGTCTCGCCTGCCCCGCCGGATGACGTGCGCGTCTGCGTGCTCACACGGCCAGGATGGGAGCCGGTCGCGCGCGTATTCACGGCGGTTCGCCCCCGTATCGTCAGGCCGTTTCGGCCTTGGCGACCGTCACCGCTTCCGGCTGCTCCGTTCGCAGCGCGGAGAATAGCAGCCAGATGCCAAATAGGATCGCCAGGCCCATGACCGGCGTGGATGCCCGCTTGAGCGCCGCCGAATCGGCCGATAGCCCAATCACGAACCCGACGAGCCCGACGTTCATCCCCCAGAGGACCAGCTGGATCCACGCTCGGTTGACCTTCGCCACCGCCGCCGCGATGAGACCGAACGTAAGGTTCGTCATCACGCCGATGAAGTTGAGGTGGTCGAGGGCGATGATGATGCGGATCGGGATGTCATCGGGGGTCTCGTAGCGGCCCGAGGCGATGCCCTGGATGATGTACACGAGGGCTCCGACCCCCGCGATCAGCCCCAACACGCCGAACCGGATGAACAACCCGTGGTCGATCCGCCAGCTGCCGGGCCGAAGCTCCGGCCACAGACGGACGACGAAGATGGCCAGCCCGGCGACCTCGAGCGGCGCGTTCAGGATGATCAGCGGCTCGATCTCCAAGACCAGGCCGATCAGGAGCGAGATGCCGGCCAGGAAGACGAGCGAGACCTGGATGATGCCGCCGACGCTCTTCGCGAGAGGCCGGTGCTCCGAACGAAGGAGCCACTCGGCGATCCCCAAGCCGGCGAGGATGAGGTAGCCGATCACCATCGTCGGCGGATGCGCCTCCGCCAGGCTGGCGGCCGTGTCCCGAGGAAGGCCCGGCACCTCCCCTCGTGCGGTGAAGATGCCCAGCACCACGCCGAAGACGGCGCCGATCAAAAGGGAGATCCAGGCCAGCAGCGCGGCGAGCTTGGGGACGGTCATGGTAGCCCGGCGGTTCTGCTCGACGAGCCACACCAGCATCCAGACGACGGCGAGAAAGACCAGCGTCCCCGCGATGGGGCGCAGAATACCGTCCCACAGCTTCATGCCGATCCAGAAGGCGGCCACGTAGGTCGGGATCGTCACCAGGATGGCGCGCGCCCGTTGCCGGGCCGATCGCACCTCGGCCGCCGATAGCTGTCTCCCCTCGGTAAAGATCAGGAGGACCGCCCCTGCGACCGAAAGCGTGATCCACCCGAGCGTGCCCGCGTGCACGTGGGTGATGAGCGTGTCGTGACCGGGATCCAACAGGTCGGTCCCGTTCAGGATCCCGATCACCACGGTGATGATGAAGATCAGCAATGCCGCACCGAAGAGCAGCCGCGACTCCGCCCAGAGCGCGCTCCGCCTTTCAGCAAACAGCGAGGCCATGCCCTACCCCTCCTCTTGAGATGACCTCGGCGCTCCGGACCGTAGGCGTTTGGCCCGCCTCGCGCAAACCGAGCGATATCGTCGAGAGCCTGCCGGCGCCGGCTCGAGCGGCGATGACGCCTAGGCCGTCACTACGGGCGGACCCGCAGGCACTACAGTCAGCACATAGGCGCCGACGAGTTGCTCGGGACGGCGGCGGGAACTCCGGGTTCGAGGAGGCCTGTTCCTGGCGCCAGTTCGCCGAGCGGATCCGGCTGATCAGGTTCACGCCCGAGCTCAGGGCCTCGGCGCATTTCGATGGACGAAGGGTACGAGAGGGACGACGACGGCTGTCGTGGCGCGCCGGACCAGGTGGCGCGTCAGCCGGTGGCGGGCTGTCGTATCGGCACGAGACAGAACGGATGCCCCGCCGGATCCGCGAACACCCTTGATCGCTCGGGCTGAGGCTGGTGATCGAATTTCGTCCCGCCGAGAGCCAGCACGGTTCGTTCGGCCTCATCGACGTCATCCACTCGAAAATGCAGGTGAAGCTGCATGGACGACGCGGGGTCCGGCCACGTCGGCGGCTGGTGGGCGGGAGACCGCTGGAAGGACAGATGGAACTCCGCCCGTTCGCTCTCCCCCACGGAGTACCAGTCGGGATCCGAATACACGACCGGCCACCCGGTCAGCCGGCTGTAGAAGTCCGCGAGCCGTGCCGGATCGCGGCACTCCAAGGCGATCCCGCTGAGCCGCCCCACGATGCTCATCGACCGCAACCTACCGTATGGCTCATTCGGCACGCGTCGCACCGACGAGTGTTACGCCCAAGTGTCGTGAGCCACCCGACCTCGGCCAAGCTGAGCGTTTCAGCTCACCCGGCTCTCCAGTGTCCCGATCGGATGGCCGCAGGTTAGACATCCAGGGAAAGCCGGGATCACTTCGTCGGCGGATGGTCCTCGAGGTCCGGCTACCCGGCGGGCATCAACCGCGACATCGTCGCCGGCTCCACGTACACGAGTTCGGCACCCGGCGAGCGCTCGAGGACCTCATGCGCCCGGCCGAACATCTCGTCTTGCCGCCGGACCAGCGCCTCTTCCTTATCCTCGGGGTCGTAGGCTCCCACGACGGCCCAGTGATCCCGGAACTCCCTCACCGACGAGGCGTGCGTCCGCAGCTCGAACCGGCGGCGACCGTTAAGGACGAAGACGCCCCGTCTGAGGATCGTCGCAACCGCTTCCTCCGCAGACCGGAGGTCATCCTCATAGTCGAACCCCGGATCGTCCTCACGGAATGACAGCTCCCCGTTCGACCAGACCTCGACGAACGGGACCTCGATGGCTGGATGGATCTCGATCAGCGTGCCAGCTCGCTTCAGCAGCCGGTGGATCTGCTCAAGGGCATGGACCATGCCCTCGTGCTCCATTCAGCAAAGCGACCAGGACAGCAGCCCCACGTCGAATACGTCAGCGTCGCTGGCGGCGGCGAAGTCCTCGAAGGCTACGTGCCGGAAGTCGATCGCGAGGTTCGC
>JBKPHM010000003.1:0-7894 GCA_046729855.1 Actinomycetota bacterium | reverse complement strand
TGTCGGGCCCGACGCCGGCGCGCGATAGGAGCTCCGAGAGCTCGGCCCGCGACACGTAGTCGCGGCCCACCTTCGCGTGCAGGTCCCTGTTCCAGTCCCAGCCTACGGCGCCGCGTAGGTGTCCCTTCTCGTACGCCGTCGTGTCCTCGTCGACCTCGATCACCCGGACGCTCGGGTCGTCGAGGTGCTGCTCGAGCCAGTCGGTCTCGACCAATGCGTCGGGGTTCGCGTAGCCACCCATCTCTTCTCCTCCTGTCTCGGTCACCGGTGTCGGTGAACCTCCTTCAGAACGCCGAAAGGGCCGCCGAAGCGGCCCTTGAAACGGGATCATCCCTCGTGTTCAGCGCCGCACGGCTAGCCGCCCCGGCCACCCGGACAGCACAGGCGCGACGGGATCATCGCTGCCACGACCCCTGCCTCGCGTGTGCGGATCATCTGCGAAATCCGACTCCTACGCTCGGATTCGACGATGGTGTCACCGCTGCAGGAGCAACGTCAAGCGGCGGCGGAGCAGAACGGCGCCCGGAACGCGCTCGGTCAGAAGTACCCGAGGGCGGCCTTCGCCTCCTCGGACATCATCTCGGGGCTCCACGGCGGCCGGAGCACCATCTCGGCCTGAACGTCCTTCACGCCCGGAATGCCTGCGAGCAGCGCCTGGATTTGCTGCTCGATCAACGGACCGATCGGGCACCCCATCGTTGTGAGCGTGTACTGGATCCGCGCGATGCCTTCGGGCGTAACCTCGACGTCGTACACCAAGCCGAGATCGACGATGTTGATCCCGAGCTCGGGGTCGAACACGTTGCGGAGAGCCTCGCGGACCACGTCGTTGGTCGGCACGGTGCCCTCATCGCGCTGCATCGCCGCGGGCGCGGGCGACGACGCGTCGTCGTGATCGATGGCTTCCTTCATCGGCGCTTCCTCGAACTAGCTCCTGCCGGAGTTTCACCCTCTATCCTATAGCCTGCATCGCGAACGGAAGGCTGGGCCATGCCGCAGATCAACGTCCTGATCGTGGGCGATCATCCGGTCACGCGAGAGGGACTACACGCCGCGCTCGAAGTCGATGACGTCGTGGCCGTCATCGGCGAGGCAGCTAGCGGCGAGGAGGCCATCGAACGCGCCGGCGAACTCAAGCCGGACGTGGTGTTCATGGATGTTCGGATGCCCGGCATGGGCGGTATCGAAGCGGCCAAGGCGATCCGAGCGGCCTCGCCCGGGACGAAGATCATCCTCGTGACCGTCGATGAATCGCGCGCCTCGATCTCCGAGGCGATCCAGGCCGGCGTTTCCGGCTACCTGCTGAAGGACACGTCCGCGGACGAGCTTGTGAACGCGGCGCGCCTCGCGGTCGAGGGCAAAGCGGTGATCCACCCGCAGCTGACGCGCGCGTTCATCGAAGAGGTACAGGTGGCCGACAAGAGGAGCGATGCAGCCGCCCTCTCGCGACGCGAGAAGGAGATCCTGCAGAGGGTCGCTTACGGCGCCACGACGAAGGAGGTCGCGCACGACCTGGCGATCTCACCCCACACCGTGAAGACGCACCTCGAACGGATCTTCGAGAAGCTCGGGGCGAACGACCGGGCCCAGGCCGTGGCGATCGCGCTCCGCTCGGGGTTGGTCGACTAGCCCGCGCGACACCTTCAACCCGTCAGATCGGCCCACCGATACCTGTCGTGATGTCGACCCGTGTGCTCCTGTGCGACGCGGCCGACGGCCTGGCGCAGCTCCAATACGCCCTGCTCAAGACCGGAGAGGGCTTCGACGTCGACGTGGCGACCGACGGCCTGCGGGCCGTCGAGACGGCGGCGAGGACCCAACCGTCGGTGATCGTTGCCGAGGTCGGTCTTGAGGGTCTGAGCGGCGTCGAGCTGGTGCGTCGTCTCAAGGCGATCGTTCCGCACTCCAGGATCCTTTGCTGGACGGTCCTACCGTCGCCCTCGACGGCGGCCGAGATGCTCGCGGCGGGCGCATCGGGGTACCTGATGAAGGAGGACGGGCCGGACGCGGTCGCGCGGGCGATCCGGCCGGTCATCGACGGGAACGTGATCCTGGGCCCGCGGATCGCCGAGCAGGTGTCGCTCCGCTTCGGTCAGCTCGTTCGGCAGGAGCGCGAGATCGGCTCGGCGCTGGCCGATGCGTCTGGCCGGCTGGAGCAGCTGACCAACGCCAAGGCGGAGTTCCTCGCGAACGTGTCGCACGAGCTCCGAACGCCGGTCACCGTGGCCAAGGGCATCCTGTACGTGTTGAAGAACCGCGGGACCGGCGAGGCAGAGCGCCACGAGTTCGTCGGAAGGCTCGAGGCCGCGCTCGACAAGCTGATGACGCTCGTCGACGAGCTGCTGACGATCGCCGAGCTCGACCGCGGGACCCTCGGCCTCCAGCTGGCGGACATCGATCTCGCACCGGCCCTGCGCAACGCGGTGGAGGACATGGCGAGCAAGTACCCGAGCGTCAGGATCGAGCCGACGATCCCGAGCGGCCTGCACGCGATGGCCGATCAGGCCAGGATCTCCGAGGTCGTCCGGCAGCTCCTGGACAACGCGTGCCGCTACTCGTCCGAGGGTGACGCCGTGCAGCTGCTCGCGCGCACGATGGACGAGGGCATCATCGTCTCGATTACCGACCACGGCCAGGGGATCGCCCGAGAGGTCGTCATCCAGGCGTTCAGCGAGCCGTTCTCGACGGGCGAGGAGATCCTGACCAAGGAGCGCTCCGGCATCGGGCTGGGCTTGCACATGGCTCGCCAGCTCGTGCTGCAGCACTCGGGGATCATTTGGGCCGACCCGTTGCCCGCCGGCGGCACCCGGGTGTCGTTCTGCCTGCCGGTTCACCCTGGCGTCCGGGTCAGCGCACCTCCGGCGCTCGGGGCGGGGGCCGCCGCCCCCGAGCCGCCGACGGCGTAGAGCCCCGGTGGCGCGGACATGGCGGTCCGAGCTATCCTCAGGACTTGGGGTTTCACAGGGTGCGCAGACCGACTGGCCTCCTGCTCATCACCCTCGTCGCGGCGGCCTGCCGCCCTTCGGGCGTACCTGCGACGCTCCGGGGGTCCTCAGGCGAACTCCGCATCCGCGAGTCTCCCAGCCCGATGACGCAGGTGTCCGTCGGCGCCGTCCGGACCGTGATCCCCGACGCGTGGCACGCGCTGTCGGCCGACGATGTCAGCGCCGTCGAGCACGGCGTTCTCGCGTCGACCCGACCGGGGCGCTGGCTGCCAGGCGCCACCGGGCGGGAGGGCATCGCCGCGCTCTGGGTCGACGGCACCGAGATCGGCGTCCCATCGGACTACTACTACCTCGCCGCGACGGGCCCGGCCCTGTCACGGCTGACCCATCCCCCGGGGTGCCGAATCGAGGCGGAGGTCCTGGCCAACCATCGGCCGGAGTTCGCACGAGGAACGCACGGGTCGCCCGGCGACTACGTCGCGACGGGCCAGGGCGTGTGCACCGGTCACGACGAACGGACGCGGTTCGGGTACTTCGTCGCGGCGCCTGGGTACGGTCCTGTCCGAGCGCTCGGCATCCCGTCGTCGAGCCTGTACGTCGTGGTGGCCGTCGTCCGCGAGGGCCCACGCGCCGGCCGCCTGTTGGACAAGCTCGTCCTTCGGACGCGGTTCGGCGACGCCACGGTGGGCGACCTTATCGCGGTCGCGAAGGCCGGCACGATCTGACGGCCGTGTCCGGCGGCAGCCGAACGAGCCAGTTCGCCGGGCGAACGCGACCCCGGCGGTAACATGGCGACTTCGTATGGGGGACGGCTACGACGTAGCGGTGATCGGCGCGGGCACGGGCGGATACGCCTGCGCGCTTCGCTCCGCGCAACTCGGTAGGCGCGTCGCCCTGGTCGAGCGCGACGAGCGCCTCGGCGGGACCTGCCTGCTCCGCGGCTGTATCCCAACGAAGGCCCTGCTGCGCTCCGCCGAGGTGATGGACACCGTGAACCGCTCGTCGGAGTGGGGGATCCGCGCGGCCGGTGAGCCAGACTGGGACGCGATCAAGGCCTTCGCAGGCAAGGTCGTCGACAAGCTCGTCTCCGGGGTGACCGGGCTGGTCAAGGGCCGACGGATCGACGTGATCCATGGGACGGCGAGGCTCGGCGCAGGCCCCGAGCTCGAGGTGGACGGGCGACGCGTCGAGGCCACCGACGTCGTGGTTGCGACTGGCTCCGCGCCCAAGCTGCTCCCGGGCACCTCGGTGAGCGACCGGGTCGTCACAAGCGACCAGGCGCTCTGGCATGAGCGGCTCCCATCCTCGGCCGTCGTGATCGGTGCGGGCGCCGTCGGCCTGGAGTTCGCGTCGTTCTACCGCTCGTTCGGAGCGGAGGTCACGCTGATCGAGGCGCTGCCGCGAATCGCGCCACTCGAGGACGAAGACCTCTCGAAGGAGCTCGGTCGTCAGTTCCGCAAGCGCGGCATCCAGGCATTCGCCGGCGCCAACGTCCAGGGGATCGACGAGACCGACCAGGGCGTTCGGGTCGTATACGACGTCGGCGGCGAGACGAAGACCGTGACCGCCGAGATCTGCCTCATCGCGGTCGGCCGCGGCCCGGTCACGTCCGGCCTCGGGCTCGACGACGTCGGCGTGGAGCTCGACCGCGGGTTCGTCAAGGTCGACGGACAGCTGCAGTCGACCGCCCCGCACGTGTGGGCCGTCGGGGACGTCGCCGCGACGCCGCTCCAGCTCGCCCACGTCGCGTTCACCGAGGGGTACGCCGTCGCCGAGCGCATCGCCGGGAGCGACGTCCCGGAGATCGATTACGCCGGCATTCCGCGCGTCACGTACTCGACCCCCGAGGTCGCCTCCGTCGGCCTCACGGAGGCGCAGGCGCGCGAGCGCGACGCGGACGTCGAGATCGAACGGTTCGACTTCCAGGGCGTGGGCAAGGCCAACATCCTGGGCGAGAGAGGGATCGTGAAGGTCGTCGCGGAACGGGATGGCGGTCCCGTTCTGGGTATCCACATGGTCGGTCCCCACGTCACCGATTTGATCTCGGAGGCGATGTTGATCGCCGACTGGGAGGCGGTGCCGGCGGAGGTGGCGGCCCTGTTCCATCCGCATCCGACGCTGTCCGAGGCCATCGGCGAGGCGCACCTGGCAATGGCCGGCAAGCCGCTTCACTCCGCGTAGGGGGCACGGTGGCGACCAAGATCACCGAAGCCAAGAGCACCTCGGAGGCCGACTGGCGCGCGGGGCTTTCAGACGACCGGCTCCGGGATGTCCTGTACCTCCTGAAGCTGTGCCGGTACTTCGACGAGCGGATGGAAGCGCTGTACCGGCAGGGCCGCCTGCCGGGCGCGATCTACTCCGGCCGCGGACAGGAGGGGACGCACGTCGGCGCGACGTTCACCCTACGCCCGGAGGATTCGTTGTTCCCGACGCACCGCGATCTGTCGGCGCAGCTGACGAAGGGCCTCGACCTCAAGCGTGTGATGGCGCAGTTCTGGGGCCGGATCGACGGGTACACGCGGGGTCGCGACGGCAACAGCCACATCGGCGATTGGCAGGGCCACCGCACGTGGACCGTGATGTCGCACCTGCCGATCGCGTACCCGGTCGCGTGCGGGGCGGCGCTCGCGTACAAGCGCACGGGCGAATCCAAGGTCGCGATGGCGATCTGCGGCGACGGCGCGACGTCCAACGGGCGCTGGCACGAGGCGCTAAACGTGTCGTCGATCCATCAGCTGCCCGTCGTCTGGATCGTGAACAACAACCAGTACGCGTACTCGACCCCGAACGCGCTGGAGGTGCCCACCAAGACGATCGCGGAGAGAGCCTCCGCGTACGGGATGCCGGGCCTGCGGGTCGACGGTCAGGACGTGCTGGACGTTTACCGCGTCGCCGCCGAGGCGGTCGAGCGTGCCCGCGACGGCGGCGGCCCAACACTGATCGAGTCGGTCTCGCTGCGCTGGCGCGGACATGCCGGCCACGATCCGGCCAAGTACGTGCCGCAGGAGCTGCTCGAGGAGCACATGCAGGAGAGGGACCCGGTCCGCCGGTTCGAGGAGCTGCTGGTCGCCCGCGGCGTGGTCGACGACAACGCGGTGAAGGAGATCCAGGACCGCATCGAGCGCGAATTCGACGACGGATACCAGTTCGCGCAGTCGTCGCCGCTCCCGGTGCCGTCGGACGTGACGAAGGGTCTGTGGGTCGAGGACGGCTACTGGGCGAGCGAGCCTTCGCGCGAGGGAGGGACCGGCTGATGGCGCAGGCGACCGTCGAGGCGGGCGCCGCCGGTCACGGCGCCGAACCGCGCGGCAAGCGCACCGAGGACGGGCAGGCGACCTACCTCGTCGCGATCGCAGAGGGGCTTTGGGAGGAGATGGAACGCGACGAGCGGGTCTTCCTGCTCGGCGAGGACATCGGCGTCTACGGCGGCGCGTTCAAGGTCACGGAGGGGTTCATCGAGCGGTTCGGCCCGGAGCGCGTGATGGACACGCCGATCGTCGAGGAGACGATCGTGGGGATGGCGCTCGGCGCCGCGATGGAAGGGCTCCGGCCCGTCGCCGAGTTCCAGTACGCGGACTTCATGACGAGCGGGTTCGACGAGATCACCACCGCGCTCGCCAGGTACCACTACCGCAGCGGCGTTCCCGCACCGGTCGTCCTGCGCGCGCCGTCGGGCGGGGGCGTGCGCGCCAGCTCGTTCCACTCCGAGAACCCGGAGCCGTGGTTCGCGTACGCGCCGGGCCTGAAGGTGATTTGCCCCGCGTTCCCGACCGATGCGAAGGGGCTTCTGAAGTCGGCGATCCGCGACGACAACCCATGCGTGTTCCTCGAGCACAAGTGGATCTATCGGCGGATCAAGGAGCAGGTCCCCGAGGACCCCGACTTCCTGGTACCGCTCGGCAAGGCGAACGTGCGTCGTGAGGGGACCGATGTGTCGATCGTGTCGTACGGGATGATGCTCCACCTCGCGCTCGACGCAGCCGAGGAGCTCTCCCACGAAGGGGTCGACGTCGAGGTGGTCGACCTGCGCTCGATCGTGCCGCTCGACACCGAGACGATCCTCCGTTCCGTCGAGAAGACGAGCCGCGCGCTCGTGTTGTACGAGTCGCACCGGTTCCTCGGCACCGGCGCCGAGGTCGCATCGGTGATCGCCGAGGAGGGCTTCTCGCACCTCGACGCGCCCGTCATGCGGATGGCGCCGCCGAGCGTTCCCGTCCCGTTCTCCCCCGCCCTCGAGGACGCCTATCTGCCGCAGGTCGCGGACATCGTCGAGGGAGTCCGCAAGCTCTCCGCCTGGTGACCCGGGAGGCCTGATGACCACCGTCCAGATGCCGCAGCTCGGTGAGACCGTCGTCGAGGGGACGATCCTGAAATGGCTCAAGCAGGAGGGCGAGCAGGTCGCCCGCGACGAGCCGCTGTTCGAGATCTCGACCGACAAGGTCGACACCGAGGTGCCGTCGCCGGAGGCCGGAACGCTCACGAAGATCCTCGTTCCCGAGGGACAGACGGTCGGCGTGGGAACGCCGCTCGCCGAGATCGAGGCGGGGGACGGCCAGGCCGCCCCGGCCCAGGCTGCGGACCACGTACCTGATGAAGAGGCGCCCGCCGCGCCGGCACCCGCGAAGGAAGCCGCCGAGCAGCCCGCAGAGCCGTCCCGCGAGGCCCCGGCCGAGACCCCTCAGGTGGAGCCGGGAACCCCGGGCGAGCCACCCACGGGCGTCGCCGCCCAGGCGATGGAAGTCACCCAGCCCACGACACCGCCCGAGGCCGGCCCACGGTCACAGATCCTGTCCCCGCTCGTGCGTCGTCTCGCACAGGACAATGACGTGGACCTGTCCCAGGTCCAAGGGAGCGGCACGGGCGGACGGATCACGAAGAACGACGTGCTGGCCTTCGTCTCCGCGAGGCGGGCGGAGGCGCCGGCCGCGCCGGCGGCACCCGCGCCCGCT
>JBKPHM010000002.1:0-62108 GCA_046729855.1 Actinomycetota bacterium | reverse complement strand
GCTCGACGTGTTCGACCGCTTCGTGCTTCGCGACGCGGGACGGCGGGCAACCGTCGCAGGCGGCCGCGTCCTGGATGTAGCGCCTCCCGGGCGAGTTGGAGACGCGGTCGCGAGGTTGCGCGAACGTGCCGGCGCGGGCCGCGCCGACCTCCCGGCGATCCTACTTCGCGAGCGGCTCGCGCTGCGTGCCCGCGACGTGGCGACGCTCACCGGCGTCTCCCCTTCGCTTTCGGCGATCCCCGGCGCGACCCGCCGGGGCGAGTGGTGGATCTCCGACGACGTCCGCGCCGAGGCCGTCGAGATTGTGCGTGCGGGGTTGGCCACGTTCCACGACCGCGAGCCGCTCGCGGCCGGCCGCGACCTCGCGAGCGTGCGCGCGGACCTCACGTGGGCGATCGGTCGTCGCGGGCCGACCGACCAGGCGCTGCTCGACGCGCTGCTCGACGACGTGGCGTCGGATCCGGCGTTCGTGCGGGATGGCTCGACGCTCAGGCTCGCCGAGCACGCGCCGGGCGTCGGTGAACGCCGCGACGACATCGAGCGGCTCGTCAGGGCAGTGGCCGAGCGCGAGCCCGTTCCCCCCACGGTCCGCGAGCTGGTCGCGGCAGGGCACGGACGCGATGTTCTCGACGCGGCGATCCGGACGGGCTGGCTGCTCCGCGCGGGCCCGGACCTCGTGTTCACGCCCGCGTTCGTCGACCGAGCGATCGGCGTCGTGCGCGCCGCCGGCCCCGATGGCATCACCGTCAGCCAGTTCCGGGAGGCGCTCGGGACGTCGCGCAGGTTCGCGGTGCCGCTCCTCGAGCACTTCGATCAGCGCGGCGTCACGATCCGCCGCGGCGACCTCCGTTTCGCCACACGCGCAGGCTGAGGGACCGGCGACGCCCTACGAGATCGAGGCGACGAGGGCGACCTCGACGGGGACGCCGAGCGGCAGCTCCGCGACCCCCACTGCGGCGCGCGCGTGCTTCCCCTGGTCGCCCATCAGCTCAATGAACAGATCGCTCGCGCCGTTGGCCACCTTCGGCTGCTCGGTGAACCCTGGCGCCGACGCCACGAATACCGAGACCTGCACGATGGCGCGGACGCGGTCGAGCGACCCGAGCGAGTCCTTGAGCGCCGACAGCGCCTGGAGCGCGCACCGACGGGCGGCCTCCTGACCCTGCTCGACGCTGACCTCCCGTCCGACGTGGCCGGGATGGAGGACCTCGCCGTCCACGATCGCGACCTGACCGGAGACGAAGGCTAGGTCCCCGGCGACCCGGACCGGCACGTACGAGGCGACCGGCGTCGGCACGGGCGGCAGGGAGATCCCGAGCGTCGTGAGGAGGTCCTCCAGGCCCACGGCCGCATGCTGCCACACGCGGCGGGGCCGCGTCGCCGTGGTCAGCCGGCCCTGCGGGGGAGCTCGCGGAGCAGCTGACGGCGCTCCAGCTCGTTTAGGCCGCCCCAGATCCCGTGCGGCTCGCGGATCTCCAGTGCGAACGCCAGGCAGTCGGCCCGGACCGGGCAGCGGTCACAGAGCACCTTGGCCACGGCCTCGCGGCCGGCCTTCTCTTGCCGGGTCTCGAAGTAGTTGGGCGCGAAGAACAGGGACGGGTCCGCGCCGCGGCAGGCGGCGTCGAACCGCCATCTGGGGTTCTCGTCGATCACTCGCCTGACCGCCACGCGACCGCCCCCGAACGTCCTCTCTACTTGGTTGTTCGCATCTGGTGGCCCTCGGGATTCGCCCAGCCGGCATCCGCAGCCCGGGCAGAGCCGAGAAAACAGCCTCTCGGGGTCGGCCTTTTCGGGAGCTCAGCCCTCGGCGTCGGCCTCGGGCTCGACCCGCAGGATCAGGCCGTCGACGTCCCTGACCCGAACCTTCCGGCCTGCCGGGATCGGCCCGTCGGCGCTCCGGCCCCGCCAGAGCGCCCCCTTGACGAAGACCGGACCATCGGGCGTGAGCTCGCCCCGGGTCTCCCCGACCAGGCCGACCAGGCCGCGCTGGGTCGAGACGATCCGGTCGCGCGACTGGAGGCCGACCGTGAGCGCGAACCCGTAGTACAGGAAGCTCCCAACGGCGAGCGAGCCGACGAGCCAGGGCGATAGGTCGACCAGCGGCGAGATGCCGCGGAACGTGAGCAGCGACCCCAAGACGAACACCGCGAGCCCCGCCGCCGTCAACACGCCGAGGCGCCGGAACATCACGTCGAGCGTCATGAGCCCGACGCCCAACAGGAGCACGGCGAGCCCGAGCCACGAGAACGGCACGACGGTCAGCCCGTACACGGCGAGCGCCACCAGAACCAGGCCACCGAACCCGGCGAACCCGAAGCCGGGCTGCGTGAGCTCGAAGGCGAGCGATGCGAGACCCAGGACGAGCAGCAGGTAGATCGCCGAGGGCGAAGCCATCGCGTGCAGAACGCGGTCGACCGGACCGAGGTCGGTAAACCGCACCTCGATCGTCGGCTCTCCCCGCTGCCGTGCCACGCGCGTCGACAGCTCCACCTCGCCCGAACCCGTCCGGACCGTCCGGTCGTCGGCCCCGTCGAGCAGCTCAGGCAACGACGACGCCGCGAACGTCGCGACGCCGAGCTCCTCGATCGCTTCTCGCGCCGGGACCGGCGCCCCGGGGAACCCGACGTCCGGTCGGCCGCGCTCGGCCGCCCACCCCGCGGCCAGCTCGCGCACCGAGACGAGGTCGGCGCGGGCGGCCACCTCATCCACGAGGTCGAGCGGTTCGAGCGGGCCGACGCCGGCACCGGGCGCGACGACCGGGAGACTCGAGGCGTATAGGAACAGCAACGCGGCGCCGCGCGCCTTCGCGGGCGTCGGACCGACCCATGCGATCACGGGAACGCGCGCCTCGAACACGCGACGCGCGAGGGCGACGGCGTCCTGGTCGAGGGTGCCCGCCGAGTCGAGCTGGATCACGAGCGTCGCGCCCGTGCGTTCGGCCTCCGCGATGCGGTCGAGCAGGAACCCCGCGACCGTTCGGTCGATCGATCCGTCGACCTTCGCGACGATCACCGTTGGGGGTCCGTCGCCGGCCTCCTGTGCGACGGCCGCGGGCCCGGGCAACGCGCCCATCCAGCCGGCGAGGACCGCGACGGATGCACAGGTCAGGAGGGCTGCGCGGCGCATGATCGCTCTCATGCTACCGGTGGGCGTCGGGGTATCCTGGGCCGGATCTTCGATGCTCACCCAGCGCCACCTCACGGCTCGCTGACGATGGCGACCACCCAGGGCGGCTTCCGGATGCCGAGGGAGCCCCTGTACCCGCTGCTGTTCGCGATCGTGATCGCGCTCGGCGCCGCCCTCGTCGCGCTGGTGCTGCTCCCGCTGTTCGGCGCCGCGACGATGAGCGTCGACCGGGTCGAGGGCCGGTTGAAGGAGGCCGGCGTGGGCCGCGTGAGGATCCCGAGGTTCCCCGAGCGCTCGACGATCTACGGGGCCGACGGGTCGGTGATCGCGAGGATCCACCTGGACGAGGACCGCGACGTCGTCCGGCTGCGCAACATCGCGCCCGTCGCGGTCGACGCGGTGTTGGCGATCGAGGACGACCGCTTCTACCAGCACGGCGCGCTCGACATCCCGTCCGTGTTCCGCGCCGTTGTGGCCAACCTGATCGCCGGCGAGATCACGCAGGGCGGCTCGACGATCACGCAGCAGCTCGTCAAGAACGTCCTGATCGACGCGCCGCAACAGACGTTCGCGCGGAAGTTCCAGGAGGCGGCGCTCGCGATCCGCCTGGAGCGGAGGTACTCCAAGGACGAGATCCTTGAGATGTACCTGAACGAGGTCTACCTCGGGAACGGGATCTACGGCCTGGGCACCGCCGCCAGGTACTACTTCGGCGAGCCGGCCTCCGCGCTGACGTTGCCGCAGGCCGCGCTCCTGGCAGGGTTGATCAGGACGCCGGAGACGTACAACCCGGTCAGGCATCCGAACGCGGCGGTCCGGCGACGGAACCTCGTGCTCCACAGGATGCAGTCGCTCGGGTGGATCGGGGAGGAGCGGGGCGAGCGTGCGATGCAGTCATCGATCAAGCTCGCGCCGACCGCGGGCGCGACCGAGACGGGGCCACGTCCGTTTTTCCTCCAGATGATCACGCGCATGATCCTGGAGAACGAGAACCGGGAGTTCAGCGCCCTCGGGAAGACGGCGAAGGGCCGCGCACGGACCCTGTACCAGGGTGGCCTCAAGATCTACACGACCCTGGATCCGTCCTGGTTGCGCGCGGCCGAGCGCGCGGTCGCGGCGAACCCCTCGTTGATCGACCCCAGCAAGAACGCGCCGGACATCGGGATCGCCACGGTCGATGCGAGGACCGGCGCCATCCGCATGCTGCTGTCCGGCAAAGAGTTCGAACGGGATGAGCTGGACCTCGTGTGGCGCGGCCGGCGGCAGACGGGCTCGGCGTTCAAGCCGTTCACGCTGGTGGCGGCGTTCGAGGACCACATCCCCGCGGGAAAGGTGTACTCGTCGCGCTCGCCGTTCTGCTCGCCGCTGTGGCGCGGGACCACCAACAACTGCGTCCACAACGCCGAGGGCGCGGGCGACAGCGGCTACATGGATCTGTGGACCGCGACGCAGAACTCGGTGAACGTCGTGTTCGCGCAGCTCGCGCTCGACGTCGGGCCGCAGGAGATCGTCGAGGTCGCGAACCGGATGGGGATCTCCGCGCACCTGGACGCCGTCCCGTCGATCACGCTCGGCGTCGAGGAGGTCTCGACCATCGACATGGCGTCGGCCTACGCCACGCTCGCGAACGACGGCGTGCACTGCGAGCCCTTCGCGATCGCGCGCATCCTCGAGCCCGGCGGGCACAGGCTCTACCAGCACCGCCAGCGTTGCAGGCAGGTGATCGAGGCCGACATCGCGCACCAGGTGACCGCGATGCTCCAGCGCGTCGTCTCGGGCGGGACGGGCAGCGCCGCTGCGATCGGCCGCCCGGTGGCCGGCAAGACCGGGACCGCGCAGGACCACACGAACGTCTACTTCGCCGGATACACGCCCCAGGTCGCGACGGCGGTGTGGGTCGGGTACCCGAGCGGCCAGATCGCGATGGACCGCTTCTATCCCTTCTCGCCGTACGGCGGGACGATCGCGGCGCCCATCTGGGGCGACTACATGCGCTCGATCACTGCGGGGATGCCGGTCCAGGGGTTCGAGGCACCACCACCGCAGCGTCGCGGCAAGATCCCGGACGTCGTCGGGCTGGCGTCGGCGAGGGCGCAGGAGGTCCTCGCGCACGCGAACTTCACCCCGATCGTGAAGAAGGTGCCGTCGTTCGAGCCGCCGAACACGGTGATCGGGCAAACACCCGGCGGCGGGACGGGCGCCGTCCTCGGCAGCGGCGTCACGATCCAGGTCAGCGACGGCAAGGCGAAGCCGGTCGTCGTCCCGGGGCTGGTCGGCCAGACGGAGGCGAAGGCCATCGCGGTGCTCAAGGAGGCTCGTCTGGTCGTCCATGTCGTCTACGTCGACGCGGACAAGAAGCAGCGAGGCATCGTCGTCTCGCAGACGCCGACCGGAAGGACGCTCGTCGACGCTCGGTCGACCGTCACGATCCGGGTCGGGCAGACGCCGAGCGATTCCGCGCGGACGACCGCGCGCCTGCAGAGGTAGGCGTCAGCCGGCCAGGCGCTCCCGCACCTTGGTCTGGATGACGGTCCCGTCGACCCGGCCCTTGGCCCGGCCCATCACGACGCCCATGACCTTGCCCATCTCCTTGGCCGAGGTCGCGCCGGTCTGTGCGATCGCATCCGCGATCAGCGCATCGACCTCGACGTCCGACAACGGCGTCGGCGCGTAGGGCTCCAGCACGGATCGCTCCGCGGTCTCCTTGTCGACCAGGTCCGCTCGGCCGCCCCTCTCGAATGCGTCGATCGACTCGTTTCGGCGCTTGACCTCGCGCGCGGCGACCTCACGCACCTCGTCGTCGGACAGCTCGTGTCCGACCTCCTTCTCGCGGTTCGTGATGGCGGCCGAGAGCATGCGCAGCGCTCCCAGCCGGACCCGCTCGCCCGAGCGCATTGCACCGGTCATCTCCTCGCGCAGGCGCTCCTTGAGCGTTGGATCGGTCACCGTAGACTCCCCCCGTGCTGCTCCCGGTTCTCGCCGCGATGCTCGGCGTCGGCGTCGCGTGCATTGCGTACGGCGCGGCGATCGAACGCCACTGGTACCGCCTGACGCGCTACCGGCTGGACATCCTACCCATGGCTGCGACGCTCACGGTGCTGCACCTGTCGGATCTGCACGTGGTGCGCGGGTCGGAGCGCCTCCGGCGGTTCGTGGCGTCCCTCCCCGCCGCGGACGTGACCACGGTGACGGGTGACATCCTCGGCGAACCAGAGGCCGTCGAGGAGGCGGTGGCGATCCTGCGTGGCGTGCGCGGCCGGCTCGGCTCGTACTTCGTCCTGGGGTCGAACGACTACTACGTGCCCAGGCCCCTCAACCCGCTGCGGTACTTCCTCGGGGGCCGGAGGCGCCGGCGCGCCGCACGCGGGCGGGCCGGCGACCTGGCCTCGCAGCTCGAGGCCGACGGGTGGGTCCACCTGCGGAACGTGCGCGTCGACGCTGAGCTGGAGGGGCTGCCGGTCGAGCTGCTCGGCCTTGACGATCCGCACATCGACCGGCACGACCTCCGCGTCGCCCCGCGGCGCGATCCCGGTCGGTTCGGCCTGGCCGTCGTGCACTCGCCCGACCCGATGCCCGAGCTGGCAGCGCTCGGCTACGACCTCGTCGTATACGGGCACACGCACGGCGGGCAGGTACGGCTGCCGATCGTCGGCGCGCTCGTGACCAACTCGCACGTACCCCGGCGTCTCGTTTCGGGGCTCGTGCGGCTCGGCCGGAGCTACGCGCACATCTCGCCGGGGCTCGGCACCAGCAAGTACGCGCCGTTCCGGTTCCTGTGCCGCCCCGAGGCCACGCTCCTCGAGCTCAGGCCGGCGGCCACCTGAAGACGCCGTCGTAGGGCGGCTGGATCGCGCGGCCGAAGCAGCCCCAGCAGCCCTCCGAGTCGACGCCCTGGTACGGCGGCACGGCGACCCAGCGCCTCCCGCCCACCTCGCCGCGGAGCACGACGCGCCGGAACGAGACGTCGTCCGCATCGGTTCGGTCCCACAGCTCGCCGAGCGGATTCACCCGCACGCGGATGTAGTACCGACCGCTCGGCAGACCGGTGACGTCGAACGACTGGCCGGGCAGCCACTGGTAGTACGTGTCGCCCCAGCCGGCCGGCAGTGTCTCGCGGACCCACAGCGAGCCCGGCTCGCCGCACTCGGAACCCCACTCGACCGACCACTCGGCGCGAGGCGCGAGCAGGTCGATCGGGTCGGTCGGCGCGAGGCAGAACGATTGCTTCTCGCTCATGATCTCGTGGGTCCGCGTGGCGTCCATCAGGGCGTAGTCCGTGAACTGATCGAAGTGCCAGTGGTTGTGCCCACGCCGAGTGTCGTACTCGAGCTGACCCGCTCGCGCCTTGCCAACGATCTGACCCGACGCGTCGGTGAAGTACTGCCACGCGTCCATCACGTCCGCGCCAGGATCGCGGTATCCCTCGACGAGCAGCGGCGCCGGCCCGTGGTTGGAGACGGTCGAGGCGAACGTCAGGTAGTCGCGGCGCTTGCGCTCCACGATCCCGATGCTCCAGGCGGGCAGCGCGGCCATGTCCGGCACGACGTCCTCCGTCGGCACGATCTCCGGCACCGAGGCCAGCCGCGACGCCTTGGGCATCTCATGGCGCGGCCTCGCCGACGTGCGGGGCACCACGTCGATCGTGATCAGCCGCTCGGCGTCCTCTGCGGCAATGTCGAACAGGTCGACGAAGTCCGGGTCGATCCAGGCCCGCATCTGGTAGGTGCCCACCTCGAACTCGCGGGCCGGCAGGTACAGCCACTGAAGAGCGTTCGTCGCCCATCCCTCGTCGATGCCCCAGATCGTGCTGAGGATGAACGGGTTGGCCCAGCACGTCTGCGGATACGTCGGCTCGAACGGGCCGGTGTCGTCCAGTCGGTCGACGTCCCAGCCGTTCGGGCAGAACGAGGTGATCGTCCGCACCACGGCATGCCCATTCGCGTCCTTGATGCTCAGGTGCAGGAATCCCGCGAACCCGAACCAGGTATCGAGGAGCTCGAGGGGAATCTCGCGCAGGAGCATGCCGGAGGTAGTGGTCTGCTTCGCGGTAGGCCCCGTCGCGAAGTCGGGGCGGCTCATGCGCACCTCGAAGGTCCCGCCAACCGGCGCGACCCACAGGCCGAGGTCGACGGGGAGCCGGCCGCGCGAACCCTCTTCGACGGTGACGTGATCCGTCGTCGCGATCAGCCGGAGCGACGGCGGGACCGCCGCCCGGGCCGGCGACGTCCCGACCGCCAGGGTCGCGAACGCGAACCCCAGAACGACGAACCGCCGAGCCGTGACCCGCATGGCCTTCCTCCCTCTCGACCCGGCGACGCCGGGGACAGCACTCTGACGTCCGTTCTCCAGACGCGCAACCGCCACGATCGGTTCCGTCAGTCTGAGGGGTGGACCATGTTCTCCGGGCGCACGAGGTCGTCGTACTCGGTCTCGGTCAGGTAGCCGAGCGACAGCGCCGCCTCCTTCAGGGTCGTCCCGTCGCGGTGCGCCTTCTTCGCGATCTCGGCGGCCTTGTCATAGCCGATCTTCGGGGCCAGCGCGGTCACGAGCATCAGCGAGCGGCCGACGAGCTCGCGGATCCGTTCGCGGTCGGCCCTGATCCCGTCCACGCAGAACTCGCGGAACGTCCGGCATACGTCCGAGACGATCGCGGCGGAGTGGAGGAAGTTGCGGATCATCACGGGCTTGAAGACGTTCAGCTCGAAGTTGCCCTGCGAGCCCGCGACCGTGATCGCCACGTCGTTTCCGAACACCTGGCAGCACACCTGGGTCATCGCCTCGGACTGCGTCGGGTTGACCTTGCCCGGCATGATCGATGAGCCCGGCTCGTTCTCGGGCAGGATCAGCTCGCCGAGCCCGCTCCGCGGACCGCTGCCGAGCCACCGGACGTCGTTCGCGATCTTCATCAGCGCCACCCCGAGCGTGCGGATCGCGCCGTGCGCCACCACCACGGCGTCGTGCGCCGCGAGCGCCGCGAAGGTGTTGGGGGCCTGGCGGAAGGGCAAGCCGGTGAGCTCCGCGATCGCCGCCGCCGCTTTCTCACCGAACCCGACCGGCGAATTCAACCCGGTCCCGACGGCGGTGCCGCCGATCGCCAGCTCGTACAGCCCCGGCAGCGACGCCTCGATCGCCGCCGTCGCGGCGTCGAGCTGCGCGACGTAGCCGGAGAACTCCTGGCCGAGCGTGAGCGGCACGGCGTCCTGCAGGTGCGTCCGACCGATCTTCACGATGCCGTCGAACTCGACGCGCTTGCGCTCGAGCCCCTCGCGCAGGTCCCGCACGGCCGGCAGGAGCCGTTCGACGATCGCCCGGGCCGCCGCGATGTGCATCGCCGTCGGGAACGTGTCGTTCGACGACTGCGACATGTTGACGTCGTCGTTCGGGTGGATCGGCTTCTTCGACCCGAGCTCGCCGCCGGCCAGCTCGATCGCGCGGTTCGAGATCACCTCGTTCGCATTCATGTTCGACTGCGTCCCGGAGCCGGTCTGCCAGACGGACAGGGGGAAGTGGTCGTCGAGCTTGCCCTCGATGACCTCGTCGGCGACGCGGACGATCACGGCGGCCTTGTCGTTGGGCAGCCTCCCCAGCTCCTGGTTGACGAGCGCGCACGCCTTCTTCAGCACGCCGAAGGCGTGGATGACCTCGATCGGCATGCGGTCGTCTCCGATCGGGAAGTGGTGGAGCGACCGCTGCGTCTGTGCTCCCCAGTACCGATCCGACGGAACGTCGATCGCCCCCATGCTGTCCGTCTCGGTCCTCATGACGCCTCCTGCATGGCGGTAACGGTCTCGAACACGCGCTCGTAGCCTTCCACCATCGCCCGCCTCGAGAAGAGGCGTTCGACCCGCTTCCGGCAGGCGTCAGGGTCGATCTCGTCGATCCTGCCCAGCCGCTCCGCGGCCTCCTCCGCGTACCGATCAACGCTCACGATCCATCCCGTCGTGCCGTCCGCGACCACCTCGGGCACGGAGCCGCACGGCGTGGCGATCACCGGCGTACCGCACGCCATCGCCTCGATCATCACCAGCCCGAACGGCTCGGGCCACTCGATCGGGAACAGCACGGCCTTGGCGCGCTGGAGCAGGTGGACCTTCTGCTCGTGAGGGATCTCGCCCAGGATCTCGGCGTCCCTGGGCAAGATCGGCCTGACGTTCTCCTCCCACTCCCACACCTCGCGCTCGTGCACGATCTTGACGGCCGACACGAGACGGTCGCCCGTGAGGTTGGTCGTCTCGACGGCCCGTCTCCACCCCTTGACGGGGTCGGTGCGACCGAGGAACAGGACGAAGTCCTCCTTGTCGCGGCAGATCGGATAGAGCTCGATGTCGATCCCGTTGTGGACGACGCCGGCATAGCGGAGATCGGGCTGGAAGCCGCGTTGCGCCTCGCTGATCGCGACGTACCACGCGCGGTCCCCGACCAGCCCGTACAGACGCTTCATCGGATCCGTGAACGAGCCGTGCAGAGTGTGTACCGTCGGGATGCCAGTCTCGATCGCGGCGGCGAGCGCGGAGAAGGGCGTGTGCACGTGGAGCACGTCGAACCGCTCGCGCGCGTTTCGAAGGGCGTAGAGGGTATGCGTCGTGTCCAGCATCGGGTCGTTGATCGCGCGCGTGCCCGGCGCCTCTTCGTAGACGAATTCGAGCTTCGCCTTGGTCTGCGAGTCACCCGTCGCGAACAGCGTGACGTCGTGGCCGGCCTCGGCGAGACCGTCCGCGAGCAGAGACACGACCCACTCGATCCCGCCGTAGCCCCTCGGTGGTACCGCGAGCCACGGCGGGCACAGCTCGGCGATCCTCACGCTCCCTCCGGATATCGAGCGTTCCCGACGGACAGCGTACCGGCCGCCGGTCGGCGCACCGTCGGGGCCGCTACACTTGGCGGGCACGGGACGTGGCGCAGTTTGGTAGCGCGCAGCGTTCGGGACGCTGAGGTCGCGGGTTCAAATCCCGCCGTCCCGACCAGCCCCAGCCGGTCGGTCTCCCATCTCACGCGATTTCACTGCGACGCAACGGCACCTGTTTGACGCACCCCCAACGCCTGAGTACGCTCGACGCGGCTGCGGGCGAAATCACGCAGCCTTCATATTGTCCGGAGGACGATGACAGACAGAGGAATTGTCCGGAGGACGATGACAGGCACAGGCAAGCGCATCGCCCGCGGCGCACTGGCCGTCGCACTGGCGCTCGGTTCGCTCGTCGGAGCGTCCACGCTGTCTTCGGCGGCTCCTTCACGTGAAGAGGTCGAGGCGGCCAAGGCCAAGCTCGACGCACTCAACCGCGACATCTCACTCCTGGTCGAGGAGTACAACCGCGAGAAGATCCAGCTCGAAGACATCAGGGACCGGTTGCAGACGTACCGTGAAGAGGCCGCGGCCGCGCGAGAGGACGTACGCGCCGCGTTCGAAGCCCTTACCGATCGCGCGATCACCGCTTACCAGCAGGCCGGATCCCAGATCGAAGCGCTGCTCGGGTCCGGTTCGTACGCGGAGTTCTCCGACCGGCTCGAGTTCATGGGCCAGTTGGCGCAGGCCGACATCGATCTCGCGACGACCGCGCACACCGCGCAGCAACGGGCCACGTGGGCGGCGGAGCGGATGGCCGAGGCCGCAGAGCAGCAGGCCGCGGTGCTCGAACGACTGCACGACAAGGAGACGCAGATCCGTCGCGCCGCCGATGAGGCCAAGCGGCTGTACGAGAGTCTGGACCAGGAGTACCACGACTACCTCGCCGACCAGCGGGCCGCCGCACAGTCGTTCTCGACCGGCATCGTCCCGCCACCGGGCGGGCCACCTCCGGCGCCGAACCCCAACGCACAGGCGGCCGTGGACGCGGCGTACTCGGTGATCGGGACGCCGTACGTCTACGGTGCCGCGGACCCCGACGTAGGGTTCGATTGCTCCGGCCTCACGATGTGGGCATGGGGGCAGGCAGGCGTGTCCTTGCCGCACTCGTCGCAGATGCAGTACTCGGCGCTTCCCAAGGTTGGACGGGATGCCCTCCAACCGGGCGATCTCGTCTTCTTCTACAGCCCGATCTCCCACGTTGGCCTGTACATCGGCGGCGGTCGCATGATCGACGCGAACCACCCGGGCGACGTCGTGAACATCCGCTCCGTCAACTGGGCGAACTTCGCCGGCGCCGCCCGGCCGTAGGTCCCTACCCGCCGGCGAGCGCGTCGAGGTCCCGCAACCGCTGCTCCGCCTGCGCCACCAGCTCGTCGTTGCCGATTGCGCGGGCCTCGTCCCTCGCGCGCTCGAGGAGAGCCCTCGCCTGGCCCACGCGGACGTCGCCCTTGCTCACCGACGCGTACTTCAGCCGTTCGTCGGCCTTCACGATCAGATCGAAGATCTCCTTGGACTCCATCCGTCCCTCCGTCCGCCGCTGATTCCCTTCCGTTACGCCAGCGCCCGTCAGAACGCAAGCCGGAAGTAGCCTTGCCGACGGGATGAAGGTCTGGGAAACACCCGAGTGGCGGGCACTGGCCGAGCACGCTGCCACGGTCCGGCCGACCGGCCTCCGGGCGCTGTTCGCGGCGGACCCGGGCCGCGGCGAGCGGATGGCGCTCGAGGCCGGCGATCTCTACCTCGATTACTCGAAGAACCTCGTCACGGACGAAACGATGCGGCTTCTCGTCGCCTTGGCCGAGCGCGCCGGACTTCGCGAACGGATCGACGCGATGTTCCGCGGCGAGCATGTCAACGCGACCGAGGGGCGGGCGGCGTTGCACGTCGCGCTCCGCGCGCCGGCGGACGCGGTGATCCAGGTCGATGGGCAAAACGTCGTGCCGGAGGTGCACGCCGTCCTTGCGAGGATGGGCTCGTTCGCCGACGGAGTCCGGAACGGCTCGTGGACCGGCGCGACGGGCGCGCGAGTGCGCAGCGTGGTCAACATCGGGATCGGGGGTTCGGACCTGGGCCCCGCGATGGCCTACGAGGCGCTGAGGGACTTCAGCGACCGGTCGCTACGGTTTCGGTTCGTGTCGAACGTCGACGCCACCGACATCGCGGAGGCGACGTGGGATCTGGATCCGGCCGAGACCCTGTTCATCGTCTCGTCCAAGACCTTCACGACGGTCGAGACCCTGACGAACGCGCGGACGGCCCGGGCATGGCTCGTCGATGCGCTCGGCGAAGGGGCGGTCGCCCGGCACTTCGTCGCCGTGTCCACGAACGAAGAACCGGTCCGCGAGTTCGGGGTCGACCCGGCCAACATGTTCGGGTTCTGGGACTGGGTGGGCGGCCGATACTCGCTCGACTCCGCGATCGGGCTGTCGCTGATGATCGCGATCGGGCCCGAGGGGTTCGCGGAGATGCTCGCCGGCTTCCGCACGATCGACGAGCATTTCCGGACGGCGCCGCCAGAACGCAACGCTCCGCTCCTGCTCGGGCTGCTGTGGACGTGGTACGGCGACTTCGTCGGCGCCGCCTCGCACGCCGTCCTCCCATACAGCCAGCACCTCGAGCAGCTGACGGCGTACCTCCAACAGCTCGACATGGAGTCGAACGGCAAGTCGGTCGATCTCGACGGCGACGCGGTCGAGGTCCGGACCGGACCGGTCGTGTGGGGTACGCCCGGAACGAACGGCCAGCACGCCTACTTCCAGCTGCTGCACCAAGGGACGCAGCTCGTCCCGTGCGACCTCATCGGGTTCGCGCGTCCCAGCCACGACGTCGGCGAGCACCACGACCTGCTGATGGCGAATCTGTTCGCCCAGACGGAAGCGCTCGCGTTCGGGAAGACGCGCGAGGAGGTCGAGGCCGAGGGCGTCGAACCCGAGCTCGCGCCGCACCGAACGTTCACCGGCAACCGGCCTACCACCACGATCCTCGCGCCACGCCTCACGCCCAGAGTCCTCGGCCAGCTGATCGCGCTCTACGAGCACAAGGTCTTCACGCAGGCGGTGATCTGGGGCACCAACCCCTTCGACCAGTGGGGCGTCGAGCTCGGCAAGGCCCTCGCGACCCGCATCCTCCCGGAGCTCGAGGCCGGGGACGAACCGGACCTCCGGCATGACGGCTCGACCAACGAGCTGATCCGGCGCTACCGCCGCCTGCGGTCCAAAGAGACATGATTGCCGGCGAGCTCCACGAGCGCCTCGGCCTCTTCCCGGATGTCGGTCGCGTCTCGGAGCCGGGCGAGCCACTCGTCGGGGAGACCCGCCTCGCCCACGTGGGCACCGAGGAGCGCCCCCGCGACGGCCGCGTTCGTGTCCGTGTCGCCGCCGAGACCGATCACGTGGCGGATCGCCGCATCGAAGGCGTCGAACGTGACGAGCGCCTGGAGCCCGGCAGCGGCCGTGAACAGGCAGAAGCCCTGGTCCGGCCCGTCGATCGCCCTGGATCTCCCCACCGCCTCGACGAGGAACTCGAGCTCCTCGCCGCCACCGCGAGGAAGCGCAGCGTCGATCGCCGCCGTCGCGGCTGCCTCTGGTCCATCTCCTCGCACGAGCGACGCCTCCGCCACGGTGACCGCGACGACCGCGGTTGCGCAGCGTTCGTCGAAGTGCGTCAGCGCCGACAGCTGGGGTGCGTGTTCGAGCAGCTCGTCGGGCCGGTTCGCGTATGCCACGCCGAGCGGCGCGCAGTACATGACCGAGCCGTTCCCGGCTGAGACCTCCGGCCCGCGCTCCTCCCAGATCATCCGCGCCGCGGTCGTCGCATCCTCGCCCGAGGCGACCCGCTTCAAGACGCGTCTCGTGAGCGTGCCGACGTCCGGCGGGTTGGATGCGAACCACTCGACGTGCCGCCGCACCAGGTCGTCGGGGTCGAATCCACCGCGGTCGGCCAAGCTCAGGACGAGGTTGCGGGCCATGGCGGTATCGTCCGTCGTGGAACCAGCTGGCCGGTCGAGCCACGGAAGTTCGAACAGCGGCGCCGGGTCGGGGATGTTGGCGGCTCGAACGAACTCGAACGGGGCGCCGGCCGCGTCGCCCAGCGCGAGCCCGAGCACGCTTCCGACCACCCGCTCACGGAGGTCCATCGGGCGGGGATGCTACCCCGCAGGTCGATGGCCGCCTCCGGTTGGTACCCTGATGCACCGCATGGACAAGTTCGGACCAGCTCATCGCATGTGCCGTCGCGTCGGCGCGCCCGTCTGTGGGCGCCCCAACTGCCCGGCCAACAAGCGCCCGTACCCGACCGGTCAGCACGGACGGGGTCGCAAGCGCATCTCGGAGTACCAGGTCCGGCTGCTCGAGAAGCAGAAGCTCCGCGCGATCTACGGTGTCGGCGAACGGCAGATGCGCGTCTACTACGACCGCGCCAGCCGCAAGCGTGGCGTCACCGGCGAGGAGTTGATCCGCCAGCTCGAAACGCGACTCGACGCGATCGTCCTGCGGCTCGGGTTCGCGCTCACGCAGCGCCAGGCACGCCAGCTCGTCAGCCACGGCCACGTCTTGGTGGACGGCCGGCGGGTCGACGTCCCGAGCGCACAGGTCAAGCCCGGCCAGACGATCGAGATCGGGCCACGGGCCAAGAACTCGGTCCCGGTCCACGAAGCGATCGAGATCACGCCGGACCCGCCGGCGTACCTGTACCGGAACAAGGACGAGCTGAAGGGCACTCTGTCCCGACAGCCCGAGCGCGAGGAGATCCCGCTCCCCGTCCCGGTCGAGGAGCGGCTGATCATCGAGTTCTACTCCTGACCGCCGCAGGCTCAACGGAGGCGGGTCGTTACGCGGGCGATGCGATCGGCGATGTCCCCGTGATCGGCGTCACCGCCTACGTCATATGGGGCGCGCTCCAGGATGCCGAGCTCGAGCACGCCCGCGAAGCGACGGCGGAACTCGCCGCGGATCAGGAGCTCCGCGCTCAGGCGGCGATGCGTCGGAGCGAGAAGCTTCGAGCAATCGGATCGGAGGCGACGTTCTTCTCGGGCATCGCGCGCATCGGCGACGAGTTCCGCTCGACGAGCGTGGCCGTGACACCTAGCGACTTCGTCCTCCTGGAGAACTGGACGCATGCCGATCCCGAGACCGAGCTCGCGCGCCTCCCACGCGGGAGCATCACGGATGCCGTCATCGTCGACGAGAACGGCTCGGAGGTCGCCGACGAGCTGATCGACCCCATCCGTGAGCTCGAGACGCCCGAAGAGGAGCGGTACGCGGTTGTGCTGAAGCGACACGACGCGAACGGCGCGCTGCCGCCGGTCTCGTTCCTTTTCCGCTCGGGCGAGCCGGCACTCGAGTGCCGCAACCGCTACCGCCGCTTCATCTAGTCGCGATCGGCCGGTCGCGGGTGGGTCACGGCGGCTACCCCCAGCGCCCCGACCACCGGGTCGCCGCGAACGTAGACGCGCAAGTCCCACGTGAGCCGTCGCCTCGACACGACCTCGCGGAACCCGCTCTCTCCGACGACGCGATCGATCGTCCCTAGGTCATGGACGAACGCGCGGAAGCGCGAGCGGCGGAACCGGTACCAGGCGTTGCCGATGCTCACCGTCACGCGCGCGATCGCGCCGCGCCATCCGCTGGACGGCGGGATCGTGAACGCGTAGACGGAGCCGGCGGCCGGGATCGAGTTCGCGAGCAGCCCGTCGATCCCGCGGTAACAGCAGAAGACGCGGTTGAGCACGACGACGTCGTGCGCCTCGAGCGGATCGACGGCGCCGTCGCCCACGCGGAACGAGGTTCGACTGCCCGTCCCCGACTGCTCGGAGAGGCGGGTGGCCTCGTCGATCGCGACGTCGGAGAGATCGATCCCCGTCGCCGAGGACGCGCCTCGCACGACGGCCTCGATCGCGAGCCCTCCGGCTCCGCACCCGAGGTCCAGGATCGTCCGGCCTGCCAGCCCGACCACGTCTAGCGCGTCGACGAGGTCGCGGGTGATGCCGCGGACGCGCTTGCCGGCGAGGGCCCGCCTGGCGTCCGCGACCGCCCACTCGCCGAAGCAGCAGCGCTCGTCCCGATCGTCCACGCGTTCGAAGTGTGCGCCCCCTGGCTCGCGGCGGCAACGCGAGCGGCGTGACGACCGTGGGTCCCTGGCAGGAATAGCCGTAGGTTGGAAGGGCTGCGATGGACGAGCACCCGGACCACTCCCAGCACGACCAGCACGATCACCACGATCAGCATGCGATGCCGCACGGCGGACGCGCGATGCCCGAGCGCGGGCATGCGGAGGGCCACGCCCGGGGTCACGACCGGCACGCCGGACATTCGGTCGAGATGTTCCGCACCCGCTTCTGGGTGTGCCTTGCCCTGACGGTTCCCGTCCTGTTGTACGCGCGTTCGCTATGGGAACTGCTCGGGCTCGATTCGCCGGACCTGCCGGGAGGCGACCTCGTCGCGTTCGCGTTCGCGACGACGATCTACCTCTACGGCGGCAGCGTCTTCATCCGCTCGGCCCGAACCGAACTGCGCGATCGGCTGCCCGGGATGATGACGCTCGTCTCGGTAGGCATCACGGCGGCGTACGTCTACAGCGCGGCGACGACGTTCGGCGTCGAGGGCGAGGGCTTCTACTGGGAGCTGGCGACGCTCGTCGACATCATGCTGCTCGGCCACTGGATCGAGATGCGTGCCGTCGGACGGGCGCAGGGCGCCCTCGCCGAGCTCGCGAAGCTCCTGCCGGACACCGCCGAACGGGTCCTGGGTGACCGGATCGAGTCGGTCGCTGTGTCCGCACTGTCCGAGGGTGACGTGTTACTGGTCCGACCCGGGGGGCGCGTCCCCGCTGACGGCGAGGTGGCCGACGGCGAGTCGCAGGTCGACGAGTCGATGATCACGGGCGAGTCCCGTCCGGTGGAGAAGGAACCCGGGAGCGCCGTCGTCGCCGGCACGGTGAACCAGGGCGGCGCCCTTCGCATCCGCGTGACCCGCACAGGTGAGCGCACGGCCCTTGCGGGGATCATGCGCCTGGTCGCCGAGGCCCAGGCGTCGAAGTCCCGCGCGCAGGCGATCGCCGACCGCGCGGCGATGTGGCTCACGTACATCGCGATCGCTGCCGGAATCGCGACGGCCATCGCATGGTGGTTTACGGACGAGTCGACGGACTTCGTGGCCGAGCGCGCGGTGACGGTCGTCGTGATCGCGTGCCCGCACGCGCTCGGGCTCGCTGTGCCGCTCGTGATCTCGATCTCGACCGCGTTGTCGGCCCGCGGGGGACTGCTCGTTCGCAACCGGCTCGCACTCGAGGTGGCCCGAGACCTCGACGTGATCGTCTTCGACAAGACCGGGACGCTGACCAAGGGTGAGCTCGGCGTCTCCGGGATCGCGGTCGCGGACGGGGCCGAGGAAGACCTTCTCGCCCTGGCCGCCGGCGTCGAGTCCGAGAGCGAGCACGCGCTCGGCCGCGCGATCGTGGCGGAGGCCGAGCGCCGCAACCTCAAGCCGACCGTGGTGGAGAGGTTCGAGGCGCTGAAGGGGCGGGGCGTCCGAGCTCGCGTGGACGGGCATGACGTCTACGCGGGCGGGCCGCGGCTGCTCGAGTCGCTGGGCACAGAGATCCCCGAGGGCCTCGCCGGGCGCGCGCGGGCGTGGTCGCGCGAGGGCAAGACGGTGATCCACGTGATCGAGGACGGCCGCGCGAACGGCGTGATCGCGCTCGCCGACATCGTCCGGCCCGAGTCGAAGGAGGCGGTCGAGCGCCTGGCGGCGACCGGGATCCGCGTCGCGATGATCACGGGAGACTCCGACGACGTCGCGCGGGCCGTTGCCTCCGAGCTGCGCCTCGACGAGGTCTTCGCGCAGGTCCTGCCGGAGCGCAAGGCCGAGCGCATCAAGCAGCTGCAGGCGCGCGGACTCCGAGTGGCAATGGTGGGCGACGGCGTGAACGACGCTCCCGCCCTGGCGCAGGCCGACGTCGGCATCGCGATCGGGGCCGGCACGGACGTTGCGATCGAGACGGCTGACGTGATCCTCGTGCGGAGCGATCCTCGCGACGCGGCCCGCGTGATCGAGCTGTCGCGCGCGAGCTACCGAAAGATGCTCCAGAACCTCGCATGGGCGACCGGGTACAACGTGGTCGCGATTCCCCTGGCCGCCGGGGTCCTGGCGCCGATCGGCGTTCTGCTGCCGCCTGCGGTCGGCGCGCTGCTGATGTCGGCGAGCACGGTCGTCGTCGCGATCAACGCCCAGCTCCTCCGCCGCGACCCGAGCGTCACTTGGACGCAGCGGGAGGCAGGACGATCGAGCCGTCGCCGGCGATCGTCCAGAACGGATTATGCGCCACCTCCCACGGGTGACCTTCGGGGTCGGTGAACACGCCGGAGTAGCCGCCCCAGAACGTCTCGGCCCCGGGCCGGCCGATCGAGGCGCCGGCGCGCTCGGCCTCGGCGAGGACGGCGTCGACCTCGGCCGGCGAGCGGACGTTGTGCGCCAGCGTGACGCCACCCCAGCCGCCCGCATCGGACACGACCGAATCCTCTGCGAGCTGCTCACGTCCCCACAGCGCGAGCACGATGCAGCCTGTCTGGAAGAACACGACGTCGTCGTCGGGATCGGCGCTCGTGGTCCAGCCGAGCGCCTCGTAGAAGGCGCGCGAACGAACGAGGTCGCGCACGCCGAGCGTGATCACGCTGAGCCGCTGCTGCATCCAGACGAGTCTCTCAGAGGCGCCCCTTCCGGCGATAGATTCGGGTCTCCGAACGTGAGGCGGGCGTCCCGTTCGACGTGGAGCCACAGGACCACGGAGGCCGTTGCCAGGGATGACGTCGCATCACCATTGACGTCAAACTCGGGTCGCGAGACAACGCTCCGGCCCAGGGGTGACCCACGACGACCAAGGCCGACGAGTACCGGCGCGCCCTCTGCGAGCTCGACGACTGGGAGCCGTACCTCCTCGAGCGCTCAGGGCTGCCGGGCCCGCGGGCCAACATCGAGCTCGCAGAGGTCGTGGCCGACGTCGGGTCGAAGGCGCTGTTCGACCGTCTGCTCCGGTGGACGAACGAGCGGGCTCCGACGGGGACGACGCAGGAGTTCCTGGCGTTCGCAGGGACGGTCGGCCTGGGGAGGCTGGCCGCGGCGGGAGACGAGCGCGCCCTCAAGCGCCTGAAGGCCCTGGCGTCCGATCCGCGGTGGCGCGTCCGAGAGGCCGTCGCGATGGCCCTCCAACGCGTGGGCGCCGTCGACATGCCCAGGCTCGTCGCGATCGCCCGCCGGTGGGCGACCGGCTCTCACTACGAGCGCCGCGCCGCGGCCGCGGGCCTGTGCGAGCCGCCCCTGCTGAAGCGACGCGATGACGTTTCCGACGTCCTGGCGGTCCTCGATGTCGTGACCGGCGCCGTCGCCACCGCGGAGGACCGGCGTGCCGAGGATCTCCACGCGCTCCGCAAGGCGCTCGGCTACTGCTGGAGCGTGGCGGTCGCCGCTTCGCCCGCAGAGGGACGGAAGTACATGGAACGCTGGATGGGAAGCGACGATCCCGACGTCCGATGGATCATGCGGGAGAACCTCTCGAAGAAGCGGATCCGGGCGGCCGGCGACGCCTGGGTCGAGACGTGGTCCGAGCGGCTCTCCCCGACGACGTCGTAGCCCTCACGCGGCGGTCCAGCCGTCGGCGCCGACGCGTCCGAACGGGCGCGCGAAGTGCGACACCGCCATCCACGATCCGCGGTCTCGCGCGTCGGCGAGCACCCGGGCCCTGGACCGCCCTCCTTCCACGGGATCCTCGTCGTGCGACGAGTGCGCGGCGGGCAGGCCGATCTGCACCGGGATGTGCAAGAGGTCACCCGTCAGCACGAGCGTCTCGCCGCCGTCCTCGACCAGCACGACGCGATGACCCGGCGTGTGGCCGGGCGCATGCACGACGCGGACCCCGGGCACGACGTCGTGGTCGGCCTCGGTCAGGTCGAGCATCCCGCGCCGCTCGAGCTCCTCCATCGGCCGACGCGCCGTGTACCCGTCGATCTCTGAGGGCCGGCCGAAGAACACCCAGTCGGCGGGGTGGACGTGATGGACCGCGTTCGGGAACCGCGGCGAACCCGCGACAACGGCACCACCGGCGTGGTCGGCGTGCAGGTGCGTGTGCACGACGGCGACCACATCGCTCGGGTCAACGGCCACGGACGCGAGCGCCCGGTTGCGGTCGACCGACTCGACCCATGGCCCGTACGGTGGGAACTCGCCGAGCCCGCAGTCGACCATCACGAGGCCGGCCGGCGTCCGGACGGCGAACGCGTGCACGTGCCACGCCCACGTCCGCTCGTCCGGATACGCCCACGGCGTGCGTTCGCGTTCCGCCGCCCAGTCGACCTCGGTCCCGGGCAGCTCTTCCGCGAGCGCGAACGCGGCGTACCCCTCGCAGACGACGGAGAAGTCGACGTCCACGACCCGTAACGACTGCTGCATCCGCGAACGATATCGCCCGAGCGCCGTCAGGGGGCGCTCGCGGCGGCCGTACCCTCGAGGATCACGACGGGGATCTGACGGCTCGTCCGGCGTTCGTACTCGGCGAACCAATGGTTGCTGCGTTTCTGCTCCTCCCAGATCCGTTCGCGTTCCTCGCCTGTGGCCACGCGCGCGCGAACGTCGAACGTAGCGGTGCCGATCTCGACCTTCACCTCGGGGTTCGCAACGAGGTTCCGGAACCAGTCGGGGTTCGTCGGTGCGCCGCCCTTCGAGGCGAAGACCGCCCACCCGTTCGCGAGATCCTGCCGCGCGAGCGGGTTGACGCGCCAGGTCCCGGTCTTGGCGCCGCGGTGGTGGAGCAACAAGAGAGGCTGGTGCTCGAAGCCGGTGACGCGCCCATCGTTGGAACGGAACTCCTCGATCACGTGCCAGTTGCGGTCGCCTCGGTCAGCCATGCTCTTCAGCGTACGAGGCGATCCCTCGAACGATGATCTCTAGGCCGAGCCGGAACCGATCGTCCTGATCGCCCTCGAACAGCTCGTCGAGCGTCTCGTGGATGTTCGGGAACCGCTCGGGCGGCAGCGACTCGAAGTATCCCCGGATCATCTCGACGAGCTGTTCGGGCGAGACGGCCTCACCGGTCGGCGATCGGACGCCGGTCGCATCCTCCAGCGCGTACGCACCGAGGTAGAGCGCACCGAGGTCACCCACGTAGGCGGCGACCCGGTCGGGGATCCCCGCGCCGCGCAGCAGCGCGAGCGACCACTCGATCCAGCGGACCGTGTTCGGCCCTATCGGGATCCGGCCCATCGTGAGGGCACCGACACCCGGGTACCGCTTCAACACCTCCCGCGAGCGGGTCATCCACTCGATCAGCTGCTCCCGCCACCGAGCCGGGTCCGGAGCCGGTACCCCGATCTCGCCGGCGACGCGGTCGACCATGAGCTCGATAAGCGCGTCCTTGTTGGTGACGTGCCAGTAGAGGGAGGCCGCGCCCGTCCCGAGCTCCTCGGCGACGCGCCGCATGCTGAGGCCCTCCGCCCCGTCCCGCTCCAGGACGCGGAGGGCTGCCTCCACGATCGCCTCGCGCGTGAGCGGGGTTCGCGACTCGTGCTCCCTGCCGGCCGCCGTCCAGGGCGGCTCTGGGATCTCGTCGTGCTCGTCGGTCTCCACGTCGACGACCAGGATACCGCCTCTCGGACGCCGTTCCATGACTCGAACATTGTTTGACACCGGGCGCAGAGCATGCTAGAACGGCGTTCGAGTATCGAAGGGCGTTCGAGAGGAGGCGAGCCGATGACAGCGACGATCGAGGCGATCGACGTGCGCAAACGCTTCGGCAAGACGGTCGCCCTGGACGGGCTCGACCTGGTCGCCGAGCCGGGTCAGGTCGTGGCGGTGCTCGGTCCGAACGGGGCCGGCAAGACGACGTTCGTCAGGATGGTCGCCACGCTGCTCCGGCCGGATTCGGGCCAGCTGCGCGTCGTCGGCCACGACGTGATGCGAGAGGCCGAGCGGGTGCGCGGGATCATCGGGCTCGCCGGTCAGTACGCCGCGGTCGAACCGACGATGACCGGCCGCGAGAACCTCGAGATGGTCGCGCGGCTGTTCGGTCTCGACCGGCGATCCGCCCGGGCCGCAACCGAGCGCGTCCTCGAGCAGACCGACCTGAGCTGGGCGGCCGATCGGCGGGTCCGAGCGTACTCGGGCGGCATGCGCCGTCGGCTCGACCTCGGCGCCAGCCTGGTCGGAGAGCCGAAACTGCTGCTGCTCGACGAACCGACGACAGGTCTCGACCCGCGGAGCCGGATCGAGCTGTGGAACGCGATCCGCGCCCTCGTGGACCAGGGAACCGACGTCCTGCTGACCACGCAGTACCTCGACGAGGCCGACCGGCTGGCGAGCCGGGTCGTGATCGTCGACCACGGCCGCGTCGTCGCCGGTGGCACGCCGAAGGAGCTGAAGCACCGCGCGGGCCGGAACGTCGTCGAAGTCCACGTCCGGCGGCCCGACGACCTCGTCCCGGCCGCGACCGCGCTCGGTTCGCTCGACCACAGCGAGCCGCAGATCGACGAGGCAACGCGCCGCGTGAGCGTGGCGGTCGAGGTCGGTACCGACCGGCTGCGACAGGCGCTCACGTCGCTCGACGCGATGGGTGTGGAGATCGAGGACATCTCGCTACGGCCGCCGACTCTGGACGAGGTGTTCCTCACGCTCACCGGGCGCGGGGCGAAGGAGAGCGACGACGGATCGACGAAGGAGGTATGACGATGGCATCGACGGCTGAACGGATCGACCGGCGTGCAGGCATGCGCGCGAGCACCCTCGTGATCGGCCGGCGCAACCTGCTGCGGTTCGTACGGACCCCGCAGCTGTTCGTCCTCGGAACGGTGCAGGGCGCGATGTTCCTGCTGATCTTCCGGTACGTGTTCGGGGGGGCGATCGGCGTCGCGGGTGTCGAGTACGTCGACTTCCTCGTCCCCGGTTACATCACGACCGGCGTGCTCTTCACGGCGATGGGAGCCGCGACGGGGATGGCGGAGGACCTGGAACAGGGGTTCGTCGACCGGCTGCGTTCGCTCCCGATCCCGCGCACCTCGGTGCTGGCCGGACGCGCCCTCGCCGACACGACGCTGGTTGCATGGGGGCTCGCCGTGATGACGGCGATTGGTTTCGCGGTCGGGTTCCGCCTGCACGGTTCGGTTGCCGACGCCGCCGTCGCATTCGGGCTGACCGTCGTGTTCGGGTTCGCGTTCGTCTGGATGTTCCTCGCGCTCGGGATATTCGCGGGCAACGCGCAAGCGGCGCAGGGCCTGGCACTGATGGTGTTCCCGCTGACGTTCGTGTCGAGCGCGTACGTCCCGGTCGAGACGATGCCCGGGTGGATGCAGGCGGTGGCGGAGATTCAGCCGATGACCCTGATGGTCGATGCGGTCCGTTCGCTCACGCTGGGCGCCGCGGCCGACCGGCTGCTCGACCATGCGACCGGCTGGTATGTGACGCGGTCACTGGCGTGGGGAGCCGCGATCGTGGCGATCTTCGCGCCGCTCGCGGTCGCGCGGTTCAGGCGAGGCTAACCGGACCGCAGCGCCGGCGAACGGATACGACGAGCGCGGGATCCGGCCCGCATTGGCGGAGCACGCGGAGCGGGAGTCCGGCCAGGCAGAGCACGGCTCCGGACTGGAACCGGCGCCGGGTCCCGCACTCACACTCGAGCTCGAGCCCACCCCGCTCGAGGACGGTCAGGGCGTCGCGCCAGTCCCGTTCGTCGAACGCTCGCTGGCGCCCGTTCCCGACCAGGACCACCCGGACGACAAACGGGGAGGCGACCCGACGACCGAGCAGCCGGAACGGCTCGGCGTCGGCGAGCGCGTCGGTCGCTCCTTCTCGCGCACCCATCACACCCTCCGACGCTCGGCGGGGCCGGGAATCATCGGGGGCCGATGAGTTGGCTGCGGCCATCGCGTCAGATCCGATGCACACCCCAACGTCGGAGGCAGACGAGATGGACGGCTTCGACGCCGCATGCGTGCAGCTGTGATGACCACGCCCACCGCGGTCGTCCGTCCTCGGGAGGGCTGGTACGGTGGGCGTGTGTCGACGAACCAGCGCCTCGCACCGGGAAGCGCGAACTTCGAGACTCTCGAAGAAGAGTTCGAGCGTCACCGCGTCGAGCTGACGGGTTACTGCTACCGGATGCTCGGCTCCACGTTCGAAGCCGAGGACGCGGTGCAAGAGACGTTCCTCCGGGCCTGGAAATCGTTCGACTCCTTCGAGGGCCGATCGTCGCTGCGCTCGTGGCTGTACCGGATTGCGACGAACGTGTGCCTCGATATGCGTCGTGAGCCGCAGCGACGCGCCCGGCCGATGGACCTCGGCCCGGCGTCGTCGGCCGACACGCCCCTTCCGGCCCCGCTGCCCGAGGAGACCTGGATCGAGCCGGTACCGGATGGCCGCGTCGTCCCGGAGACCGCGGACCCCGCCGAACTCGCTGTGGCGAAGGAGTCGATCCGGCTCGCCTTCCTCTCGGCGCTGCAGAAGCTGCCACCGAAGCAGCGGGCCGTGCTGATCCTGCGCGAGGTCCTCCGCTGGCAGGCGAGCGAGGTCGCTCAGCTGCTCGATACGACCGTGCAGTCGGTGAACAGCGCGCTCCAGCGCGCGCGGGCGTCGCTCCAGGCGATCGACCCGGTCGACGCCGACGGCTTCGAGCCGTCTGACGACCGACAGCGAGCGCTCCTCGGTCGCTACGTGGACGCGTTCGAGCGCTACGACATGGACGCCCTCGTCTCGCTCCTGCACGCGGACGCGACCTGGTCGATGCCGCCGTACGCCCTGTGGCTCCGGACGCACGACGACGTCCGCGCGTGGTGCCTCGGGCCCGGGATCGGGTGCAGGGGCTCGAGGCTGGTCCCGACGGTCGCCAACGGCCTGCCGGCGTTCGGGCAGTACAAGCCGGGTCCGGACGGGCTCGAGCCGTGGTCACTCCAGGTCCTCGAAATCGCGGACGGCCGGATCGCCGGCATCACGTTCCACCTGGACACGCAGCGGCTGTTCCCCCTGTTCGGACTGTCGTCGCGGTTCGAAGGCTGACGGCGCTCCGTTGCGATGAGTGCGGGCCGTCCGGTCCGTCAGATCCACGGGGCCACATCCACGGGAGCCGAGAGATCCGAGGAGACGATCATGAGCGAGACACCCCACCGCGCGACGGACGACCTCGTCGGCACCCTGCGGGGCTCGTTGAAGGGCCAAGTGATCGCGCCGGGCGACGACGGGTACGACGCCGCACGCACCGTCTTCTATGGCGGGATCGACCGACGGCCGGCGGCGATCGCGCGCGTCGCGGGCGCGGACGACGTTGCACGAGTGATCGAGGTCTCGCAAGAGGAAGGCCTGGAGCTCGCGGTCCGGAGCGGCGGACATAGCCCCGCCGGTCATAGCGTGACCGACGGCATCGTCCTCGACCTGTCCGACATGAAGGCGTTGGACCTCGACGTCGAGGGACGGACCGCCTGGGCGGAGACCGGCCTCACGGCGACCGAGTACACGGGCATCACGGCTGCCTACGGCCTGGCCACCGGGTTCGGCGATACCGGCTCGGTCGGGATCGGCGGCATCACGCTCGCCGGCGGCATCGGGTACATCGTGCGCGCGCACGGCCTGACGATCGACTCGCTCCTGGGCGCCGAGGTCGTGACGGCCGACGGCCGGATCCTGGAGGTCGATGAGACGTCGCAGCCGGACCTGTTCTGGGCGGTCCGGGGCGGCGGCGGAAACGTCGGCGTCGTCACGCGGCTTCGGTTCCGATTGCACGAACTGCCGTCGGTCGTGGGCGGGATGCTGATGCTCCCCGCGACGGCGGAGACGATCGAGGGCTTCGTCGCCGAGGCGATGGCGGCGCCCGAGCAACTCTCGACGATCGCGAACGTGATGCCGGCCCCGCCGATGCCGTTCGTGCCGGAGGAGCACCACGGCAAGCTGGTGGTCCTCGGCCTGATCGCATACGCGGGCGACGCCGAGGCCGGCGAGAGGGCCGTGGCGCCGTTCCGCGCGCTCGCCGAGCCACTCGCCGACATGCTCAGGCCGATGCCCTACCCCGAGATCTACCCGCCCGAAGAAGAGGGGTATCACCCGGTTGCGCTCGGACGGACGATGCTCGTCGACGAAGTCGACGCATCATCGGTCGCGACCGTCCTCGAACGCATCCGGGAGCCCTCGACCGCGATGATGCGCGTCACGCAGATCCGCGCCCTGGGCGGAGCGATGGCGCGCGTGCCGAACGACGCAACGGCGTTCGCGCACCGGGACCGGCGGTTCATGATCAACGTCGCCTCGGTGTTCGGGTCACCCGACGAGCGACCCCAGCACGAGGGCTGGGTGACGTCGTTCGCGACGGAGCTCCAGCGCGGGCCGGCGGGCGCGTACGTCGGGTTCCTGGGCGACGACGGCCAGGCGCGGATCCACGAGGCGTATCCCGGGAAGGCGTACGACCGGCTGGCCCAGGTCAAGCGGCGCTACGACCCGGGCAACGTGTTCCGGCTGAACCACAACGTCGCGCCTGGATAGACGAGCTCAGCGCGGGGGCGTCCGGCCGGTCCGCAACCTCGCGCTCGACGAGAGCTGGAGCGCGCTCCGCGTCCGACCCATCGGGTAGCGGTCGGCGATCGGGCTACGACGACTCGAGGAGGCGGCGAAGGTTCTCGAGGACCGTCGCCCATGCAGTCTCCGAGGTCGCCTTGGCTTGCTCCGAGAGAAGGTTCTCCTCCGATACCGTCAGCACCGTCGCACCGTCGGGCCCCTCGAGCTCCCAGGCCACGACCTGGTAGTTCTCCGGCGCTTCGGGAAGACCGGACAGGGGGCTCCAGTGCGTGTGAACGAGCCTCCTCGGAGGATCGAACTCGACGATCGTCCCCTTGTCCTCGTACGGCTGTCCCTGCCACTCGCCTGAGTGGACGATCGGACCGCCCACCTGCCAGTCCGTGCGCGTCTCGACGCCGAAGAACCACTTTCTGATCTGGTCCGGCGTCGTCAGCGCCCGCCACACCGCGTTACGGGTCGCGTTCAACGTCACGGACGTACTCGTTCTCAGCTCCGTCGCCATTCTGACCCTCCTCAGGCGACCTGGACCGAGCGCTTCGCGAGGCCCATGAAGTAGCCCTCGATAGTCGTGTCGGGCGCGTCCTCCGGATCGGTCGCGGCGCCGAGCGTCACGAACAGCGGCGCGAAGTGCTCGACCGTCGGATGCGCGTAGGGCATGCCGGGCGCGCGCGACCGGAAGTCCATCAGCTCGTCGACGTCGCCCCGCGCGAGTGTTTCCTTCGCCCAGGCGTCGAAGTCGCTGGACCAGCCGGGCGGGGCGGCGTCGATCCGCCATTCACGCAGGAATGGCAGCCCGTGCGTCAGGAACCCCGACCCCACGATCAGCACGCCCTCGTCGCGCAGCGGTCGCAGACGCTGGCCGACCCCGAACAGCCGCTGCGGGTCGAGCGACGGCATCGAGATCTGGAGTACCGGCACATCGGCGTTCGGATACATGACCATCAGTGGGACGTACGCGCCATGGTCGAGCCCGTAGCTCGGCTCCTCCGCAACGGGCTCGTTGTCCGGCATGAGTGCCTTCACGCGCGCCGCGAGGTCGGGCGCGCTCGGCGACGGATAGGTCATCCGGTAGTAGCGCTCGGGGAAACCGTAGAAGTCGTAGGTGAGCGGCGTGCCGGTCTCCGTCGCGCCAAGCGTCAGGGGTGCCGACTCCCAGTGCGCCGACACGATCAGGACCGCCCGCGGTTGCGGGAGCTCCGCCGCCCACAGGGCGAGCTCCGTCGTCCACACGGGATCGTCCACGAGGACCGGCGCGCCGTGACCCAGATACAACGCCGGCATCGGCCCGTCATCCTCCCGCCGGGCCACCGGCTGCGCCGACGTCTCGGCCTCGAGCGTGGTCGCCATCGCCTTCACTGCTGATCCGACGGCACCCAGACGAACTCGAAGGCGTAGTCGAACTCGTAGCGCTCCGCGAGCGGCTCGATGAACGAGGTCGCGATGCCCTCGACCCTCTGTTCGACATCCCGACGACCCATCGCGAACAGCTCCTCGTCGGACGCGGCCATCGCCGCGAAGTCCTGCTCGGCCTTCCACCGGAGCGTCGGGTCCGCATTCGTACCGTCGTCCGCGCACGCGACGGGGTTCACGGTCGCGAAGCGCCACATCGCCTCGACGAGGTTGCAGTCGACGGCGAGTTCGCGGGGCTGGCTCACCCAGAAGGGCTCCGTGAGCTGGGGCTCGGGAAGCCGGACCTCGTACACGATCGTGGACCCGCCCTCCCACTTGGGGCGGACGGCGTCGAGCGGGATGTTCCGCGTGTGGACCGACGTCGTCACGAGCGCGTCGAACGTCGCCGACTGCGTCCACCGCGCCAGGCTGTCTCGGTCGGTGTACGAGACACGGTGCGTGTAGCCGCGGCCGTCCGCGGGCAGGTATTCCTCCCGAATCAGCGCGCCGGTGATCATCTCGCCGGAACGCAGGATGTCCTCCGAGCTGAAAGCCTCCTGCGCGGCGCCCCGGACGCCGTCGATCGCACTCCCCAGCCCGATCCCGCTGACCTGGTCCCAGGCAAACCGCAGCCCGCTCGCGATCGCGACGAGCGCAACGGTGAGGGCAAGCGCCTTCCTCGTCCCTCGGCTCACCAGCGGCTCGTCCAACTGGCTTCTCATCGAGCCTCCTCCGATCCGTGATGCGCGTGCGCGCAACGCTCACGATACCGGCTCGCCGGCACCGGTGAATGCCTCGCTCGGTTCCACGCGCAACCGATGAGTCCGTCCGGGCGGGTTCGTCTTAGGCTCGACGAACGCTCGACGCTCGGGGGAGGGAGGCAGTAATGCAGCAGAAGATCACGCCGATGCTCTGGTACGACGACCAGGCCGAACACGCGGCCGAGCTCTACGTCTCGGTGTTCTCCGGCCGGCCGGGCGCCGCGAACGCAGCAGGGCCGTCGAAGATCGTGAGCGTCTCCCGTTACGGTGAGGCCGGGCCCGGCACGCCGGGGTCCGCCATGACGGTCGAGTTCCAGCTCGAAGGGCAGACGTTCACGGGCCTGAACGCTGGGCCTCAGTTCCAGTTCACGGAGGCGATCTCGTTCGTCGTCGCGTGCGAGGACCAGGCCGAGGTCGACTACTTCTGGGACGCCCTGACCGCGGACGGCGGGAAGGAGGACCAGTGCGGCTGGCTGAAGGATCGGTTCGGGCTGTCCTGGCAGATCGTTCCGAACGACTTCAACGAGCTGGCGAGCGACCCGGACCCGGCCAAGTCGCAGGCGGTCGTCAAGGCGATGCTGGGGATGGTCAAGCTCGACGTGGCGGAGCTGCGGCGGGCGTACGAGAACGCCTGAGGCGTGGGCGTCCTCGAACCCGGGGGGAGGTGGTTGCCAGATGCGGAAGCTGGTGGTGATCGAGTTCCTGTCGCTCGACGGGGTCTACCAGGCGCCGGGCGACCCGGACGAGGACCGCGAGGGGGGGTTCGAGCACGGGGGGTGGCAGCCGCCCTACTTCGACGACGTTCTCGGCGCGGCGGCCTTCGGGGGCATGGCCGAGACCGACGCCCAACTGTTCGGCCGTAAGACCTACGAGATCATGGCGTCCTACTGGCCGAACGCGCCGGCGGACGATCCGTACGCGAAGCACCTGAACAGCGTCCAGAAGTACGTGGCGTCGCGGACGCTGGAGAGGGCCGACTGGGCGAACACGACCGTCCTAGATGGGGACGTCGGCGAGCAGGTCGCCAAGCTCAAGGAGCAGCCGGGCGGGAACATCGCCGTCCTCGGTAGCGGGAACCTCGTGCAGACGCTGATGAGGCGTGACCTCGTCGACGAGTACTCGCTGTCGGTGTTCCCGATCGTGCTGGGGAGCGGGAAGCGGCTGTTCCAGAGCGACGAGCATGTACGCAAGCTCGACCTGATCGAGTCGAAGGCGACGACGACCGGCGGCGTGCTGCTGACGTATCGGCCCGCCGCCTAACGCGCAGACGGATCTGGTCCGCCGGGCGATCCGTACAGCCGGGTGAGCATCACGCCGAGCCGCGCGAGCGCCCCGCGAACCTCGGACGGGTCGACGACCTCGATGTGCTCTCCGAACGCGGCAAGCTCGCCCGCGAGCGCCTCCGCGGACCAGCTCCGGATCTCCAGACGCACCCGGCCATCGGCGTCTTCATCCTGGATCGTGATGCGCTTGCCAAACACGCCGCGCGCCCACCGGGCGGCGTCGCCGTCGGCGAGTGCGGTGGCGCGGAACGATGCCCTTCGTTCGTCCAACGTATCGACGATCGACCGCCAGGTCTGGGCGAGGTCGAAGCCGGGAGGACGTTCGACGGCGCTGTCGGTCACCTCGACCGACCTGATGCGTCCGACGCGGAACGTCCGCAGCCCCGCGTCCGTGCCGGCAACGAGGTACCAGACCGACGCCTTCGCCACGAGCCCGAGCGGGTGGACGGTCCGTTCGCTCTCCGGCCGATCGCGGCCGGCGTAGCGGATCCGGACCTGGACGCCGTCGACCACGGCGCGCTGCAACACATCGAGATGCGCGGGAGCGGGCGGCGGCATGCGGTCCCAGCTGGCGGGATCGAGCACGACGGCCGACGCGGCTGCCTCTGCGGTCGCCCGGAAGGGCTCCGGGAGCGCGCGCATCAGCTTCCGCAACGCGGCCTTCACCTGCGGCGTCGCGGACGCCGAGGGACCCGCGACCAGGAAGAGCGTGCGCGCCTCGGCCGCGGTGAGGCCCGTGAGATCCGTCCGGGCGCCTCCGACCAGAGACCAGCCGCCGCCCTTGCCGGCCTGCGAATAGACGGGGATGCCGGCCATGGCGAGCGCCTCGAGGTCCCGCCGGGCCGTCCGTTCGGAGATCTCGAGCTCGTCGGCCAGCTGGGCGGCGGTGACGCGCCCGCGGGCTTGCAGGAGCAACAGCTCGGCCACCAGACGGTCCGCGCGCACCCTTCCAGATTCGCACAGGAACCGGTCACTGGATGGCCACTTCTGGTCGGCATGATGACGCGGTTCCGACGGTTGGCAGACGGTGGGGTGCGATGAGTTCGAGGTTCGGGGTCCGTCGGAACAGGCATCCGTGCGAAGGAGGACGATGAGCATGTCTGCGATCGAGGCCGAAGGGCTCGTCAAGACGTTCGGCAAGGGAAAGGTCCGAGCGCTCGACGGCATCGACATGGTGGCCCGCGAGGGCACGATCTTCGGGCTGCTCGGACCGAACGGCGCCGGCAAGACGACGGCCATCCGCGTGCTGTCGACGCTGCTGCGCCCCGATGCCGGGCGCGCGTCGGTCGGCGGGTACGACGTCGTCCGCCAGCCCGAGCAGGTGCGTCGCATGATCGGCCTGACCGGGCAGTACGCGGCGGTCGACGAGCTCCTCTCGGGCGCGGACAACCTGTTCATGATCGGGCGGCTGCTCGGCCTGTCCACATCGGACGCGCGGAGACGGGCGACCGAGCTCCTCGACGCCTTCGAGCTGTCGGACGCGGCGACGAAGTACGTCAAGACGTACTCGGGCGGCATGCGGCGGCGTCTGGACCTGGCCGCGAGCCTCGTCGGACGCCCACGATTCCTGTACCTGGACGAGCCGACGACCGGCCTCGACCCGCGGAGCCGCCTCGAGCTGTGGGGCATGATCCGCTCGCTCGTCGCCGAGGGAACGACGGTCCTGCTCACGACGCAGTACCTCGAGGAGGCCGACAAGCTCGCCGACGAGATCGTCGTGATCGACCGCGGTCGCGTGATCGCGGCCGGGACGCCGGCGCAGCTCAAGACCCGCGTCGGCGGCCACGTCCTCCAGGCGCAGCCCGCCGACGCGGTGGACCTTCCGGCGACCGAGAAGGTCCTGGCCGCGCTCGCTCGGGACGGTGATGAGCCCTACACCGATGGCCAGCTCGTCACGGTCAGGATCGACGACCGGGCGGCGCTCGGGCAGGCGGTTCGGCGGCTGGACGAGGAGCGGATCGCGATCGACGACCTGTCGCTCCGGCGACCGAGCCTGGACGAGGTGTTCCTGACGATCACCGGGCATCTGGCCGAGGACGAGCCGGACGTCCAGGACGAGGACGAGAGGAGCCGTCGATGAGCGCCGTTGTGCTGTCACCCGCCGGCGGGACCAACGTCGTCCGCAACACGTTGACGATCGCTCGTCGGAACCTGCTGCATATCAAGGCCACGCCCGAACAGCTGGTCGAGATGTCGATCCAGCCGCTGATGTTCCTCGTGCTGTTCGTGTACGTGTTCGGCGGCGCGATCGCCGACTCGAGTCGCGAGTACCTACAGTTCGCGTTGCCCGGGATTCTGGTGCAGAGCGTTGCGTTCCTGCCCTTCACGACCGCGATCGCGCTGAACGTTGACTTCCAGCGCGGCGTGATCGACCGGTTCCGTTCGCTGCCGATCGCGCGCTCCGCCGTGATCGGTGGGCGAATCCTCGCCGATGGGGCCCGGATCGCGTGGAGCATCCTGATCATCACGGGGTTCGCCATGATTCTCGGGTTCCGGTTCCAGGGTGGCGCGGCCGCCGCGCTCGGCGCGTTCGTGCTCGTGACGGCGTTCGGGCTGACGATGTGCTGGCCGATGGCGTTCATCGGGATCACCGCGCGCACCACGGAGTCCGTCAACACGTGGGGCTTCCTGATCATCCTGCCGCTCACGTTCGCGAGTTCCGCGTTTGTGCGGCCCGAGACGATGCCGGGCTGGCTCCAGGCATTCGCGGAGGCGAATCCGGTCACGGCGGTGATCGACTCCGCCCGGGTGCTGATGCTCGGCGTCGACGCTGCCGGGGATCCGATCCTCAGGGCGGTGCTCTGGATGGTCGCCATCCAGGCCGTGTTCGCCCCGCTTGCGATCGCGCGGTACCGTCGTAGGGTCTGACCGAAGGGAGGGTTCGGTATGGGCAAGGTGGTGCACTTCGAGATCCCGGTCGACGACCTGGATCGGGCGAAGGCCTTCTACTCGACGGTCTTCGGGTGGGGGCTCCAGACCATGGGCGAGGAGATGCAGAACTACACGATCGCGGTCACCACGCCGATCGACGATCAGACGCAGGCCCCGAAGGAGCCCGGGGCGATCAACGGCGCCCTCATGCGCCGAACGGACCACACGCCGGTGCCGGTGCTTACGATCGACGTGGACTCGGTCGAGGAGGCGCTGAAGCGGATCGAGGCCGAGAACGGCACCATCGTTACGTCGCGGACCGAGATCCCCGGCATGGGAGCGTTCGGGTACTTCAAGGACAGCGAGGGCAACGTCGTCGGGCTGTGGGAGAACCTCTGAGCGTTCCCGGTATCGAAAGGAGCACGTGATGGACCTGACGGGCATCTTGATCGGCTCGGAGCAGCCCGAGCGGCTCGTGGAGTACTACTCGAAGCTCTTCGGCGCGCCGGGCTGGGAGGAAGGCGGCTACACGAGTTGGCAGGTCGGCAGGGGCTGGCTGACCGTCGGCGCGCACGACCAGGTGAAGGGCAAGAACGCACACCCCGGCCGGGTCATCTGGAACGTCGAGACGCCCGACGTCGCCGGCGAGTTCGAGCGATTCAAGGGCGCGGGCGCGACCGTGGTGCAGGAGCCGTACACGCCCGGCGACGAGGAGTCACCTGAGATGTTGATCGCGACGTTCGCCGACCCGGACGACAACTACTTCCAGCTCACGAGCCCGATGCCGGCCGAAATGCCGACGTAGGCGCCTACGCACACACCTGATTCGCGGTAGCGCAGCTGTCGCACCATCCACCCCGGCGGCTCGCGACGAAGCCTGCCCACCCGCACGGGGCCGGGCGTGGCATTCCTCGAGCATCGCCTGGACGCGGCCGTGGCAGGCAAGGCGCCTGATGGTCTGCGCTGTCACGATCCCGCCGCCCTGGGTCTCGAAGCTGCCCTGGTCCCGCTCGAGGGCCCTAAGACACTCCGTCCAGGCCGCCCTGCCCGCCCCGGCCGCCTGGCCCGCCCCGCGCACGTCGGGCAAGATAGGGCCGTGCGTCTGCCTGTCATGCCCCCGGTATCGCCGATGCTGGCGAAGCTGATCGACCGGGTGCCAGCGGGCGACTTCATCTACGAACCCAAGTGGGACGGGTTCCGGTCGATCGTGTTTCGCGACGGCGAGGAGGTCGAGATCGGCAGCCGGAACGAGCGGCCGATGACCCGGTACTTCCCCGAGGTCGTCGTGGCGATCAAGGCCAACCTGCCGCCGCGGTGCGTCGTCGACGGCGAGATCGTCGTTCCCGACGCGAGCGGGAAGCGCCTCGACTTCGAGCTCCTCCAGATGCGCATCCACCCGGCGGCGAGCCGCGTGAAGATGTTGTCCGAGCAGACCCCCGCGCAATTCGTGGCGTTCGACATGCTGGCGCTCGACGACCGGAACCTGATGCATCAAACGTTCCGAGAGCGCCGCCGAGCCCTCGAAGAGGCGCTCAAGGATGCGGGCTCGCCGATCCACGTGACGCTGGCCACGACGGACCACGACGTCGCCGAACGGTGGTTCGACGAGTTCGAGGGCGCCGGCCTCGACGGGGTCGTCGCCAAGCCGGTCGATGTGACGTACCAGCCCGACAAGCGCGTGATGTTCAAGATCAAGCATGTGCGGACGGCGGACTGCGTCGTCGCCGGCTACCGGGGCCACAAGACGGACAAGCAGGCGATCGGGTCCCTGCTGCTCGGCCTCTACGATGGCAACGGCGACCTTGCCAACGTCGGTGTCGTCGGCGCGTTCCCGATGGCGCAGCGCCGGAAGCTCTTCGAGGAGCTCCAGCCGCTCGTGACGACGTTCGACGAGCACCCGTGGAACTGGGCGCAGGAGGAGCTGGGCAGGCGGACGCCACGTCATTCGGAGTTCAGCCGCTGGAGCGTCGGCAAGGATCTGACCTTCGTGCCGCTGCGGCCCGAGCGGGTGGTCGAGGTCCGCTACGACCACATGGAAGGCGACCGGTTCCGCCACACCACCCAGTTCGTGCGATGGCGCCCCGACCGCGATCCGCGCTCCTGCACGTACGAACAGCTCCAGGAGCCGGTCACCTACGACCTCGGGGAGATCCTCGGTTCCTGACGCCTCGCCACGACGATGGCGAGCCCGACGGACGGTTGTGACCGCCATGACGCAGACCGAGAGGTCGTCGAGGGAACGGTCGTCCGGATGGAGATGATCGCCGAGCCCGAGCGTCTCGCCGCGATCTTCGCGTAGCCGTTGGAAGCGTTGCAGGGCACCGGCGGGCAGAGATGGTTGCCGTATCGGCGGTTCTGTCGCACGATGGGCGCACGGGAGAAAGGAGGTGGTCCGACATTGCATAAACAGCTCGAGACCCCCGAGGTGACTGGCTGCTGAGCCGTCCCTCGCGGGCCGGGGCGGACCGCCCCGCCCGTACGCCGGGCGACCGGCAGAATCCAACCAGCTCACCGACCTCGCGTGGCTCCGGTTGGTCCACCGGACGAACCTCGGGAGAGGCCGCAGCGCTCGCGGGGCAACATCTCGGAAGGCCGGGCTCGCACGGGCTCGGCCTTCCGCTGTCGCGGCTACGTCGGCGCGTCTGGACGAGCCGGGGCTCGCTCGATCTCCGCGATGACGTGTTCGCAGAACGCTCGCGCCGCCGCCAACCGGTCTTCGACGAGGTCGTCGCCGATGAGCCCATGCACGACGTCGACGATCGCGTCGATCTGTCGCTGTGTCGCGGGGTCGCGTTCGGTCCCGCCCACGCGGGTCAGGACGAGTCGTCGCTCTCGGCGTCCGCCGGAGCCGTCGCGCCCTCGCCGTCGAACGTCAGCGCGTAGACCTCCTGACCGCGGGGGTACTCCTTCGTCGGACGGAGCTCGCGTGTGACCGTCACGCCGAGGGCCTCGTAGGCACCCTCCTGCTCGTCGCGGAGGCGCTCGCCGAGGAAGACGTTCGCGACGATCTCGTGCGGCGAGGAGGCCGCCGTCACCATGCGGACCGCGCCGACGACGGGTGGACCGACGACCGTGAGCTCGTCAGCGATCGTCACGAGGTATCCCGGCCCGGCGTCGAGGCCGATCGACAGACCGACGCCGCCGGAAAGGTTACGGGAGTTGCTCCGGAAGTCCTCGAGCACCCGACGATGGAACAGATCGACCAAGCTCCTCGCGGTGTGCACCACGTCGCCGGCGGTCTGGACGAACCGCTGCCCGTACTCCTCCGGCGGGTCCGACTGCACGATCCAGTACGCGAGGAATCCATCGCCCGTGAACTTGTCGAACCAGCCGCCCGACCCTCGGATCCCGCGTCGGACCGCGCTCACGAACTTGTCCATCACGGACGCGAACCGCTCGAACCGGATCGCCTCCTTCATCAGCATCGTGGACTCGCGGATGTCCGCCGCCATCACGAACATCTGGATCGGCTGGTTGGAGACGACCGCGTCGAGCAGCTCGTCTCGCCCGAACCGGTTCTGCCAATCTGGCGGCGCGTGCGGCTCGAGCAGACGCTCGGCGCGCGCCCGTTCGGCCGCGGGCTCTTCGACGCCGGGCCCCTGTCCGTTCCCCGTCACGGAGCGAAGTGGCGGGTGAGCCAGGCACTCCAGTCGGCCGTCGCACGCTCCTCGTCGACCTGTTCACCGAAGAGGTGATGCCCGACCATCACCGTGCCCTCCCAGCCGCGGATGAACCGGTACAGCGCGTCGTCCGTTCGCACACCGATGAAGCTGGGCGACAGGTGGTCGACGACGCCCTCGATCGGCAGGAGGCCCTCGGGCGTCAGGTGCACCCGGTCACCTTCGGCAACGTCGGCGGGCATCCCGAGGCCTCGACGGAACACGGCCATCGCCGCGTCCTTCCCCCCCGGCACGCTCGGACCGAAGGCGTCGACGCGCTTGCCGAACCGGCCGGAGAAGTGCGTCACGTACTCCAGCAGCTTGCGGAAGTACATCGGATCGCCCTCGCTCATCCCCTCGTACTGCGCCTCCCAGTCATCGCCGCCGAGCATGCCGCTATGGAGCCATCGAACGCCCGTGCGCCCGCCCTCCCTCCGGTCGACGGTGTAGTCGAACTGATGGAACTCCCCGTCGGGACTCGGCTCGCTCCGCGTCACGAGCCGTCTTGGAGGGTCCCACGTGAGGACGGCGGAGGTCTCGGAATAACCACCGAAGTCGAAAGTGACCTTCCCGCCCTCGTACGGCTCGATATCGTTGCGGCCCAGGAACCACGAGTCCAGGCCTGGTCCGGTCGCGATCGCCTCCCAGACCTGCTCCGGGGTGGCGTCGACGACCGCTTGCTGCTCGAGCTCGAACGGATGACCCATCGGACCCTGTCGATGATATCGGTGCCGGGACGACTAAGCTGCGGCTACGGACCCGGAGCGCGGCGTCAGGACGAGGGCGGCACCTCGGTGACGCGGCCATGCGCCTCCCCGAAGTCCCAGACGTCGATCCAGGGCGGCTCGATCCCGAGCGTCGTGAGGGCCGTGCAGATCTGGCTCCGGTGATCCGAACCGTGATGGAGCACCTGCGCGAGGCGGATCCCGAGCGGTGCATGCGTCTCCGACCCGTCGTCTCGGTGCCTGACCAGGACGGCGTCCGGGTCGAGGTCATCCTCCAGCAGCTGTGACCACGCGGCGCCGTGGGTCTCCATCTGCACGCGGAGCTGGGGGAGATCCATCCGGTCCTCGTCGATCGGCGCCGTTCGCCCGCGCGTCGTCACGAACAGGTACGAGGCGTCGGCCTCGACGATGTGGCGCGCCGTATCCAGGATCGCGCCGTACGTGCCGGGCGCGGCCGTCTGGAGCTGCTCGGGGGTGAGCTCCAAGCATGAGTCGAAGAGGCGCAGCGTCGCCCACACGTGGTGCGAGAACGCGTCCTTCAGCAGCGCCGTCGTCACGCGCCCACGGTAGCAGACCGTCCGTAGACTCGGCCCATGAGCAGCGTCGAGGCCTCCGTCGATCGCATGGCCGTCGAGACGCGGTTCTCGGGCGTCGTTCGGGTGGATCGCGGCGACGAGATCGAGCTGGAGAAGGCGTACGGCCTCGCCGACCGACGGTGCGAGATTCCCAACGGGGTGGACACGCGGTTCGCGATCGCGAGCGGCACGAAGGGGTTCACGGCGCTGGCCGTGATGAGCCAGGTCGAAGAAGGTCGCCTCGGGCTCGACACACGCGCCCGTTCCATCTTGGGCGACGACCTTCCGTTGATCGACGGAGACGTGACCGTCGGGCACCTGCTCGCACACCGCTCCGGGATCGGCGACTACTTCGACGAGGAGCTCGAGCGGCCGATCAGCGACTACGTGCTGGCCGTACCCGGTCACGAGCTCGACACGACCGAGAGTTACCTCAAGGCCCTCGACGGCTATCCGACGAAGTTCCGGCCCGGCGAGGGCTTCTCGTACAGCAACGGCGGCTACGTCGTCCTCGCAATCATCGCGGAGCGCGTCTCGGGCACGCCGTTCCAGGAGCTCGTCGAGCAGCGGGTCTGTCAACCCGCCCGGATGCTCGACACCGAGTTCCTGCGCTCCGACGAGCTGCCGGGGCGCACGGCGGTCGGCTACCTGAACGAGGAGAGCCTGCGGACCAACGTCCTCCACCTCCCGGTCCGAGGCACCGGTGACGGCGGACTCTATTCGACCGCGGCCGACATCAGCTCGTTCTGGGCGTCGCTGTTTGCGGGCAAGATCGTCTCGAAGGAGCGGGTCGCCGAGATGGTGCGGCCACACAGCGATGCCCCCGAGCACGCGGCGCGGTACGGGTTGGGCTTCTGGCTCCATGCATCGCGCGACGTCGTGGAGCTGCACGGGTACGACGCCGGCGTCTCGTTCACGACGGCCCACGACCCGGACGGGCGCATCACGTACACGGTCATGTCGAACACGAGCGAGGGGGCATGGCCGATCATCGAGCACCTCGAGCAGGCCCTCATGACGTGACCCAGCGCTCGCGCCCTTGCGTGACGGCCGCCTTCCGATGGACCATCCCCGCATGGGAACCGAGATCGAGATGGCGCGAGCCGCGTTGGGAACGGCTCGCCAGATGTTCATCGACAACGTGACCGGCGTGTCGATCGACGAGGCGCTCGACCCCGCCGGCGGGTTCCGGTCGATCGTCGGCCTGATGAAGCACACGGCGGCGTGGACGGCCGTGTATTACTCGTACGCCTTCGACGAGACGCCTCGGACGTGGGAGGAGACGAATTGGCCGCGCGGGCTCCGCTCGACGATCGACTCGACCGACGGGTACCTGCGCGAGGTGCTGGCGTGGTTCGAGCGCGGCTCGCAGTGGTGGCTCGAAGCGATCGACCACGACATCGACCTCGACGAGCCGCGGCCGACGCATTGGGGCGACATCCTGCCCCTCCGCGAGATCGTCGCCTACGTCGTCGGGCACATGGCCTACCACGCCGGCGAGATCAACATGATCCTCTCCATCCGCCGGGGGGAGGCCTGGGAGTACGGCGAGCACGTCGAGGAGAACCACATCGGGACGCTCGGGCACAGCGTTCGACGGGAGTGGGACACCGATGAGGCGGTCGAGCAGTTCGAGGACGAGATGCGCCGCGCGGCCGGGCTCCCGCCCGGCTCCACGCGCGGGAGGTGACCGACAAAATGGCCGCGAGGGTGCAGGTGGTGCTCGACTGCTCCGATCCCGGGAGGCTGGCCGAGTTCTGGGCGCTCGCGCTCGGCTACGAGGTGCAGCGTCCTCCCGAGGGCTTCGAATCGTGGGAGGCATGGCTCACCTCGATGGGCATCCCCGAAGAGAAATGGAACAAGGCGTCCGCCATCGTCGACCCGGAAGGCCGAGGCCCGCGGATCTTCTTCCAACGCGTCCCCGAACCCAAGACGGTGAAGAACCGGATGCATCTGGACGTCTATGCGGCCGAGGGGACCGACGACCGCGACGAGCGCCGACGGCGAATCGCCGCCGAGGTCGAGCGTCTCATCGCCGCGGGCGCCACGTACGTTCGCGAGCTCGAGGAGTACGGCCAGTCCTGGGTGACGCTCCAGGATCCCGAAGGCAACGAGTTCGACGTCGCGTAGGCGCGAGGCAAGAGGCGGAGAGCCTACGGCGGTGCTCGATAACTGTTCGCTGTCGGCGATCGTCGTCCCCGTGGCCTAACCGAGGAGCGCTCGCCCGGCCCCAGGGCCTCAGGCCGACAGGCCGGGAGAGCGTCCTTCCCCGAGCTCCGCGGCCAGGCGCGTCCCGATCCGGTCGGCCGAGATCCCACGCGCGCTCAGGATCTGCACCGCCAGACCCTTGCCCTCGCGGACGAGACCCAGCAGGACATGTTCCGTCCCGATGTGGTCGTCTCCGAGCCGGATCGCTTCGCGGAGCGACAGCTCCAGCACCTTCTTCGCCCGCGGCGTGAACCGGCGTCCGCCGAACGGCGAGTCGCAGCGATGCGTTCGCCGCCACCCCTTCCGCGCCGGCGGTTGGTCGAGGGCGCCGGGGCCGAACGCCTCCTCGACGCGGCGGCGGACCTCATCGAGGTTGATCCCGATCGTCCGGAGCGCGTCGGCGTCGGTCTCCGAGGATCCGAGACCGACGGCAGCGATCAGGTCTGATCTCACGTCGGGCGAGCGGATCCCGAGGTCGCGGAGCACCCGAGATGCAGCGCCCGGAACCTGGATGATTCCAAGGAGGAGGTGTTCGGTCCCCAGGTACGAGTGGCGCATGAGCGTCGCTTCGTCCTGTGCCAGAGTCACCGCACGCCGCGCGTCCCGGGAGAACCGTTCGAACATCCTCGCTACCTCCGCCGCGCCCTGAACCGCCGACCCGCGTGCTTGCGGTGGACGGCCTGCTTCGAGACGTCGAGCTGACGAGCGATCTCCTGCCATGACCACCCAAGCTTCCTGGCGTTCTCGACCTGGAGCGCTTCGAGCTGCTCTATCAGGCGCCTGAGCGCGGCGACTGCGTGCAGCCCAACAGCGGGATCCCGGCTGGTCGCCTGCTCGGCCACTTCGGTCGCCTCGCTCACGGCGTCAACATACATTGACAGACTGTCTTTCGTCAACGCCTGTTGACTCGCCAGGCTCGGCTTCTTCCCGCGGTTGACACGATATGAGCGAGCGTTCAGAATTACTTCCTAAGATTCTGAACGAGCGCTCACTAAAGGAGCAGGCCGATGATCCAGATCTCACGCCTCTCGAAGAACTTCGGGCCGATCAGAGCCGTGGATGGAGTGAGCTTCACGGCGCCATCGGGCGTGGTCACGGGATTCCTCGGGCCGAACGGTGCGGGGAAGACGACGACGCTTCGGATCCTCCTGGGACTTGCGCGACCCGATCGCGGTACGGCGACGATCGATGGCGTCTGGTACGCGGAGCTCTCGGCGCCGCGCGGCACCGTCGGCGCCGTCCTGGACTCGACCGGCTTTCATCCCGGCCGGACGGCCCGGAACGCCTTGCGCATCGTCGCCCTGGCGGCGGGCGTCGACCGAGGCCGCGTCGACGAGGTGCTCGACCTCGTTGAACTCACAGGGGTGGCCGACCGGCGCGTCGGCGGTTACTCGCACGGGATGCGGCAGCGGCTGGCGTTGGCCGGCGCGCTGCTCGGCGATCCCGGCACGCTCGTCCTGGACGAGCCTGCGAGCGGGCTCGATCCCGCCGGGATAGCGTGGCTGCGTGGTCTGCTGCTCGCCTGGGCGGGACAGGGCCGCACCGTCCTGTTCTCGAGCCACGTGCTCGCCGAGGTCGAGGCCGTCGCCGGCCAGGTGGTGATCATCGACCGTGGCCACATCGTGCGCGAGGGATCGCCCGCTGAGCTGTTCGGCGGCGGGCGGCAGGTCATGGTCCGCACCCCCGATCTGGAGCGCCTCGACATGCTGGCCACGGCGGAGGGGTGGCGCGTCCAACGAAACGGACCCGACGGGCTCGTCATCGATGGCCCTACGGCCTTGGACGTCGGACTCGCGGCGGCTCGCGAGGGCATTCCCCTCTCCGAGCTGTCCACTCAGACGTCGTCGCTACGGCTCGAGGAGCTGTTCCTCCAACTCACCGGCGCGAACGAGGAGGTACGGGAGTGATCCGCTTGATCGCCGCCGAGGTCCTGAAGCTGCGGACCACCAGGACGATGTGGGCGCTCCTCGCCGCGACGGTCGCCGTCAGCGCGCTGGCCGTCGCGAGCTCCGTCGTGGTCGGCGCCGACGTGTCGGCGTTCGACCTCGAAACGGCGCGTGGCGCCCGTGGCGTCCTCAGCGTCGCGACGAACGGCACGATCTTCGTGCTGGTGCTCGGGATCATCCTCTCCGCGGGCGAGTACCGCATGGGAACGGCGACCGACACGTTCCTCACCACGCCGCGCCGATGGAAGGTGATCGGAGCAAAGCTGATCGTGGGCGCGGTGGTGGGGTTCGCGTTCGGAGCGCTCTCGTCCGGTGTCTCGATCGCCGTCGCGGATGCGGCCTACCGGATCGAGGGTTACGCGTTCCCGTTCGAGTCGTCGGATGCCTGGCCCACGCTCGCCGGTGTCGCAGTCTACGGCGCGCTGTTCGGAGCGATCGGTGCCGCCACCGGCAGCCTGGTGCGCAACCAAGTCGTTGGGATCGTGGGGTGGCTCGTGTGGCTCGCGGTCGTCGAGCATCTGATGATGGGGCTGCTGCCGGACATCGGCCGCTGGCTTCCCGCCGCGGCAGGTCAGGCTCTCGCCCGCACGCCCGGCGACGACCTGCTCGCACAACCCACCGCGGCGTTCGTCCTCGCTCTGTACGCGGTCGCGATCGGGAGCCTCGCCGTCATCGGCGAGCGGTACCGCGATGCCTAGACCGTTGCCCGCCGATGTGGTGGCGCTCACGGCGGGCGAGCACGACGCCGTCCGCGAACACATCCTCGATGCCGCCCACCGCGTCATCTCCGTCCAGGGTCTCGCCGCCGCCTCGACGCGGGCCATCGCGGAAGAGGCCGGCCTGGGCGCGGGCACGCTGTACAACTACTTCGAGGACAGGCTCCAGCTGCTGGCGCAAGCCGTCCACCGGAGGGCACGCGTCGCGTTCGAGCCGTTACACGCCCTGCCGGCACGCGCCGGGACACGGACGGTGGCCCGCAACCTTCGGTACTTCGCGGGCAAGGTCTCAGAGGTGCTCGATGAGCTGGTCCCGCTGTTCGCCGCCGCGTTCTCCGAGGTAGAGCTCCTCGAGGCGATCCGGCGGGAGATGAGGGCGCACGACGCACCGGAGAGGCTCCTCGCGGGCAACCCCGTGGAGCGTTACCTGCTCACGGAACGCGAGCTCGGGCGCGTCTCCCCCGACGCAGACTGCGCCGCAGCGGCAGCGCTCGTCGTCGCGCTGTGTCACGACGGCGCGTTCCACCGCTTCTTCAGCGGCCGAACGGAGGCGCCCCCGTCTTTGACCGCCGAGATCGACTTCATCGCCGACGCCGTCGCGAACCCCGATCGTCCCAATCGGTCCGACCCGCATCGAAGGAGGAGGCATGGTCACTAGTAAACGCATCGCGCAGCTCGCCGGACGTGTCGGGGCGCTGCTTGCCCTGGGTGCGGCCGCGGTCGCCGTCGCACGTCACGCTCGGGGCGACATCGCCGGCCGGCGGGTTGCCGGCGGGATCTTGATACGGGATGCGGCGGGCTACGACGCGATGAGTCGGCTGTTCCTGGCCCCGTTCTTTCGGCGCATCGCAGCCGACGTCGCACGTGTGGCCCCGCAGGGCGCTCGTGTCCTGGACATCGGCTGCGGGCCCGGCCTCTTGTCGACCCAGCTCGCCCTAGACCATGGCCTGGATGTGACCGGCCTCGACCTCGACCCGGCGATGATCGAACGCGCCAGGATCCGCGCTCAGCAAGGGTCAAGAGGCGGCCGTCCGACGTTCGTCGTTGGCGATGCGAGTTCGCTGACGTTCCCGGATGCCGCGTTCGATCTGGTCGTCAGCACACTGTCGATGCACCATTGGAGCGACCCTGCGGCGGGTCTGGTCGAGATCGGCCGCGTACTCCGGCCGGACGGCCGGGCACTCATCTGGGAGCTCCGCCCGGGTGCCGTTCCGTTCCACTCCCGTGTGCCGGACCCGACCGAGCACGTGGGCGGCTCCGGACTGCGGGTCGAGAGGATTTCCCCGTGGCGATGGCCGTTGCGCTTCAGCTTTACCCGGCGGATCGAGCTCGTCCCGCTGGGGCGCAGAGACCGGGAACCAAGCAACGTCGCCTAACGTGCCGGGCCACGCGCCATCGGATGCGGCCACCTGGGCCAACTCCAGGCATGCCAGATGATGAGCACGAGGAGAGCGATCTCCGCCAGGCTGAGGAACCAGAAGTACGCCCAGGGCTCGCCGATCGCAGACACCAGGATCGAGACGATGTACAGGATGGGCAGGACGATGTTCGTCCACCGAGCGACCGGCGGTCGCAGCACAAGCGTGAGGAAGATCATCGCGCTCGCGATCGCGATGTAGGCGGACACGGCGAACAGGAACACCTGCGTGATCTCGATCCCGGAGATCTCGCCCGAGCCGACCTCTTCGAGGCGACCCGGCTGGAAGAACCCGAAGATATCTCCGTACGCGAACAGGAAGAGCATGCCTATCCACAGCGCCGAGATCTTGAGTCGGACGCCGACCGTTCCTGCTTCGACCAGCGAGCTCGAATCCGACATCGAGAAGCCTCCTCCCTCATGCGGTCAGCGGTCCTTCGAGAGTCAGGGTGGGTCCCATGAAGGCTATGCGTAACGCGCTGTTCGTCCTCACCGGTGCTCCCGGATCCGGGAAGACGGCCATCCTGAACCGGCTGCGCGGCGAGTTCCGCTGTATGGACGAGCCCGCGCGCGAAGTTCTCGCCGAGCAACGCGCGACCGGCGGCACCGGCACGTGGGATCAGGACGCCTCCCTGTTCGTGCAGTTGCTGCTACACCGCTCCATCGAGGATCACCGGATGGCCGCGAGATCCAACGACATCGTGATCTTCGACCGTGGCATCCCTGATTGCGCCGTGTACGCAGCCCGGGCGGGGACGGACCAAACGCCGAGCCTCACGGCCATCGAGACGTTCCGCTATCACCCTCACGTTCTCTTCCTCCCACCGTGGCATGACATCTACCGCACCGATGCGGAGCGCATCATGTCGTTCGAGGACACGGTCTCGTTCAGCGACGCGCTCCGTGACGTGTACGAGCGGTCCGGCTACATCCTCGACGATATCCCTCGAGGGTCCGTCGCCGATCGAGCGGCGTTCGTTCAGGAGCTGATCCTGGAACACACCGTCCCCCGCTGAACCCGAGGCTCCGCCCCGCGCGATGGCGGTGGGAATGCGCCGCTCGCACCGTCTCGTTACGATGGGTACCTGCTTCGGGCCGGAGGGTGTCATGAAGGTGGCGATACGGCTCGCGACTTCCCTACTCGCGCTGGCGTTGCTGGTGGCCTGCGGCGGGGACGAAGGCGCGGCCGACGGGACGAGTCCCACGAGCCCAACGGCAACCGAAGAGGCGGGAGGCCTGTCGGTCGCCGACCATTTCGAGGCCGCGCTCGGCGAGCTCGACGACGGCGACCCCGCGAGCGCGACAGAGCACACCGAGGCAGGGGTCGAACTCGCGGGCGACGAGGGGCTCGATAGCGCAGTCGCCCACGGCGACCAAGCGTTGACTGCGCTCGAGGACGGGGACGCCACCGGGGCCCGGGTGCACCTCGAGGCGGCGCTTTCGGCGAGCCGGTAGTCGAGGTCGTGGAGTTCGGCGACGTCCAGGGCGAGCCGTCGCTCACCGCGTCCGACGACATGTCGGTGTTGCTCCTGACGGGCACGGTTGCGACGGGCAAGACGACCATCGCGGTGGAGATCGGCGAGATGTTCCCTCCCGCCCGCGCCATCATTTGCATCGACCTCGACCAGCTCGGATGGGGCTTCATCCCGGATGCACCCCGCGACAGGATCTTCCAGCTCCGGGTCGACAACCTCGCAGCGATCTGGCCGAACGTGCGCTCCGCCGGGTTCCGTCACGTCGTCCTCTCTGGAGCCATCGAGACAGCGGAGGCCCTGGAACACGTGCGTCAGGCGATCGCACCGTCACAGCTGACGGTCGTTCGGCTCGTGACGCCGCCCACGATGCTCGAGTCGAGGCTGCGGCGACGCGACGCTGGAAGGCTCCTCGAGGACCACCTTGCGATGCTGCCGACGATCGAGCGTGCGATGGATCGGGCGAACATCGGGGACGTTCGCGTAACGAACGACGAACGGTCGCCCCGGGAGGTCGCGTTGGAGATCTTGGAGAGGATCGGCTGGGCCTAGGAGTGTGCGGTAGATTCCGGCGATGCACGACGATGGGTACTTCCACGAGCGGATCGCGGCGAAGTACGACGAGTCGGTCGCCGACATGTTCGATCCAGCGGTTATCGGCCCCGTCGTTGACTTCCTCGTCCAGCTCGCCGGGAACGGACGCGCGCTCGAATTCGGGATCGGAACAGGCCGGGTCGCCCTTCCGCTCGCGCAGAAGGGCGTCGTCGTGGACGGCATCGACATGTCCGAGGCGATGGTCGCGAGGCTACGCGCGAAGCCAGGCGGCGCGGGCATCGAGGTGACGATCGGCGACTTCACGACCACCCGGGTCGAAGGGCGCTTCTCCCTCGTCTACCTCGTCTTCAACACGATCATGAACCCGGCGACGCAAGCGGCGCAGGTCGCCTGCTTCCGGAACGCGGCGGCGCACCTCGAACCCGGCGGATGCTTCGTCATCGAGGTTATGGTGCCCCAACTCCAGCGGCTTCCAGCCGGTGAGACATTCCGCGTCTTTGACCGGAGCGAGAACTATTGGGGTATCGACGAGTATGACGTCGTGACGCAGGGGCTCACGTCGCATCACATCGCCGTCAGCGACGGGCGGGTCGAAGTATCGGACTTCCCTCTGCGCTACGTGTGGCCGGCCGAGCTGGACCTGATGGCGCAGCTCGCCGGCATGAGGTTCAGGGAGCGCTGGGGCGGCTGGAAGCCGGAACCGTTCACGAGCGAAAGCGGCAAGCACGTCTCCGTCTGGGAGAAGCCGGCGGCCTAGCGCGAGTACCAGAGCCCAGTCCGCCCTCATCAAGCCGGGCGCAGCGCCTCACGGAGCGGGAACGAGCCGGCTCCAGGTCTGTGTTCGCGGGTCGTACGTGGCGCCATCGCCGAACGCCATGTGACCACCGACGCCGCACGCGTCATAGCCGCCGAACACGACGAGTTCGCGTCCGGTCCAGACCGTCGAGTGCAGGCAGCGAGCCTCGACCGGCGCAGCGGGGAGCCGCCTCCATCGGTCCTTGTCCGGGTCGTAGGCTGCACCGTTCCCCAGCGGTCGGTGGTAGTCGTAGCCGCCCCAGACGATCATCTGGTCGCCCGTCCACACGGCGTCCAGCCAATGCCTGCCCTTGATCGGCGGCGGCGCGAGCCTGCGCCATGTATCCGTCGTGGGATCGTACGCGGCGCCGTCGGCCCGCGCGCGGCTGTAGCTCGACCCGCCCCACACGAGCATCTCGCTCCCCGTCCAGACAGCGACGTGTTCCTGTCGAGGCGCGAGCGGCGCGTTCGCGATTCGCCGCCACGTATCGGCCGCCGGGTTGTACGCCGCACCGTCGCCGAGATCGGTGCGGTAGTTGCTACCGCCCCAGACGATGACCTCCCGACCGGTCCAAACAAGGGTATTGCCCTCGCGGCCTTCGATCGGCGCCTTCGATGTCCGCTCCCACGAGTCGGTCGCCGGGTCGTAGATCGCGCCGGAGCGGGTTGGATCCTCCACGTGCTGACTCGAGCCCCACAGGATCAAGCGATCACCCGTCCACGCTCCCGCGGGCAAGTCCGACCGCGGCAACGGCCAATCAGGCAACAACCGCCAGCGATCGGCCTCGGGATCGTATGCGGCGGCGCTGGGCCGGCGGCGCTCCGCCAACCCCCATACGATGACCTCATCGCCGGTCCAAACGGCACGCGAGTAGGAGCGGACCGGGCGCGGCACCGCGGACGTCCATGTCCACGCGTCGGCGCTCGGGCGGTACCGAAGACCGAACTCAGGAAGATCCGCAGGGAAGAAGTGCCCGCCTCGCGTCCCGCCGACGACAACCATCTCCCGTCCCGTCCACACGGCATCGTGTCCCTGGCGTATGAACGCGCCCGTTCCGTCGGCGCATGGCCCCGGGATGGCAGTAGCTATGGCCGGTTCGTCTCCAAAGACGTCGTAGAAGCGGCACGGCTCGCCTCGCACCTGCACTGGACCGACGGACCGCAACTCGTCGATCGTGCATCCGGTGCTTCGCGCGTGGAGCTGGATGATCGCCTCCGATATCCCGACGGCTCTCAATGCGTCGTTCCGTCGTTGGAGGTCCATCGTGAAGCCGTCGCGGGTCCCCGCGAAGGCCCCGTAGCCCGTCAACTGAAATCGGTCGTCGACGGCCCATCCGGCCTCAGCCCATCCGCCGACGGTCTCGAAGTCCGCGGGGCCGCCGAAGGCCACGGCGGACACGTCCTGGACGGCGTCGACGCGCACCAGCTCGGAGAGGGCCGTCTCGTCTCGCGCATTGTATGTAGCGAGGAACTCATCGATCAGGCGGTCCGGGAACGGCTGACAGAGCGCCGCTGGCTCCTGGGACGTCGGCGAGACAACCGGGGCGACGCTCGGGTCGATCGAGCCGTTCGTCTCCCGCCGCGGCTCGTCGCCACTACAGGCGGCCAGGAGGAAGAGGATGCTGCAGGCAGCCGCCGCCATCGGGCGACGTCCTCGGCGCGGCAGCGCGTACTTCTGTGACATCTCGTACGTAGACCGCTTCCATCCCCGAGAAGTTCAACGGCTCTGCATTGACGGAGCGCCAACCGGCGAGGGATACACTCCCTCGCGGGAGGTGCCTCTTGGCCAACACCGACACGGACCGGAAGCAGCGGATCCCGCGGAAGGTCTACGAGCGCGAGCTGCTTCGGCTCCAGGAAGAGCTCGTCAAGATGGAGGACTGGATCCAGGGGAACGGCCTGCGCGTTGTCGTCGTCTTCGAGGGGCGGGACGCGGCCGGCAAGGGCGGCGCGATCAAGCGGATCACCGAGCGGCTCAACCCGAGGGCGACGCGCATCGCGGCCCTCCCCAAACCGACGGACCGCGAGCAGACACAGTGGTACTTCCAGCGGTACGTGGCCGAGCTGCCGGCGGCCGGCGAGATGGTGCTGTTCGACCGGAGCTGGTACAACCGAGCCGGCATCGAGCGCGTGCTCGGGTTCTGCACGCCGGAGCAGTACCGGCTGTTCCTCCAGCAGTGCCCGATCTTCGAACGGCTGCTGATCCAGGACGGCATTACGCTCACGAAGTACTGGTTCTCGGTCAGCGACGACGAGCAGGAACGCCGGTTCAAAGGCCGCGTCGGCGACCCAATGAAGCGGTGGAAGCTATCCGAGACCGACATGTACTCGCGTACGAAGTGGGTCGACTACTCGCGCGCGAAGGACGACATGTTCGTCCATACCGACATCCCCGAGGCTCCTTGGTTCGTCGTCGAGGCAGACGACAAGCGCAGCGCGCGGCTGAACTGCATCGCCCACCTGCTCTCTCGGATCCCCTACGAAGAGAAGGAGCTCCCGGAGATCGGGATCCCGCCGCGCCAGTCCGACGAAGGCTACGTCCGCCCACCGCGGGATATCTACACCTACGTCCCGGACCACGCGGGGTCGCTCCTCGGCTAAGGGCTCGGGGGTTACCTCCGTCGTATGGAATGATGCTCGCCCTATGGTGCGGAAACGCGCGGTCGGTCGCTGGACGGCGTGCTTGCTCGCGGTCGCGGCCGCCTGCGTGTCGTGCACGGGCGCCCCATCGCAACCGGCGCGCCCGTCACCACCCGCGCCGGTGCCCGGCGAGCTGCTCGGCGTCACAGGGACGCAGGCGTCCACCTCGCTCGTGCGGTACCGCCTGCCCGACGGACCTGCGGAGACGTTCGCAGCGCCGATCGACCCGGAGGCGCTCAACCGCTCGGCCCTGGCGGGCGTAAGCACGCCCGACGGATCGCTGTTCGTGACCGCCGTCCGCCGCGCAGCACAGGTCTACGAGCTCGCCGCCGGCGCCTCGGATCCCTCGCCGCTCGGGCCTCCCCTAGCGGTTCGGACCGACGAGCCGATGCTTTCGGTCGGGGAGCGCGCGGTGGTCGTCGCTGACTGCGCCAGCGTCAGGATCCTGGCGCTGCCGGACGCGCGCCGATGGGTCACGGTCGGCCAGGGCTGCTGGGGCGCCGTCTCCCCCGACGGCCGTTCCGTCGTGGTGGCGCCCGACGGACGGCGCGTCGTGGAGGTGTCACCGAGCGGGGACGGGCGCGGGGAGGTCTTGCTCGACGTACGAGATCTCGCGCCGGCGCTCGGCCCCGGGTCCGAATCGCCGCGGCTCGTCGGGACACCTGCGTGGGGCCCGGGCGGCCTTGCCTTCGTCGTGCGGGCAGGCAACCAGCTCGCGGTGTTCGTCCGCGGTCCAGAGGGTCGGATCGCGGAGGCCCTGCAGGAGCCCTACCTGAACCCTCACCGCGTCCCGCACGTGGCCTGGGCGCCGGACGGGGATGTGCTCGCGATCGCTGACGATGTCGGTCCGAGCGGAGCCGTGCTCCGTACGTTCGATCCGTCATCGGGTGAGCTCCGCGCGGTGTCGCTCGCGCCGGTGGGTTTCGCCGGCATTGCGTGGGCCCCGGACGGGGAGTCGATCGCGCTGCTCACGGGCGCGGAGCAGCTCGTCGTCGCCCGTCTCGACGGCACGTGGCTTCTTCGACGCGCCACCGACTGGGACGCCCTCCTCGGCTGGAGCCCGGGCAGATGAGCGGGCGAGCCGTCGGGCCGCCCGTCCGGCCCTTCGTGCTGCTTCGGTTCCCGCCGATCTTCCTCGCGGTGGCCGCGGCCGCATCGATCCTCATCGCCGCCGCGGCCGCGGCCCCGCTGTTTCGGTCGGTCACGGGGACCGCCGCCGTCGCGATCGCGATGCGCGCCCGCGCGGACAGCGCGCTGGTGATCTCGAAGCCGGCGTCGCTGGCCCAGGACGTCATCGAGCTGCGGGACCGCCAGGTGCGCGCGGCGGTGGCATCCCTCGACGACCTCGGTGCCGCCACCGAGGCGCTCAACGGATCCCGCGTCGAGCTGAGTGGCGACGCGGGCCAACCGGCGGCCGCCGTCCTGGCCACGAAGACGCAGTTCCCCACCCACGCTCGGCTCATCGATGGAGAGGCGGAGACGCCCGGGCTGTGGCTCCCGCCTGCGGCGGCGACGTCTCTCGGTGTCACCGTCGGGGATCGAGTCTCGATCTGGAGCGGCGAGCGAACGACGACGGTGCGGGTGGCCGCCATCTACGACGCGTCGGCGAGCGACCCGTACTGGTCCGCCCTGTTCGCGGCCACCGGCGACAGGTCTCCACCGGTGTACCTGGCATTGCTCGACCGCTCCACCTTCGTCGGGGTCGAGAACGAGCTGCAGGACACCGGGACGCAGACCTGGACGTTCCCGCTGAACCCACAGGCGGCGGACGGCCTCAGCCTCGACCGCGCGATCCTGCTGGCGGACGGCATCGGGGCGCTCGATCGCGCGTCGAGCAACCCGACCGTGCAACTCGGGAGCGTCCTCGACAATCCCTCCTTCTCGAGTCCTGTGGTCGAGGCCGTCCGCGCCGCGGAGGCAGGCCGCCGGACGATCACGCCATCGGTGCAAACGCTTGCGCTGACGGGGCAGCTTGTCGCGCTCTCAGGCGTGGTCGCCGCCGGAGTCTACGGCGTTCGCCGGCGGCGGATCGAGATGCGGTGGCTCGACGCGAAGGGCATCACGTGGACCCGGCTGTGGGTCAGCGGCGGCCTGGAGGGTGCGCTCCCGATCGCCGTCGGGGGTTTGATCGGGTGGTTCGCGACCTGGCTCGCGGTGCTCCGTCTCGGCCCATCGAGCGTGATCGAGCCCGCGGCGCTGCGGTCTTCGGTCGCGGCGTCGGCGATCTCGGCGGTCGTGGCGATCCTCGTGCTCGCCACGGCGACGGCCGTGTCGGCGCGTCGACAGGCGCGCGACGCGCAGGTCGCCGTCCGATCAGAGCGATCCGCTCCCCTCTGGGAGGTGCCGACACTCGTGCTCGCTGCGGCGGCGCTGTACGAGATCTGGACGAGGGGGACGGAGGCGATCTCCGCGAGTGACGGCGAGGTCCAGGTCGATCGGCTGCTGCTGCTGTTCCCCGTCCTCTTCATGGCGGGTGGCGCCGGGCTCCTCGTCCGCGCGCTCGAGAGGCTCGTCGTGCGCTTCCGCGGGTCCGAGGGGCTCCCCACCTGGCTGTACCTGGCGGCGCGTCGGGTCGCCGCGGCGCCGCGCGTCGCGATGATCCTCGTGACCGCGGCCGCGATGGCGATCGGGGTACTCGTCTACGCCGGCACGGCGGTGTCCACCATCCGATCGTCCACGCGGGACAAGATCCTCGTCTCGACCGGTGCGGACGTCACCGCGTCGACCGCCGGTCCGATCTTCCCGCCGCCACCGGGATCCGGGCTGCGAACGACGAACGTCTTCGAGATCCCGTACGTGCGCACCGATGTGGGCGACCAGGTCACGGTCGTCGGCGTCGAACCCGATTCGTTCGCCGACGCCGCGTTCTGGGACGGCGCCTTCTCTTCGCTACCACTCGAGTCGCTCATGCGCAATCTCGCGGCAGGGCCGTCCGAACCTCTGCCCGCGATCGCGGTGGGCGGGCAGACGCGAGGGTCGCCCATTCGGCTGAACCTCGCCGGGTACGAGCTGCCGGTCGCCGTCGTCGCGAGCGCGTCCGCCTTCCCCGGGCACGGGCAGGGGGTCGGCATCGTTGTCTCCGCGCAGTCCCTGCGGACGGTGCTCGAGCGGCATGGGGCCGGCGTGGCCCTGCAGGGCGCCCGCCACCAAACCTGGGCGCGAGGCGACGCGGACCTGGCTCGGGCGTTCCTCGTCTCCAAGGGTGCGGACCCGGGTTCGATCGAGGTCGCGGCCGATCGGCTCCAGACCCCCGCGTACCGATCGCTCGCGTGGTCGTTCGTGTTCATGGAGCTGCTCGGTGGGGTGACCGCCGTCATCGCACTGATCGGGCTGGTGCTATACCTCCAGGCGCAGCAGCGCTCCCGCGACCTCTCGTACGCGCTCGGCAGGCGTATGGGGTTGTCGTCGGGGACGCACCGTGTCGCGATCGCAGCGGAGATCGGTGCGCTGCTCGTGTGCGCGTACGTCGCCGGGGGCGCGCTCGCGTTCGCGACGGCCCTGCTGATCTTCCATCGGCTCGACCCCCTCCCAACGCTGCCGCCCGCCCCGATCCTGCACGCGCCCGTCGCCGTCCTGGCCTGGCTTGCGCTCGCGATCGTGGCGTGCGCGTGGTCGGCGGCGTGGTTCGTGCAGCGGCGTGCGGGACGCGCGGACGTCGGCTCGGAGCTGCGGTTTGCCGAGTAGCGCGATGCCCGGCGCCGCGATCGCCGCCTCGTGCACCGGGGTCGTGAAGGTCTACCAGGGCTCGGCGGGTGAGGTGGCGGCGCTGCGAGGGGTCGACGTCGAGATCCCGTCGGGTGCGGTGACCGCGTTCGTCGGACCGTCTGGGTCGGGCAAGTCGTCGCTGCTCCGGATCCTGGCCGGGTTCGACCGGCCAACGGCCGGCTCCGTACGGATCGGAAGCGTCGAGACGAACGGTCTGGGGCCGGCCGCGCTGCGGGCCCTGCGTCGCCGAACGATCGGCTACGTGTTCCAGCGACCCGCCGACAACCTCGTCTCCTACCTCACGGTGCGGCAACTGATGCGCCAGTCGGCTCGGATCGCGGGCCTGTCCCGCGGCTGGTCGGAGCGGGCCGACGAGCTGCTGGCGAGCATGGATCTGTCGGGGCGCGCCGACCACCGGCCGGCGGAGCTGTCCGGAGGAGAGCAGCAGCGCGTGTCGTTCGCCGGCGCGCTCATGGCGCACCCGACCTTGGTCGCCGCGGACGAGCCGACGGGTGAGCTCGACAGCGGTTCCGCTCGCGAGGTCATCGGGTACATGACGCGGGCGGCGGCCGACGGCACGGCGTTCGTGATCGCGACGCACGACCCGGACGTGGCCTCGGTGGCCGACCGCACCTTCCATCTCCGGCACGGCTCGATCGAGGCCGAGGCGCGGGACATGCGGCGTCTGTCCGTGATCGACGAGGCCGGCCGGATCCAGCTCCCCGCCGATTGGCGGAGGCTCTTCCCCGACGGGCGTGCGCAGATCCGCGAGGAACGCGATCACATGAGGATCGAGCCGCCGTGAGCGTCGAGACGCGGTCGCGGGTGCTGGTCGCCGAAGGGTTGGAGAAGGTGTTCGTCCGCGGCTCCGAGCACGTCCGCGCGCTGGTTGGCGTCTCGTTCTCGCTTCGCGCGGGCGAGGTCGTTGGCCTGACCGGCCCGTCGGGATCGGGCAAGACCACGTTGCTCAACGTCCTGTGCGGATGGGAGCGGGCCGACGCCGGCACGATCGCGCTCCCCAGCGCCGCCCCCGCTCTGGCCGCACAAGAACGACACTGGCGTGACGTGTCGATCCTGCCGCAGGACCTGGCGCTGTTCGACGAGCTCCCGATCGGGGAGAACGTCCGCCTGCCGCTGCGGCTGAGCAAGGCGGACGGCGCGGTGGCCAGCGACGCATTGGGTCTGATCGACGAGCTGGGGCTGACGGACGTCGAGGCAAGGTTCCCGCGGGAGGCAGCGCTGGGCGAGCAGCAGCGCGCGGCGCTGGCCCGGGCGCTCGTCCTGCGGCCTCGGTTGCTCCTGGCGGACGAGCCGACCGCGCATCAGGACGAGGGATGGACCAAGGCAGTGATGGCCGCGATCAGGTCGAGCGCCTCGGGCGGGACGGCGTGCCTGGTGGCGACGCACGATCCCGATGCGCTCCCGTTCCTCGATCGGGTGCTGACGATGCGTGACGGCCGGCTGTCGGACGCCTAGCGATCGTCTTCCTGATCGCCTAGCGCCTGCGCCGCGGTGCGCTGAGAAGCATGTGGATGACGAGGCGGCGGCTCACGTCGAGCTTCTTCGCGATGGCGTCGGGCGTGAGCCCCATGTCGCGGTACGTGACCGCGAGGTTCTCCTGCGACTCGCTCCACGGCCGGCTGGATGGATGGGCCTTCGGCCGAGGAACGGCCTTCGGGGCGGGCTTTCCCGCGACGACGCCACGGTTCCGCGAGGGACGCCAGCCTGAGCCAACGGCGTCGGGCTGCTTCTTGTACCCGCCGCTCGCCGCCTCATTCTCGGTCTTCTCGTTGAGCACGACGAACTGATCGGCCGCCTTGTTGACGCCGACCGCGGCCACTCGGAGGCGACGGGCGTTCCGCCGGCGGCACTCCGGCTTGGTGCAGTAGTCGTACTTCTCGGCTCGTTCAGGGTGCAGCTCGTCGCCGCACGTCACGCACCGCTTCGTCTCGATGTTGCGAGCCCTCCAGATGAGCGCAATCATTGAACACGCGCGACCACAGATGATATTCCCTGGCGCGACGATCCGGTCCGGTGGAGGTGAACCGACATGGAGGACATCGATCCACGCACCGAGGACGACGACGAGTTCACGTCCGAGGAGCTCGAGGCAGAGATCATGCGCGCCGACCGCCCGTTCGGCACGACCCGGTTCGGAACGACCCCCGAGGAGGCGGTCGCCGGCGAGGGCCTGGACCGCGCGCTCGCGCAGGAGGTGCCGGAGCCGGTTCGCGCCGACAAGGAGCTGGAGCTCGTCGACGAGGCGGCGGAGGACGTCGAGGACCAACTCGTGGCGGAAGGTGTTCGAGAGAACGATCCGTACGCGCCGCCGGAGGAGGTGGCCGTAACGATCCAGGACGACGCGGCGGGTGCGACCGACCACCCGGATCCGCACGGAGACGTCGAGGACCTCGAGGCAGTCGAGGAGTACCTCGAAGACAACGACGTCTGACGAGCGAGGACAGGTCGAACGTTCGCTCCGCCGCGGACGGACGGCGCGCAAACTACGACAGTGCCTCGAACTCGGCGTGCGTGAGCTCGATCTCAAGCGCCGCGAGGTTCTCCTTAACGTGATCGAGCGAGAGCGTGCCGGGAATCGGCAACATCGCCCGCGAACGCATCAGCAGCCATGCGAGGCGGATCTGCACGGGCGTGGCACCATGGCGTGCCGCGATGTCCAGGAGCGTCGCGCCGTCCCCGCCGTGAAGAGGGAAGTAGGGCACGAACACGATGACCTCGCGTGCGCAGTGGTCGACGACATCGTCCCATCCGCGTTCGGACAGGTTGTAGTGGTTCTGGACGGCGGCGATCGGCACGATCGCTCGGGCCCGTTCGATCTCGTCGACCCCGACCTGAGACAGTCCCACGTGCAAGATCTTCCCGCCGTCCCGGGCCTCCTTGAGCGCACCGACGCTCTCCTCGAGCGGCGTCTGCCGATCCACGCGGTGTAGGTAGTACAGGTCGATCGTGTCGGTCCGAAGCCGGCGGAGACTCGTGTCGATCTGCGCGCGGAGGATCTCCGGGCGGCCGGTCCCGGGCGCGTACCCTCCCTTCGTCGCCACGACGCGGTCATCGGGGGCAGGTGACAGCGCCGCGCCGATCGTCTCCTCGCTCTCTCCTCCCGTGTAGCTGTGGGCCGTGTCGATATGCGTCACGCCCGCGGCGACCGCGTCTTTGAGGAACGCGACGTGCCCCGGCGTGTTCGTGAGCCGATTCGTTCCGAGCCCGACCCGCGTCACCTCGACGTCACCCAACCTCAGCGTCGACGTAGTCGTGTCAGAGCGCATGCGTCCGCCTCCTCCTCCGTACCGTCGATCTCAAGCGTCCCACGAGTGCGGGAGATGTGCTTGCCTGCCCGTCATCCGCATCGACGGCTGGGCTCGTGTCATGATGCCGGAAGCGCAGAGGCGCGGGGGTGAGGATGGAGAAGCCGGCGAGCGTCGATGCGTACCTGAAATCGCTCACGCCGGACCAACGATCGGCGGTCGAAAAGCTGCGCGCGACGATAGCGGCCGCGGCGCCCGATCTCGAGGAGGGGATCACCTACAGCATGCCCGGGTTCCTCCTCGGCGGGAAGGGGATCGTGGCCTATGCCGCGTTCAAAGACCACTACAGTTTCTTCCCGATGAGCACACGCGCGATCAATGCGCACCGTGACGAACTGGGTGGGCGCGTGACGGGCAAGGGGACAATCAGCTTCGAGTACGGGAAACCGCTTCCGACATCGCTCGTGAAGAAGGTCGTCCGCACGCGCCTGGCAGAGGCGCTCGCCAGGCGACCGGCGCGACATTGACTGCCACCTGACGAGCCAACCTGGCTCACGTGCCGAAAGGGAGCCCGCCCCACGGAAGCGGAGGCACGACGTTCACCAGGGCGCGAGGGCGATGCCGCCCCACTCCGACGGATCGACGTCGCGCACCGTTTGGGTCAACTCCCAACGGTGGCCGGCGAGGTCGTCCAGCACGCACGAACGCTCTCCGTACTCGTGCGTCGTCGGTTCCTCGAAGACGCGGCCGCCGGCATCACGCGCGCGAGCGAACGCCGCATCGACGTCCGGCACGCGCACCTTGATGACGTGCGTCACCTGGCTCGGGCTCGGCGGAACCTGTTGCCCTCGGACATCGGCGACCACGATCGCGCCATCCGTTCCGACGCGCATCTGCGCGCGATGCGCGTCGCCGATTCGCACGCGTTCCTCGAAACCAAATGCCGTCTCCAGCCACGCGACCGCCGCTCGTACGTCGGGGTAGACGAGCACCGGCGTCACGGTGGGGGGCGGCGCAGAACGATTCGTCAACATGACGAGTGTACGCCGGGTCACTCCTCGACGAGTTGGTCGGCGATATCCCGGAACACGCCGAGCCACGTGTCGTTGGTGATCCCCCAGTCAGCACCGTTCCGGACGATGATGGCGCCAGCGTCGGGAGCCACGTAGATGTACTGCCCGAAGTTCCCAAGCGCGTAGAAGCGCCCGGGCCGCTCCGAGTCGATCCACCAGAAGTACTGGTAGAAGCCCGAAGGGTCCGCCCGGACAGCGGCCGCCGTGGCCTCACGGACCCAATCCTTGGACACGATCCGGGTGCCGTTCCACTCGCCGGTGTGCAGGAACAGCTGGCCGAACCGCGCGTAGTCCACGGGGGTTGCGTTCAGGCCACTCTCCATCTTCTCGAAGCCGGAGTCCTCGGAATCCAGGCTCCAGGTCGCGTCGGCTTCGGCCCCGAGCGGTTGCCACAGCCTCGTGGACATGTACTCGGAGACGGACATCCCGGTCGCGCGCTCGAGGACCATGCCGAGCAACAGCGGGTTGTAGTTGTTGTACAGCCATACCTCGCCCGGCGCGCTCACGACCTCCGACTCGTTCAGGGCCACCGCGCGCAGGTCGGTGCCGTAGTACGTGTTGACGTCGTCGCCCCAGGGCAACGGGGCATCCTGCTCCTGATACCGGAGGCCCGAGGACATCGTGAGAAGGTGGCGGAGCGTGATCTGTTCGAACCGAGTGTCTCGCTCGGCCAGCTCGGGAACGTACTCGGTCACCGGATCCTCGACGCTTTCGATCAGTCCCTCGTCGACCGCGATCCCGACGAGCGTCGAAAGGAAGGACTTCGCCACCGAGAACGACGTCTGTCGTGCTTGCCGGTCTGCCGTGCCCAAGTAGCGCTCGTAGACGAGCCGGTCGTCGTCGACGACTACGAACGCGAGCGTGTCGGTCCGGCGCAGGGCCTCGTCGAAGGTCTGGCCGCCCGCCGTCGCGGCGAGCATCGACGAGGAGAGATCGATCTCCGCGCCCGTCCGCAGTGGGCTGGCCTCATCACCAGCCGGGATGGTGCGCGCCGGGAATCGGTACTGGTCGCCGACGTCGGCCTCCATCCACAGCATCGCGCGCGCGATCGAGGACCGGTCGAGCGACAGCCGAGCCCACACCCACGGCGCCGCGAGAAGCAGCAGGATCACGACTACGACGACGACCAGCCTGCGCAGCCAGCGTCGACGCGCCATGTTGTCGGACCCCCTCCTGCTCCGGAAGCCAGTACGCGGGCCATGCTTGCACGTCCGAGGTCCACGGCGCTGCACACGTGAGAGCCGTACCATCCCAGCGATGTCCGAAGATGGGCCCGAACTCAGGGCGGCACGCCACGACCCATGAGGTGGACTGAGTTCTCGAGATCCGAGCCATCACTTGCCTCGGCGTGCCGAGCGCTCATGTATCAGTACGGCGTCGGACTCGCGTTCCTCGCGACCGTCCGCACCGACGGTGGGCCGCGCGTTCACCCGATGTGCCCGCTCATCGACGATACCGGCCTGTTCGCCTTCCTCATCCCATCACCGAAGCGTGCCGACCTCCTCCGCGACGGGCGGTACGCGATGCACTCGTTCCCCGCCGAAGAGAACGAGGACGCCTTCTACCTAACCGGCACCGCGCGACCGGTCGACGATCGAAGACTGAGAGCGGCGCTGGAAGCTCAGTTCATGGCAGAGCGACGCCTCGCCGAACCACCGCCCGGGATGGACGAACAGATGCTGTTCGAGTTCGACATCCAGCGGTGCCTCCATACATCGACGACGGGCCACGGAGACATCGCACCACGACACACCCTCTGGCCGGCGGCAACCGGCAAGTGAACCAGCTGCTCATTGATGCAAGCTCACCCCTGAACGGTGACGACGAGCTTGCCGCGGGCGTGGCCGCGTTCGAGCTCACGGATCGCGTCGGCTGCAGCCGCGAGCGCGTAGGTCTTCCCGACGACGGGCGTGACCTGGCCGACCTCGATCATCTCGGCGAGTGCCCGGAGGTCCTCCTGCTTCTCCTTCCCGATCACCGGGCGCAGACGCTGGCCGGTGAACAGTGACATCACCGGTGCACGCAGGATCTGACGGAAGAAGCCGCCTGTCCACTTCCCGCCGCCGTCGCCGCCGACGATCGCTAGGGTGCCGCGCGGCGAGAGCGCCCGCCGGAGCACGTGGAGCGGTCGGCGCCCCGCGGTGTCGACGATCACGTCCCACCGCCGCCTCCCGTCGGTGAAGTCCTCGCTCGTGTAGTCGATCGCGTCGTCTGCGCCGATCGAGCGGACCAGCTCCAGCTTCTCCGTGCTGGACACACCGGTCACCGCGGCACCGAACGCCTTCGCGATCTGCACGGCGAATGTCCCGACGCCGCCCCCGGCGCCGATCACGAGGACCGTCTGCCCCGGTCGGACGTTGGCCACGTCGCGGATTGCCTGCAGGGCGGTGAGGCCCGAGATCGGCACCGCGGCCGCCTCCTCGAAGCTCAACCTCGCCGGCTTGCGGACGAGCTTGTCCGGCCGGCCGACCGCGAGCTCGGCGAACGAGCCCTCGACGATGCCCATCACCTCGTCGCCAGGACGCACGTCGGTCACCTTCGAACCGGCGGCCTCGACGACGCCCGCGACGTCCCTGCCGCGCGGGGCGGCGTGCATCTGCTTGAAGCCCGGCATCAGCCGGGCGAAGTACGGGAGCCCCGTCATCATGTGCCACACGTCCGGCCCGCAGCCGGCGGCGTGCACGCGGACGAGGACACCGTCCTCCCCGATCACCGGTTGCTCGACGTCGCGCAGCTCCAGCACGTCCGCGGAGCCGTACCCGTCCTGAACGATCGCCTTCATCGGTCGCTCCCTTCGCCCTGGTGTACGGCGTACACTGTGGCGAGAGCTTAGGTGTACGTCGTACACTTGTCAAACAGAAATCTCGGGCGAGAGGTGGCTTCGCATGGCTCAGCAGGCAGAGGCGCCGCACCGGGCCCGCCTAACCAGCGACCGGGTGCTTCGAGCCGCCGTGGAGCTCGCCGACGACTCGGGGATCGAGTCGCTGAGCATGCGAAGGCTCGCCTCCGAGCTCGGCGTGGTTCCGATGGCCCTGTACAAGCACGTTGCCAACAAGGAGGAGCTGCTCGATGGGATGGTTGACCTCGTCATCGGCGAGATCGACCCGCCACTCCCTGGCGCCGACTGGAAGCGTGCCATCCGGGAGCGGATCCTCTCGGCCCGGCGGGCGCTCCTGCGTCATCCCTGGGCCCGCCGAGCGCTCGAGACCCGTACGACCCCGACGCCCGTCGTGCTGGCGTACCAGGACTCGATGATCAGGCTCTTCCGAGACGCGGGATTCTCGCTCGACCTCACGCATCACGTCCTGCACGCGATCGGAAGCCGGATCTTCGGGTTCACGCAGGAGCTTTACGAGGACTCGAACACCGCCGACCAGGCGCCCCAGGAGATCCCGCCCGAACTCGAAAACGCGTTCCCGCACATCGCGGAGATCGTGCGGCTGATCTCGCACGACTCCGACTCGGTCGTCGGCGCGGCGGGATGCGATGACCAGTTCGAGTTCGAGTTCGCGCTGGACCTCCTCCTCGACGGGATCGAGCGACTA
>JBKPHM010000001.1:0-72398 GCA_046729855.1 Actinomycetota bacterium | reverse complement strand
CACCAGCCGTCAGACCCCCTCGCCGGCCGGTGGAGGCGCGATCTAGTCCTAGAGCTCCTGGCTCAGCGGCTGCGAGTGCTCATCCACCGGCGGCTCGGGAAACAGCATGCCCCACGCACGCCGTCGAGTCCCATTAGCGGCAACGCCTCTCCGGGGGCATCATGCTCCAGGGATGCGGATCGTGGTCGCGGCCGCCGTCGCGGTCTTCGTGGTCGTCGGGGCGTGGAGGTCATGGGTCGCGCCGCTGGACGACGCCGGCGACGGCGACGACGCCGTTCGACCGGAGACGCCCTTACCTCCGTCGACGAGCGGGCCGGCTCTCGGCGCCGAGGACCCGGCGTTCGTGCTGATGCCCGATATCGTCGGGCTCGACGACGGTTTCGCCACGCACGTCCTTCAGGTGACGCCGCTCCGGCTCGGCGATGTCCGACTGAAGCCGTCGGCCAAGCCCTGGGGCAGCGTGCTCTCCCAGTCCATCCCGGCCGGCGCGCCCGTCCCGCGGCGGACGCGCGTGGACATCGTCCTGGCGAAGGGAGTCCTCCCAGAGGCACCGGCGGGATCCGTCGACGCATCTAGAGACGACGCTCGCCGGCGGCGCGGACGCGCCTGACGAAGCCTCTTCCTATCTCAGCGGTCTTCGCGCACCACGCGGACGACGACCTCGGCCGCGGGTCCGCGTTTGCGTTCCTTCCTCGAAAAGAAACGCTGGATGAGGAGGGCGGCGAACGCCGACCCGAGAAGCATGCCGATGACGCTCTTCGCCGAGCGGAGCGGTACCGGCAGGCGCTCCTCGAGCTCGAGGATGTCCGACTCGATTCGTCGACGGGTCTCCTCGATCTCCGTCACCTTGCGATCTGCTGCCTGGCCCATCGCGCGTCCTCCCTCAGCATCTCCTGCGTCCGCTCGGGTGTGGGCGCCTTCTGCACCGCCCGACGGCCCACGAGCACCAGCACGCCCGCGATCAGGGCGAGCACACCCGCGACGATCAGCTGCGCCGCCCATCTCGGCAGCACGAGGTCGAGCGCCGACGACCCCGAGGCCGCCACGAAGCCGAGCGCGAAAACCCCGAACGCGCCCGCGGCCGCGAACATACCCACGCCCGTCGCCCGGACGGACACCGCCTCGGACGCCTCGATCCGCGCCAGCTCGACGTGCTTGCGCACCAGCTCGCCGATGCCGTTGACCGCCGAGGCGACGACCGCCCCGAGCGGCCGTCTCGGCCCGGTCCCCCCGGTCCCTTCGCTCCGGTCGCTCATGACCCGGGTCCCTCCTTCCTGGGGACGAGATACACGTCTCCTACGGAGTCTCGCCCCCTCGTGCCGGTTCCGTCGCGCCGAGAGGCATCAGCCGTAATACGCCTTCGCTTCCTCGAGCCGAAACCTCGCGGCCGCCATGATCGTGAAGGCGGCGCCGAACCCGACCAACACCAGCAGCGGCGCGACGATGTCGCCGATGCCTCCGCCCTCGAGGATGATCGAGCGGAACCCCTTCATCGCCCAGTAGGTCGGCATCACCGGTGCGATCGCCCGCGCCCATCCCGGCATCGACGCGACCGGCACCCACGCGCCGCCGAGCATCGCCATCCCGAACGCGCCGACGCTGCCGATCGCATTCAGCTGCTGCATGGTGCGCGAGACGGCGGTGACCGCCATCCCGAACGCGCTCAGCGACAGCGACAGCACGACGATGATCAGCGCGATCCCGACGATCGAGCCCGTGATGTGGAAGTCGAAAAGCGGCCCACCGAGCAGGAACAGCAGCGCGAGCTGCGCCACCGTGACGGACACCGTCGGGACGACCTTGCCGGCGATCAGCTCGACCGACGTGACCGGCGCGGCGCGGAGCCGGTCCCACGTCCCCCAGCCGTGATCGCGGAAGAACGTGAACCCCGCGTACGAGACGCCGAACGCGGCGAACCCGACCGCCATGCCCGGGATCGCGAACTCTGAGCCGTTCGCGCCCGGGAACCCCTCGGCCGCCAGCTGGCGGTCGAACAGCCCCCGCATCAGGGCGACCATCAGCAGCGGCATGATCAGGATGAAGAGCAGGGTCGACGGATCGGCGAACATCACGCGGAACTCATGTCGGATGATCGCGAGGCTATTGCGCGGCGACACGCGGTTCCTCCTGTTCGGCCTCCTCGTACCGTCGGCCGGTGAGCGCCAGGTAGACGGCCTCGAGGCTGGGTCTGACGATCTCGACGGAGTCGAGGGCTCCGGGCGGGAGCTGCGGGAGGATCTTGGTCAGCTCGGCGGCCGGATCCGTCGTCGGCACGCGGACGCGCCGACCATCGACGATCGCCCCGCCGTCCGCGACCGTGGCGGGCACGTCGGCGTGGAAGATCATCTCCACGACCGGGTCGGCGTGGTCGTCGATGAGGCGGTCGACCGCACCACGCGCGATCACGGTGCCGGCGTCCAGCAGGGCCACGCTCGCCCCCAGGTCCTCGACCTCCTGGAGGTAGTGCGTCGAGTACAGGATCGCCGAGCCCTCGCCGGCGAGCTCCCGGACCAAGTCGAGGATGTGCGCGCGCGTCTCGACGTCGGCACCGGTGGTCGCCTCGTCGAGCAGCAAGAGTGCCGGCCGGTGGAGCAGCGCGATCGCGGTGTGGAGCCGGCGCTTCTGACCGCCCGACAGCGTGCCGCCCTGTCGGTCGAGCAGTTCCGTGATGCGCAAGGCCTCGGCCACCTCGTCGATCCGCTTCTTGAGATCGCTCGGACCGAGCCCCGCGAGGCGACCGAAGAGCTGGAGGTTGCGGCGGACGGACACGACCGGATAGATGCCGAGGTCCTGGGGCGCGAGTCCGATGCGCCGACGCACGTCGACGGAGCGCGTGGTCGCATCCAGGCCGTCGACCTCGACGATGCCGGCATCGGCGCGACGCAGCCCCGCCACGATCGAGACGAGGGTCGTCTTGCCGGCGCCGTTGGGGCCGAGCAGGCAGACGATCTCGCCGCGCGCGACGTCCACGTCGACCCCTCTGAGCGCCGCGACGTCGCCGTACGCCTTGCGGAGCCCCTCGACGTGCAGCATCGGCCATCATCGTACGAGCACCCGCGCTGACGGTGGGCGCGTCCCGCTCCGCGGCCCGGGGTATGGTTGGACGCGCAGGCTGGCAGGGAGGGTGGAACGATGACCGTCGAGCCGCAGCAGCACCATCACGAGGCCATCGAGCACGAGCAGAAGCATTTCCACGTCACGCACTACATGCACCGCGGCGAGAACTGGACGCATTTGCTCTCGACCCACACGCACGTGCACAACCATCCCGAGGTCGACCACGTGCACATCCCGCACGAGGACCTCGAGAAGGAGCACCGGCGGGAAGCGCACATCCACGATCACTCGCAGCCCGCTTCCTCGCCCGCGTAGCGGAAACCGGTTCAGGCGGCGGTCAGCTCGACCGGGTAGATCGTCACGGTACGGAGCGCGCCGTCACGCCACACGCGCGCCTCGACGGTTCGACCGATCACGTCGCCCACCATCAACCGCTGGAGGTCGCGCGCGTCGGAGATCGGGACGCCCTCGAGCTCGACGATGAGATCGCCCGACCGGATGCCCGCGCGAGCCGCCGGGCTCCCCGGGACGACCTGCATCACCTCGACGCCGTCCGAACGGCCGACCGCCCTGGCCGCGCGCGGCGGGAGCGGACGGCTGCCACCCGCGATCCCGATATACGCGCGGTGAAACCGCCCCTCGGTCATCAGCGCGTTCATGATCCGCCGAGTCGAGTCGTCGATCGGCACGGCGAGCCCGAGGCCGATCCCGGCGACGGCGGTGTTGATGCCGACCACCAGCCCGCGGCCGTCGGCAAGACCGCCGCCCGAGTTGCCCGGGTTCAACGCCGCATCGGTCTGGATCACGTTCTCGACGACCCTGCCGCCCTGGACCGGGATCGCGCGGCCGAGCGCGCTGACCACGCCTGCCGTCACCGAGCCCGAGAACCCCATCGGGTTCCCGATCGCGACGACGAGCTGACCGACGCGGAGCCCGGCCGCCTCGCCGAGCGTCGCCGCGTGGAACCCGTCGCCCTGGAGCCTGAGCACCGCCATGTCCGAGAGCGCATCCCGGCCGATCACGTCGAACGGCACCTCGCGCCCGTCGGTGAACGAGGCCGACCCACGATCCGTCCCTTCGACGACGTGCGCCGAGGTCAACGCGAACCCATCCGGCGCCATCACGACGGCAGAGCCCGCGCCGTCGACCGATCCGCGCCGCGTCCGGGCTCGCACGCGCAAGCTCGCGACGGACGGGATCAGCCGTTCGGCGACCGAGGTGACGACGCGCGAGTACGCGTCGAGCGCCTCTCCGTCGAGCGCCTCCTCGTCGAGGTTCGGTCGGTCGGTGACCACCCCTCTATCCTCTCGCGCTTCGGGCGATACGTTTGGGGCGTGAGCGGGCGCGGGCTGATCAACACCGCACACGGCACCAGTCGCGAGGCCTTCGGCCTGCAGGAATGGGCGCTCCTTCTCGTCGTCGCGGCGATCTGGGGGTCGTCGTTCGTGCTCGTCGAGGTCGCGCTCGACCACTTCGAGCCGGGGCTCGTCGCGTTCGGGCGCGTCGCGATCGGCACGCTTGCCGTCTCCGCCTTCCCGCGGTCGCGCCGGCGTGTCGAGAGATCGGACGTTCCACGGATCGCGGTCCTCGGCCTGCTCTGGATGGGCGCGCCGTTGCTGCTGTTCGCGATCGGTCAGCAGCACATCGACTCGTCGCTCGCCGGGATGCTGAACGGAGCCGTCCCGGTCTTCGCAACGGTCATCGCGGCGTTGCTACTGCGTCGTTCGCCCGGTCCACGACAGATCGTCGGCGTCGCCGTGGGGTTCGTCGGGGTGGTGGCGATTCTCTGGCCGGCGACGCGCGGAGCCGACGCGACGGCGTTCGGCGCCTCGCTCGTGGTGCTGGCGGTGCTCTGCTACGCGGTGGCCCTCAACATCGCCGTGCCGCTCCAACAGCGGTACGGGGCGCTGCCGGTCCTGCTGCGTGCGCAGATCGTCGCACTCGTGACGTTGTCACCCGCCGCGCTCATCGCGTTCCCGGCTTCCACGTTCGCGTGGTCGAGCGCGCTCGCGCTCTCGGCCCTCGGGATCTTCGGGACGGGCCTGGCGTTCGTGGCGATGTCGACCCTCGTCGGTCGCGTGGGTGCGACGCGCGGGTCGGTCGCGATCTATCTGCTTCCGATCGTCGCGATCGTGCTCGGCGTCGTCTTCCTCGACGAATCGGTCGAGCCGATGTCGATCGCCGGAACGGCGCTGGTGCTATTCGGCGCCTACCTGACCAGCCGGAGCGAAGTACGGGGGCCTGCGACCGCGGCAGGCGTCGAGGCGTATCGTCGATCGTGACGCCAGCAAGGGGAGGCGACCCATGCGCGCACGGACCGTGAGCGTGGCGAGGGCGGTCGAGCGGCTGTTGGGCGGCGACCTGCCGATCGCGGTCGAGGCGTACGACGGCAGTCGCGCTGGACCGTCCGACGCACGGGCCACCCTCGTGATCGCGTCGCCTGATGCGATCCGTCGGATCGTGACAGCTCCGGGCGAGCTCGGGCTCGGGCGTGCGTACGTCGCCGGCGACCTGGACGTCGAGGGCGACGCCTACTTCGCGATGACCGAGCTGCGTGGACGCCTGCCGCGTGTCCGGATCTCGGCGTCTGGCCTCCTCGCGCTCGCCCGTCTGATCGGTCGCGACGCGTTCCGCCCGCTCCCGCCGCCGCCCGAGGAGGTCCGCCTCACCGGACGGCTCCATTCGCGCGAGCGCGACGCCGCCGCCATCGCGCACCACTACGACGTCTCGAACCGCTTCTACCTCCTGGTGCTCGGGACCTCGATGACGTACTCGTGCGCGGTGTGGCCGACGCCGGGAGTAAGCCTCGAGGCCGCGCAGGAGGCGAAGTACGCACTGATCGCGCGCAAGCTCGACCTCCGTGAGGGCATGCGATTCCTGGACGTGGGGTGCGGCTGGGGCGGCATGGCGATGCTCGCCGCACGCGAGCACGGTGTGCGGGCGGTCGGCATCACGCTCTCGGAGCGACAGGCGGAATGGGCGTCGAAGGCGGTCGCAGACGCCGGCCTGGCACACCGAGTCGAGATCCGGCTCCAGGACTACCGCGACGTACGGGACGGCCCGTACGACGCGATCAGCTCGATCGGCATGTTCGAGCACGTCGGTCTGGCCAACCTGGAGCTGTACTTCCGACGCCTGTACGCGTTGCTCCGTCCGGGCGGGCGCCTGCTGAACCACGGGATCAACCGCCCGCCGCACGCTCGGGCGCGGAAGGGTCGCGTGCCCGTGACGCCGAGCCGTTTCCGGCGAAACAGCTTCATCGACCGTTACGTGTTCCCCGACGGTGAGCTGCACGAGCTCGGCGCCGTGATCTCCGTGATGCAGGGCTGCGGCTTCGAGGTGCGGCACGTCGAGAGCCTGCGCGAGCACTATGCGCTCACGCTCCGCGCATGGGTCGCCAACCTCGAACGGAACTGGGACGAGGCGGTCGCGGAGGTCGGGCCCGCTCGCGCCCGGATCTGGCGCCTGTATATGGCCGCGTCGGCGCTCAACTTCGAGGCGGGCCGGACGCAGGTCCACCAGGCGCTCGCTGTAAAGGCACCGAGAGGGGAGAGCGTCCTCCCGCTCCGGCCCGTGTTCGAGCCGTCCTGAGGACAGGTCGCTAGGCTTGTCGCATGGGAAGGGCCGTGTGGACCGGGTCGCTTGCCTTCGGGCTGGTGACGATCCCCGTCCGCCTGTATCCGGCGACCGAGCCGAAGGATGTCCGGTTCCACCTCACGGACGCGCTCGGTCGGCGCGTGCGCTACCGGCGATACGTCGAGGCGGCCGAGGACGCCGAGCCGGGATGGGAGCGCGAACCGACGATGGCCGAGCCGGAGCCGGCCGAGCCGGTCGACCCCGGCGCGGCCGAGGCGCCCCGACCTGCGCCGAGGGAACCCGTCGACGAGGAGATCGCGTTCGAGAACCTCAAGCGCGGCTACACGTTCGACGACGGCCGGCTGGTGGTGCTCGACGCCGAGGAGATCGAGGCGGTTCGACCGGAGCGGAGCCGCACGATCGAGATCGAGGACTTCGTGGACCTCGCCGACATCGATCCCGTGTACTTCGAGAAGAGCTACCACCTCGCGCCGCAGCGAGGCTCCGAGAAGCCCTACGCCCTGCTCCTCCGAGCGCTCGAGCAGGCCGGTCGCGTCGGGATCGGACGGTTCGTCCTACGCACCAAGCCGCACCTGGTCGCGATCCGACCGGCGGACAGCATCCTCGCGCTCGAGACTCTCTTCTTCGGTGACGAGGTCCGCGACGGCCACGAGCTCGTGGGCGGGGTCGAGGCCGTCGAGGTGTCGGAGAAGGAGCTCGTTCTCGCCGCGTCCTTGATCGAGGTGCTCCACACGACGTGGGATCCGGCGGCGTACTCCGACACCTATCGCGAGGAGCTGCTTCGCAAGATCGCCGAGAAGGCGCCCATCGAGGCGCCAGAGGAAGCGGCACCCGCCGCAACGGGATCGGGCCGGCGGGTCGAGGAGCTGATGGAGGCGCTGAAGGCGAGCGTCGAGGCCGCGAAGGAGACACGGAAGAAGCGTCCCTCCCGGAAGCAGCCCGCATAGCGCCATGCGGTTCGGGCCGGACATGCAGACGACGGTCCTCGTCCGATCTGCGACGGGCTACGTCGTGTCAGCGGTCGGGCTTGGCGACGGCGATTCCGTAGGCGACGGCGACTCTGTGGGCGACTCCGTGGGCGACTCCGTGGGCGACGGCGACGCGGTGGGAGAGAGGGACTCCGTCGCGGTCGGGGACTCCGTCACGGCAGGCGACGGCGTGACATCCGTCAGCAGCGGGATCGGGAGCTCGCCGCGCGCGAGTGACTCGAGCGGGCTCTCGCCGCTCGAGGCTCGAACGACGTCGAACGGCGTGCGCGGGTTGCCAGGGTTGGCGCCACCCAGGAACAGCACGGCCGCCAGCGCGACGATCGCGGTCAGCGCCGCCGTCGCGCCGACCACGTACGGCCAGCGCGCCGCGATCCGGTCGCGCATCCACTCGGTGCGTCGGCGCCGCTCGAGGTGCTCGGGGAGCTTGGCGCGGACATTGAGCATCGACATCAGCGGGGATGCGGCGTACACGCTGCCCTGCCACGCGTAGAGAGCGACGAGGAACGGCGTCGCCCGCGACGTCGTGAACGCGAGGACGCCTGCGCCCCACAGCGACAGCGCGAGCAGGGTCTCGGCCCACGCCGCTCGCAGTGCCGCGAGGATCCCCCCGCCCTCCCCGCTCTTCGGCGTTCGCATGAACACCGACTCCGATCGGAACGATGCCTGCAGGCACGCGAGCGCGACCGTCCACGACAGCGACAGCCAGTTCGCAAAGGCGAGGAACGAGCGGCGGACACCGATCCGCGTCCGCCGTCGGAGCGTCCAAGCGGCCCGTAGGATCCCCGAGGCGATCAGCGCCGACGGCAGGAGCACGAGCGCCCCGAGGAGCGGCCGGATCGCCGCCCGGCCCGTGATGAATAGGAGCGCGGCCGTGACCAGCAGGGTCACCGTGAAGCCCAGGTAGATAAGGTCGTTGAACCACTGGAGCATGCCGAACAGGTAGTCCAAGCGCTGAGCGATCGTGAGGCGGTTCCTCCGATCCCTGCTCCACGGCATCAACGAGCCCAGATGTCGCTTGAGGATCTGGATCCCGCCGAAGCACCACCGGAACCGCTGCGTCTTGAGCGACGCGAACGTGAGCGGCATGATGCCGGTGCCGTACGACTTGTGGATGTAGAGACTCGACCATCCGCGCTTCAGCATCCGAAGCGAGGTCTCGGCGTCCTCGGTGATGCACCACTCCGCCCATCCGCCGAGCTCCTCGAGCATCGGCCGTCTGATCAGCCCCATCGTCCCGGCGAAGATGATCGAGTTGCGGTCGTTCCTCGACGGCATCGACGCGGCGAAGAAGTAGCGGTACGCGTCGTAGCACGCAGTTAGGTACGCATCACCCTCGTAGTCGCGGTAGTCCTGCGGCGTCTGGACGAACGCGAGGTTGGGGTCGGCGAAGTACCCCACGAGGTCTCGCAGGTAGTTCGGGTCGACGACGTAGTCGGCGTCGACGATGCCGATGATCTCGACGTCCGGAGGTGTGTGCTCGCGGAGCAGGAGGTTCAGGCCGCCGGCCTTGAAGCCGGGGATGTCGTCTGCGTGGACGAACCGAACGCGCGGGCGGTCCTCGCAGTACTCCGCGACCGGTTTCCAGACCGACTCGTCGGGCGTGTTGCTGTCGATCACGACGATCTCGAGGTTCGGGTAGTCGATCGCCTCGAGCGAACGGATGGTCTCGATCAGCATCTCCGGCGGCTCGTTGTAGGCGGGGACCTGGAGCGACACCTTCGGGCGGTAGCCCGGATCGTGCTTCGGTCGAGGCCGACGCCACCGAGCGCGACACACCACGTCGCATCCGTCGAAGGCGTACCACGCCGAGAGCGTGAGCGCGCCCAGCTCGAACGCGAACAGCACGCCCGACGCGATGGCGCCGATCGTCGACAGCCCGCCAGCGAGGGTGTACCAGGCCGCGAACCCGAGGTACGCGACGGCCGCCGAGAGGAAGCTCGCGTAGAACACCTGTCCGACCGGGTTCCAAACAGGACGCGCGAGCGCGACGATAAGGGCGGAGACCGCGAGCAACGCCTCGCCGAGCAGAACCGCTCCGGGCTCGAGCTCCCACAGTCGGGCCGCCACCTCGCCCGCCCCGACCGCGAGCGCCGCTCCGAGCAGGATGCCGAGGATGCGCGACGCGAAGTGGAGGCGAGCCCCGAGGAGGATGAGCAGCACGGTCGCGGCCGTCAGGGCCACGAAGCACGTGATGAACAGGGAGAGGATCACGTGGATCCGGATGCTCGCCCGCCGTCGCGCGCGATGTCATCGAGCAGATCGGCCAGCTGCACCAGGTACCGGGCCAGCAGGAAGTGGTCGCGGACGCGTTCGTGCGCTTGCCGCCCGAGCCGCTCGCGGGTGGCCGCATCCTCGAGCAGGCGCGTAATGGCGTCGCCCGCGAGCTCGGGCGCCGACGGGTCGTCGATCAGCAGCCCGGTCTCGTCGTGGACAACCTGGTCCTGGATACCGCCGACGCGGCTGGCGACGATCGGTCGTCCCTTCCACATGCCCTCGGAGATGGTGAGGCCGAACCCCTCCGCGAGGCTCTTCTGCACGATCACGTCCGCGCGCCGTTGGAGCGCGTTCACGATCGCGTCGCTCGCTTCCAGATCACCCATCGGGAGCTGGGCGACGTGCGTTCGTTCGCGCACGGACGACTCGAGCCCGTCGCGGGTCTCAAGGAGCTCGGTGATCACGTCCGACATCTCGGGGTCGTCGCTCACGCCGTCGGCGCGCGGTCCGGCCAACACGAGGTGCGCGTCGAGGTGAGGCGGAACGTGCATCGCGAACGCGCGGAGCACGCCCGCGTGGTCCTTCAGCTTGTCCCACCGCGAGACCTGGAGCACGACCGGTGCCGACGGTGGGAGCGAGCCATCCTGAATGACGTCCGCCCGCTCCTCGATGCGCCCATCCGACCCGTCCTCCCGCTGGAACCGCGGGTCCTCGCCTGCTCCATCGTCGAGGATCCCGGCCGCCCGGAGGACGTCGCGGCTCGTGTCCTCGGCGAGCGTTTGATTCTTCGGAGCGAAAGGATCGATCGCCGGCGCGATGATGCGCACGCGATCCCCTTCGAGACCATCCCAGATGTACGACGGGCGCGAGAACACGTACGCGTCGCAGTGCGGCAGGTAGCCGCGCAGGAAGGCCCACGCGCCCCGTGCGACGTCGTTCGGGTCGTCGATTCCGACGTGGCACGTCCAGACGACGTGCGCGCCGGCCCGTTCGAGCGCAGGCGCGAGCCCGAGCGTCTGTGGGTCCTGGAGGAGCATCACGTCCCCGTCCGTGACCATCTGGGCGACGTCGTCGATCTCGCGTGATAGCGCGCCCTCATAGGCGCGGCGCTCGTCCGGTCCCAGCCCGCCGTCCGCAGCGTCGCCGTGCAGATGGTTGTGGATCCGCTTGGTCACCCGGAAGAAGTCGTCGTCGCCGTCGACGACGAGCCACCCGGCCCCCCACCCAGCGCCCCGCTGGTAGCCGAGGAGGGGCTTCAGCATCTCGGCGACGCCACCGCCCTTCTCGGTCGAGTTGACATGCCAGATGCGGCGGCCGCCCAGCGCCTCGCGGGCGCGAGACATGGCTTCCAGGAACCTCTCGAAGGCCGGAGCGTCCAGGACGCCTTCGAAACGCTCCGGTTCTAGGGTGGGGACGTCCACCTCCTGCATAAGGCCTCCTCGTACCCGGAATCGGCTCCCGGAGCTATTCCCGCCTCGGCCGCTCACCGAACACGGAGGGCCACGGCGGCCTTGCGGCGCAGCGACGCCGGTGAGTTGACCCGGGGCGGGGTGCTCCGTAGCTTGGCGGCCCGGGGACGCGGGAGATGGCCGATCTGATGTCGCGCCGCCGCACCGACGCGGTGCCGGTGCTCACCGTTGCGCTGCTGTTCGTGCTGCTCGCCCAGGTGTCCAGGACGCTCTTCACGGGGGTGTACGAGGCGTTCGAGGACGATGCCGAGACCGCGGGTGCGATCGCGCTCGCGGTGTTCGCGGCGCCGCTCGTGACGCTTGCGGTCGCGCGGCGTGAGCCTCGACGCTTGGCTCTGGGCGGCGTGATCGTCGTGGCGGTGGCCAGGCTCGCCGTGCAGCTTTGGCACCCGATCCCGCTCGGGGCCTCGATCGTCGCGACCGCGGCCGCGTTGGCTGGCGTCACCGCATGCGTGCCCTTCGTCGGCAGTCGTCTGAGGGGCGTGGGGCTGTTGGAGGGGATCATCGTCGGGCTCGCGCTGGACGCGGCGATCCGGGGGCCGACGCGGGGCTGGGACGTGGTGTGGCAGGGGTCGTTCCCAGCCGTCGCCGTCACGATCGTGTTGATCGCCGCTGCCCTGCTCGGTGTCTGGCTGCTGGTCGAACGGACGCCGCCCAGCGACGTGGGCGCCGTCGGCTACCTGTGGGCGATCGGGCCGTACCTCGCTCTGCAGCTGCTGTTCCTCCAGAACGTCGGGTACGTGGCGTCGCAGGGCGACGTGTCGTTCGAGGCGGCGGCGCTCGTCGTTCTCGGCGGCGACGTGCTCGCGCTCGCGACGGTAGTCTGGGCCGCAGCGCGGCGCATCCCTCTCGCCGCCGTTGTCGGGATGCTCGTCGGCGCGGCGGTGGTCGGAGGATCGGTCCACGGGGTGACCGGAGCGGCGGCGATCGCGCTCGTCCTGGTTCTGCAGATCGCCACGTCGGCCTCGCTCGCGGTCGCGCTGTCCACGCGGCCGTCGCGCTCCTCGGCGACGCGCGTCGTGATTGCAATGACGGTGGCATCGCTGTCGTTCCTGCTCCTCGCGCTGCTGTGGCAGATCGACGTCACGCTGCCCCTGCCGTTCCCTCGCGACCTGATCGCCGCTCTGGGTGCGGCTCTGGTGGGTGCGGCCGCCGTGTTGGCCGTGCGTGCGGATCGCGCCCCGACGCGGGACGAAGCATGGCCGCTGGCACCGTTTGCCGTCACCTGCGTGCTGGCGGTGCTGCTGCCGTCGGCGCTGTGGCTCGACCGGCCGCGCGCGGACATCGTTCCGGCGACCACGAGCGATGTCCGGCTGGTCAGCTTCAACGTCCGCGGCGCGGTCGATCCGGACGGTCAGCTCGACGCGGACGCGATCGCCGACTCGATCGAGGCGTTCCATCCCGACATCGTTGTCCTGCAGGAGGTCGCGCGTGGTTGGGTGATCCACGGGACCGCCGACCTCCTGGCGTATCTGCACGACCGGCTCGACATGCCGTACGTGTTCGAGCCGGCGGCCGATCCGCAGTTCGGCCACGCGATCTTCACGCACCTACCGTTCCGTCGGATCGGCGGCGGGGAGCTCCCGCCGGTCGCCGGCAAGCAGCGACGCAGCTACGTGGCGGTCACCGTCGACGTCGCCGGCCGCCCGCTGGTCGTGATCGACATGCAGCTCGAGACCAGCTCCGAGAAGCAGATCGGCGCCCTGCTGGACGAGTGGGGCGGCGCAACCCCCGCCGTCATCGCGGGGGATCCCAACGTTCAACCCGATGATCCCGACGCGGAACTCTTTACCGGCTCTGGGCTCATCGACGCGGCGACCGCGGTGGGCAGGCCGTGCGAGACGACGTCGGCCGAGCCGAAGCACGAGTGCGACCGACCGGACTGGGTGTTCCTCACGAGCGACCTCGACATCGGAACCTTCCGCGTCGGGGCAGCGTCCGCATCCGATCACCTGCCGATCTACGTGACGTTCTCGTTGGGCGCGGCTTGAGGCAGGCCGGCTACCGGTCGCGGTAGGCGTCGCGGCTCTCGGAGTCGCGATCACGGAGCTCGATCACACGCGTGTCGTCCAACGTTCGCGTCGCTTCCGCAACGGCCTCGGTGCGTGCCTCGGCGAGGGTGTCGAGGGACGCGAGGTCCGAGGCGAGCTGCGTGACGGCGCTCGTGACGGGCCGCAGTACGTCGCTCACGCGAGCGCCGACCTCTCCCACGTGTCGTTGAACCTCGCTCATCGTCGCTTCGAGTGAGTCGATCACGGGTGCGGCGCGATCGCGCCACGCGGTCATCGATTCCACGTCACGCTTGATCCGCTCCCGCTCTGCGTCGACGGCGTGGAGCTCCAGGTCCGCGCGCGCCTTCGTCGACTCCATGATGCTGAGCACTGCCTGCTCGGTGACTTCGATCACGGCGGCGAGCTCGGTCGCCGTCGCCGGCCCGTCCTCCGGCTCGGGCGCACGCGCCCGCGTCGGCTCGACCGAGGCGATCGTCCGCGCGGCCCGTCGCTCGATCTCCTCTCGGTACTCGGTGAGGAGTCCCTCCAGCTCGGCCAGGCGTTGTTGATGCGCTTCCAGCGACGCCCTGTCCTGCGCCGAGCCCTCGAGCGCGCGCCGCAGCGCCTGCTGGCTCTCCGCCGCCTCGGTCGTCGCCTGCTCGGCGCGCTCGGTCATGATGCGCAGGTCTTCCTCGAGCCGCGCGCGAACGAGATTGGCGGCGTCGAGCTGTTCCCCGAGCTCGGCGCACGCGCCCTGTGCTTGCGAGAGCTCGGAGGAGAAGCGATCCGCGCGCTGCTCGGCCGCGCTCGCGACCCTCGAGGCGCGATCGAGCATTGCCTCGCGCTCCGCGAGCACCGACCGGACGCTCGCGCGGCTGTACCCGAAGAACGAGCCCTTCAGGTCGGCCATATGGGGAATCCTCCGAGCACCACGCCGCGTGTGCGGCCGATGATGGCAGAGGGGCTAGGCCGATTCAATCATCCGGTTCACGCCCACCACGAAGCGGACCAGGTCAGCGTCGCGAGCACGTTCTGCCCGGTGCGGCTGGGATGGAAATAGTCGAGCTTGCTAACGTCGTCCTTCGAGAACAGGTGGTTGAAGACGGCGTAACCGTCGAATCGGCAGTTCGCGTATCCGGTGCACACGCTCTCGAGGACCTGGTTCAGCGCGAGCGTGTGCTGGTAGACGGCGCGCCGGTCCTCGAGCGTGCTCGACGTCGACAGCATGGACTGACACACGTGGTACGTCCGCCAGATGTACCGGGCCGTCGCGTTGTCGTGAAAGAGCGTCCACACGCGTCGCACGTTCGGGATGCTCGCGACGAGGATCTTCGCGTTCGACGACAGTCCGGATGCGAGCGTCGTCATCGTGGACTCGAACGAGGCCCGGAAGCTGTCGATCGGCGTCATCGTCGTGACGTCCGACGTGCAGACGTCGTTCGCGCCCATCAGGATCGTGACGTATTCGGCGCCCTGCGAGACGGCGATCGACGCCTGCGCCGGCGCATCGGCCATCCGCGCGCCGGCCCTCGCGTCGTTGTACTCGTCACCCCAGATCGACGCGTCCTGCCCGATCAGCCGCTCGTAGTGACTGTTGAGCCCATCGAGCGGGTTGAACCCGGTGCTCCATGAGTAGCTGGGATGATCCCCGTACCAGCAGCACACGTTCGTCGCCCGGGTGATGGAGTCGCCGATCGCCACGATGTTGGCGGGCGGCTCTGCGGCCGCGGCGGCCGGCGCCGCCACGGACGCTGCGACCACGCCGGCGAGGATCACGCAGAGCAGGCGCCCATGGGGTTTGGTCATGGTCCGCTCCTCGGTCCGTCGGTGTCCGGACGGAGTGTGCCCCGGATCGGAGCGGTTCAACCGGAACCCGCGCGAGCTCCCCGACGCCGGCCGTCCGCCGCAACGGTCCCGGGCACAGGTGAGCGCGTCGGAGCGTCCCAGTATTGTCATGTTATGGGCAAGCTGAGAGCTCGCGAGCGCGCGGGGCTGCCGGACCGGGCGTTCGCGTACATCGACTCGAAGGGCCAACGGCGGCTGCCGATCCACGACGAGGCGCACGTGCGGAACGCCCTCGCGCGGTTCGATCGGGTGGCGTTCGAGGACGGCGCGGCTCGCGAGCGCGCCCGGCGGCGGCTGCTCGTGGCGGCGAAGCGGTTTGGCATCGTCCCGGTGGGGTTCATCACCCGCCAGATCCGCTCCGAGCGCGCCTCGCCGGATCTCGCCTCGTTGCCCACGGGCACCGTCACCTTCCTGCTGACCGACATCGAGGGCTCGACGCGGGTGCTCGAGCTGCTGGGCGACGGGTACGCGGGCGTGCTGCGGGACGCCCGTTCCCTGATCCGGAACGCGGTCCGCCGCAATGGGGGCCAGACGGTCGACGCGCGCGCGGACGAGTACTTCGCCGTCTTCGAGCGTCCCGCCGCGGCGATCCAGGCGGCGATCGAGCTGCAGCGGACGATGGTGGAACGGTCTTGGCCGAACGGCCTCGAGCTCCGCGTGCGTGCCGGCGTCCACACCGGCCGGCCGGCGCTGACGGACGACGGCTACGTCGGGATCGCCGTTCACACCGTCGCCCGGGTCGCTTCTGTCGCGCATGGCGGCCAGATCCTGGTCTCGGGCAAGACCAGAACGGCGGTCCAGGGATCCGTGCCGCCCGGCGTGCGGCTCCGCAGCCTCGGCCGGCAGCGCCTCGCCGGCATCGCGCAGCCCGAGACGCTGTATCAGGTGAACGCGAACGGCCTCGCCGACCGGTTCCCGCCGCCGCGGACGCGATGAGCCAGGGACCCCCCGGGCGTCCGCCCGGTGCCGCCGGCACCGATGGGAGGGAGGAAGCGGTGATCCGACCGTTCAACCCGATGGGAGTGGCCGGGCCGTTCGCGAGCTACTCCCACGGCGTCGAGGTCATCGGGTCGGGCAGGTTCCTGTTCGGAGCGGGCCAGGTAGGGGTGGACACGGACGGGCGGATCGGCCAGGGGATCGAGGAGCAGGCGCGGCTGGCGTGGCGCAACGTCAGCGGGGTGCTGGCCGGCGCGCAGATGCAGATCGCGAACATCGTGCAGCTGAACACGCTGATGGTCTCTCGTGACGACTACCCCACCGCGCGTGCCGTTCGTGACGAAGTGCTCGGAGGCCACCGGCCGGCATCGACGCTGATGTACATCGCCGGGCTGGCGAACCCCGCGTGGCTGATCGAGATCGACCTCGTGGCCTGGGCCTCGGACTGACGGCGCCGGGCATGGATCGGCGGGCGAGCGGCCGGCCCCCGCCCGCTACGAGGACTTCTTCTGCCGGCGTTTGGCGGCAGCCTTCTTGCCGCCCTTGCGCGAGGCGTTCGGGGTGTTCGCGATCTTCGCCGCGCGCTCCTTGGACATGCCCTTCTTGCGGAGTCCCTCGTACTGCTTCTCGTTCTTGACGCTCGGTCGCTTGTCGGGCATCTCGTTCACCTCCTTCGGTATCAATTCCCTCGCACGTGCACGGCTACGCGCGGTGGCGACACGCCTGCGCGCCGCCCATACTGGCCGCACGATGGCGCGCTTCACGATCTACTTCGCGACCGATATCCACGGATCCGAGACGTGCTTCCGCAAGTTCCTGAACGCGGGCGCGTTCTACGGGGTCGACGCCGTGATCCTGGGAGGGGACGTCGCCGGGAAGGGGCTGATCCCCATCACGCAGGGGGCGAACGGCACGTGGGAGACGTTCCTGTTCGGCAAGGCAGTGCGCCTGGGCTCGGAGGATGAGCTGGACGGGTTCGAACACCGGATGCGGCTGCAGGGCTTCTACCCGTACCGCACGACGCCGGACGAGGTCGAACAGCTCGGCAGGCACGGCGAGGCGCTCGACCGGGCGTTCGAGCACGCGATCGGCCGCAGCGTCGAGGACTGGGTCAAGCTCGCCGACGAGAAGCTCAAGGATGCCGGCATCCCTTGCCTCGTCATGCCCGGCAACGACGACCCGCCGCTGGTGAAGCGCGCGATGAACGAGGCCGCCTGGCTCACGCAGGCCGAGGACCGGATCGTGGAGCTCGGCCCGTACCAGGTGCTCTCGCTCGGGTACTCGACGCCGACGCCGTGGGATTCGCCGCGCGAGATCACCGAGGACGAGATGCGCACCAAGCTCGGGGCGCTTGCCACCGAGCTCGACCCGGATACGCCGACGATCTTCAACGTGCACAACCCTCCGTTCGACACGGGGACGGACCGGGCGTACCAGCTGACGTCGGACATGCGGATCAGGACCGCCGGGGGCGAGCCGACGTTCGCGCCGGTCGGCAGCGTCGCCGTTCGGGAAGCGATCGAGCACGTCCAGCCCGTCCTCGGCCTGCACGGACACATCCACGAGTCGCGCGCGATGGGCTCGATCGGACGCACGAAGGTGTGCAACCCCGGTTCGCTCTACACCGAGGGTGCGTTGCAGGGCGTGATCGTCTCGCTCGACCGCAACCGGGTGAAGGCGCACAAGTTCGTGACCGGCTGATCCCGCCACGCATTCAGTGGGCGGTCAGCTCCACGGCGACCGCCCGACAGGGTGCGCCGTCCGCGTCGCCGCCCAGCCGGATCGGCAGCACGCTGATCAGCGGGTCGGACACCGCGATGTCGGAGAGGTTCGTCAGGTTCTCGGCGATCACGCCGCCGGCGCCGAGGACGAGCTCGTGGACCGGGAACGAGCCCGTCCCGTCCACGACCGTCTCGTCCGGGTTCAGCGCGTCGATCGCGATCGTCCGGACGCCGCGCGCGAGGACCTCGCGAGCGGCGCCGGCGTCGAGGAACGGGTGGTCGTAGTAGTGGGGCGAGCCGAGATGTCGCTCGGACCAGCCGGTGCGCAGCACCAGGATCGCCCCCGGCCGAAGCCGGTCCGCGACCGGCTCGAGGTCGTCCCACGTGATCGGCCGTCGAGGCTCGTGGCCCGTCACGTCCGCGATGACGCCCGGTCCCACGAACAGCGACAGGTCGAGCTGGTCGAGGTGCCGGCCACCGGGCTCGGTGTGGTGCGGCGCGTCGACGTGGGTCCCGGTATGAGACCCGAGCGAGACGGAGAGAACGTTGAAGCCCTCGGTCTCGATCCGAGTGGCCTGGCGGAGGGACGGAACGGGGTCGCCCGGGAAGACCTGCGTCTCATCGTCGACGACGATCGAGAGGTCGACGATCCGCTGGACCCGCATGCCCGCTCCCGGCTCGGCGCCGGCGGATGCTAGCACCCGCTGGACCGCTCGGCCGGTGCGTCCCGGCGGAACTGGCGCGTCCCGCGCAAACGTGCTGGAGTTCGAGCCGCGTTCGAACCGTCCGCCCATCGCAGGGGAGGTGCGCATGGAAGGCACGGGAGGGCAGGCCAGCGCGACCGGGCTCTACGCCCGAAGATCCACGGGCCTCGTCCGGGAGGGCAGTCCGTGGAGCGTGCTGATCTACAACATCAACTTCGTCTCGATCGGGTTGATGACGCTGTTCGCGTTGCTCCTCATCCCGGCGTACTACCCCGGCGGCAACGTGCAGCTCGCGTTCGTGATCTGCCTGATCGTCGTGCTGCCCACGTCGATGGTCTTCGCGATGTTCTCGGCGGCGATGCCCCGGTCGGGCGGCGACTACGTCTACGTCAGCCGGGTCCTCGGGCCGGCCTGGGGCATGATGTCGAACTGGAACCAGACCGTCTGGTGGGTCCTGTACGGCGGCGTGCCGTCGGCGTTCTTCGCCTACTACGGGCTCACGCCGCTCTTCCGCGGCCTCGGCGTCCTGACCGGGAGCCAGGGGCTGATCGACTTCGGCGACGACCTCTCGACGCCGACCGGCGCCTTCATCGCGGGAACGCTGCTGATCGCCGTGCTGGTCGGGATCTTCGCGCTGGGGCTCAACACGTACTTCCGCGTGCAGAACGTCCTCTTCGTGATCGCGATGATCGGAGCGCTGCTCACGATCCTGGTCCTCGCGTTCATGAGCCGCGACGGCTTCGTGAGCGGCTTCAACGAGACGTTCGCCGACACGGTCGGGCCGGACGCGTACCAGAGCGTGCTCGGGGCGTCGAGGGAGGCGGGCTTCGCGACGGCGCCGTTCAGCCTGTACTGGACGCTGATCCCGATGACGTGGATCTACCTCGAGCTCGTCTTCAACCAGTCGTCCGCCTACATCGGCGGCGAGGTCAAGCGGCCGGGCACGGTGCAGCTGTGGTCGATGCCGTTCGCGGCCGTGGCATCGGTCCTGATCGCGATGCTCACCGTCTGGGTGTTCGACAAGACGGCCGGCCTCGAGTGGATGGGCGCCGCGTCGTTCGACTTCGGCGCGACGCTCGGCTTCGCGACGCCGCCGACGTACACGGAGGTCGCAGCGTACGCGATCGGGAACGTGGTCGTCGCCGTGGTCCTCTCCCTTGGGTTCATCTTCTGGTCGTACACGTGGCTGCCGGGGCAGATCCTCAACGCATCGCGCAACCTGCTGGCGTACGGGATCGACGGCGTCGGCCCGTCGTGGCTGGGTCGCGTGAACGAGCGGACACACACACCGATCAACGCGCTCGTCGTGATGGGGCTCGGTTCGATCGCGGCGCTGTGGCTGTACACCCGGCCCGACTCGCCGTTCAAGACGCTCGTCGGGATCTTCGGCTTCATCCTCTCGTTCGGCGTTACGTCGATCGCAGCGATGGCGATGCCGTACCGGGTGCGCGACGTGTTCGAGACGTCGCCGGCCAACTGGCGGTTCCGGGGCGTGCCGGTGATGACCATCGTGGGCGCGCTGTCGCTGGTGGCGTGCGCGTTCATGGCGTGGGCCTATCTCAAGGACCCGCTGTCCGGATTGTCCGCAACGCCGAAGCACGAGGGCGGCGGGATCTTCCTCGAGAGCCGGTCGTTCAACATGTTCCTGTTGAACATCGCGATCTTCGTCTCAGGGTTGGTGATCTACTTCGTCGCTCGCGCGATCCGCAAGCGCGAGGGCATCGATCTGGATTCGACGTTCAAGGAGATCCCCGTCGAGTAGTGGCGCGTGCGGGCTCGGTCTACGCTTCGCGCGTGAGCGAGCCCGCGGCCCCGCCATCTGACCCGGAGGCGCTGCTCGCGGACGCGCGGGAGCTGGTCGACGCGGCGGCGTCGGACGGGCTCACGATGCGGCTGCTCGGTGGGCTGGCCGTGTACGCGTTGGCCGCGTCCGCGCGCCGCGCGCCGCTCGCGCGACCGTACCGCGACTTCGATCTCGCCGTTCCTCCGAGGAAGGGCCCGGCCGCCTCGCGCGTGCTGGAGGCCGCCGGGCTGGTGCCGGACCGGCACTTCAACGCGCTGCACGGGGCGCGGCGGATGATCTTTGCGTCGCCGAAGGGTTACGCGGTCGACGTCCTGATCGGAACGTTCGATATGGCGCATCGCCTGGAGATCGCGGATGGGTTCAGCGCCGGCGCGCTCACGATCGCGCCGGCGGACCTGCTGCTCACCAAGCTCCAGATCGTGCAGATCGAGCCGAAGGACCTGACGGATGCGGCCGCGCTGCTGCTCGACGTCCCGATCGATACCGCGCGGTTCGTCGCCCCCCTGTCCGAGGACTGGGGATTCTTCCACACGGTTGAACGCAACCTGAGCCGGCTGCGGGACTTCGGCGAGGCCACGTTGGACGCGGAGCCGGCCCGCGCACTGTCCGATCGCACGGACGCCCTCTCGGAGTCGATGCGTTCGGCGCCGACGTCCCTCCGGTGGAAGCTGCGCGCGAAGATCGGGGAACGGGTGCCCTGGTACGAGACTCCTGAGGAGGTCGAGTGACCTCCTGGATGGACCTCGGCGTGGTGACGACGCCTAACGGTCCGAGCGGCCGGCGCGGTAGATCTCGGTCCGCTCCCACACGAGGCGGCCTCGCGGGCCCACCGTCGCCGTCACGAACACTCCCGATCCGAGGGCCGTCTCATCGAAGAGCTTGATCCGGGCCGTCTGCAGCCGGTAGAAGCGGTAGCCGGCGAGATCGCCCGGGTCGTACCCCGGGAACCGTCGGCTGTAGGTGGCGGCCGCCTCGGCCGCGGCGTGACCGGTCGCCTCACCGGCGGTCCCGAACAGCTGGATCCCCCGGTCGGAGCCGCCCCAGGACTGGCGCGAGTCGTACACCGCGATGGCCGCCGGAGGGTTGGCGCGGACGTTGCGCGAGTGTCGAGCCGCCGGGTCCGACAGCCAGACGCAGGAGAGGTCGGCGTCCCAGGCGAAGTAGGCCGTGTTGACATGCGGCCTCCCGGCCGGCGTCGCGGTCGCGATCGCGCACAGCTCGGAGGCGTCGAGCAGGTCACGGGCCAGCTCGGCGATGCGCGCGGCCCCGATCCGGCGTCCCGAGCGCTCGATCGGCACGAGGACGAGCGTATCTCCCGGTCGCTCGATCCCGTTTCCGGGTTCGACGACCTGAACGCCGGCGCGACGGACGAGGACCTCGACGGCATCGTCGTCCGCTGCGCGGTTAGTCGAACGATCCGCGCAGCCGCGGTGGCGTTCCGTGGCCGCGCGCCACCGGTGCCGCGCCGTCGTCCGGGGTGACGCGCCAGCGATCCCAGAAGGCGGCCGGGTCCCAGGAGAGGCCGTCCTCGATCGCGGCGGCCTCGAACGCCGCCTGCACGTCCGCCGTCGTCGCGACGCCGAGCCAGTGCGCCGCCGCGTAGTCGTTCAGGATGTCGAGGAACCGGTCGACTCCGAATCTGTCGGCAAGGTTCGCGAGCATGCACGCGCCCTGCCAGTAGATGACCCAGTACTCGTCCGGGTGGTCGAGCCAATACGACATCGGGTTCGACAGGCGCGCCCCGTCGCTCGGCCATTCGAACATCTGGCAGCCGACGCTCGGCGAGTACGGGTAGGTCATCGACCACGACGCGAACGTCTCGTCGACCCACGGCTCGTCGAACTGGTCGTCCCCGACGACCCCGTACCACCACTGGTGCGCCAGCTCGTGCGCGAGGACGTACCGATCAGGCACCGACAGCACGAGCTGCGGATACTCCATCCCGCCGAACGTGCGGAAGTCCGCGACGACAACGTCGACCTCGGCGTACGGATACGAGCCGAACGCGGCGGAGAACGCGTCCATCGACCTGATCGCCTCGGCGAGGGCGCGCTCCGCCACGGTTCGCGTGAGGAACCGCGGGCGGTACCAGACGTTCACCCGCGTTCCGGAGGCGTCGACGCCGCGCCTTGTGCGGAGCTCGCCGGCGACCCACATGAAGTCGCGCACGTCGGTCGCGACGTACGTGCGCGTCTCGGGACCGCCGGGCGGGGGTGTCGGGGTCGGGACGCTCGCGTCGAGCGTCCCGGTCGTCGGCGTGTCGATCTCGGGCGGGACTCGGAGCGTCACCTCGAAGTCGCCCACGAGCGAGTAGAAGCTCTCGCCGATCGGCGCATAGGGCTCGAGGTTCCAGCCGTCGTCGTCGTTCACCGCCAGCAGCGGGAGCGCGTTGCCGAGCATGGAGACCCCGTTGACGCGTCCGAAGCGGTCGTTGGCGCGCGGCACCCGGATCCGGATGTCCATCCCGACCGTCGCGGTCGCGCCCGGCGTGAGCGGGCCGTCCAGCGTTACCGGCAGCGCGGTACACCGGACCGTGAGCGCGCCGGCGGTACCGCCGGTCACGTTCGTCACCTCGATGCCGGGTTCGCGACATCGCCCCGGTCCGTTGGCCCACAGGCGGAACCACACTTGGTCGAGCCCGACCGTGCCGGTGTTCGTGAACGTAACGGACTCGGTGCCGGTCCAGAGGCGGGCCCGTTCGCCGGTCCTGAGGTGGACGACGTACGAGGCCTGGTCGGGTGTCGGCGTCGCGAACGCGACATCGGCCGGTCGGGCGGTCACGGCGCCGGCGGTCGCCAGCACCGCGACGATCGCGGCGAGCATCCGCGGACGTCGCACCAGGGCGGTCCTCCTCGTTCCGGTCGTGGCGGTTCGGGCGAACCGTTGGACCGGACGATGCGCGTCCGCACGCGTTCCGTCAAGGTTCAGACGCGGACGTTGCCGAGCCAGCTGCCGTACAGCCCGGCGTACACGCCGCCCGCCGCGACGAGCTCGTCGTGCGTCCCGCGTTCGACGATGCGGCCGCGGTCGAAGACGAAGATCGTGTCGGCCGCCTCCGCGGTCGAGAGCCGGTGCGCGATCGTGATCGACGTCCGACCGGCCGACAGCCGGCGGAGCGCTTCGGAGATCCGGCGCTCGGTGGCGGGGTCGACGGCGCTCGTCGCCTCGTCGAGGATCAGCAACCCGGGCTCCCCGATCTGCGCGCGCGCGAGCGACACGAGCTGACGTTCGCCGACCGAGAGCGCTTCGCCGCGCTCGCCGACGCGCGTGTCGAGGCCGTGGGGCAGCGTCTCGAGCCAGTCGCCGAGCCCGAGCTCCTCGAACGCCGCCTCGATCTCGCGGTCGCTCGCGCCCTCGCGACCCGCCCGAACGTTCTCGCGGACCGTCAGGTCGAACAGGAACCCGTCCTGAGGCACCATCCGGATCGCGGTCTGGCGCGTTCCTCGCGAAACCTCGCGCAGGTCGGTGCCGCCGATCAGGATCCGCCCCTCGGAGGGGTCGGCGAGCCGCGTCAGCAGCTTCACGAACGTGGTCTTGCCGGCGCCCGTCTCCCCGACGATCGCGACGTGCGCCCCGGCCGGGACCTCGAACCAGACGTCGTGCAGCACGCGGTGCCCGCCACCGTAGGCGTAGCTCAACGCCTCGGTCCTGGCCCCGAGGGCGCCACCGGGCAACGGGACGCCCGGCTCCGGCTCGACGACGTCGACCGGCAGCTCGAGCAGCGCGAGGATCTTGCGCCACCCGCTGATCGCGGTCTGCGTCTCCGAATAGATCTCGGGCAGGTCGGTGAACGGGTGCAGGAACAGGTCGGCGAGGAACAAGAACGCGCTGACCTTGCCGAACGTGAGCCCCCACCCGGGCCCCCACGTTGCTCCGACCACGATCACGGCGCAGGTAGCCAGGCCCCAGAAGGCCGTGCCCATCGGCCACAGCGTCGCCGTGCGCAGGTGTGCCTGCTTATGCGCGAGGAACCGGTCGCGGATCGAGCGCTTCACGCGAGAGTCGACGCTCGACTCCAGGCCGTACGCGCGAACGACCGCGGCGCCCATGACGCTCTCCGACACCTCGGACAGCATCTGTCCGACGCGCCCACGCACGAGGTCGTACGCCGCGGACATCTTCGCCTGGAGCTTCCCCATCACGAAGAGCATCGGGATCACCAGCAACACGACGGGGATCGTGAGCTGCCACGAGAAGAACACCATGATCACGAAGGTCACCACGATCTGGACCGCCGCCCAGATCCATGCGACCGCGGCCTCCTCCATGAACTGCTGGAGCGTGTCGACGTCCGCGGTCACGCGCCCGACGAACACGCCGCGCTTCTCACCCGACTGCGTCGCGATCGACAGGCGGTGGATGTGCTCGAACACGCGCACGCGGAGCTCCATCAGCGCCTCCTCGGAGGCGCGCACGAGCCGCTTCAGCGCCTGCCGCTGCGCGAAGAACGCGAGCACGACGATAGCGAACGCGAGTGCGCACATCCCGAATACGAAGCGCGGACGGAAGCCGCCGGTGAACCCGTGGTCGAAGATCTGTTGAACGAGCAACGGGATCACGAGGCTGCCGACGGCGACGGCAAGCGAGAACACGACCGTGAGCCCGAACCCGATGCGGAGCTCCGGACTCAGCCGGAGGCCGCGGATCAGGACGTCGAGCGTCCCGCGGAGGTGCTCCGGGATCGGCAGCTCGTCGGGCTCGGGCTGGACGTCGGGATCACGGGCCACCGTGGTCGCGCTCATCGCTCGCCTCGTTGGTAGGCGCGGATCATCGCCGCATACCCGGGCTGCGACGCCATCAGCTCGTCGTGGGTGCCGGTGTCGAGGAGACGACCGCCCTCGAGATACAGGACGCGGTCGGCGAGCCGGATCGTCGAGAGCCGGTACGCGATCACGATCAGCGTCGTCTCGAGCTCCTTGCGCAGGCCCGCGAGGATCTCTGCCTCGATCGTCGGGTCGACGGAACTCGTCGCGTCGTCCAGGATCAGCAGGCGCGGCTCGCGGACGAGCGCACGTGCCAGCGCTACCCGTTGCCGTTCCCCGCCCGAAAGCGTGTGCCCGCGTTCGCCGAGCACGGTGTCGTAGGCCTTCGGCAGCGTTCCGATGAACCGGTCCGCCTGCGCGATCCGCGCGACGCGGCGGATCTGGTCCTCCGGCGCACCGGAGTCCAGCGCGATGTTCTCGGCGACCGTCGTCGCGAACAAGAAGCTCTCCTGAAAGACGATCGCCGTCGACTGCCGCAGCGACGCCGCGTCCGCGTGCCGCACGTTCACGCCGCCGATCACCACCTCGCCCGACGTCGGGTCGTCGAGCCGTACGAGCAGCTGCGCGAGCGTCGACTTGCCGACGCCGGTGGCGCCGACGACCGCGACCGATTCATTCGGCTCGATCCGGAACGTAACCTCGTCGAGCACGCGGAACCCGTCGAACGCGTAGGTCAGGCCCTCGGCGCGGACGTCGAGCGGTCCCTCCGGAAGGGTGACCGGCTCGCTCGACGGCCCGACCGTGACGGGCTGCCGGAGCACCTCGGTCACGCGTCCGTACCCGACGACGGCGCGCGGCATCTCGAGCAGGATCCAGCCGACGAACCGCATCGGCCACGACAGCATCCCGAACAGCGTGACGACCTGGACGAGCGTCCCCAGCGTGACGTCGCCCGTCGACAGGCGCCACGACCCGATCGCCAGCAGCGCGATCACGGCAGCCTGCGGAAGCGCCTCGAGCGCGGAGTCGAACCCCGCGCGGATGGTCCCGGCGTCGACGCGTTCGTCGCGCAGCCGCATCGCCCGCTCGCGGAGGCGCTCCACCTCTGCCCGCTCGCGTCCGAGCGTTTTCACAACGAGCGCCCCGTCGATCGACTCGTGGGCGACGGCGGACACGTCGCCGATCCGCTCCTGCGCCCGCTGCGCCGGCCCCTCGACCTTCCGAGCGAACGAGCGGTTCATGACCGCCAGGGTCGGTAGCATGAGCAACCCGACGATCGCGAGGAACACGTCGGCAAGTAGCAGCGACCCGATCGCGAACACCACCAGGAACGTCACGCCGATCGAGAAGGGGACCGGGTACAGCACCTCGATCGACGCTTCGACATCCGCCTCCATGTGCGCGAGGAGCTCGCCGGTGGGCGTCTGCCGGTGGTACGAGAGCGACAGGTCGCGGTAACGGTCCGACACCCGGTCCCGGAGCGTGGCGGCGACGGCCGCCCCGAGGACGCCGCTGAAGTACCTGCGGAGCCCGATCCCGGCGGCCCGCAAGAACGAGAGTGCGAGCACTGCGCCGACCCAGAACCACATCGTCGACGCCGGGACGCCGCCCGCGAACGCCGGCCTCAGCACCTGGTCGGTCGCCCGCCCGAGCGCCACGGTGACGCCGACGGTCCCGACGGCGAACACGAAGGCGCCCACCACGGACAGCGCGAACGGCCGCGGGTGCAGCCGGACGTGGTCGGCGATGAGCGCGAAGCCGCGGCGGAACAGCCCGCGCGACCCGACCGCCGGCTCGGGGGTGGTCTGCATGACGCTCCCTATGATGCGCGACGGCCGCCCGCCTGCCCCGTGCCCCCGGTAGCCTGCGCCTTATGCGGGTCGATGCCGGGTTCGAGCAGCTCGTCACCGAACGGCTGCGGCTGCGACGGTCGCTGCCCGAGGACGCCGAGGAGATCTCGGCCTATCGGCGCAATCCGGACGTCCAGCGGTTCCAAGGGTGGGACCGCACCGACGCCATCGCGATCCGCGAGGAGATCGGGCGGATGCTCCGCCGCTCGCCGGGCCAGCCGGGCGGGTGGGTCCAGTTCTCGGTGGAGGAGCGCGGGACCGGCCGGTTGGTCGGGGACGTAGGGCTCAGCCCGGCCGACGGCGAGCCGGGGGTGATCAAGGTCGGGTACACGATCGCACCGGCGTCCCAGGGACGCGGTTACGCCACGGAGGCGGTTCGCGCCCTCGTCGCATACGCGTTCGACACGCTCGGCGCCGACCTCGTGCGCATGTACGCCGACGCCGACAACATCGCGTCCATCAGGGTCGCGGAGAAGGTGGGCATGCGGCTCGCCGAGCTGATCGAGCACCGCTCGCGGCTCGGGTCGTGGGACGGCGTCCGCTACGAGCTCACGCGCGCAGCGCGACCCACGCCCTGACGTTCTCCACGTGGCGTCGCTCCTCGACCGAGTGCTCGCATGTCCCCGGCGTGCCGCACACCTCCGGGGGTCGACGGCATCGTGAACGGCGGGCTCGCTCGAGTGACAGGGTCGAACGTCCCCTCGCGGACGTCCTCTCGCGGACGGTCCTCCGCAGGTCCGGCGGCGGCGCTACCCAACCCCGGCCGGCGTGGCGGCCCAGCGCTCCGCCCACGTCCTGAGCTCCTCGAGCACGCCCGAGAGGTCGCGCCCCTGGTCGGTCAGCCCGTACTCGATCCGGACCGGCGTAGCGGGCGTGACGGTCCGAGTCACGATCCCGGCGGCCTCGAGCTCCTTCAGGCGCTCGGACAGGAGCCTGTCGGACAGGCCGGGGACGGCGTCACGGATCTCGGTGAACCGAGCGTTCCCGGCGAGCAGGGCACTAATGATCAGCGGGCTCCACCGGCGGGCGATCAGCCCGGCGGCGCGCTGGAAGTGCTCGCAGATCGGGGAGTGCTCGCTCTCGGTCACCATCTCACTTGTCTCGCTCGCGTCCTCTGCGACCAACCGCCGCGACCCTACTCCGTATCGGTTGGAACCACACGGAACCGTAGGAGATTCCTGGAACGGAGGTACTCGGGAATAGGGAGTAACTTCCCCGATGTTAGCCAGGTCATCGAGCCGCGGCGAAGGGCGGCGGCGAGGGCGAGCAGGAGGACGGATGAGCCAGACACAAGCGGAGCGGACGTACCGGGGGGTCTCGATCCCGCCCGCCGGGGAGTACGCGATCGACCCGGCGCACACGAACGTCGAGTTCGTCGCGCGTCATATGCTCACGAAGGTGCGGGGTCGGTTCACCGACTTCGAGGGCACGGTCACGGTCGGCCGGACACCGGAGACGTCCGGCGCGCGGGTCGCCGTGAAGACGACGAGCGTCACGACCGATAACGAGCAGCGGGACGCGCACCTGCACACGAGCGACTTCTTCGAGGTCGAGGCCTACCCCGAGCTGAGCTTTGTCAGCACGGCGTTCCGCCCGACCGGTGGGAACGCGTTCGAGCTCGACGGCGAGCTCTCCGTCAAGGGGATCACCAGGCCGGTCACGCTCGAGGGCGAGTTCCTCGGGTGGGGACCGGACGCCTGGGGCAACGACCGGGTGTTCGCCGAGGCGCGGACGCGGGTGAACCGCGAGGACTGGAACCTGCTGTGGAACATGGCCGTCGAGCTGACCGGTGTGCTCGTCGCCAAGGAGGTCGACCTGGAGATCCAGGTGCAGGCCGCGAGGCAGCCCGCGACGTGAGTCCGGACGCTCGTTGGCGCCTCCGCCACGGCGGGTGGTAACGTCTGCTCGAGGGCAACACGTTCGCGGTTCGCTTCGAAGGGTTCCCTCCCCGGCGCGTCATGGCCGGGTGCCAGACGGGCAGCAGGAACGCCCGACGGCGAAGGAAGGAGGGAACAGCACATGGCGACCGGCACCGTGAAGTGGTTCAGCCAGGAGAAGGGGTACGGCTTCATCACCCCGGACGACGGCTCACCGGACGTGTTCGTCCACTACAGCGCGATCAACGGGACGGGCTTCCGTAACCTCGACGAGGGCCAGAAGGTCGAGTACGAGGTGACGCAGGGCCAGAAGGGCCCGCAGGCAAGCAACGTCACCCCCGTTTCGTAGAGAACGGACTAGACGTCACAGGACGAGGAGGGCGCCTCATGGCGCCCTCCTCGTTCATCGGGGGCGCCGGTGGTCAGCGCACCAGACCGCTGGCCAGGCGCTCGATCGCCGCGTCCGCCTGGTCTCGCGTGAAGCAGTACCGCAGGTCCGTGAACCGCGAACGCAGTCGGGCCACCTCGTCCGCGACGGTCGCGTCTCCGAGGATCACGGACGCCATCAGCTCGGCGGCCTCGGCCAGCTCGTCCGGCCCCATCCCGAAGCGCGTCATCTCGGCCACGCCCAGGCGCAGCCCGCTCGCGCAGGTGAAGCTCTCGTCGTCGGGCAGCGCCTGGTAGTTGCAGACGATGCCGTTGTCCTCCAGCCTGCGGGCGACCTGCGGCCCGTGCCCGTATCCCACGCGCACGAGCACCTGGTGAGTCTCGGTGTAGCCGATCGACGGGTCGCCCTCGACATCCACGCCGTGCTGCGCGAGCGCCCGCGCGAGCGCCTTCGCGTTGGTGAGCACCTTCGGCTGGTAGTCCTCCTTGAAAGCGTTCATCTCGTACGCCGCCAGCAGCAGTCCCAGCATCGTCCCGAGGTGGTGGTTCGAGAGCGAACCCGGGAACGCGCGGTTGCGGATCGCCTGCCACAGCTCGAATCGTTCGTCCTCGCGTGCGAACGCGCCCGCCACGACGCCCCGCTGCGTTCCGAAGAACGTCTTGTGCGTCGAGCCCGTCACGACATCGGCCCCCTCCGCGAACGGGTCCTGGAAGTGAGGACCGGCCAGCCCGAGGACGTGCGCCATGTCGTACATCACGACGGTGTCGATCCCGCGCTCGTCGAGGAACCCCCGGACCGCGGCGACCGGCTCGCGGTGCAGCACCATGCTCCGTCCGAACACGATCAGCTCGGGCTGCGTCTCGTCGATCAGCTCCAGCGTGGCCTCGACGTCGACCGCGTACGGGTTGTCGGCCGATGGCGGGAACGCAACGACCGCCGGCCGCTCCGTGCGCGGATCGCGGGCGACGAAGTCCTTGAGCGCGCCCATCGGCTGCGCCGACAGGTGGCCCCCCTTGCCGATGTGGTGGTTCAGCACGCGCCGCATCCGGCGCGGCTCGCGACGACGATCGTGCCGGTTGAGGTGGTCGACGAGCGCGCCGAACACGACCGTGTTCGCCATCTGGCCGCTGATCACGCGCGTTTCGACCTCGCGCGCGCCAAGGAACGTCCGCAGCTCGCCCTCGAGCCGGCGCTCCACGTCCGCGATGAAGTCCGTCCCTTGGTAGTAGAAGACCTCCGCGTCGTAGAACGCCTCGAGCGAGCGGTGCTCCGCGTACCGGAACGACGGATCAGAGATCGAGAGCAGGCGCACGAGCGGCGAGACCGTCATCTCCGATGGGATCAGGTTGATCGTCCGGCGCTGTCGCCACTCGTGGTTGTCCGCCGCCCGCTCGAACAAGCGCCGCGCGCGGTCGGGGTAAGCGATCGTCGGCACGCGCCCCACCCGGTCCTCGTGCGTCGTCACGATCGGGCGCGCGTACGGCGGCGCCTCCGAACGGAGGTGATGCCGAACCACCTCCGCCGCCGTCTCCCTGCCGCGGATGTCGATCGACACGAGGTCGCCCTCCAAGACGTCCGCGTCGAGGTAGGCGAGCGCGATCGCGCGCGTGCGATGCTCGTCCGTCGGACGGGCGCCCTCGGTATCGCCGTCGAAGATCCAGTAGGGGACCGCGGTCCCGCTCGTGACGTACCCCACGTCGCGCCCGTCCCTGAGGACCCGGGCGCCCGCGCGCGCGATCCCCTTGCCGGTCACGGCGACCGGCCGCACGATGCGCGGGAGTGCCTCGACATCGGAGAAATCGCGCTCGCCGATCCGTGCGGCGGCGGCGGCCTGACGCTCGAGCGACGTCCGTCCGACGAAGTCGCTCTTGCTCTCGGCGAGGCTCACGCCGAACCGCGTGAGCGGGACCGCCAGGATCGGGATCGTTCGACCGTCCGCGTCCACGCCGAGCTCGTCGCCGTACAGCGGCAGCGCCGCTTCCAACCGGAGCGTGTCGCGCGCGCCCAATCCCGCAGGCGTCGCGCCTCGCTCGACGAACGCGTCCCACAGCTTGGGCCCGTCGTCGGTGTCAACGAACACCTCGAACCCCACCGGTTCGCCCGTGTACCCGGTCCGGCCGATCCGGATCGAGGCGCCGGCGATCTCGGCGACCGCGACGGCGTTGCGGATCGGCTCGGGCGGCCGGCCCCCGGTGAGCAGGCCTGCGACGATGTCGCGCGAGGCCGGCCCCTGCAGCGCGAACATGACGACGTCCCGCGTCACGTCGGCCAGGTCCACGTCTCCGAACGAGCCCGCGTACGCCCGCAGATGCTCGAGATCCTTCTCGCGGTTCGCCGCGTTCACGACCAGCAGATACTCATCGGGCTCGAACCTGTAGAGGTAGGCATCGTCGAGGGCTCCGCCGTCCTCGTCGGCGATCAGCGTGTACTGCGCGCCGGCGGGACGGTGGTCGAGTGCCTCGGCGTTGTTCGTGAGCGCGTGCTGGAGGAACGCCAGCGCGTCGCGACCGCGGATCCAAAACCGTCCCATGTGCGACACGTCGAAGACGCCGGCGTGGCGACGGACGGCCAGGTGCTCGGCGATCGTGCCGGTCGGGTATTGGAGTGGCATCTCCCAGCCCGCGAACGGGACGATCCGCGCGCCGAGCTCGACGTGGCGGTCGTAGAAGACGGTCCGGTTGGCGGCGTCCACCGCCGTCGAGTGTAATCACGCGCGGTCGTGGACCGCGCCGTTCGCGCGTGGACCTCGGCGCGGTCTAGCTCCGGGCTCGGCGACGCGCGACGCGAATCGAGGGCCAGTACGGCGGAGGCTCAGGCGTGGCCGGAACGCGGAACAGGAACTCGACCGCCTCGACCGGGAGCAGGTCGACGGCGTACGTGTCCAACAGGCGCGCCTGGAGGTCCCGGGGCGCCTCGCCCGTTGGGACCGAGGTCCGTCCGTCCGGCACCTCGATTCCCGTCCGATGGACGTCGCAGAGCGGGTAGACCCGTCGCCCGAACGCGTGCACCACGGCCGGCTCTCCGGGCCCCGGCTCGAACCAGGCGCACATCACGCAGACCAGCCGCAGCCTGCCGGGGTAGGCCGCGCCCGCACGCCACCCGCGATCGTGCTCGATCATGTGCCCCCAGAGCGAGACCGTTCCTACGACCGCCGCGGGCGGCCAGGCCGGCCGGGGCCGGTCGAGGTCCTTGAGCGAGCGGGCAGCGTAGATCCCGCACCGGCACCGCCTGGCGGGGGCCTCGTGCGGCCACCACCGCCGGAAGGGGGAGGCCGACTCGCAGCGGGCCTCGAAGGTCTGCCGGGGCGACCACGGCCCGGCGTCGACGCTCACGGGGTGTAGGAGCGGCGGCGTCCCGGCGGACAGGTTCCATGCTCGCCAGCCGGTCACCGGGGTGGGGTCGGGGCCGCTCATCCACCCAGGGTGTACCCGGAGCGCGCGGTTCGCAAGGGACCGTTCGGCCATCGCTCACCGAGCCGCGGCGCTGTCGAGGGCGGCCAGGACGCGCTGCCCCGGGCCCCTCACGCCGAAGTGCTCGGCCAGCCGGAGGAGCGAGGCATCGTCGCGCGTGCCGCTCCAGAGCTCGATCGGCGCCGACGCGTTCACCGGGACGATCTGCCGGACGGCGTCGAGGTACTCATCGGCGGCACGGAGTCGGGACCGCAGCGCGGGCTTGCCCTTGAGCGGCCCGGGCGCGGGCGCGTCGCTCGACGCGTCGTCGAGCATCGCGTCGATCGTCGGGTACGTGTTGACCAGCTCGCGGGCGGTCTTCTCGCCAACGCCGTTCACGCCGGGAAGACCGTCGCTCGGGTCGCCACGCAAGATCGCGAAGTCGGCGTAGCGGGAGGCAGGCACGCCGTACTTCTCCAGAACGCCGGCCTCGTCGAGCTCGAGCAGGTCCGAGACGCCCCGCACCGTGTAGAGCAGCTTCACGACGGGGTCGCGCACGAGCTGGATCAGGTCGCGGTCGCCGGAGACGATCTCGAGGCGGTCTTCGTCGTGGGCTTCGGCACAGAGCGCGCCGATCGCGTCCTCCGCTTCCCATCCGTGTGTTTCGGCCTGCTCCATGCCGGTCTCGTCGAGGATCGCGCGCAGCACGTCGAACTGGCCAGGGAGGTCCTCTGGGTCCGGCTGCCGCTGCGCCTTGTATCCGGCATACAGCTCGGTCCGCGCGACCGGCCGCCAGTCGTGGTCGTACGCGTGCACCACCCGCTGGGGCCGCCGCGTCGCGACCAGCCGCGCGGTCATGTCGAGGTACCCGTAGACCGCGCCAACCGGCGTCCCGTCCGGCGCCCGCACGCCGTCCTTCAGCGCGAAGAACGCCCGGTACATCAAGCTCGACACATCCAGGAGCAGCCGATGGGTCACGTGCCCAGCGTATCGGTGGCCGGCCAGGGGAGCTCGAACGCGTCGAGGAGGTTGTCGAGATCGCCTGGGGAGTGCCCGCATTCGGTGAAATACCGGGCAAGCTCGCTCCGGTGTTGCGTGCCATGGCTCACGATATGGGCGACCACGAGCCATCGTGGCCTCGTGAAGCGAGTATCAGTGCCCCACGGCTCGGCCAGCGCTTCGTCGTCGAGCGACTCGACGAACGTACGGAGCCGCACGTCCTCCCCGAGACAGAACGTGTGCAGGGCGCTGAGGTCCTCGAGCGTGAACCCGTGGTCCCACACGTACGTCTTGCCCACGTCGTTCCCGATGCAGAACTCGCGCCAGCTCCAGTCGACGTCGACGAGATGCCGGATCGTCTGGAAAGCGCTCCCGTGGTCGAGCACCCCATCCCTTCGGAACTCGCTATCGGAGAGGTCGGCCGCGGTCGTCAGGATCCGATCGTTCGCCCAGGCGTGATACCGAACGAAGGCGAGCAGGGAGTTACCATCCATCCGCCAACCCTAGCTGGGCCGTCAACGGCACCCTCGACACATCCAGGAGGATCCGCTTGGTCATCCGCGGAAGACGCTCCCGCCCCGGGGCTCCATGCTGTCACGATGCGTGTCGAAGCGGCAAACCTCAACGCTCCTAAGGGTTGGCTCGCTGGGCCTTGGAACGCCACTTTGCCCATTGCGGTCGGGTACGCGACGGAGGCGATCGACGACCCACATGTTCACGCTCGGTTGACTGAGGTATTTCTCATCGCCCGAGGCAGGGCACGCGCCCGCGTCGAGTACGAAGACGTCGACCTGAGCGCAGGCGATGCTTTGTTCGTGGAGCCCGGGGAGCGACACACGTTCCTCGAGTCGTTGCCGGACTTCCTGCTCTTCGTCGTTCACCCACCAGGACTTTCAGGACAAGCAGCAAGGAGCGAAGCGGTCCTCCATCCCACGAGCGGCGCTTGGACTCTGAGCCGGCGTCGCGCTGCTCAGCACCGGTACGAACAACTCGTAGTCGCGTTAGAAGTCGGCAACCCGTGATGGCCGAGGGCGTGGGTCGTCGAAGGCGTCGTCTAGCGCCGTCTTGATCTCAGAGCTGTCCATGGCGTGGTTGTAACCCACGCTCCCTAGCGTGATCAGTGGCATCGCGTAACTGAGGCTTCCACGCCGCCAAGACACATGGTCTTCCGTCACGAAACAACACCGTGTGACTTTCTGTGACGGTACCATCGCGCGAATGGATCAGCATGCGATGCTGGATTCGCTGCGTTCCTGGGCTTCGGAGGACGACAACATCCGTCTCGTCGTTCTCACGGGGTCATTCGCGCGTGGCGACGCCGCGGCAGACGCTCTGTCCGACCTCGACGTCGAACTCTACGTTCTCGATCCGATGCTACTTCTGGAGCATCGCGACTGGTATGGGAGCTTTGGCCAGGTTCTGGTTGTCGAGGAGCTGGAGAATCCCGACTGGCATCCGACTAGGTTGATCTACTACGACGAGGGCAAGATTGACTTCATGATCGCGGATGTCGACGTTGCCAAAGGCGGCGTCGGATATGCAAGGCCGTATCGGATCCTCATCGACAAGGACGGCTTTGGCCACCACCTGCACGCGGAGGCCGACCCTGCGTCGCATCCTCCGACTGCTACCGAGGTCGAGACGTGCATCCACTGGTTCTTTGCCGCCGCCCTGATGTGGGCGAAGGCGGTCGTGCGACGCGAGCCGTGGTCGGCCAAGGTGCGCGAATGGGAGGCGAACAACCAGCTTCTTCAGATGATCGAGTGGGACCACCGGTCTCGATACGGATGGAACTACGACACTTGGTTCCTCGGCGCTCACATGTACGAATGGATGGACGCGGATATCGTCGCCCGTCTGGGTGAGTGTTGGGCTGACTTCACGACGACCAGCATGGCCTCGGCCGTGGCTGCATCAGTCGGTCTCTTCGATGAGCTGATGATGCGAACCTCGCACGCGCTTGGCCTCGACCCGTTCGACAGCCGGGCGGTTCGGGAGAGGGTAGCTCGTACGCTGCGCCTCGCTCGGTTCCCCGGACTGACCTCCTTGTGAACGCAATCGCGGCGCCACGGCCCGCCATCTCGTAACCAAGTGCAGGACGGGTTAGGAGATAGAGCGCCACCCACCGGCACCCGTGAGGCGGCGAACTCGAAACTGGAAGGACTCAACACCAAGATTCGGCTCAGGAACCGGCGCGATAATGGGCAATCAATTCGCCCCGGCAGTAACCGCGATGACCTACGCCTGGCCGCGGGGGGATCACCTCGCAGCTACCACGGAACGGTGATGGAGTCCGGATTACGGGCGAGACGAACCCTTGCGGAGCGCCATCACATACTTCACAAGCTCCCTCGCATCCCGCTGAGAAACCAAGGCCGCGACCCAATACGTGTCTTGGCCGATTCGCATGGCTCCGGCACGAAATGACGCCTCTGGAGACGTCGCAATTGGATACTTGGAATGTAAGCCAAGAATCTCGGGCGACTGCAACATCCGCCGACGAAAGACGTATATGTTTTGGTCGGTCGCGGCAACGATGACGAACTGCACTCGCCTCGCTATGGCACCCATGAATGCCCAGCCTGTGGGCATCCCCGTCTGACCGTAGAAGGCGCAACGGATTGTCTCGCTCGAATCCAGGTACGGCGCGGCGGCCTCTCGGATCCTTGCGAGTACGCGCCCCCTCATCGCGTCCTTCGGCACCCGAGCACGTGCATGGCGGCTACGCCACGGTGATTCCACATCGGTATCCGCCGAGGGCGGGAACAAGGATGAGTGCGGCGACCAGTCCGACTGTCAGCATGCCGAGGATGATCCACGTCCTGTGTCGCGTGCGGGAAGCGAGAGCGGCTATCCCCGCGACCACGGCGAGAGCCGAGCACGCCACGCTTGCGATCAGAAGTCGCTGAAGGAGGAGGGCGTGGCCGTCACCACACGTGGGCGTCTTCCAGCGGCTGTCGAGGAACAGTTCGGCGCCCAGCGCCACCGCGGCGCCGATCGCAGAGAGTAGGGCGACCGTCGGAGCCGAGCGTGCGAGGAAGCCATGACGTGGCGACGGCACCTGGGTCGGTTCGCTCGCGTCCGCACCCACAGCGCGACGATACCGGGCGCCCGGCTGTCCCGTTCGCGTCAGGAGTCACGCAGGTGCGGGGCGTCGAGGGCGGGTGCCGTCAGCTCGCGGCGCGATCGCCGGCTGGGCCGTGCACGACGTCGGACGCCGAGGTCCGGACGGTGGACGTGGATCCGACCAGGGTCGCTGTCAGCGCGAAGCCGAGGTGCAGTGCCAGCGAGGTCGCGGCGGCGAACAGCAGCAGCGCGATCACGGCGAGCAGCGGGCCGTACGTGCTGGAGGCGCCGCCGATCGAGAAGTACAGCGCCAGCAGCAGGCTGAACGCGATCCACACCGTTGCCGCGCCGGCCACACCCGCCGCGCGCGCCCCCGCATCCTCGAGCTTCCGGCGCGGCGCGAGACGGAACAGCAGGAACAACCCCAGGGCGACGATCGCGATCCCGATCGGCCAGCGCAACACGCTCCACACGTCGGTCGCCGATCCGCGCCACTCGAAGCCCTCGGCGAGCGCCTGCCCCCCGATCAGCACGATCCCGCCCAGCGCCAGCAGGGCTCCGGCAGATACAGCGAGCAACGCGGCCCGGCCGTAGTGCTCGAGCGCGGGTCCGTCGTCCTCGTCACCGAGCAGCCGGTTCGCCGAGCGCTGCGCCTGCGCCATCGCGAGCGTCCCGGCGACCAGCGCCGCGCCGAGCCCGAACAGTGCGGCCGTCCCGGCTCCGCGTGCGCCCTGTTCGGCCGCCTCCTCGAGGAGCCGGCCGGAGGGTCCGGGGGACATCGTTGACGCCATCGCCTGGACGGTCCTGCGGACCTGGCCGATCCCGAGCAGGCTGGCGAGCCCGACCAGCCCGATGAGCCCCGAGATCATCACGAACGCGAAGTGGTACGCGAGGGCCCTCGCGTGGGTCATCCCGTCCGCGTCTTTGAACCGCTCGACGGCCTCCCGCGCGAGCGCAAGGACCCGCCGTCCCGAAACCGGTGCGGCGGGTCCTCGCATGCGTTCGCTCGTCGCGGTCAGGCTGCGTAAGGGGTGCGCTCGTCGACCTCGCGCTCCTGGACGCGGGCCTCGAGCCGGTCGTGCCAGCGCGATCCCATCATCCCGCCGAACAGGCCGCCGAGCAGCATCGCGATCAGGCTGGCGATGCCGACGCCGACACCGACGTCGACGAGCGTGTTGTCGAGGGTCGGGAACCGCGTCTCTCGGAACGAGACGATCGTGTCGGCGTTCGCGCCGAACGCCGCGGCGATCGCCGCCACGATCGCGGCGATCACGAGCGCAGCGATCGGCACCAGGATGCCGTTCAGCGCGCCCGCGCCGCGAGCCATGCGGCCCGCCGTGTAGCCACCCCACATGTAGGCGAGGAACTGGATCACGACGAGGACGATGCCGACGCCGATCCCGACCTGCACTGCGGTGGCATCGTCGGCCGCCTGTTCCAGCGCATCGACGCCCGCCGCGATCGCACCGGCGATCGCGGTCAGGACCACAGTCGCGCCGAGCGCGACCGCGACACCGGTCAGGATCCCGACGAGCGAGACGCCGCCGCGCGCACGATCCACCATGACGTCGCGCCCTTCGTTCGTGAACGTCGTGCGGTCGTGCCGTTCATCGACGTCCAAGTTGCCGTCGTCGTCGTGGTCGACATGCGGGTCGCTGGGATCGTCCCGGTAACGCTCAGCCATGTCGGACCTCCTTCCAGAGGTTGCCTGGTAAGGGTTTCCCCGGAACGGGGCCGCCCGAAACCGTCCCTACGTCAGGCGGTCTGGCGGTGTCTACCAGTACCGTGCCGTCGACATCGCGGCGGCTGCGATCGCGATGAGCGCTACGGCCGTCCGTGAAGCGCGCCGGACCCGCACCTGCATGGCCCTGAGGCGTTCGGCCTGCTCTGGGGCCTCGGGGCCAGCCTGCCGCCCCAGCTCGCCGGCCGTTCGGACGGCTCGCTCCATCCCCGGGGACACGATCGTGAGGCCGATCGCGAGTGCGAGAAGCGCGGCGATTCCTCCGATCGTCATCGCGAGCCCGAAGTTCGACCCGACGAAGTCGGCGAAGGACCCCGAGAGCTCCACGTCCTTCCAGTACAGGACCGCGCCGGCCAGGACCGTAACGGCGCCGGAGCCGACGACGAAGCGCGTCACGCGCCGCTTGAGCACCAGGTTCGAGATGAGCGGTCCGGCGGCCGGTCCGACCTCGGCGACGGCCGGTGCGACGAATAGGACGATCAGCGAGGCCGCGCCCAGCCAGACCATGCCGGCGAGGATGTGGATCAGGCGGAACACGAGCATGAAGGTCTCGGCGCCGATCACCGCCCCACGCCTTCCGACTCGGCGTAGGCGGCTGGATCGGCCTCGAACCTAGCGAGGCACCCGGCCGAGCAGAAGTACAAGGTTCGTCCCTCGTGCACCGTGCGGTGGGGCGCGTGGGCGACGTCGACCATCATGCCGCAGACCGGGTCCTGCACCTCGTGCCGGACGGCGGTCTCCGACGCGGCCTCAGCGGTCAGGGATCCGGCCGCGCGGAGCTGCACGATCTCGGCCATCACCGAGACGGCGATCTCCTCGGTCGACGTCCGTCCCAGATCTAGGCCTGCCGGCGCGTGCACGCGCGCGAGCTGCTCGACGGCGACACCGCGGTCGCGGAGGTACCCGAGGACGGCGTCCGCCCGCTTCCGCGACGCGATCAGCCCGACGTACGCGGCCGGTGTCTCCAGAGCGCGCGCGAGCGCGGCCTCGTCGTAGTGCCCCTGCGTCGCGACCACGACGTACGAACGCTCGTCGACGCCGGACAGGTCGAGCGGATCACCGGCGAGGTGCATGGATCGCCATCCGAGCGCGGCCGCCATCTCGGCGAGCGCTTCGGCGGCGGGCGAACGACCGATCGCGACGACCTGGGGTTGGGGCAGGACGGGTTCCACGTAGACCTCCAGCGCTCCCTCGCTCTGACAGGCGATCGGCACGGCGACCACGCCGTCGCGGCGGCCGGAGGCGAGCTCCTCGGGCGGACCCAGGAACAGCAGCCGAGGCGTTCCTTCCTCGAGCGCGCGCAGCGCCTCGCGGACGACCGTCGGCTCCGCGCACGCGCCGCCGAGCCAGCCACGGACCTCCCCGTCGGTCGTGACGATCGCGGTCGCGCCCTCCTTGCCCGAGGACGGCGAGCGCCGCCAGATCACCGTCGCGAGCACGAACGGGTGCCCACGAGCCGCGAGCTCGCCTGCTAGGCGAAGGAGCTGCGGGTTCATGCGCGTGTGGCCTCGATCGCTTCCCAGACCCTCGCGCTCGTCACCGGCATCTCGATGTTCCGAACGCCCAGATGCCAGACGGCGTCGATCACCGCGTTGACGAACGCGGCCGGGGACCCGACCGTCGCCGACTCGCCGACACCCTTCGCGCCGAGCGGATGGTGCGGCGAGGGCGTGACCGTCGCGTGCGTCTCGAACCGCGGCGTCTCCCACGCCGTCGGCAGGAGGTAGTCGACGAAGTTCGCCCCGATGCAGTTGCCGTTCTCGGCGAACGTGATCTGCTCCATCGCCGCGATCCCGAAGCCCTCGGTCAGGCCGCCGTGGATCTGGCCCTCGACGATCATCGGGTTGATCCTGACGCCGCAGTCGTCGACCGCAACCACCCGGTCGACCTTCCACTCGCCCGTGTCGGGGTCGACCTCGACGCCGACGGCGTACGTGCCGAACGGGAACGTCAAGTTGGGCGGGTCGTAGTAGGAGACGCCCTCGAGCCCCGGCTCCATGCCGTCAGGGAAGTTCGTGTACGCGGCGAACGCGACGTCCTGGATCGTCTTGGCGTTGTCCGGCGCGCCGCGCGGGAAGAACCGCCCGTCCGCGTATTCGATCTCGTCCTCGTTCGTCTCGAGCAGGTACGCCGCGATCCTCTTCGCCTTCTCGCGGACGCGGCGCGTGACCATCGCGGTCGCAGCGCCCGAGACCGGCGTCGAGCGCGATGCGTACGTCCCCAGCCCGTAGGGCGTGTTGTCGGTGTCGCCGTGCATCACCTTGACGTCTTCGGGCTGGATGCCGATCTCCTCGGCCACGATCTGCGCGAACGTGGTCTCGTGGCCCTGGCCCTGCGTCTGCACGCTGATCTTCAGGATCGCCTTGCCGGTCGGATGGATCCGGAGCTCGGCGCCGTCGCTCATCGCGAGGCCGAGGATGTCGTAGTCCTTGTGCGGCCCCGCGCCCACGATCTCGGTGAACGACGCGAGGCCGACTCCGTACAGCTTGCCCTCCGCGCGCATCTCCGCCTGCCGCGCGCGGAGGTCCGCGTACCCGATCCTCTCGAGCGCGAGGTCGAGCGCCGCCTCGTAGTCGCCCGAGTCGTAGACGAACCCGGTCGGCGAGGTGTACGGGAACGCGTCCTTCGGGATGAAGTTCTTCCGGCGGAGCTCGGCGGGGTCGATCCCCAGCTCGTACGCGGCGTTTTGGACGAGACGCTCGATCAGGTACGAGGCCTCCGTCACGCGGAACGAGCAGCGGAACGCGACCCCGCCCGGTGCCTTGTTGGTATACGCGCCGTCCGCCGTGACATGCGCGGCCTTCAGCGAGTACGAGCCGGTCACGATCCCGAACAGCCCGACCTTGAACTTGGTCGGCTGCGCGTCGGCGTGGAAGGCGCCCTCGTCTGCGAGCAGCGAGACGCGGAGCGCGAGCATCGTGCCATCCCGCTTCAGCGCGAGCTCGCCGTGCATGTGGAAGTCGCGCGCGAAGCCGGTCGAGATCAGGTTCTCAGTGCGGTCCTCGATCCACTTCACGGGCCGGCCGAGCAGGAGCGACGCGGCCGTCGCCACGACGTAGCCGGGGTAGACCGGGACCTTGTTGCCGAACCCGCCGCCGATGTCGGGCGAGATGATCCGGATGTTCTCCTCCGAAAGCCCCGCCACGAGCGCGAACACCGTCCGGATCGCGTGCGGTGCCTGCGACGTCATCCAGATCGTCGCCTGGCCCGTCGCCGCGTTCACGTCGGCGACGCAGCCGCACGTCTCGAGCGGCGCCGGGTGCGACCGCGGGTAGAAGGTGTCGAGGCTCACGACGACGTCCGCCTCCGCGAACGCGGTGTCGGTCGCCTCTCGGTCGCCCGTCTCCCAGTGGAAGATGTGGTTGTCCTTCTGATCCTCCTTGTCGGTACGGATCACCGGCGCATCGGACTCGAGCGCGCGCTGCGGCGTGACGATGGCCTCGAGCGGCTCGTAGTCGACGTCGATCAGCTCGAGGGCGTCCTTCGCGACGTACGGGTCCTCCGCGATCACCGCCGCGACCTCCTGGCCCTGGAACCGCACTTTGTCGGTCGCCAGGACCGCCTGGGTGTCGTACGAGAGCGTCGGCATCCACGCGAGGTTGTGCTCCGCCATGAGCTCGCCGGTCACGACCGCGACGACGCCAGGCAAGGCCGCCGCCCGCGACGTGTCGATCCCCTTGATCTCGGCATGCGCCAAGGGGCTGCGCAGGATCGCCATGTGGAGCATGCCCGGGAGCTTCACGTCGTCGACGTACGTGCCCTTGCCGCGGATGAAGCGGTCGTCCTCCTTGCGCCGGACGCTGTGGCCCAGTCCGCGGATCTCGTGTGCCTCGGTCGCCATCTCGCCCCCCTCAGGCCGTTCCGCTGGCGGTCGCGGCGTCGGCCTTCGCGGCCGCCGCGCTCTGGACCGCCCTGACGATGTTCACGTAGCCGGTGCAGCGGCAGATGTTGCCCGAGATCGCCCACCGGACGTCTTCCTCCGTGGGCTCGGGGTTCTCCTCGAGGAGCGCCGCGGCCACGAGCATCATGCCGGGCGTACAGAACCCGCACTGGAGGCCGTGCTCCTGCTTGAACGCCTCCTGCACGGGGTGCAGCGAACCGTCGGTCTGCAGCCCCTCGACCGTGGTGACCCGGCGGCCGTCGGCCTGGACGCCGAATAGCGTGCACGACTTGACGGGCGTGCCGTCGAGCAGCACCGTGCACGCGCCGCAGCTCGTCGTGTCGCATCCGACGTGCGTCCCGGTGAGCCCGACGACGTCGCGGAGCAGGTGGACCAACAGCATCCGCGGCTCGACGTCCGCGGTCCGTTCGACGCCGTTGACCGTGAAGGTGATCTCCATCCCCGCCTCCCCTCAGCGGTGCCCGGCCATCTCGGCCGCGCGCGCGAGCCCGCGTCGAACGAAGACGTCCACGACGTGGCGTTTGTAATCGGCCGACCCCCGGACGTCGGTCGCGGGCGAGGCGGCCCGCGCCGCGAGCGATGCGGCATCGGCGAACGCGTCCTCGTCGGGGGGTCGCCCGACCAACGCCGCGGCCGCATCGGACGCGTCGATGTTCGTGAGCCCGACCGAGGTGAGGCCGATGCCGGCACGTCCGATGTCTCCGTCGTCCAGGGACAGGAATACGGCGGCGCCGACGGTGGCGAAGTCCCCGACCTTGCGTTCGAGCTTGAGGTACGTGCCACCGGCGCTCGCGCTCGGCGCGGGCACGCGGACCTCCGTCAGCAGCTCGTTCGGCGCGATCGACGTCTGGAACGTGTCGACGAGGTAGTCGTGGATCGCGACCTCACGCTCGCCTCGCGCGCTACGAAGCACGACCGACGCGCCGAGGGCGAGCATGACGGATCCCAGGTCGCCCGATGGGTCGGCGTGTGTCAGCGACCCGCCGATCGTCCCCACGTTGCGCACGAGCGGGTCGGCGATCATCGGCGCGGCGGCGGCGATCGTCGGGTACCGGGCCGAGACCGCCTCCGACGTGGCGAGCTGCGCGTGACGAACGAGGGCGCCGATGCGGAGCGTCCCGTCGCGGTCGTCGATCGTGTCGAGGCCGGGGATCCGGTTCACGTCGATCAGGTGGGCCGGGGTCGCGAGCCGCAGCTTCATCAGCGGGATCAGGCTCTGGCCACCGGCCAGGACCTTCGCGTCCTCGCCGTAGGTGTCGAGGAGCGACAGCGCTTCGTCGAGGGAGCTCGGCCGGTGGTACTCGAAGCGTGGGGGCAGCACGGGTCACGCCTCCTTCCCGGGGTGCGGGCCGGACAGCGCGATTGCACACCCAACGCCAGCGCCGCGCAACTCCGGTGTCCGCCACCAGGTAGCGTTCGCCGGACGGAAGGCGAGGAGGCTGGATGCGGCTCGAGGGCAGCGTGGCCCTGATCACCGGGGGGACGTCCGGGATTGGACGAGCGACGGCGGCGCTGTTCGCCGAGGAGGGCGCGAAGGTCGTGCTGACTGGGCGCGACGAGGATCGGGGGGGCGCGGTTGTCGGCGAGGTCGCGTCGCGCGGCGGGACGGCGCGATTCGTCCGCGCGGACGTGCGGTCGCGGGACGATTGTGCGCGGAGCGTGCGCGAGACCGTCGAGGCGTTCGGCCGGCTCGACGTCCTGTTCAACAACGCAGGGCTCTACGTCGAGAACGACGCGGTCGGCTGTTCGCCGGAGGAGTTCGATCTGCACGTCGACACAATGCTCAAAGGCACGTTCCTGATGTGTCACTTCGCGTTGCCGGTCATGATCGGGCAGGGCGGCGGCGCGATCGTGAACAACAGCTCCGGCTGGGGGCTCGTCGGCGGCGCCGGCGCGGTCGCGTACTGCGCGGCGAAGGGCGGCGTCACGCTGATGACGAAAGCGCTGGCGATCGACCACGGCCGCCACGGGATCCGCGTGAACGCGGTGTGCCCCGGCGACACCGAGACAGCAATGGAGACCGCCGACGCCGAGCGCAAGGGCTGGACGTGGGAGCGCTACGTTGCGTGGGCCTCGGACCGTCCGCTCGGGCGGATGGGGGACCCGGTCGAGGTGGCCCGCGCCGTGCTGTTCCTCGCGAGCGACGAGGCCTCGTTCATCACGGGCGCGACACTCGCCGTGGATGGCGGCGGGACCGCCGGGTGACCGTTCGGATCAGACGTCTCGGATCAGACGTCTCGGATCAGACCTCTCGGATCAGACGTCGAACGTCATGCCGTCCGCCGCCAGGACGACGCGGTCGCCGTCGGCGCCGAACCGCTCGATCACGCGCTCACGCATCGCCTCGAGCTGATCGTCGGTGTGCATCGGATCGTGATGGAACAGGATCAGCCGGCCCACGCCGGCGCGCCGGGCGAACGCCGCGACGTGATCCGTGCTCGAGTGACCGAACCCCATCCGCTCGACGTACTCCTCGGGCACGTACTGGCAGTCGTGGACGAGGACGTCGGCGCCGCGCGCGAGTCGGAACCCCGAGATCCACTCCTCGGGCGACTCGACGAGGTCGCCGCCGAGCGCGGGCTCGTGATCCGTGAGGTACGTGAGCACCCGGGCCTGATCCTCGAGCCGGTAGCCGAGGGTCGAGCCGGCGTGCACGATCTGTTCCGACGTCACCGTGAGGCTGCCGAGCGTCCAGGTCCCTTCCGGTGCGTCGTGAAAGACGATGTTCGCCCCCGCCTCGGGGAGGTGGAGCGGGAACAGCGGGGGGGAGAAGTAGGTCGCGATCCGCTCGCGGAGCGAGCTCACGGGCGACGACGGGCCCCAGATGTGGACCTCAGCCCGGTGGTCCCATATCGGCGCGAAGGCGCCGAGACCCTCGATGTGGTCGAGGTGGAGGTGCGTCAACAACACGTCGATCCGTCCAGCGTCCGCATCCTCCAGTGCGAGGCCCAGCGGTCGCGCGCCGGTCCCGGCGTCGAGGATCGCGAGCGACCCGTCCGAGGTCCGCACCTCGAGGCAGGACGTGTTGCCCCCGTACCGGGCCGTATCGGCGCCCGGTGAGGCGATCGAGCCCCGGCACCCCCAGATGCGAACGCGCATCTAGGTCTGGGATGCCTCCCAGAAGATCGCGACCGCGCCGACGCACCGATCGGCATGTGCGCACAGGGGGAACGCGGTGGCTTCGACCTTCCGGAGGCTCCCGTCGGCGCTCCTGATCGTCAGGACCTGATGGTTCGGCCGGCCTTGGGTGTTCGCGATCCCGACCGGCAGGCGCTCATAGGGGACGGCGTTGCCACGCTCGTCGACCGGCCGCAGAAGCGCCGACCACTCCTCTGCCGGCATGCCGGAGCCCTCGAGGAAGGGTCGGCCGACGATCGCCTCCGCGGCTTCGTTGAAGTAGATCACGGTGCCCCGAACGTCCACGATCCACACGGGCGTCGCGAGCCGGGACGTCAGGTTCCGGGCGAGGATGATCAGCACGTCGCGTTGTGACGCCGGCGGCTCCATGGACGTGAAGCCTAACGGCCGATGCGCCGCAGCACGTGCGGGGTGCGCCGGGCGGCGCCGAGCGTGATGCCGACGGGCGAGGGGGGTGTCCCCGCCGCCCGGTCGTCGTGATATACGGAGCGCGTGTCGCTCCAGTACCACCTGAAGGTCCGGCCGGGTGACGTCGCACCCTCGGTGCTGCTCCCCGGCGACCCAGGCCGCGTCCCCGTCGTCGCCTCGCTGTGGGACGAGGCGCGAGAGGTCGCGTCGAACCGCGAGTACGTCACGTACACCGGGACGTACCGAGGCGTCCCGATCTCGTGCACGTCCACCGGGATCGGATGCCCGTCGACCTCGATCGCGATGGAGGAGCTCGCGCGCGTCGGCGCCTCGACGTTCCTGCGGATCGGCACGTGCGGCACGTTCCAGGACCGCGTGTCGCCCGGCGACATCGCGATCTTCGACTCCGCGGCTCGGTACGACGGAGCGTCCCGCCTGTACGCGCCGCTGTCTTTCCCCGCGGTCGCAGACCACGCCATCGTCGAGGCCGCGATCCGGGCCGGCCGCGAGCTCCGACTGCCGTTCCACGTGGGGACGACGCGCACGGCTGACTCGTTCTACGCGATGCACCCACGGCCGGGGTCGTCGTTCGCGGGGTACTGGCAGTCGTCCTGGCGGGAGCACTTCCAGGACCTGAGGCGGATGAACGTCGTCGCCGCCGAGATGGAGGCGAGCGTGATCTTCGTCCTCGCTCGCCTGTGGGGGCTTCGGTCCGGCGGGATCGCCGTCGTGCTCGACAACGTGCTGGAGGTCAGCGGGCAGGATGGTCGGTTCGACCCCGAGAAGCAGTTCGTGCACGGCGGTGGCGAGATCGACCGGCTGGCCCGGATGGGCTGCGAGACCCTGCGGATCCTGGCCGAGGCGAGCGCGGAGACGCCTCCCTGATGTCCGTTCAATACCACGTCAAGCTGTCGGAGGGTGACGTCGCACCCTACGTCCTTCTCCCCGGCGACCCGGGTCGCGTGCCGGTCGTCGCCTCGCAGTGGGACGAGGCGCGAGAGGTCGCGTCGAACCGCGAGTACGTGACGTACACCGGGACCTACCGGGGCGTGCCGATCTCGTGCACGTCCACCGGGATCGGATGCCCGTCGACCGCGATCGCGATCGAGGAGCTCGCGCGCGTGGGCGCGACCACGTTCCTGCGGATCGGAACATGCGGCACGTTCCGCGACGGCGTGGCGCTGGGCGACATCGCGATCATGGATTCGGCGATGCGCTGGGACGGTGCCTCGGTGCTGTACGCCCCGCTCGAGTACCCGGCGGTCGCGCACCACGAGATCATCGACGCCGCGATCGAGGCGACCGCGGCGGCCGGGCTACGGTCGCACATCGGCACGACGTGCTCAACGGACGCGTTCTACGTCCCCCGGGCGGGATCGGCGTTCGGCGGATACGAGCTGTCGTCCTGGCGGGAGGCGTACGAGGACCTACGACGCATGAACGTGCTCGCGATCGAGATGGAGGCGAGCGTGATCATGACCCTCGGGCGGATCTGGCAGCTGCGCGCCGGCGCGATATCGGTGGTCACCGACGCCGTGTTCGCAGCGGAGGACGACGGCGCCTTCGATCCGCAGTCGTCGTTCGACGCCGGCGAGGCAAACGTCGAGCGGCTCGTGCGCGCCGGGTGCGAGACGATCCGCGTCCTCGCCGACCGCGACGCGCGCAACGTCAACTGAGCTGGGACAGCAGGTGTCCGCGAGATCGGTGTCACCGTTTGCAGAAGTGAGCTCGTACCGGCCGGCGATCGGTTCAGGGTCCCCGTCTGCATCGTGCGGCGTCAGCGGAACTCGGCGCGCACGCCGAGCAGGCGGACGGGACGGGCGAGATCGAACCGCTCGAGGGCCGACGCGGCCGAGGCCACGAGGGAGCCCTCGAACGGCACGCCGTGCGTCTGGGTGAAGAACGGCGCGAAGCGGACCTTCACGATCACCCGCTCGACCGGTCGCCCACTGGGCGAAAGGTCGCGGCCCAGTTCGTCGGCGAGGCGCCGGGTCTCGCGCCGAATCTCGTCGGGGTCGGTTAGATCCAGCTGGAACGTGCGCTCCTTGCCATGGCCTTTGGCGAGGTACGGCTCATCGGTGACGGGGGTGGCGTCCTCGCCCGTCGCGAGACGGCGCAGCCACGGGCCGGTGTTCGGGCCGAACGACTCGGCAAGCCGCTCGTCGTCGGTTCGCGCGAGCTGCTCGACGATGCGGATCCCGAGCGCATCGAGCTTGTTCGCGGTCTTGCGGCCGATCCCCCAGAGCGCGTCCACCGGCTGACCGGCCATCACGTCGGTCCAGTTCTCGCGCGTCAGCGCGAACACGCCGCGAGGCTTCGCGAACCCGGTCGCCAGCTTGGCGCGAAGCTTGTTGTCCCCGATGCCGATCGACGACCACAACCGTGTCCGCTCGACCACCGCGGATTGGATGGCGTTGGCCATTGCCTCGGCGTCGTCGACGTCGGTCGCGAGGTACGCCTCGTCCCACCCGGCGACCTCGACGACGACGTCGAACGATCGGAGCGTCTCCATCACCACGGCGGACGCGCGCTGGTACTCATCGCCGTCGACCGGGAGGAACACGCACTCCGGGCATCGCTTGAGCGCGGTGCGGAGCGGCATCGCCGAGTGCACGCCGAACCGACGCGCCTCGTACGACGCCGTCGACACGACGCCGCGCTTGGTCGGATCACCGTCGCCGCCCACGACAACCGGCCTTCCCGCGAGTTCGGGGTGGCGAAGGATCTCGACCGCCGCGATGAACTCGTCGAGGTCGACGTGGAGGACCCAGCGAGGGGAGCGGGACGTCGTCACGACGACGTCCCTCGGGTGATCCGCCGCCACAGGTACTCGTCGATCAGCCGGGCGGCCGTCTGCGACGGCCGCCCCATCGCCGCCGGCAGCGCCTCCGGTTCGATGCCCGCTCGCGAGGCGAGCGTCCGCAGGAGGCGGGCCGTCAGCGCCAGGTACTCGCCGTATCCCCGGCCCGAGCCGTCGAGGCCCAGGCCCCGTCGGATCGGGGCGTCCCACGGAGGGAACGTGGCCGGCCTGAGCGCGTAGAGCGCCTTCGCGGTGGCCGTCGCGCCGAACGTTACGGCGACCGGCCGCCCGCCGCGGTCGCTGAAGGCCGCCAGCGACCCGGACAGCGCGTCGAACGCGTCCACCGCTGTCTCGCGGTCGCGCGCGTCGAGGTGGACGAGCGCGGCGTGCGGCAGCCGCGGGACCCATCGCCCTGCCCATTTCGCGACGGCGCGTTCGGATCGCGCATCGTCCGCGACGCGAAGGTGTCGGCATCCCCACGACCGGAGCCATGCGACGAGCGCCCGCCGATCGCGGGCGCGCCCCAGGTCCAGCGCCGGCGGCGGCGGGGCCGGATCAGCCGGGAGGTACGCGGCGAAGTGGCGCAGCGTGAGTCCGCGTTCGACGGCGCGCACGGCCGTGTGGGTCATGGCGCTACCGTACGGCGCCCGTGGGCACGCGGTTGCCGGGCGTCCCGTCCGTCATACTCCCGCCGTGCGCGCCGCGGTCCTGTACGCGTTCGGTGAGTCGCTCGCGATCGAGGACGTCGCCGTCGACGCGCCGCGGGCCGGCGAGGTCCTGGTCCGCATGGCCGCCTCGGGGGTGTGCCGGTCCGACTGGCACACGGTCCAGGGGATCCACCGGCATCCGCTGCCGGTGATCCTCGGCCACGAGGGCTCGGCCATCGTGGAGGAGCTGGGGCGGGGCGTGGACGGTCTCGCTCCCGGCGACCACGTCGTGCTGTCGTGGCTCCCGTACTGCGGGACCTGCCGGCGGTGCGCCGCGGGCCGGCCGAGCCTGTGCGAGGGGATGGCCAGCTTCGACGCCGGGCTGATGGGCGACGGGACGTCTCGCTATCGCGTCGGCGAAGTCACGGTCCACCACAACGTCCCCTCGTCGTTCGCCGAGATGGCGATCGTCCCGGCACGCACGGCCATCAAGGTCGATCCGTCGATTCCGCTCGATCAGGTCGCGCTGATCGGATGCGCCGTGACGACCGGCTTCGGGGCCGTGGTGAACACGGCTCGGGTCCGCCCCGGCCGATCCGTCGTCGTGATTGGGTGCGGCGGCGTCGGGTCATCCGTCGTCCAGTCGGCGCGGATCGCGGGGGCGTCGCCGATCGTGGCCGTCGATCGTGTGCCGTCGAAGCTCGAGCTCGCGCATTCGCTGGGCGCGCACGAGACCGTGCTCGCGGGCGCGGCCGGGACGGAGACCGCAGTACGCGAGGTTCTCGGCGGCGGCGCGGCCTACGTGTTCGAGTGCCTGGGTCACACCGGCACGGTCGAGCTCGCGACGCGGCTGACCGAGCCGGGCGGCACCGCCGTCCTGATCGGGATGGCGAAGCCCGATGTCGCCGCGAGGTTCGATGCGCTGTCGGTCACGATGGAGGAGCGGACGATCACCGGCTCGTGGTACGGCTCGTGCGTCCCGCCGCGCGACTTTCCGATCATCGCGGAGCTCGTTCGCAGTGGATCGCTCCGTGTGGCGGAGATGATCGGTCGGACGATCGCGCTCGACGGGGTCAACGACGCCCTCGGGTGGTTCGAGGCCGGCGAGGACCGCCGGACCGTGATCGCGTTCGGCTGAGCGGGCGCGCCGGGCGTCGGGCATACTTCGCGCATGGCGCTCGTCGATGTGCGCCGCGACGGCGACGTCGCGGTCCTTACGCTCAACCGCCCCGACAAGCTGAACGCGCTGTCGACGGCACTCGAACGCGACCTCGCCGTGGCGCTCTCGTCCGACGAGGTGACGACGTCCCGCGCGGCGATGCTCTCCGGCGCCGGCGGTGCGTTCAGTGCCGGCGCCGACGTGACGGAGATGGGGGATCAGACGCCCGCCGCCGTCGCTCGCTATTACCGCGACACGGGAGACGTCTACGAGCGCCTCGCCGCGCTGCCGCAGCCGACCGTCGCCGCGATCCACGGCTACTGTCTGGGCGGCGGGTTCGAGATGGCGCTGGCGTGCGACCTGCGAATCGCCGCCGATAACGCAGTGTTCGGGCTTCCAGAGGTCGCGATCGGGATCGTGCCGTCGTCCGGCGGGACGCTGCGGCTCGTCCGCGCCGTCGGTCCCGCCCGCGCGAAGGAACTCGTGCTGTGGCGCCGCCGGTTTTCGACCGACGAGGCGCTGCGCTTCGGCGTGGTCTCGGAGGTCGTCGCTCCCGAGGCGCTGGTCGACCGCGCACTGGCGATCGCCGGCGAGCTCGCCGCCCTCCCACCAGTGGCGGCGGAGTTCGCGAAGCGAGCGATCGACGCGGCCGCCGAAGCGTCGCGCGACGCCGCGATCCTCATCGAACGACTGGCGTACGCCGCCCTCGCACAGACGCCCGAGCACCTCGGGACGACGGAGGCGTTCCGGACGCGGCGCTGAACGCGGTCACGCTCTCGGGGCCGGCGGCGACATGCCGAGCCCCCATGCGTCGACGCCGCCGTCCACCACGAGCGTCGTCCCGGTGATGTAGTGGCCGCCCGGCGACGCGAGGAACGCGATCAGGCTCGCGACCTCCTCGGGGAGCCCAAGCCGGCCGAGCGGCACCGTGCGGCGGGCCTCCTCGATCCATCCCTCGCCATAGGCGCGGAACCCCTCCGTGTCGATCGCGCCGCAGGCGACGCACACCGACCGGATCCCGTACCGGCTCCACTCGATCGCGAGGCCGCCGGCCAGGTTCTCGAGCGCTGCCCGCGCGGCGGCCGAGTGCACCATGAACGGCATCCCGCGCCGCGGGCTGAACCCGATGAACACGATCAACCCGTCACCGTTCGGGATCATCGAACGCTCCGCGGTGGACCGCGTCACGTCCCACGTCGCGTCGACGTTCAACCGGTGCACGGCGCGCCAACCCTTCGGAGAGATGTCCTCCGGCGTCGCGATGAACTGGCCACCCGCGCCGTTCACAAGGACGTCCACGCGCCCGAACCGCTCCATTACCGCGTCGAGCATCGCCGCGACCTGCTCCTGCTCGCGGACGTCCGTCGGAATCGCGAGGCACTCGCCGCCGCGCTCCCGGATCGACGTTGCCGCGTCCCTCAGCGGTTCGGGACGGCGGCCGCAGATCGCGACGCGAGCGCCCGTCCGCGCAAGCTCCGTCGCGGTCGCGCGTCCGATTCCCGTGCCGCCACCGGTGACCAACGCGACGAGCCCGGCGTTCGCGTCGGGCGACAGCGGCGAACGGAAGTCGTCTCCCACGGCCGCACATCATGACGGACTACACTCGCGCCGACATGTCGGACGGCGCGACCATGTAGCCGATGGCCGAGCGGCCGCGACTCGACGACCTGGTCCAGGCGACGCCCGCGTCCCGGGACCGGACGATGGACTTCCTCCGGGCGGCGTCGATCGTCGCCGTGGTCGTCGGCCACTGGTTCATCGGCATGATCTACTGGCGACGGGGCGTGATCGGCACGACGAGCGCCGTCGGCGTCACGAGCGGGCTCTGGCTCGCTACGTGGTTCTTTCAGGTGATGCCGATCTTCTTCTTCGTCGGCGGGTTCGCGAACGCGACGGCGCTCGCCTCGTTCCGCCGCCGCGACGCGTCAGCGGGGGCCTTCGTGCGCAGCCGGCTCGAGCGCTTGCTGCGTCCGTCGCTGGTGTTCCTCGGCGTCTGGGCCGTCGCGCAGGTCGTGCTGCACCTCCTCGACATCGGCGCTCCGACCGGCCCGCGCCTGTGGAACGACACGACGCTGCTGCGTGGAATGCGTCCGCCGGGCGCGACGGTCCCGTTTGGGCCGCTCTGGTTCCTGGCCGTGTACCTGGTCGTCGTGGCGATCGCACCGCTCACGGTGTGGCTGGATCGCCGCTTCGGCGACGCCGTCCCGATCGCGATGGTTGTCGGCGCCGTCCTCGTCGACATCGCCGGCTTCGGCCTGCAGCTGCCGCCGGTGCGCTGGTTGAACGTCGCGTTCGTCCTGTTGTTCGCGCACCAGATGGGGCACCGCTATGCCGACGGCTCGTTCGCGCACTCGCCGAAACAGCTCTACTCGGCGATGGTGATCGCCGGTCTCGTTGGGCTGGTGCTGCTGACGAACGATCTGATCTTCACGCCGTTCGGCGACGTGCGCTTCGACTGGTTCCCGGGGATCGGTCACTATCCGAAGAGCTTGCTCGGCACCGACGTCGAACGGGTATCGAACGCGTACCCGCCGACCGTTTGCTTCCTCCTCGGGGGGATCTGGTCGATCGGGGCGGTGATGCTGCTCCGTCCGACGCTTGCGCGGTGGCTCGAACGACCGGGTCCGTGGAAGGTCACGATCTTCCTGAACTCGATCATCATGACGCTCTTCCTGTGGCACATGACGGCGTACCTGATCGCGATCCTGTTCCTCTGGCCGCTCGGGTTTGGGCACCAGGCCGACAGCACCGCGCGATGGTGGCTCGAGCGGCCGCTGTGGCTCGTCGTACCCGGGATCATCCTGGCCGCGCTCGTCGCGATCTTCGGCCGGTTCGAGGCGAAGCCGCGGGCGAGCTAACGGCCGTCAGTTCTCGTTCGGATCGAACGGGGACAACGAGTCGCGAAGCTTGCCCATCGCCGCCTTTTCGGTCTGGCGGATCCACTCGCGCGACAGCCCGAGCTCGCGTCCGGCCTGCTCGAGCGACAGCCGCCGCCCGCCGTCGAGCCCGAACCGCAGCGCGATCACCGCGCGCTCGCGCTCCTCAAGCACGTCGGCGAGCGCCCGTGTGAGCGCTCGCACCGGCGCCGCCTCGACGACCATCCTCTGCGGGTCGTCGACGCCGGTCGTGTCGGCGTCGAGCATCTCGACGAGCGGCGGCGAGTCGGCGAGGACCGGCGCGTCGAGCGACACCGGCTGCAGCCGCTCGAACCGCAACAACTGACGCACGTCGTCCGGGCGCAGCCCCGATGCGGCCGCCAACTCGTCAGCGGTCGGCTCGGGACGGCCGTCGTGGCGGAGCGCCCTCCGCGCGCGCTCGAGGTGGCGGAGACGCTCGTGCACCCGCGCGGGCAGGCGGATCGTTGCCTGCTGCTGGATCGCGCGCCCGATCGCCTGGCGGATCCACCACGTGGCGTAGGTGGAGAACTTCAGCCCGCGGCGCCAGTCGAACAGCTCGACGGCGCGCATCAGCCCGATGTTTCCCTCCTGGATCAGGTCCGAGAGCGGGATCGTCCCGCGGTAGTACGTCCTGGCGATCGAGATAACCAGGCGCAGGTTCGCGCGGACGAACCGGTTCCGCGCCTCGTGGGCGGCGAGGACGTCGCGGCGCGCCCGGTCGACCTCGGCCCGGCGTGCTCCGCGCGCCAGGATCCGCTCGGCGTCGCGGCCGCGTTCGATCGTCTGCGCGAGGTGCCGCTCGTCCGCGGCGGTCAGCAGGCGCTCGCGGGCGGCCTCGCGGAAGTAGTCGTCCAGCTCGCCCCGAGCGCCATAGGCCGGGACGCGGTCGGCCGCCAGGCTCACCGCTCGTCTCCGACGACGCGACGCGTCCGCGGCCCCTCGTCCGTCGGTTCGACGGGCTCGTCGGACGTGCGGGTCTCCACATCCAACGGCTCGTCGGCGCGGGCGAGTGACTCGCCGACGACCTCGTGCCCGCAGCTGTAGACGTCGACCTCGCTCGAGTCCGCGAGCTGCATCGGCCGTTCGCCCGGGACTCGATCCCCGGTCCCGGCGTCATAGGCCATGTCGACGAGCGTCCCGCGTCCGCACACGGGGCAGGTGATCGGGCCTCGGGCCCGACGGGCGGCATCTCCGCGCTGCGGCTCCCCCACGACGCTCGGGTCGTTCCCAGCCGACCGACGCGCGAAACGACCCGGTCGTTTGCCGGTCCGGACCTGCGGGAACGCTGCGGATGACCAGCGGAATGGGCGCGAACACGTTGGGCACCAGTCTCCTCGGAGCGAAGACCCTCGGGGGTCGTTATCGCCCGCTTCGGCGGATCGGGTCGGGAGGCATGGGGACGGTCTGGGAGGCCGACGACCTGGTCCTGCACCGACGCGTCGCCGTCAAGATCCTGTCGCCGTCACTGTGCGACGACGAGACCGTCGCCGCGCGCTTCTACCGTGAGGCCCAGGCGGCGGGTCGGCTCGCCCACCCGAACATCGCCGCCGTCTTCGACTACGGCGAGGAGCAGGGGTGCCCGTTCATCGTGATGGAGCTCGTGCAAGGCCGGACCGTGCGGGAGGTGCTCGACGAGCGAGGTCGCCTGCCGGTCGGCGAGGCGCTCGACGTCGCGGCGCAGGTTGCCGAGGCGCTCGCCGCAGCCCACGCGGAGAGCATCGTGCACCGCGACGTGAAGCCCGGAAACGTGATGCTCGCCGACGGCGGTCATGTCAAGGTCATGGACTTCGGGATCGCGGACGCGTCGTGGTTCGACCCGATCACCGACACCGGGACGGTGATGGCGACGGCGCGGTACATCTCACCCGAGCAGGCGACGGGCGGCTCGGGAGGGCCGGCGTCGGACGTGTACTCGCTTGGCATGGTGCTGTACGAGATGCTGGCAGGCCGCCCGCCATTCGAGGGGCCGTCGCCGTTCGCGGTCGCGGCCGCGCACGCGTACGAGGTCGCACCGCCCGTCTCGCGCTTCGTCCCGTCGCTGCCCCCCTCCGTCGCGGCGATCGTCGATCGGGCGACCCGGAAGGACGCGCGTGAGCGCCCATCGGCCCAGGCGCTGGCCGTCCGGCTGCGCACCGAGGGCGGCGGCGCGGACGACAGATCGACCACATCGGCGCTCGCGGTATCGACCGGCGATGTGGCGGGAGGCACCGCGGTCCTGGGTCCGGGGGTGGTGCCCGCGCCGCCCCCAAAGAGCGGATCCGGCTGGCTGTGGGTGGCCGCCGCGATGCTTGGGGTGCTCCTGGTCGTTTCGGTCCTGGTCGCGGCGACATCCGGCGCGCGCGGTCCCGGCGCCGCCACTGGGACGCCGACCGGCGTCGAGGCACGCGTCGGCTTATCGGCGGAGCCGCTCACCGGCGAGGGCGAGGCCGGGAGCGAAGCGGCCCGCGAGGAGGGGGCGTCCACGGACGCCAGGCCGGGAGGCGGCCCGGGCAACGGTCACGGGCAGGGCAACGGCCACGCGTACGGGCACGACGACGGGAAGGGCAACGACGCGGACTGACCGCCGTTGACCGACGGGCGGCGGTCGTCGACCATCGCACGATGTCGCCGACGAGCGCCGAGACTCTGACCGTCGACGGGCGAGACGTCCGCGTCACGAACCCGGGCAAGGTCTTCTTCCCGAAGCTCGGCATCACCAAGATGGACCTGGCGCGGTACTACCTCGACGTCGCGACAGGTGTGCTGGTCGGGTGCCGCGACCGGCCGTGCAGCTTGCTCCGGTTCCCCGACGGCGTCGACGCGGACACCGTCTTTTACCAGAAGCGCGTCCCCGACCATCGCCCGGACTGGCTGGCGACGGCGACGGTGACGTTCCCCAGCGGTCGCACGGCGCAGATGCTCGTGGTCGAGGACGTCGCGCACCTCGTGTGGCAGACGAACCTCGGCTGCGTCGACGTCAACCCGTGGCCCGTGCGGCGCCACGACGTCGATCGTCCGGACGAGCTCCGCGTCGATCTCGACCCGACGCCCGAGACGGGGTGGGAGGCGGTCCGCCGGGTCGCGCTCGCGTGCCACGACGTGCTCGCCGGGTTCCAGATCGAGGCGTTCGTCAAGACGTCGGGCAAGCGCGGAATGCACCTGCTCGTTCGGATCGAGCCTCGCTGGGGGTTCACGACGGTCCGGCGCGCCGCGGTCGCGCTCGCGCGTGAGGTCGAGCGACGTCACCCCGACGCGACGACGGCGTGGTGGAAGGAGGAGCGCCACGGCGTGTTCCTGGACTACAACCAGAACGCACGGGACCGGACCACGGCGTCCGCGTACTCGGTGCGGCCGGTGTCCGACGCCCGCGTCTCGACGCCGCTCGCGTGGGACGAGGTCCCGGACGCCGAACCCGAGGACCTGACGATCGCGACGGTACCCTCGCGGCTGCGAGGGCGCGGCGACCCGCACACAGGCATCGACGATCGGGCGTTCTCGATCGAGCCTTTGCTCGAGCTCGCCGACCGCGACGAGGCCGCGGGGCTGGAGGACGCCCCGTGGCCGCCGCACTTCCCGAAGGGCGACCGCGAGCCGATCCGCGCGGCGCCGTCGCGGCGGCGGAGCCGGCGCGACGGCCCCACCGGGCCCCGCGCCGGGGGATAGGCGGATCTCGGCGCCGGCCGTCGACGCGCGGGAGACGTGTACCGGAAGGTCGCGTCGGGAAGGAGCAGCGCCGAACGACCGAGTCGAGGACCGAGCCAGGCATCGAGAGGAGCGGCCGACCCGTGCCACGGATCCACCGTGTCCAGTGCACCGACCCCGGATACACGCGCCGCGGACGCGGCAGGGGGTTCGGCTATCTCGACGCGCAGGCGCGCCCGATCCGCGACCCTGAGACGCTCCGGCGCATCCGGGCGCTCGTGATCCCGCCGGCGTGGAGGGACGTGTGGATCTGCCCCGATCCGTGGGGCCACCTGCAAGCTGCCGGGACGGACGCGGCGGGCAGGCGCCAGTACCTGTACCACCCTCGGTGGCGTGAGTGGCGCGACCGGCAGAAGTTCCGTCGGATGCACGGGTTCGCGTCGACGCTCCCGCAGCTCCGCGAGGCGGTTGCCCGCGACCTCGCACTCCCCGGCTTGCCGCGCGAGCGCGTGCTCGCGTGCGCGGTCCGGCTTCTCGATCGAGGCTACTTCCGGGTCGGCTCGGAGGAGTACGCCGGTCGCAACGGCTCGTTTGGGCTCGCCACACTATTGAGGCGGCACGTGCGGATCGACGGAGACGAGCTCTGGTTCGACTACGCCGCCAAGGCCGGGAAGCGCCGCGTGGTGTCGGTCCGCGATCCGGACGTGAAAAACGTGCTCCGGCCGCTCGTGTCCCGCCGCGGCGGTGGCGACGAGTTGCTCGCCTACGAGGACGACGACGGGTGGCGCGACGTGCGTTCGTCGGACATCAACCAGTACCTCAAGGACATCGCCGGCGAAGGGTTCACCGCGAAGGACTTTCGGACCTGGCATGCGACCGTGCTGGCGGCGATGGCGCTCGCGGCTCGCGCCGACGCCACGTCGCTCACCGCGCGCAGACGCGCGATGTCGGCAGCGGTGAAGGAGGTCGCCGGCTATCTCGGTAACACGCCGGCCGTCGCCCGCACCTCCTACATCGACCCGCGCGTCCTCGACCGGTTCCTCGAGGGCACGACGATCGCGGGAGTGATCGCGGACGCATCCGCCGACGAAGGACCGTTCGATCCCGAGGCGCAGGCACAGCTCGAGGCGGCGGTCCTCGAGCTCGTGGATGGTCGCGCCGAGGAGACGGCCGTCGCCGCTTGACGCGTCGTTTCACCCGATGAGGCTGCGGGTACGTGCCCCGCGAAGGCGGCGCCGTGGGGCCGGGTCGACGCGTGGATCGCTCCGGGGCGAACCGGCTCACTCTGCATCCCCGCGATTCGCGAGACGGACACCGGCGGCGAGGATCGCGGTGAAGGACGAGGAAGGTGGGTCGATGCCCGACGTCTACACGCAGGAACACATCCACCAGGCCCTGGCGGGCGATCCGCGCGTCAACGAGCCGGAGCTCCGCGTCACCGTGGTCGCCGGACGTGTGGTGATCACCGGCGACGTGCCGACCGAGGAACGCAAGCGCGCGATCCCGGTGGTGGTGATGGAGCTCTACCCAGACGTCGTCGTCGACGACCAGACGACCGTCGTCGCGAACTTCGTCCCGAACCGGCCTCGCACGGAGGAGATCGCGTGATCCGGATCGCCGCGACGGGTGACGTCCACTTCGGCCCGGATTCCTCCGGGACGCTACGGCCCTGCCTGGAGAACGTCGGGCGTGACGCCGACGTGCTCTTGCTCGCCGGAGATCTGACCAAGTCCGGCGATCCGGCGGAGGCAGACGTCCTGGCGGACGAGATCAGCTCCATCGGCATCCCGGTCGTGGCCGTTCTCGGCAACCACGACTACCACTCCGACCGGCAGGACGACGTGCGCGCGATCCTCGAGCGCGCCGGCGTGAGGGTCCTCGAGGGCGAGAACGTCGTGCTGGAGATCGAAGGCCAGTCCCTGGGCGTCGCGGGCGCGAAGGGCTTCGGCGGCGGGTTCACCGGGTCCTCCGGGACGGAGTTCGGCGAGCCCGAGATGAAGGCGTTCATCCGGCACTCACGCGAGCTGGCCGAGCGCCTCGAGCGAGCGCTCGTCGAGGTGCGTGACGCCGACGTACGGATCGCCCTCACCCACTACTCGCCGGTTCGGGAGACGCTCCAGGGCGAGCCGCCGGAGATCTTCCCGTTCCTCGGCACCTACCTGCTCGCCGAGGCGGTCGATGACGCGGGCGCGGACCTCGCGCTCCACGGTCACGCGCATCACGGCAGCGAGAAGGGCCTGACCCCCGGGGGGGTCAACGTCCGCAACGTCGCGATGCCGGTGCTGCGACAGCCGTACGCCGTGTTCTCGTTCGACCGCAGCCCCGCCGCTGCTACCTACTCGACCGTGCGGGTCGTGCCGTAGGTGCCGGTCGCCGCGGTCGGTCCGGTCGATCGCGCCTCATCCAGCGCCGAGCTGGCTCGATCCGCGGTCTGGTCCACGACGGTCTTGGCCCGCTCGCCGACGCGCTCGACCGCCTCCTCGCCCTTCGCCAGCGCCTCGCTGCGGACGCGCTCGGCGCTGGGACCGATCTTGGCCTGCTCGATCCGCGTCTTGGGGAGCATCGAGCCGATGAGGAACCCGGCCGCCACGGCGCCCAGCACCAGAACGAGGGGGTTGTCCTCCGCGATGCGCACGCCTCGCTCCATGCCCTCGCGCGCCTTGCCCGACATCTCCGAAGTGCTGTCCTGAAGCGTGGATCCGGTCTGCCCCATCGTGTCCCTCGCTCCTCCCGTAAGGCGCTGGGCCGCTCGCTTCACGGACGACAGGACGCTGTCGGTCCTCTCGGCGACGTTCTCGCGAACGGCCGTCACGCGATCACGCGTCCGGGCCGGGACGTCGGCCTTGTAGCCGATGGCGTCGATCGTCTCGGCCATCTCATCGCGGGTCTCCTCTATCTCGCGTCGGATCGTGTTCTGGTCTTCAGCCATTCGACGTCCTCCTTCACGTTTTCCATCGTCTCGTCCGGGACGGGTGGCGTAGCCTCGTCGACCCGCTGCTTGCCCGCCTTGAACAGCGCGAACGCGACGACCCCGTAGACGACCGTCACGATCAGCGCGGCTGCCCACAGTGGCATCGCGAGCCGCAGCAGATAGATGAAGCACAGCGTCAGCGCGAACCCGGCAAGGAGCCCGGTGACGGCCGCGGCGCCGATCATCCCCACACCGCGTCCGTACGCCCGCGCTTTGTCCGTCATCTCGGCGCGGGCCAGACGGAACTCCTGATGCACGAGCCGGGATGTCTGTTCGGCGAGCCGCTTGACCAATTCGCCGAGCGACTCCCAACGAGGGTCGTCCGTTCTCATCGGTTCGGCCATCTCGACCCCCTAGGCCTCGGCCTCGATTCGGGCGGTCATGCCTGTCCGCCCCTCCACCGTCGAGCCGGACGAGGGCCCGTACGCGCGGTACGTATTGCGGCTCGAGCCGCCCGACGCCTTGATGAACCTCGACGCGGCGAAACCGAGCGCCAAGCCGCCGGCTGCGAAGAGCCACGGCTGACGTCGAGCCGTCTCCGTCACGTCGTTGATCAGGCGCTCGCCATCGGCGTCAGTGAGGTAGGTCGCGAGCTGCTCGATCCGGTCGGCCGTCAATTGCGTGAAGCGGGCCGGCTGCTCCTGGCCCTCCTCGCGAAGCCGGCTTGATGTCTCACGCATCGCGTTCGCGATCGTCCGGGCCTGCGATCCGAGCGCCGACGAGCGCTGATCGGCCTCCTCGTTCATCCATGTCCGTGCCTTCGTCGTCAACTCGGTGGAGCGCTCCCTGGCGGTTTCCTTCAGTTCCTGCGTCTTCTCGCGCGCCGTCTCCTCCAGCTCCGCGGCCTCGGTCGTCGTAGTCACCGTGCCGGACGGAGCCGGAGGCACGTAGCGCTGCGCCATGTCGGCCATGCGTCACCTCCGTCTATCGGGTCCGTCAAGCGGTTTCCCGCCGGTCCTCGCGCACAAACGCCTCGGTGCGCCGCAGCGTTTGTCGGGCCACGCCGGCGGGAACGCGCGCCGGGATCTCGGCGTCAGACCGGCGGTCAGACCTCGGCGGGTCGGGTCGGGTCGGTCGCCCGCTCCGAGGGCGCGGGCTGCCCGTCGAGCCGTCGCGCATCGACCGCGATGTCGACGTTGCCGCGCAGGGCGTTCGAAACGGGGCAGCGCTCCTGCGCGATCCTCGCTGCCTCGCGAAGCGACGCATCGTCGCCCGCGTAGCGCGCGACCGCGGCCAGCCGCATCGACGCGATCCGGAGCCCGGCGTCGGTGTGCTCCAGCCCGCACGTCGCTTCCACCTCGAGCTGCTCGGACGGCGTGCCAGCCTCGGCCAGGGCGTCCGCGAGCGCCATCGCGAAGCAGGTCGCGTGGGCGGCGGCGAGGAGCTCCTCGGGGCTGGTGCGTCCGTGTGCGTCCTCGACGCGCGACGCGAAGGTCACGGGCATCGACACGAGGACCTCACTGGTCTTCGTGGTGAGCCGGCCCTGACCCGAGTGCAGGTCTCCGTCCCACACGACGTTCGCGCTCCGCTCGATCATCGACCCTCCGACACTCGACCGATCGTCCGGATCTCGGTCCGGACGTCTCGATCCGTGGGCGAACACCCTCGCCTACCCGGGGGCCAACGGCCGCAAACCGTCGTCGTTTCCTGCCGGGCGGCATGGGTATCCCGACGGCGAGGCTGAGCACGGGCCGATCGAGGAGCCGATCCGACGAGGAGGTCCCGATGATCCTGGTTCGTCATGTCATGACCGAGGAGCTCAAGACCGCGAAGCCCGACATGACCGCAGCGGACGCGGCCGGGCTGATGCGCAACTTCGACATCGGAGTCGTGCCCGTCGTCGGCGACGGCGGCGAGGTGATCGGGCTCGTCACCGATCGTGATCTCGTGACCCGCGTGATCGCCGACCGCGAGGACCCGAACGCCGTCAAACTCGCGGACATCGCGACGCGCGCGGTCGTGAGCGCGACGCCGGACATGAACATCAGCGACGCGCGCGACCTCATGGCCGAGCACCAGGTCCGCCGACTCCCGGTGATGAAGGACGACCGGCTCGTGGGCATCGTCGCGCTCGGGGACATCGCGCTCCAGGACGCCTCGAAGCGCGCGGTCGGGCAGGTGCTCGAGGACGTGTCCGAATCGCCCGCCACGGCCGATGTGAACGAAGGTGGGCCTGAGCGTGGCACGCCGGAGCGTGTCAAGGGCAACCGCGACGACGGCAAGCGCCGGCCGGCGTAGTCGTTGCACCGCACCGCTTCCTGCGTTTGACACAAGGCGGCACGGGGAACGCAAAGGCGTGGAAAGGAGGTCGTGATGGCAGGCTACGACCATTCGCACGACGCACCGCCGCACGAGCCGGAGGGCAACGGGCTGGTCGGCTACGCGGCCATCAAGTACACGGCGATCGTGATCATCGTCCTCGCGATCCTCGCGTTCATCGCGTGGTACCTGATCCCGCTGTTCATGGACTGACGCGACGCGTCATTGGCCGTAGACGTTGGAAGGAGGGAACATGTTTCTCGCTCAGGAGCTGAGCGGGGGCGCCGCCACGTTGCTCTGGATCCTCGCGGTGATCCTCGTAATCGCCGGCATCGTGTCGCTCGTCCGGGGCGCGGTGCTTGCGGGGATCGTGCTCATCATCGTCGGGCTCCTCGTGGGCCCCGGCGGCGTCAGTATCTGGGGGTGATCGCGCCCCCCTTTCCAGTAGGTCAGTAGGCCAGGCACGAAGGCCGGAGGGCGAGCCCTCCGGCTTTCTGCCCTTCATGGTGAACCATGGTGAACGAACCCCGGTTCAGGGTTGCTTGATCGAGTCGCGCAGCTGCGCGAGCGTCTGCGACAACAGCCGCGACACGTGCATCTGTGAGATCCCGAGCCGATCCGCGATCTCCGTCTGCGTGAGGCCGCGGAAGAACCGCAGGTACAGGATCCGCCGTTCGCGCTGGGGCAGCTCGCGGAGTTTGGGTCCCACGCTGGCCCAGGCCTCGAGCAGCTCGAGTGAGTCGTCCTCCTGCGGCAACAGCTCGGCGTGCGTGAGGCCGTCCTCGCCGATCGGCGCGTCGAGCGATGTGGTCGAGTACGCCTGCATCGCTTCCATCGCCTCCAGGATCTCCTCCTCCGGCAGCTCGAGCTTGCGGGCGATCTCCTTGACCGTCGGCGAGCGTCCAAGCTCCTGCCACAGCTCCCCGAGGACCCGGTTCACGCGCAGGCCGATTTCCTGAAGACGGCGGGGGACGCGGACGGCCCAGCCCTTGTCACGGAAGTGGCGCTTGAGCTCGCCGACGATCGTCACCGCCGCGTACGTCGGGAACTGGACGTCGCGGCCCGGGTCGAACCGGTCGATCGCGTTCAGCAGGCCGATGCTTGCGACCTGGATCAGGTCCTCGACCTGCTCGCCGCGGCCCGTGAACTTCCGCGCCAGGTACTCGGCGAGGGGTTGGTACACGCGAACGAGCTCCTCGCGGGCCTCCGGGTGCTCCGGCAGCTCCGCGAACAACTGGGCGGTTCGCGCGCGGGCCTCGAGGTCCTCCGCCGGCGTCTTCGAGCTCACGTCCGCTCCCTCGACACGGCGGGGACCTTCAGGATCCGGATCCCGGGACCGGTCGGGAGCGTTTCGAAGCGGACGTCGTCCGACAGCCCCGTCAGGACCCTCCACGCGAGGGAGTCTTCGAACGAGGGCGGTGGCCACCCCGCCGGCGTCTGCGAGTCGAGCGAGACGACCGCCTCGACCCCGCGATCGGCGGCGGTGATGCGCAGCGTGAACGTGTCACCCTCCCCGCCGACGGCGAGCAGCTGCGCGCAGGCCTCGTCGATCGAGATCCGGAGGTCGTCGATGTCGTCGTAGGGGAAGTCCAGCCGGGCGGCGACGCTCGACGCGACCGCGCGGAGCACGTGCACCATCTCCGGGCGAGCCGGCGCCGTCACGACGACGGAGGAGTCGGTCGGCAGCTTCATCGCATCCACCCTACCGCCTGCCTCCCCGTGCCCCCGTCCGGACCTCTGGTTCGGACGGCGGGTCGTTACCCGTGAGTACCTGCGGCGAAACGGTTTGGAACGAGCCCGCCACAGCGAGAGTGCGCCGTGCCGGCGTCGCACCGCCGCTCGCGCCGTCTCATGTTTGGCCCCCAAGGCGTATGGGTACCGCGCGGGCGGACCCGGCCGGGACGGGTCATGCGAAGGTCCGCCCGAGCGACGAGGAGGGGCCTGGATGGAGGCGGCACACGTCAGCATCGGTGGCGAGAGCCTGGCGTTGCGGGGGATCGTCGCGAAGCCGAGGCGCCACTCTCAGACCTACGCGTCGAAGCGGAGGTGCGGGTCGAAGGGCTGCACCACTGTGCTGTCGGTGTACAACCCGTCCCCGTTCTGCTGGCAGCACGAGGAGGCGCATCCCTTCGTGCTGAAGATCGAGCGCAAGGACAAGCGCGTCGGCTGATCGAAGCGGCTGCGCGGGCCGTCGCCGCAGCACCGGCCACTCCTGCTCTTCGAATCTGCGCGACGTTCCTATACTGGTCGTTCCCTGAACAGATACGGCCATGGAACGCGGCCCAGGGCCGCCACGTTGGAGGTGGGACCGATCGATCTCGTGCTCGAACGCAAGACCGGGTCCGGCTGGGGCGTCCTCGCTGTCGAGGGCGAGGTGGACCTGTATACGTCGCCACAGCTGCGCGAGGCGGTCACCGGGATGATCGAGGATGGCCACGAGCGGATCGTCCTCGACCTCACGAAGGTCGGGTTCATGGATTCGAGCGGCCTCGGCGTACTCGTGACGGCGCTCAAGCGGATCCGCGAACGCGACGGTTCGCTCTCGCTCGTGGTCCCCGAGGGCTCCGTGCACAAGGTCCTGACGATCACGGGCCTCGACAAGGTCTTTTCGATCCACCGCTCCGTCGCTGAGGCCACGGCGGCCTGACGACGCGCAAAAGGTCTCGGGCGGCGTTTGGCCGCGTTGGGTGCTAGGGCTCAGGCCGAGCGCAACAGGGGCGAGGGCTCCGGTCCCCACTCGCCGAGCATCGCCTCGAGGTCGCGGATGACCGGGATCTGGTAGCGCGCCGCGATCGCGTGCTCGTCGGTGAACGGGAGCGTCGCGTGGTGCGGGATGAACAGCGCGATCGGCCGGCAGTACTCGCTGCGCCAGCCGTGCGTGCCGAGCAGGACCCGGCCCCAGGCCTCGCTGATGCCAAAGACGAGCGGACCGCGGCCGGAGAGCTCGGGGCTGGTCTGCCACGGGAAGATCTGCTGGGTCTCTCGGGGAGCCTGCGTCGGCGGGTCGTGCAAGCCGTAGAAGCCGCAGTCGCACCCGAGGACCGGCGGCCCCTCGGCGTGGTCCACGGGTTGGCGGCGCCTGATCCATCGCCGTGGTCGCTGCAGCACCAGGCAGCGCGCGCGGTTCTCGTGGGGATCCCAGCGGGCGCGTCCATACCAGGGGGACTCGAGCCAGCCGCCTCTCGCGGCCCGCCACCACCGGTATCCGCGGAACCCCCCGACCGCAATCTCGCGGCCGAAGTCCTGGATCACCGTTCGGCCGGCTCCCGGACGGGCTCGGCCACCGGCTCCTGCGGTTCCTCGACCGGCTGCTCGAAGACCGGTTCGGCGGCCGGCAGCACCTCGACCTCACGCACAATCTCGCCGATGTGCATCTCGTCCTCCGCGTGCTCTCGCCGTCGCGGGCCGGCCCTTGCCGGTCCGGTCGGTTCATACCCATGCCTCGGGGGCCGAATCCTGCCGCCGGTCGGCGCGGAGGACGACCGCCTCCCACGGAGCGAGCTCCACGTCGCCGCACGACGATCGCTCTCGGGTGCCTCCGAGGCTCGACAGCACGACGTCCGCGCCGCCCGACTCGATCGTCGTGCGGGCCTCCGACATGTTCAGGGCGACGACGGTCGACGCGCCGCGGCGGTAGGCCCACGTCCTCGCAGGAGAGGCCAACGTCTCGTACGCCCCGCTCCGCAGGTCGGCGCTGTCGCGTCGCAGCGCGATCAGTCGCCGCACAAACGACAGCACCGATTCAGGGTCGTCTCGCTGGGCCGCCACGGTCTGGTCTTTGGGGGTGCCGATCGGCAGCCACGGCCGCACGCCCGGCTCCGTGAACCCGCCGCCGTCGCTCGCGTCCCACGGCATCGGCGTCCGGCAGCCGTCCCGACCGCGTTCCTCGGGCCACCCCCGGATCCCGACGGGGTCACGGATCCCTTCGCGGCCGACCTCGCCGTCGGGCAGCGCGAGCTCGTCGCCGTAGTAGAGGAACGGCGTGCCGCGTAGGGTCAGCAGCAAGGCGAGCGCGCATCGAGCCCTGCGCTCGTCGCCGTCGCACCAGCGTGTCATCAGGCGGCCGATGTCATGGTTCGAGGCCGTCCATACGGGCCACCCGCGCAGGCCGATCTGCGCCTCGGTCTGCTCGACGACCGCGCGCAGCTCGACGGCGTCGAGGTGGGCGAGCGCGAACGGGAAGTTGAAGGCGAGATGGAGCTCGTCCTCCTGCGCGCCGTAGTAAGTCGCCAGGACCGAGACGTCGTGCTCCCACGTCTCCCCGATGAGGATCCTCGGGGGATCGTACGCGTCGGCGATCCGGCGCCATCGCCTGAGCACGTCGTGGACCTCTGGCCGATGCATGTTGTAGATCTGTCGTTGGCCGAGCCCCCTGATCCGCGCGGGGTCGTCGGGCGTGACCGGCAGGTTGTCGCGAAGGGCCCGGTCCTTCACGATCGCGTGCGCGACGTCGATCCGGAAACCCGCCACGCCGCGCTCGAACCAGAACCGCAGGATCTCGTCGAACGCCTCGCGTACCTCCTCGCTCCACCAATCAAGGTCGGGCTGCTGAGGGAGGAAGTTGTGCAGGTAGTATTGACCGGTCGCTCCGTCCATCGACCACGCCGGGCCGCCGAAGACCGACACCCAGTTGTTCGGCGGTCCGCCGTCGGGCCTCGGGTCGCCCCAGACGTACCACGTCCGATGACGCGCCTCGCGGCGGGACCGCGCGTCGACGAACCATGGGTGGCGATCACTCGTGTGGTTCGGCACGAAGTCGAGGATGACGCGAATCCCCCGCCGGCCCGCCTCGGCGATCAGGCGGTCGACGTCATCGAGCGTCCCGAGGTCGGGGTGCACGTCGGTGTAGTCCGACACGTCGTACCCCCAGTCGGCGTTCGGCGAGGGGGTGATGGGATTCAGCCACACCCCGTCGACGCCGAGCCATTGGAGGTAGTCGAGTCGATCGATCAGGCCGCGCAGATCGCCGTGCCCGTCGCCGTTCGCGTCGGCGAACGAACGTGGGTAGACCTGGTACAGCACGCCGTCCCGCCACCAGGGTCGTCCCGGAGAGCTCACCCGCCCTCTGTACCTGGGCGGCACCGAGGTGGCAACCTGGTGCGCGGGGCGCGTGGGCGCTCGGGCTGTGGGGAATGGCGGGAGGTGCGGTGACGGGACCCGGCGGTGAGCGCGAGCTGGAGACGGCGTTCCGGCGGTTCGAAGAGCTGCCCGCACGCGACGCCTTCGACGAGAAGCGGGCGATCGTGCACGAGATCCTCGACGCGGTGGCCCGGCACGCGGCGCGTGGGAGGCCCGGGGAGCACGCGGCGCTCGACGGACCCGCCGCCCGGCTCAGGCTCCTATCGCCCGAAGCTCCGGGTCACGACGAGGTGGTCCTCGCCCTGATCGACGCCGCGCGCGCCCACCTGAAGGACGGGCACGATCACGGCGGCACCCCGCCCGATCGCGGACCCACCGCCATGACGGCGCCCACGGGCGCGGGTCCCGCGGCGTCCGGCGACCGCGTCGACGAGACATCCGACGAATCGTTCCCGGCGAGCGACCCGCCCCCGTGGGCGTCCGAGCCCGACTCGGCTCGCTAGCGCCCGGTCAGAAGACGCCGCGGTACAGCGAGCAGCCGACGCAGACCTCCGGCGGGTCGGCGCCGAGGAGCCGCTCGCGGAAGCGTTTGTACGTCTCTCCTTCCCAGACGGCCGCGAGGCCATCTGCCTTCGCATCGCCCACGATCGCGCGGTCCTCGCCCATGATCATGCAGCACGGCTGGACGCGGCCGTCGTGGTGAATGTACGTCTGCTCCCACGGCCAGAAGCACCCGGGCGTGCCGGGGCGGCGACGTCGCGGCGCGCCGTCGGCCTCTGCGAGCTTCGGGACGCGGAGGCGGACGCCGAGCCGCGCGGCCTCGTCGCACGCGCGATCGATCGCCTCCCGCGCGTGCGACCGGTCGCGCGCCGACCACAGGGCCTCGGCGGAGGTGAACCGTTGGATCTCGCGGTAGCCGGCGAGGCCATCGGTGTCCTCGAACGAGTGCGACAGGTTCTGGACGTGGATCCGGTCGATCCCCCAGCCCGCTGCCATCCGGACCAGACGCGGCAGCTCCGCGACGTTCCCACGCATCGCGACGAAGACGAGCTCGAGCTCGAGGTTCGTCGCGTCCAGTCGGCGCTTCGTCTCCGCGAAGGCTGAGACGTTCGCGCAGACCCGATCGAACCGCCCACCGCCGCGGATCGCCTCGTACGTCTCGGCCGTTGCGCCGTCGATCGAGACGTGCAGCCAGCCAAGGCCGGCGCGGATCAGCCGTTCGCCGCGCGCCGGCGTGAGCAGCATCGCGTTCGTGTTGAACCCGACGCGGACGCCGCGCTCGGTCGCGTAGGCGATCATCGCGAACAGGTCGGGTGCGAGCAGCGGCTCGCCGAGGCCCTGCAGCTGAATCGACTCGAGCTCGGGCAGCTCGTCGACGATCCGCGTGAACGTCTCGAGGTCCATGCTGCCGTCGGTGCGGTTCGGCACCGGCCGGTAGCTCACGAGGCACATCGTGCACCGGAGGTTGCACGACCGAGTGACCTCCAGCTGGATCCGTCGCGGCAGCGGCGGGGTCTCCGCGCCCCGGACCGGCATCGCCGCTCCGAGCGAGCTCACGGGGCAACGGCCGGTCGCGTCGCCGCGTCCGGATGCTTCGGCAACGGCGCCCGCTCGGCATCGGCCAGGCGCGACCGGAGCCGAGCGAGTCCGGCGAGCCACCACCCGACCGCCGCGAACGGGATCGCCACGCTCGTCACGACCATCGTGAGGATCTCGTCGCCGGTCCTCGGTCCCGGCGCGATCCGCGTCCACGCGAACCGCGCCGTGAGGCCGACCCAGGCGCCCGCGAAGCTCGCCGCCGCGACCGGCCGCCGAGCGAGCGCGGCCGCGATCGCCGCCGCGAACGACAGTATCGCGGCGACGTGCCAGGGTCGGCTCCCACGGCGCGCGGGCCTCTCCCATGACCCGTGGAGCGCGCGCATTAGGACGTCGTCGGCATTGCCCTCCTGGAGCCGAACGCTGACCCATCGGTCCGCCGGGCGCACGGGATGCGTGGCGGAGCGGCGTCCGATGCCAACCTCGTAGCCTGAGGCGAGGAGCCTCAGCGCCAGGTCCGAGTCCTCGCGGTACGCGCGGCGAAAACGCTCGTCGAACCCGCCGATGTGAGCCAGCGCATCCCTGCGCACCGCCATGTCGGCCATGATCCACGGCGCTCCCTGGAGCCGGGCGACGTTGCGTTCCCAGTCGGTGGGGCGGCCATATCGGGGGAGCGGGACCCTCAACCGTCCCTGCGACGCCGCCAGGCGCGGGCCGGCTGCGGACAGGTCCCGCATCAACGCGACCGGCCACCCGGCGTCGGGGACGACGTCGTCGTCGACGAACGCCACCCATGGCGCGGTCGCGGCGCGCCACCCGGTGTTGCGCGCGCCGGCCGGACCCTTCCCGCCCGACCACAGGACCTCGATCCGCGCGGCGACGTCCGGCGAGAGCGTCGGGAGCTCGAGCGGCTCCGCCGGGGCGGATCGATCGTCGACCAGCAGGATCCGATCGGCGAACGGCGGGCCGCTCGCGTCGAGCGCTTCGAGCAACGCCGCGAGCGATGGCCGTCCGACGGTGGGGACGACGAGGTCGAACACCACGGCCGCGTTCGTACCCGATGCGTGAGGGTTCACACCGTCGCAGCGCGGGTAGCTGACGGGCCGAGCGAAGGAGGCAACCACGATGGAGCTCGGCTACTTCCTTTCATCCGAGGAGCACCCACCGAACGACCTCGTCCGTAACGCGCGCGCCGCCGAGGACGCCGGCTTCGCGTTCGCGATGATCTCCGACCACTACCACCCCTGGATCGACGAGCAGGGCCAGAGCCCGTTCGTGTGGTCGGTCATGGGTGCGATCGCAACGGCGACGGAACGGCTCGCCCTCGTGACGGGCGTGACGTGCCCGACGATCCGGATGCACCCGGCCATCGTCGCGCAGGCGGCGGCGACAATAGCCGCGATGATGCCGGGTCGGTTCGCGCTCGGCGTCGGGTCGGGGGAGAACCTCAACGAGCACATCCTCGGCGATCGATGGCCGTCCGCCGACGAGCGCCTCGAGATGCTCGAGGAGGCGATCGACGTGATCCGTCAGCTGTGGGAGGGCGGGCTGACCTCGTACCGCGGCCTCCACTATCGGGTCGACAACGCACGGATCTACACGCTGCCGGATCAGCTCCCGCCGGTGGTCGTCGCGGCGGCGGGCGGGCAGGCGGCCTCGCTGGCTGCCACCGTGGGCGACGGGCTGATCGCGACGTCGCCGGACCGCGAGGTGGTGTCCGCGTATCGAGAGGCAGGCGGTCACGGCGCCCGGTACGGGAAGGTCACCGTGTGCTGGGCCGACGACGAGGCCGACGCGAGGCGGACGGCGACGCGGCTGTGGCCACAGACCGTCATCCCGGGGCAGGCCAGCCAGGAGCTGCCGCTGCCCGCGCACTTCGAGCAAGCCGCGAAGCTCGCGACGGAGGACACCATCGCGGGGTCGATCGTGTGCGGCCCCGACGTCGACCGCCACGTTCAGGCGATCCAGGCGTTCGCCGAGGCGGGGTTCGATCACGTCGCCGTCCACCACATCGGGCCGGACCAACAAGGGATGCTGCGCGCGTACCGGGACGAGGTCCTCCCGAGGGCGCGTGCGCTGCACGAAGCGGCGTGACCGCAGGGCGTACCAGGGCATCGGTTGGGGTACGAGCCACGCGGCCCGGCCGGAAGGGTGATGTCGTGTCGCGTCGTCCGCGCGTCCTGACGTGGCACATCCACGGCAGCTACCTCTATTACCTCGCGCACGCCGACGTGGAGCTGTTCCTGCCCGTCGGCAGGACCGACGTCGACGGGTACCTCGGGCGCGCCCCGAACTTCCCGTGGCCCGACAACGTCCACGAGGTGCACGTCGACGAGGTGACGTGTCGTTCGTTCGACGCCGTGCTCTTCCAGACGCGGCGCAACTACTGCGAGGACCAGTTCGAGATCCTGTCGGCGTCGCAGCGCGCGCTCCCCCGGATCTACTTGGAGCACGACCCGCCGCTCGAGCACCCGGCCGCGAGTCGTCACGTTGTCGACGACCCCGACGTCCTGCTCGTCCACGTGACGCACTTCAACGATGTGATGTGGGACGCGGGTCGCACGCCGACCCGCGTGATCCGACACGGCGTCGTCGTACCGGAGGACGCGCGGTACACGGGCGAGCTGGAGCGCGGCGTCACGGTGGTGAACAACCTCTACCGCCGCGGCCGTCGCACAGGACCGGACGTGTTCGACCGCGCCCGCGCGCGGGTGCCACTCGACCTGTTCGGCATGGGGTTCGGCGACGGCGCCGGCGCCGGCGAGGTCCCGCTCGCGGAGCTTCCGTACACCGTCGGTCGCTACCGGTTCACGTTCAATCCCATCCGGTACACCAGCCTCGGCCTGGCCGTGTGCGAGGCGATGATGCTCGGCTCGCCGATCGTGGCGCTCGCGACGACCGAGCAGGCCGTCGTGATCGAGGACGGCGTCTCGGGGTTCATCGACACGGACGTCGACGCGCTGGTCGCGCGGATGCACGAGCTGTTGCGCGATCCGAGCCTGGCCGCGGAGATGGGTCGTGCGGCGCGCCGGCGCGCGCGCGAGTTGTTCTCGATCGATCGGTTCTCCGCGGAGTGGACGGCAACGTTCGCAGAGGCGGCGCCCGTCGGGCGGACACATCTGGAGGTGTTCGCGTGACGAACGAGCTGCTGCGCGTCGTCGAGCGGTTCACCGGCGTGTCGGTCGTGGTGATCGGCGAGGCGATGCTCGACTCTTACCTCGAGGGCTCCGCCGGACGGATCTGCGCCGAGGCGCCGGTCCCGATCGTCTCCCTCGAGGGTCGGCGCGACGCACCCGGAGGCGCAGCGAACGCGGCCGTCAACGCCGCCTCGCTCGGCGCGCGCGTGCGGTTCGTGTCGACCGTCGGCGACGACCCAGAGGGCAGACTGCTGCGGCGTGGGCTCGTACAGCGCGGCGTCCCGGCCACCGACGTTCTCACCGACCGCTCGCGCGAGACGCTATCGAAGAACCGGATCGTCGCCGACGGCCAGATCCTGATCCGGTTCGACCGCGGGACGACCGCCGACCTGTCGCCGCGCCGCGAGGCCGAGCTGTTGTCCGCGGTTCGGGAGGCGTGGCGCCACGCCGACGCGGTGATAGTCACGGACAAAGCCTATCGGATCATCACGCCGGCCCTCATCGA